>JBBQWM010000007.1:0-158409 GCA_038210655.1 Chloroflexia bacterium
TGGTGGTTGTGGTTTTGAAGACGCTTAGTCTCGTTTGTCATGATTGTATGCCGTCTCTTTCTGACCATCGTTTATGGTCTCTCTTTGACTGTTAGCATACTGACTTCCTCTTCCATTTACACCAGTAATTATACACCCTCAGAAATTGCTCTACTAATAGATTTTTCGCATAGGCGCTTAATATATCTGAATGCGCCCACCTTCTAGCATGGCCCTGGCTTCGGGTTGGGCGGCTGTCATAGCGACGGTAGCTTCAATCCGATACACGCCCCGGACTAATTCTACACCTTCTAATTCGAGGTTGACGTGTTCTTGCTCTTGCGGGATAACATTGCCGTGTATTTCTCCCAGCAACTGACGTGGCTGTCCTTCCAGACTTCGGGCGTAAACCCGAACGGTGTAGTCCTGTTTGGTATCCCGCCGATCAGTCAGACCCGTTAAGTCCAGGCCAAATTTTAGTTTGAAAGGTTGACCGAAGGGTAGCAAGTTGCGCGAATGTTCTTCCTCGCCCGTTACCAGTTCTAACCCTTGCAAACGTACCCTACCACCCTGAGTAGGTTTAGCCTGGGTGCTAACTTTGGGCGCTGCCAGCGTAGGCGCTTCGACAGGCATAGCGAGCGCCGGTGGTTTGATCGGCAACCGTAAGCCTGCGCTTTTGGCAAAGAACTCTGCCATCAGGATCGGGTCTTGCCAGTCCTTCCAATGGGCTTCCTGGTTGCTTTCCAGGTGCAAAACGCTGGTTTCCTGGACGTTGTTATCTGCGTCGAGCAATAATTTTACCCTGAAGGTAGCATAATCAGCTTCGTCTACGGGTTGGAACTCTGGCTTTGGTGTGAACGAGCCTGGGTTTCCGACCAATTCATTCGCTTGCCCGATCCAATCCTGTCGGCTGATTTGCTCGGAAGTAATACCACCTAGATCAATTGTCAGGGCCATAATATCGGCGGGTGAAAGGGCGGCAAGCCGGGCGTAAGTCAGGATACCTGCGCCGTGCAGACGCTGCTCGACATGTGATCCAATTCCTCGAATTAGCTTGAAATCGTCGGCTGTCGGCGGTTCCACCCTCTCCACACTTTTTGAACGCTTGCTGCTCATAGCCTTCCCTCATTATAAAAATAAGAATAAACCAGTGTTAAAACCGGCTCCCCCTGGTAAGAGGAGAGCCGGTGCCAAACCTAAGCGTCGTCTTTGGCGTAGAACTGCATTACAGCCAGTTCGTAGAAGCCCGCCATCGATAGCCGCTTCCCACTGTGATCGTAGGTGATCGCGATAGTAAGCTGATACAACCCTTCGGGTACTTTACCCGCGTCTACCTTGATAAGGGTATTATATTGGCGAGGAGCCGGTAACGGGGCGGCGCTGCTCAGAGGCAGTTTCACCGTGCTACCAACTTGCCCGGAAAAAGGTCCACCGTCCAGGTCATCCAGGAAAGCCTTGACCGTCCAGGTGCCGTCTACGTAGGGGGCAAAAAGGCCAGCAATTTGCCAATCCAGCTTGATATACCAATTATCGTCAGTTTCAATAACGGTGACAGGGGTACCCGGATCGGACGGATCGAGGATTACTGCGCCAGTAATACCACCGCTCAAACCTACACCGGGAGTCTCGAATGCAGTCTCTGCCATTGTCTTTCTCCTTACTTGTTACTAAAAACTATCAAAAATAGATTGACTAAACGCTCTATCCCGCTCGGACTAAACACAGTTAGTTTATTAGAGCGTCTGGTCAGGAGTGGGTACCGCTAGGACTTGGGTCTGAACCACTGTCTTACCCGATAGAACATTCCGAGCTTTACTTGCATTCTTTCTAAGTAGGGTGCAATAAAGTCCGCAATTTCCGTCAGATTTTTAAGATAGTGGCGTTGATTGGTAGATACGTCCATAACGTATCCTTTCCAGGTTGCCCGGCCATTTTCTTCGACAGTTTCTTCGAGCCAGATTTTGACAATAAACGAGTGAGTATTTTCCTCGATCAAGCTCATAACTGCTCCAGTCCTGTTGTCTTAGCCGGGCTATTCGCTAAAGTCTGCTTCCCGTATCTTTAGCGTAGTGCGTACCGTCTAGCGGTTGGTTACATCAGTAGTGTAACAAGGGAGAATATCTGGTTGCGTCTGCTGGGTGTCTATAGGCGCGTCTTTTTGCATTAAGGTCTTTAAATCTTCAGGGCGACTTGTTTCGGTTGTAAATGTAGTACGGTTTCCATCGCCCGGATACTTTGCTCTAGTTGTTGCTCAACATCTCTTAGCACCCGGCGTAATTGCAAGAGGTTGTTGAGCAGATCGGGTAGCGGTGGCGGTATAACTATTTCGATAGGCGGTTCGGCGGCGACCAGGGTTAGATTAGAACTAGAAAGCTGGTCGGCCCGGATTTGTTGATAGACTTCTAGTGTGCGTTTAGCCGGTTTGATACCAAGTTCTTCTTGTAAAATAGTGGTGCAACGTTCATACTGGCGTAGCGCAGAAGCCCGATCTCCGGCCAAATAATGCAACCGCATCATCCGGCGGTGAGTTCGTTCGCGGGTGCGGTCGTGACACAATATACGCAAGCCATAAATCAAGCCAGTTTCAAAATCCTCTTGCGTCTCGCAGTAATCCATCAACTTGTCCAACATAACCAGATACATGTTGTGCAAGCGTTCCCGTTCATAAATACACCACTCCTCGTACCAGCCTTCCAGCAAATCGCCCCGATAGAGTTGAACCGCTTCTTCTAGCATATGTATTCTGGGTAGATCAAGGTCTTGACCGCTTACACCCTGTACCAGGGCAAAAGTCTGCTCGAAAATCGCTACGTCTAGCCATAAATCGGATTTTGGGTTAAGCTGAACCCAATCATTTTCGACCAGTAGTAGCGGTTCGCTCTGATCTTGCGAATTAAGGACAGCTTGAAGTTGCCAGAGCGTCTGACGTAAATTCTTGCGGGATTGAGTTCCGAGGCTATCCCGCCACAATAATTCGGCTAAGGCTTCGCGAGGATGGGGGCGTTTCCAATGCAGGAGTAGGTAGCAAAATAACTCGCGCACTTTGCGAGCTTCGATAGTATCTAATGATCGCTCACCCCGTTGAACCAAAAATTTGCCAAATAGATGGACTTCTAGTCTAGGCATGTTTGTTACCTCTTGGATGGAATTATAGGAGTCCGATGTGTACCCAACTTATAGTAGATTCATAAAAACGACAAAACGACACAAATTTAACACCCTTGATCGGTAGCAAGTGACAGAGTAAGGTTTGGGCTTTAAAATGGCAATAACGGTGGAAATAGAATTAGCACGATTGTTTACATTAGGAGAACTGTTTTGTTAAAACTGCACCAAGTTTTAACAGTGTTATATATTTAGTACCGTAAGTATTGGTTCGTCGCACGTGACGCTACATTTAAAGTATTGACACTGGAGGCGAGATTACAACGTTCCCGATTGTCCCTAGATGTAAACGTTGTTCAAATCAGGATTCGCTATGGAATTGAAGCAAACAATTTGGATTACTTACTTCAAAACCTTTAGTACTCATATTGTAACCTGTGGGTGCAATTTGTCAATCCTTAATCTGGCATTCCGAGGTTTATTTTTGCTTCAAGGGCCTCAAATTGAGTTTGACAAAAGCGGGCTAAGGGTTTACAATAGGCTGTAATGGAGAGTTATATTTAAGTAAGTCTCCACGCTCTATTCCCACTTCACAACTTAATAAAGTTGTTTAGTCGTTCAAAAAGCGGCCCAGGCTGGCTCAAAGTAGTTAGCCCCCCCTCGTTACCCGGCGCAAGCTGGCGCGGTGGGTTGCCGGAGAGTTCTGTTTTTGCCCGACTGATACAATCTTTGTTCCTACCTTCCTGTTAACTCCTGCGAGGCTAACTTCTGGTAGAGCAAGGCCGCTGTATCAGGCAGGCTGTTGCTCAGTTTTGATTCGGTTGCACCCGTTCAACCAGTGGTTTTAGATTCACCGTTTGTTTGGGGTAGCACTTAATCTGCTGACCAGGAGAATAATAAGTATGGCTGGCGTAACCCTCGAACACATTACCAAACGCTATGGCGATCTGGTAACTGTCAAGGATTTAAACCTAGATATTAAGGATCAAGAATTTCTGGTGCTGGTCGGGCCGTCGGGCTGTGGCAAATCAACCACCTTGCGGATGATTGCCGGTCTGGAAGAGATCAGCGGTGGCAACCTTTTGATCGCCGGGCGGCGCGTCAACGATGTAGCCCCCAAAGACCGCGATATTGCAATGGTCTTCCAGTCCTATGCGCTTTATCCCCACATGTCCGTCTACGATAATATGGCCTTTGGCTTGAAGCTGCGCCACACTCCGAAAGAGCAGATCAAGAAGCGGGTACAGGAAGCGGCCCAGATGCTTGAAATCGGCCACCTCTTAGATCGCAAGCCCAAAGCCCTTAGCGGCGGACAGCGCCAACGGGTTGCATTGGGTCGGGCTATCGTGCGTGAGCCGAAAGTCTTCTTGATGGACGAACCGCTCTCGAACCTGGATGCCAAATTGCGGGTTCAGACGCGCACCCAGATTTCCAAGCTGCATCAGCGTCTTCAGACGACCGTAATCTATGTAACCCACGATCAGACCGAGGCTATGACGATGGCCGACCGGATTGTGGTGTTAAAAGATGGTCTTTTGCAGCAGGAGCCAGATACGCCGCAGAACCTTTACGATCACCCGGACAATATGTTCGTAGCCGGGTTTATCGGTAGTCCCCCGATGAACTTCTTTGAGTCGGTCTTGACCGGCACTGCCGAGGCAATGTACCTGGATGCTGGCTCTTTCAAGGTGCGTGTCCCCGATATGTTCCGCAAAGACCTTCAGGCTAGTTTGAATAAGGAAGTCGTGTTTGGTATCCGGCCTGAGCATATCAGTGATAGCCGCTTCTCCACCATCGTCCAGGGTGAAAATACTGCCCAGGTTAATGTTGAAGTGGTTGAGCCGATGGGCAGTGAGGTTTATATCTATCTGTCGAGCGGCAAACACTCCTTCATCTCGCGGGTAGACTCGCGGACACGGGTGCGCCCGAACGATCAGATTACAATTGCTTTTGAATTGGAGCATCTGCACCTCTTTGACAAGCAGACCCAACTCTCTCTCCTGAAGCGCTCGAACATCGAACGCCCTAACCGGGGGTAAGTAGATTTCAGCTACCGGCAATCAGCTTCCAACTCGCGAGGCTGATTGCTTCTCAAAGAGACTAAGCGCAGCCACTTTTAACCCGGTTACAGGTCTTTTTGCTAGAGTAGTTGCGATAGGCGCTAAAACAATCTCTCTTAATAGAATAGCGGCTACCCCTCAATCGAGTGGGTAGCCTTTTTAATTTCTAAAATTGGAATCCAAAATTGGCTCAAGACTGGTATAATAGGACGGTTCTCAATTGGCAGAACGAGGGCTATAGGGTGAGCGTCAGATTTTTGCACGGGTTCAAACAATAAAAACTGGCAACCGTGAAAATCCTGCTCCAAACCACTAAAATTATATATTAGAAAATTTTTCTAATATATAATCACTCCTCGGTTTAGGGTGTGGTATAGTCTGGCTAATATGCAAAAAATTGACGCTCACCCAGGGCTATATAAAAATTGACAAGCTACAAGCTAATAGTAGATATTAGAAACCTTTATACAGAAAGCGAGTTATAGAACATGAGCGAGCAGGAAAAGACGCTTACACTGATGGCCGTACACGCTCACCCGGATGATGAGGCCACTAGCGGTGGTGCCTCGTTGGTGCGTTACCGGGCCGAGGGAGTACAGACGATAGTTGTGACTTGTACCGACGGAGCCGAGGGTGAGAATAATCATCCTGAAATTAGCCATGAAGAGGCTTTGCCGCGTATGGCTGAAATTCGGCGAGGCGAGATGGCGGAGGCGGCGAAAATTCTTAACCTCAGCGCCCACGAATGGTTGGGCTACCGGGATAGCGGCATGGTCGGTACGCCGCCCAACGAAAATCCCGCCAGCTTTAACAAAGCCGATATGACCGAGGCGACCGGGCGGTTAGTCCGATTGGTTCGGCGCTACCGACCCCAGGTTATGTTTACTTATAATTCGTTTGGTGGTTACGGTCATCCCGATCATATTATGGCCCACAAGATCAGTGCCGCTGCTTTCGAGTCTGCTGCCGACCTCGACCGTTACCCGGAGGCTGAGTTTGGCCCGGCCTGGCAACCGCTCAAGCTTTATACCAGCGCCTTTAGCCGGTCGGCCTGGCAAAAAGTCTGGCACTTGATGCGTGAGAATGGCGAAGAATGGCCTTTCCAACCACCCAAACCGGCAGAGGGTGAGGGGGCTGAAAAGCCCGCCGACGAAGCTCCCAAAAAGGAGTTCCCCCCCGAATTTGGTACGCCGGAAAGCGAGATAACCACTTTTATCGACGTTAGCGACTACTACAAAACGGCTATCGAGGCTTTGATGGTACATCGCACCCAGATTAACCCGGAAAGTCCTTTTTGGAAATTGCGGTCGCGCTATTCCAACTACTTGATGGGAACCGATTCTTTTATTCTTTTCAAGTCGAAACTGCCTGCCCAAAGACCAGAATACGACTTGTTTGCCGGAATACGATAGCTAAGGATGAAGGATGAGGGATGAAGGATGAATTTTATGACCAATAAATTTTATCTTTCATCTCTTACTCTCAGCTTTCACGTTTTCACGAGATTAGGAGAGACTTGTTGACCAGATCACGAACGGGGCAATTGGGCTGGATTATTCTTATAGCTGGGTTGCTGGCAATTGGGCTGGTAGCTTGTAGCGACGCACCGACCGTCACGGTCGGGCCAACCACTAGCGTCGCAACCACGGTTGCCCTCACTACAGTTGGCCCGATTGCAACCGCCGAAGCCGTTCCCAGCCCTAGCCCGGTTCCGCCGACTGCTACACCTAGCCCGGCCCCCACCGAGACCCCCGCTCCAACTGCGACCCTTGCCCCCTCCCCGACCCCCGTCTTGCCTTCTAATGATGGGCGCTGGGTGGCTTATATTGCCCGCGACGGTACCCTCTATAGCGGTCGCACCGATGGCAGCCGTAAGCAAAAGGTAGCTGAAAACGTGCAGACGGTCGAGTGGTCGCCTGATGGCTCTCATTTTATCTATTACAAGCGCGGCGAGAATCTGACCTACACCGCCACCTACGAGGGGCTAAATCCGCGCCAGTTGACGACTGTCCCCGGCTATGGCAAATGGTTGGCGGGGGGCAAGAATATTTTGCTGCGGCCTGGAACTGCTGCCACTCGCCGCTATACCGTCATTTCCGACGCGGACGGCAAAACCGTTAAAGAATTTGATTTACCGAATACACCGGGATTTTTTAGTGCTGTCTTCGACCTGACCCCTGATAGCAAGGGCGCGATTTACTATCTGCTGCCCCAGGAAGGTCAGCCAAGTATCGGCCCGACCAGTACGCCTTCCAACCGCCCGACCGAGAATACGCTTGGACGTGGTACACGCCCGGCGGAATATCGTTTGCTAAACCTGGATACTCAGGAAGATCGTTTGCTGGCTGCCAACCTTTCGGATTCGCTGGTGGTTTGGAACGCCGATTATACCGAAATCATCGCGCCCGATCTCAAAGATAATACTATCAAAGCGATTACGGTTAAGCTGCCTGCCCCACCAGCCAACACCCCCACCGCTCGACCAACCGTTCAACCGACTACCACTGCCCCTTCTACCACTCAAGCCACTACTAGCCGAACGGCTCAACCAACCCCCCGGCCCACCGCTACACCTACTCCGGCCCCCACCGCGACAACGGCCCCGACTCCTACGCCGCTTCCGCCGCCTCAACCACGTGTCCTGGCCCGTTACAACCTTCAGACTATGGCCCTATTTAAGCGTGACAGTCTGGGCAAGCGAGTGTTCTGGCTCAACCCGGTCAGTTCGGTGGTATTGGATGGCGGTGGTTTACGCACTTACCCAAATGCGGTGGCAAATTATCCGGCGCAAGGTATCCCGTCCTACTATCTCAACGTTGCACCCGATGGAAATAGTTTGATCTATGCTTCGGGTAATTTCAAGGATCAAGGCGGTGGGGTCTTTCGAGTAGACTTAATATCGGGCAAGATTACCCGACTAGCCGATAACGATATTTACAACCCGCCTTCGGAATTGTTCGCGGGAGCCTCCTACGATAATAAATTGATGGCCTTTACCGTCCGCACCGATAACGCCGGAACTTATCTTATAAAAGAGGTCGATAGCGGCAAAACGGTCGGGCAAATCGAAGGGCTACCGGTCTGGCAACCAGTCGTCAAATAAACATTGTGTGTCTATGAGCAAAATGTACTTTATACACGGGTTAACTGGCTCTAAGAACAACTTTATACATTTGCAGGCTCATTTCCCCGGATCTGAAAGCTTTGATCTAGCCGGGTTTGGCGAGGCTGACAAGCCGGATGCGAGCTACGACAAAGAATTTTATGTGCAGTTTTTAGAAACTAAGATTAAGACTAGAGCGACCCTCGTCGGTCATTCGATGGGATCGATCCTGGCGAAAGAGTTCGCCCTGGCGCACCCCGAACTGGTCGAAAAGCTATTCCTGATCTCCTACCCGATCCAAAAAGATGGCAAGCTGCTAGAGCAGATGATTAAAGACCCCATGTCGAGAGCGTTGATCGGCGATGGTCGCTATTCAAAGCTGATGAACCGGATCGATCAATCGACCAAAGTCTTAGCGGTTCCGCTCAGTTTTATCTTCTGGCATAAATATTACCTGACCGTCCGCGATTATTACCGCCATACTCCGGCTTCGCTGGCCCGCGCCGCCCATAATACTGTTTTTAAGGACAATTATCGCACCCTCTATGACGTAAAAGACAAGGCGACCCTGATTGTAGGGGAGCGCGACCGCAATGTCGATCAAGGCTTGCTGTCCGATTTCGATTATCACATCATCCCAAAAATGCGCCACTATTTTTTTGGCTATGAAGACCAAATTGCGACCACTATCAAACAAACTTTGTTGTGAAATTGGTCATATTGAAATAAATGAGCAAATTTTGCCTCCGCACCTACCGATGTAATCGGGCCGGACGCAAAGTTCGCTCATTTATTAAAAAGCTTGAACACCCCTAACAAGCCTATGCGCGATTAAGAATAGCTTCAACTGATCTTTCTACAAGACGGGTTGTGCGATCCAAGATTGCGTTTAGGTAGAGCGCTTGTGGGTCGCGTCCGTAGGCCAAACGTCTGGCCCAACTGGTTGGGAAGGCTTTGAGGGCTACCGCATCCAGCTTTACCAATTGCCCGGTTGAAAAACCACGTTTTTTAAAGACGCGCCGCACCTGTTGACCACCTTCTTCCAGCCCCCAACCCGCCTCCTGCAAAGCGCCACTGTTTAGCCGGATTTCCAGCTTTGCTCCAGGGCGGGCCATTTGCAACAAACCGTCGATCAGCCCGGAACCGGGGTCAAGCAAGCCGGTTAGCAAACTGCCCCAGGGGAAATTGATTGTCACGACCTGGGCCAGTCCGCCCAATTCTGGCGGCAGTGCCTCGGTGTTGGCGATCAGATAGAGACTGTTGGGTCGCGCCCGGCGCGAGAAATCCACCAGATTCTCGCGGCAGGCATCCAGGCCGACCACAAACCGGGTCGGGTCAGACTGGGCGAGGTGGTGGACATACCGCCCGTCGCCCGTACCAAGATCGATCAGTAGTTCCCGGTAGCCCGCCAACCGCGCCCTCAAAGTTGCTCCATCCAATTGGAAAGACTGTTTACCGTGCATGAATTCCATAGCTAATACTCCGTTCTTTTTGTTTGTGAGTTGGAAAACCGAACAAAAAGAACCGAGCGGGAGGTGGACGAGCGCACAGGGAAATAAACCTTGAACAGCGTCAAGTGCCGTCCAGGTCATCGGGTTCTGGGTTAGAAATGGGAAAACAAAATAAGCCTCGGTAGGAGAGGTGAGGCCGCTTAGAAAAGCATACTAAATTTTAGCAGGGAGGTCGGGCCGTGTAACTGTTCATCTCATTAAATTTCTAGGACAAAGCAATCGGTCGCTTTGCCGCTTATACTATAGCATAAATCTGTCACTACGGGCAAGACCTTTTTAAAAAGTTCTGAAATTTATTTTAACTGCCAGATTTGCATTTTAAGGGGTTTTAGGCTAAGCTATCCAGGTGCGACTGAAACTTAGCCATACTTAGAAGCGTATTGCTCATGTAAAGGGCTGTCAAACTAAGGGTATGCTTTATGCATAAAATTGCTAGGGTCACAGTCTTAAGCAATGAAAGGTAACATCAGGCTGGTTGGGAGTTAGGTTGGCAATCCAGCTTACAGAAGGAGGAAGATAGTAATGGCAAACGGTAAAGTACAAAAAGCTCTTCGTCAAGTTGTCGAAGGTGAACATCTGGCTGCGAACGCGCTGGCCGTCGCTATCGGCAAGGTCAAAGAAACTGATCTAAAGCAGTTGTTGGGCCAGATTCGGGAGACGCACGAGGCTAATATCGAAGAAGCCGGCACCAAGCTTCAAGCTGCCGGTGGTAAATACCCTATTCCGGGGTTGCGCGATCAGCTAAAGAAGGGCTGGGAAGCCGTAGCGTCCAGCAAAAACTCGGTGGATGCTTTGAAGCTGCTCCAAAAGAAAGAGCGGGATGCTCTGGGTAACTACAAAGACATGCTTAACAAAGCCAATGACGAGCAAATGCTAGGGTTACTCTTGCGTAATATGGCCGTTACGACCGAAAATGTAGTCAAGCTAACCGAGACGCTCGGCCAGTTGCAGACCAAGAATAAAAAGAAGGGTCGCATCCTGGGTATTCCAGGTACTTTCTGGGTGTTGGGATTGGCAAGTGGAGCCGGTTATTATTTCTACCGCAAGACCCAGGCCCAGTCGGATAGCGCCGCCAGCAGCACCAAGAGCTAACCGTAAACTTTCCTCCTGGCTTTTAGCTCACGAGGAAGCTTTGGCAAATGCAGGCGAGGTGGCGACCGATGGGCGGCTAACTCGCCTGTTCTGATTATATGTTTTGATTATACAAGGAGAGACTGGTATCGAACCGAACGAATTGGCCCGCGCAATTGTCGATATAGCCGAAGACAAAAAGGCCAGCAACATAATTTTGCTGGACATTCGCAGCGTATCTGTAATTGCCGATTATTTTGTGATATGCAGTGGTAATAGCGAACGCCAGGTGAAAGCTATCGCAAATGGGATCGAAGATGAGTTGGATGATAAAGAAATCGCTCCTAGCCACAAAGAGGGTCTCGATCAGGGGCGCTGGGCCTTGCTCGACTATGGAGATGTAATTGTTCACGTTTTTACGACGGCAGAACGAGATTACTACCGCTTAGAAAAACTCTGGAGTGGGGCGCAAACCGTACTGGTGATCCAGTAAACGGCTTGCTGGCTCTATCAAACTGGATTTGGTTCTAATATCTAACAGCGTTCTAGTTGATTGTGGTAATATATAGGTAGCATAATTTGCAGTCGGCCTGTGTGACCGGCTAACCAGATAGGGGAAATTAAAGCAGCTATGCAAAACCAGGCGAATAAATCGAATAGTAGTCTTATCGTTGGAATGTTGATCGGTAGTATAGCCGGGATGGCTTTCGGAGCGCTGGCGACTAATTTGGTTGCTCGCTTTGTTGGCAAAGCCTGGACTAAGGCGGTTCACCGCGATCAGCCTCATCAAGTTGACCCACGCTGGCTCCTCCAATAATCGATAGGCTGGGGAGCCAGCCAGTTATCACCCCATATTTAAGCCTCGGAATGTTTATCGGCGGGCTACTCCACCAAGAGCAACGCTTCCGCTTGAGACTAAAATTTCGTTTTGATTAAAAATCCGTCCAAATTGCCCATTGGGACCTGTTTTGTTCTATAATAGAAATGGGATTTTTACTCTGTATAAACGGGATGGTAAGGAGTTATTTTGATGGAAAATATACAACGCAATTCAACTGTAATGGCCCCGGCGGTTCCAGTCGTGCCGCCCAAGCTTAGTCTGGCGCGGCCTTTTTCGCCCAAAGCGGCCCGTCGGGTGAGCAACTACCGGGTGGCGGTCGGGTGGTTGCTGGTTGGGTTGTGGTTTGCCGGTTTATTAGCGTTGGCCTGGGATATTCAGTGGCATTCGGTGGTCGGTCGGGATGGCTTTTGGACCCCGCCTCATTGGATGTTTTATGGTGCGGTGACGGTGGCCGGAGTACTGTGTCTGGGCCTCGTGCTGACCGAGACTTTTCTTTACCATCGGGGCTATCCGGGCCTGAACGACCAGAATACCACTCGTGTGCTATATCTCTTTCGGGGGCCAAATGGGGTTATCCTGGCTGGTTTTGGCATGGTAGCGATGCTCGGCTCTGCGCCGCTGGATGATTATTGGCATCAAATCTACGGGATCGATTTAGCAGTCTGGACACCCTTCCACGTGATGTTGGCAATCGGTATCATAATGGCGAGTATTGGGCTGCTTTATCTTTTCGCTTCGGAAATGAACCGACGCGAAAGCTGGCGACCAGTTGCCGCACCCGCCAACCGGGGACAAGCTATTGTAAGCCAATTACGCGATCTGCTAAGCCCGGCCCGGCTTGGCCTGATAGTGACTTCTATCAACCTTTTAGCCAGCTTTTGGCTCTTGATGGAGCCGACCTTTATCGGTAAGCTGACCATCGGGCAACTCAGAATACCGTCTTATTCACTGGCTGTCGCGGCTGTCCCCCTGATTTTGGTAGCGGTCGTAAATGCTACCCGCCGGGTTGGGGCTGCCACGTTACTCGGAGTGGTTTTTCTGCTCTTCCGCTTTGTGACCGAAGTTTTTATGATTTGGGGGGTAAATTATCTAGCGGTAGACCAGGGTGTGACTTTGCGACGGGATAACGATTTGCAGGTGATGAGTACAATCTATCCGGCTTTCCTCTTTTTGGCCGGGCTGGTTGTGGACGGCATTTACTGGCTGACTCGTCGTTGGCGCAGTGCGGATCGCTTGCTCCCAACTGTGCTGACGGCAGTCGGGTCGTCGTTGGCGGCAGGTCTGCTCTTGTTCTTGCTCGAAAAGCCCTGGCTGGCCTACAACAATTTGATGGGCAAAAGTGTGTTTACCCTTAGTGGGCAGTTCCAGCCAGATTATTGGGCGGCGTTACCGGCCGTGATAGTGATTGGGGCGTTAGCCGGGTTGGTCGGGCTGGCTGTCTCGGTCTCCTGGCGCTATGCCGACCGTTAAGGACAGGCTGATGAAAAAATTTAGTAGTCTTTTCAGCCTGTTAGGGTTGCTGGTGCTTGGTTTGGCCCTAACGCCGGGACTCGCCCTAGCCCAAACCGCTCCCAACGGCGATTATCAGGCCGGGCCGTATACCGTTCGGATCACTTTTGATCGGGACACTTTTAAGAGCGCTCAGGAGTTCTTCTTGACGGTCGAGCGGTTGGATAAGGCCGCCCCCGATTGGCAACTTCAGGCCGAAGCCGTGCCGTTACGTGGAACCAGCGCCACGCCAGTCAAGTATGACGGCAACTTTGAGACCAGCGAACCATCCAAACGGCTAGTCAAGCTGCAACTACCCATTTCGGGCAATTGGTTTGTTCATCTGACCTTAAAGGGTTCGGCAGGCCAGGGCGAATTGCGGTTGCCGGTCAAAGCCGAACCGCCGCCAGTGATCGAGTATTGGTTGGCCTGGCTGATTGGGCTATCTCCTATTGTCGGGCTGATCGGGTTTGGGATTGGGCAATGGCGGCATGTCGTCCGGCGCAAGCGCGAAGCACGCCTCGTTGGGGCTACCCCGACGCAAGAGACCCCCGTTTTGGCCGGATTACCCACTCAGGTCGATTATGGCGAAAAACCCGCGTCGGTCTCTAGTCCCAAGTCCTGATATAGCGAAAATCTATGGGCAGAGCCATATCCAACAAGATACCACTCTCTTGTGGGACATTGCTCTGTCAATGGATGTTTTAGGGACGGTCTATGGGCAGAGCTATATCCAACAAGGGATGAAGGATGAAAGGGGACTGAGTAGCTCGATTGTGGGATACCGCTCTGTCAATGGATTTTTTTGTTGTAATAAATTAGGTAACTACCCAGATTGGGCGACCACACAGGCTTAACAATTGCATAAATTTTTCACAATTCGTTTAGCCTACTACAAAATGTTACTTTGGCTAATTTTTAGCTTATAAGATTGTTTCAAACCTTATTCACTCGCTTGCTTCAAGAAATTCAGGCAGTTTCAGTCTAAATTTTTGAATGAACCTTTTTGGAACAGTTATATTAATTTAAGAGTGCTTAATAGCTTTATCTCATTCAAAACCAGGGGCCGCACAGATATAAGAATAAATGGACTTTAAGTATGCCTTAGCTGAAGTGGCCCCCGAAAATGAACGATCTCGTTTCAACGGCCTAAGCGGGTGAGGTAGACAAATGCTCGAAAAATACCCCCGTTTTTAACTGGTCTCAAAAACGGCGACATTGACTGACCAACAAAGTTGGTTAGCAGAGATTTTGTCGGGTAGGTCAATCCAAAGATGATTGAGAAACATTCGCAAATCTAGAATTTACGCCACAAGTGAAAATTCTGTTCATAAATTCTACAGGCTGGCAATCGTCGTGGTCGGTGCTATCCTAGGATGAACATTCGAGCCGCTTGCGTGCCTCGTTCACCGTGTGCAGCCTCAGTCGTCGATTGACTGATAGGCCGATGTCCAGAAGTCGCCGAAAAGGTTGGAGGGGGGCGGTAAACGCTGGGTCATGACGATTGCGACCATTTCCTCCGTGGGGTCTGCATACCAGGAGGTACCTAGTCCGCCGTCCCAGCCGAACCGTCTGGGGACCGCCGATATATCGTCGCGTTGGCTTATTACGGAGACCCCGAAACCCCAGCCGCGATTGTCCTCGAGGAAAGGTCCGGCTACCGTCCTCTGTCTAGGCAGCAGTTGGTCAGTTGTCATCACCTCCACCGACAACCGCGACAGGATACGTTCACTCCCGTGCTTCCCTTTGTCCAGCATCATTTGACCGAAGGACAGGTAGTCGTCGATGGTGGAGACCAATCCTCCAGCGGCATCTGGGAATGCGGGTGGGCAGTTCCATTGGCTGTCATGAACATCGTCATAGACCTCGAACGCTCCGCTTTCGAAGTTGGTCCAGTAGCATGTCGCCAGTCGGTTAAGGTTGGAGGTTGGCACGCTGAACCCGGTGTCCTTCATGCCGAGCGGAGCGAAAATGCGCTCACGCAAGAACGTCTCCAGCGGCTGACCCGCAGCGCGTGCGATCAGCACGCCCAACACGGAAAACGCAATTTCGTACATCCACTGCTCACCTGGTTGGTGCATCAGCGGTAGTGTTGCGAACCGATTGAGCCAGTCATCTGGTGCCAGCGTCGTCGCGGGCTTCGGCGGTCCCATCACGATCTGCTGCTTGCTCGCGGCAGTTAGGATAGGATAGTCGCCCGCCTCCATAATGAAGCCGAAGCCCATACGCATAGTCAGCAGGTCGCGCACTGTGATGGGTCGATTCGCGGGAACCGTGTCCTCAATCGGCGCGTTGAGGTGCTTCAGAACTTTACGGTCTGCCAGTTCAGGTAGTAGTCGATCCACGGGCTCATCCAGCCGCAGCTTGCATTCCTCAACCAGAATCATCGCCGCTGCTGCTGTAATTGGCTTGGTCAACGAGGAGATTCGGAAGATTGTGTCGCGCCGCATCGGGTCGCTGCCGTCGAGAGCTTTCATGCCAATTACATCGATATGCACATCACCTCGTCGGCTGACCAGGGTGACGATACCTGGCACATCGCCGCGCTGGACATAGCTGGTCATCACATCATGCATCCGCCCTAATCGCGCTTCGGACAATCTTCCGCTGCTCTTTGGCATCCTTGTTCCACTCCACGCCTTTATACAATATATGCTCTGATTATAGCAATCTTTGGATGAAATTGTCAACTTAAATTTTGGAACAAATAGGCTAATCTCAAAAAAGGGTCTACGAGCTTGGAGACCAAGCAAAACCGGGGGAGATAACTTGTATAAAGCAAAAATAACCTGAACAAAGTTGTTCCTTTAAGTAAGAAAATGACTTGCTTATTCTAAAAGTCTCCCCCAGTTTTTGTTTGGTCTCGGTATATTTTAGGACAGATTTTTAGGTTTATTGTGCATACCATCACTAAGGTACAATCCTGTTCCGTTACTACTCATCAGTGTCATTGCAATAAGGTAAAACCACACAGCTAATCTGATTAGCTTTATACTAAATAATTGTGAAAAATTTATGCAATTCTTAAGATAGGGTCGCACCCTACAACGGATTTGGGGTAGGAGCGACCACACAGGGTCGCCCAAATGGTAGATTGAGTAGTTACTAAATTTTGTCTTAATAATTAATGTTGAGCCGCCCGATAAACTCGTTTAGGGTGCGGACATTCGAGACCGAGATAGTTGGTTCGCTAAAAAGGTTTTTGGCCCGCCAGACCCGACTCCAACCGACCCCGACCGCCACATCATAGCCCGCCTTCTCGACCAGCCCATTGACCAACAAATTATGATCCCCAAAAGGGTAGGCAAAGCTGCGTACCGAATGGCCCAGCAGCTTTTCGAGGTCGGTTTTGCTACCGGCGATCTGGCCCCAATCGTACTCTAAATTGTTACGGGTCAAAAACGGATGG
Organism: Chloroflexia bacterium; assembly: GCA_038210655.1. Taxonomy (GTDB): domain Bacteria; phylum Chloroflexota; class Chloroflexia; order Chloroheliales; family Chloroheliaceae; genus 54-19. Next base: position 16,568 of record JBBQWM010000007.1, read on the forward strand.
TTACGGGTGTGACTGGCGACCTCAAAGCCGTCGGTATCGAGTTGCTTGACCTGGGCTGGGGTCATATAAGGGTATTTGGTAGCCTGGGTGATGATAAAGAAAGTGGCGGTCATGCCCCGTTTTTTCATTTCACGGGCCGCGAAAAGCTGGTTTTGCCAGCCGTCATCAAAGCGCAAATTGACCGGCTTGCTGGGTAGCCCAATGCCATACTTGAGATAGTCGCTGATTTGGGCAATTGTGACGGTATGATAGCCGTTGGCTTGTAGCCAGTCGAGTTGCTCCACCAGCGCCCTCGGCGTGACCGAATAATTGTTGAGTTCCGAGTTAATTGGGGTCGTCAGGTCCCGAATGTGATGATACATCAGGGACGGCACGTTTAGCATTTGCTGGGGGCCGAGCGCCAGGGGAGCCGTCCGCTCGAACAAGGCTGGGTCATAGCGGCCCTGAGCATATTGCCGCCCCAATAATCCTAGCGAGACTTCATAGCCGGTTCCGACCAGTTCGGGGTGATACTCGAAGCGCGACCGCTCAAAATACTGAACTGTATAAGTCCTGCCGTCGTCCGGGTTAACCTCGCTCAAGTCCTCGCTGATCGGATAACCAAAGGCAGGCAACCCACCATGCGTGTCCCAGAAGCTGCTAAAGCGCTCCGAGAGATTATGCTCGGTAGGGGCGTACCAGCGCAAGGAACCATCCGACTGGGGTTGCGGCGTAGCCTTCGGGAAGTCGCGCCCCTGCGTAAGGAAAACACCGAGCAGTTTGTGTTCGACATAAGGCCGAGGTTGGGCTTCATTATCGTTCTCAAGCGGTTGGTGTAACTCAAAAATGGCCCGCTCGAAAATCTGCAAGGTCAGGCCGGAAGCATCCTTAAATTCTTCAGTCAGCGGCAAGCCGTTGATGGTTAGCCCGCCGGTGGCCTGAAAGTTTTGTAAAAACAGCCCGCTTACGTTATGTCCGGTCAAGCCAAAATATTGTAGACTCGGCCCGTATTGGTCGGGGGCCGGGGCCGCCTGGCTGACCGGCACAAACAAAAGCAGCCCGACAAACACCACGATCCAACCGGCGCAAATATTACGCAGCCGCAAAGAACCGAATAACTTGTCCCTGTTCATATTAACTTTAACTCCCTGGTATATCATTTTGTGCTAGGGTTCTAGTTATTAGAATGAATAGGGCAAAGCAAAAGTTACGGGCTATACCTGAAATTAGGCCGACCCTATTTAGAACCTATCGGTGGGCTAAACGAGGTTAGAGCGATTGAACTGCCGGGGCTTTTTCCGGCTCGGCCCGGTTGGGAGAGGCCGGACGGACAGGCTTAAAACTGTTATACAAGATAAAAAGCAGCCAGCCGAAAACTGCCAGCGAAAGCGCCGATACCAGATAAGCGGTTGCCGGTTCCGCCATAATCTGCCGCCAGACAAAAAACGTGTTGGGGACTTTTTCTTTGCGGTCGCCCAGGTAGATTGCCAGCATATTGACCAGACAAAGGGCGTTAAAGCAGGCGTAGGGCAAAAATAATCTGCGGTTACGCAAAGCCGCCAGCCCCAAAAAGAGTAAAGCATAGTCTAAATAGCGTTCGCGCATTTTGATCGCAAACAGGAAAACCGCCGCCACTAGCAGGGCCGAAACCAGCGCATCCCACGAAAGCTCGTCCAATCGGTCGCGGTATTGGTGGCGGCGCTGCCAGGTCGCCCAACCGACCGCCAAAAAGACCGCCGCGATAACCGCAAACCCGCTGTAGACCACCCATCCGGGCGGTTCGCTATCGCCATAACCGAGCAAATAGACCACGTTATAGGCGAAAGATGAGCCTTTGCCCAGGTTGCCGCCCAGCGAGGGCTGAAACCAGAAATCGGAGAAGGCTTGCCAGTCGAAGCCAAAAGCCAAAACCGCCAGAGCTAAGGCAACTAGCCCCCCGGCAAACCCGGCCAGCATGCCGCGTTTCCAGCCAAACCTTATCAAAAGCAAAAGAGCAAAATAGGGCGCGACAAACCAGGCTTGCGGTTTGAAAATCACGTCCAGACCCAACATAATCCCGGCAGCCCAGACCCAGCGTTGGTTGATAAAAAGCAAAGTCGCCCCCAGCATAAGGCACATAATCGCGTCAGTCTGACCCCAGACTGCCGGGTCGAACACCATTGTGATGCCAAAACCCAGCAGCGCAAAAGCTCGCCAATCCCAGCCGCTACCTGCGTCCAACGGTTGAGCAGGCCGCTTTTTGAACAGGCCGCTTTGCCCTAGATAGCCCCAGGTCAGCCAGACCGTCAAAACCACCGGCAGCGCGTAAAACACTTTTAGAAGGGCGACGCTCCCCGCCGCTCCAAACCAGCCCGTTACAACCCGATAAGGCCAGAGGATATAGGCGATCAACGGCAAATAATCGAGCCGGGGCGAGTTGCGATAGATGTTAAACGGGCCGGTCGGGTTGCGGCCCAAATCGTCGATCCAGAGCAAAAACAACTTCATATCGGTGGCGCTGGCCGGGGAGACACACATAAAAGCGATAAAAAAGCCAGTTCCCGCCAGCAACCACCATTTGCGAATTTGCCAACCCGCCCGTTGCCCGCCCCAGGCGGTCACGATTAACCCACCCGCCCAGACCGCCAGCCATAAACAGTCGTCGATCAAATAAATCTGAAAGAGGGCCAGATAAAAAGCGACCGGCAAAAGCAAGAGCATCCCCCAAATCCAGCCCAGCCGAAACGCGCTGAACCAGCCGACCAACCCCAACCCTAGCAAAAAGGCTACCGGCAGATACGGTTGAGGCCAGAATAAATAGCGCAAGTGGCCTGCCCCTAGCTCCACCGAATAATCGCGCACGATCACGCCTAGCGCCCGCGTATCCCCGGCTATCCGGAACCAGTTAGTTTTGATCTCAATCTGGACCCCCTGCTGACATTCGGAGCAGGGCGGTATGGTAAATTCGTACTCCTGAAAGCCAAGTTTACCCACTTCGGGCCGTACCGTGCCAAGCGCAACTCGCGCTCCATTCCGAATTTCATTAAATTCGACTTCGGCGGGGGGTGGGCCAGACGGACGGTTTAAGTTTAGGCTGATTTGAAACCGCAAGGGGGCGTAGCGCGGTACATCGACAAAGTAGAGACTGGCTTCCGGGCGCGTCCAGGCAAAACTATTTCCGGCCCCATCGCGCTCCTGATCGTAAAAAGCCTTGTAGTTGTCGCGCCGGTTTTGGGCTACCTCATAGGTCTGGTAGCTCAGAGGGTGGGCCGGGAAAATAAAAAACAGGAAAGCTCCCATATAAAGCAGCAACCACAACCCCGGTCCCAACCAGCGAACTGGCCCGACCTGCCCTTTTAGCTTCCCCACAATCTGCGTCATTCTCCCCCACTGTTTTTTACGATCCCAAAATATTGAGACGAAACTATAATTCCGATCCTGCGAATGATAAAGCAAAGCGTGCTGCCCGTCAATTTTGGCTCAAAGTTGGGGTGAGCGACAGGTTTTGCATAGGCTCAACCAGTAGAATGGGCTATCATGAAAACCTCGATCTAAACCGCTCAAAATATATTGGAAAATCCCCTGCGAAAATTTTCCAATATATAAATATACTCAACCCCGGTTTAGCGAGTGGCACAACCTGGTTACTTTGCAAAAACTGACGCTTACTCCGAGGCGTTCTCAACCGGTTGCCCTGTTTTGGGATGTGATATAATTCTATCCTGGTAAAATAATTAGCAAGGGCAACTAAAATGACAGGCGAGTAGGCAAATGCGAATCAGGCGCGGACAATTCAAAAAAGACGATCAACCAGTCAGCGAACAAACCAGATCGGTATTGGATAGTGCTATCGTCAATATAGTACAGGCTATCGGTAGCAAGGCCGGAGTACTGACCTTTTGGGATGAAGCGAATAAAGCACCGGGCAAAGTTTCCAGCTACGGACTTATGCCGGGCCTGTTGACCGAGCTTAGTCCGATTATCAACGAGCTTGTGATCCAATTGCGGCAACGGGTCGAGGAGGCCGGGCCGGAAACCCGTACCGAAGATTTGTTGGCGCTTCAAACCGATGTACCAACTTCGCAGGGGCCGCTCCACCTGATTTGCCTGCCGATCCAGTCCAACGACCGCTTTATTGCCGGGTTATGTTTGCTACAACCTTCGGCTTTTGCGGTGCCTTTTCTGGATGAAGCGGCCCTTTTGCCGCCTGCCGATCTAGGCTACGAAACCGGACACGTTCCCAGTCGCGAAGAAGACGATGGGCTGTACCAGAGCCAGCACGGGTTGGTACTCGACCGGGGCGACCTGGTGGCCCGTAATGCTCGGCTGCTCAAAAGCCTGGTGGAAGAAAATCAACGGCTGGAAGCGATTATCGAATACAGCCCGGATGGGATTTTGATTATCGATAACGAGTGCAATATTATCGGGTTCAACGCTGCTTTCACCCGGCTATCGGGCTGGAATGTAGACGAGTTGCGCGGTCAGAATTGCTACGAAGCCTTCAAATTTGTTTCCAGCCGAGGCGATGCCCACTGTGGCAAGACCTGCCCGATCCGGCTAGGTACTTTTATCGACAAGTCGGAGGACGAGCGCCGGAGCGAAGTGGTGTTGACTACCAAGCAGGGTGAAAAGCGCGACATAGAACTAACCTACTCGGTCATTCTTTCTGCCGACCGGCGTATTCTGGGTGGGATTTTGGGCGCACGTGATATTACAGCCCGCAAGGAAGCCGAAGAATTGCAATCGACGTTCCTCTCGGTTATCAGCCACGAATTACAAACGCCAATTGCCATTATCAAAGGCTATGCCGGGCTGTATGCCGACGAGACCACCGAAATCGACCCCTCGCGTGTACGCGAGAAGATGCAAATTATTCAGGAAGAAAGCGAACGCTTGAGCAAGCTGGTCGAAAATTTGCTGTATGCCTCCCGCTTGCAAGCCGGTGGTATCGAGCTAAACCGCCAACCCCTTGATCTCGGCAGCCTCTTGCGCCGGGTAGTCCAAAAAATGCGCGAAGTCAGCAAAGTTCACAAGATTGGCCTGGAATTACCCCCGACCGAACTTCCGGCGGTGCTGGCGGATTACGACAAAATCGAGCAAGTGCTAGTCAATCTGATCGAAAACGCGATCAAGTACAGCCCAGCCGGTGGGCCAATTATGCTATCGGCGGAGCCGTCCAGCGACGAAGTGATAGTCAGTGTTACCGATGCCGGGATCGGTGTGCCTGAAAACGAGCGCCAACGCATCTTCGACCGCTTCAGCCGCCTCGACAGCCGTTATGTACGCGAACGCAAAGGGGCCGGACTGGGTCTGTATATTTGCAAAGCGATTGTCGAGGCGCACGGCGGGCGCATCTGGGTCGAGACTGCCCCTGGCCTGACCCCGCGCTCTAAGAATGGCTCTCGTTTTTTGTTTACGCTGCCCCGCGAAGAACCAGCTAATTTGCCCGTCCTCTTTAGCAAAGTTTGAAAACGGCTATTGCAGCAAGTTGTAATATAATAGCCCAAAGCTAATCAATCCGTCGAAGCAACGTTATGAAAGAAAAAGAACTGACCCTAAAGTGGTATATAGCGGTTCCGTTGGCGGTGGTCGGGCTGGTCGTATTTGTCTGGCTCAACTACCAGTTGCTAACCAAAGCTGATTACCCCAACACCGATTTCACCCACAATTTTTACGCTGGGGCCAAAGTTATTTTGCAGGGTGGCAATCCCTATCATCCGGCGGATATGCAAGCGGTCTATATTACTATCGGTCACACCCGCCAGGACGAGTTGATTACCGCTTTTACTTATCCGCTTTGGACGGCCCTGGTTTTTGTGCCACTGGCTCTGCTGCCACTCGATTGGGCGGTTACCGCCTGGGGTATCCTAAATGAAGTTTGTTTTGGCCTGACTTTCTGGCTGCTGTTTCGTACTTTGCAGCGCGGCTTGTCCGAGCGGCAGACGACCCAAAGCTGGCGTTTTTTGTTTACCTGGGGATTGGCGCTTTTTCTGCCTAGCCGCCATTTTGTCAAAACCCTGCTCAACGGGCAAACCAGCATCGTGACGACCTTTTTTGTCGCCCTCTTTATCTACGCCACCACTTATAAACACTACCGACTGGCGGGACTGGTTTTGCTGGTCGGCATGTTCAAACCGACCCCCTTTGTGCTATTTCTGCCGCTGGCGCTGCTCTGGCTTTGGCCGCGAGAACGTCGCCAGGGGCTATATGCGCTGGTAGTAGGTGGAATAGTAGTAGCATTGCCCGCCTTTGCGCTCAATCCGGGCTGGGTGAAGGATTGGTTGGGTGTCCGTACTGGCGAAGGTTGGCAGATTACCAAAATCCTGGGGACGGTTTGGGGGACGGTCGCTCGATTGGGTGATGCCTGGGGCTTGCCAGGGCTGTTTCCGGGAATGGCTGTTGTTCTAGCAGTCGCGCTATTGGCAATTGCGTGGCAAAGCTGGCGGAAGTTACCCGTGTTGCAGGGGCCGGTGCTGGCCTGGGGCATGGTGGTCACGCTCTCGATCTACCTGACGCTCTACGCCTTCAGCTATGAAAGCATGATCCTTTTTATCCCTCTAATCGGGCTACTGGACTTGGCCCGCCGCTTTCCGCTACGCCAAAAAGGGCTGGTATTGGTCGGGCTGGCAATCCTCTATTTGCCTATACCCTGGCTACTGCTCTTCTGCCCATCGCCCCTAGACGAGGGTTCCGCCGCCCTCTTTCCACTTAGCGTCCTGATCTTCACCTGGCTAGTCGCCCTGCTTGCTACCTCCGTCCTCAAAGAAAAGGCTTATCTTGCCGAGCCGGGCTAAAGGCAACCAAGAGAAAACAGGGTAGACAGGGCGCAGGTACGCCAATGAAATTAGCTATTTCATCAGGGGAAAGGAATTTGAATTATCCTGTTAATCCTGTCTATCCCTGTTACTTTTAGACGAGCCAAAACCAGCTAGACGCAAGGCTCGTCGGGCTTCCTCGCGTTCGTCCCAGGCTAGTTTGGCGGTGCCTATAATGATCGAACCTTCGTGACCTTTGCCCGCCAGCAAGATTGTATCACCCGGTTTGGCCTGGGCGATGGCAGCCTCGATTGCGGCGCGGCGGTCGGCAATCTTGAGGAAGTGTTGTTGCTCTTGCCAGCCTTCCGCCTCGGCCCCGGCGGCAATCTGGTCGATGATAGCGTTTTCGTCCTCCAACCGGGGGTCTTCGTTGGTGAAGATGGCAAAGTCGGACAGCCGAGACGCCAGCGCACCCTGGGTCGAACGTTTGGCAATATCGCGTTCGCCCGCGCTGCCAAAAACAATGCTGAGTCGTCCTGGAGTGATAGGTCGCAAAGTGCGTAAAACCTGCTCGATAGAGTCGGGATTGTGGGCGTAATCGACGATTACCGCAAAAGGCTGGCCCTCGTCGATTTGCTCCATACGGCCCGACACGCCCTTCACGCCTTCTAGCCCGCGCCGCACCTCGTCCAGCGATAGCCCTTGCGACAGCCCGACCGTCAGAGCCGCCAGGCTATTGTAGATATTAAACTCGCCCGGTAGATTGAGCCTTATCCGTACCGACCCTAGTGGGGTAACGGCAGTAAATTCAGAATGGTGAGCATCGCTACTGATCTCGGTCGCCCTTATATCGGCCTCGTTATGGAGAGCAAAAGTCAGCACTCGCAATGCGATACCCTTGCGCTGGGCGGCGGTTTCGGCTCGCTCCCGGAAATAAGCCGCGTTTGGGTCGTCCGCGTTGATGATCGCCGTCTTGGGAAATTTCAGGAAAGGCTTGGGCGGTTCCTCGCTAAGCGCTTCAAACAAAATGCCCTTATCGTAGCGGTACTGCTCGAACGTCCCGTGAAAGTCGAGATGTTCGTGGGTGATATTGGTAAAGACCGCTACATCGTAGGCGCAATCGAGCAATTTCCGCAAGGCCAGCCCGTGCGAACTGCTTTCCAGCACGCAATAATCGACTTTCTCGCGGGCCATTTCAGCCATAAGCTGCTGAATTTCGACCGCTTCGGGGGTTGTCTGGCGGGTTTCGTTGGCCCAACGCCGCGCCCCAACCTTAAAATCGACCGTACCAATCAGCCCGGTGCTGTACGGCCCCGCCTCCAATACTTCGCTCACCAAATAGCTGGTAGTGGTCTTGCCTTTCGTCCCGGTAATCCCGATTACACCCAGTTTGCGGGCCGGATAATCATAAAAGGCGGCAGCCAGATGCGTCAGGGCGGCCCGCTCGTCCTCTACCAGGACGATGAAGGGAGGAGGGGAGGATTGAGACTCTGAGAACTGGGTTAGATATTCGCGGTTGGAGCCGACGATAGCGATAGCGCCTTTGGTAAGGGCCTCCCCGATAAAGTTATGCCCGTCGGTATGAAAGCCGACTACTGCCACAAATACAACGCCGGGCCGTACCTCCCGCGAGGAGTAGACCACGCCGGTCACTTCGGCGGTTGCGTCCCCGGTCGCCAGTATTTCCTTTTGGGGTAGTATTTCTAAAAGCTTACCTGACTGCAATTTTAGCGGCTCCTCCTTCCTGTTAAATTTCTTCTTCGGTCGTATCAACACCTTCTGTGGAAGGTTCCGAGACTTCTATCAGTTCTTCAACCTGTATCTGTCCAATAAAATCTTCTACAGGCACTTGTTCTAATTTTGTTTTCAGATAGCTTTCTATCTGATCTTCCGGCATAGTGGTCAGTTCATGCTCGAAACCCAGCGTTTCACTTAAAATAGAAGCAATTTGCTGGGGCCAGTAATTGGCGCTCATCTGTATGATAGTTCCTTTGATTTGCTGGGCTAACTCCACAATACGGCTATTTTTGCCAATACGATCAACTATAATAATGGTTGCCAGATAATAACGTGACCCACCAAGTTCTATTTGGCGCTCAAACCGGCTTACTTTGTCGAGCGAGATTTCAGGATTTCCGCGACCGATAAAACCAATATCAAATCTAACTCCTTGACCAAGTTTGTAAAGTAAAGTCGCATCACTCTCCCGCCGCTCTCCACGAGAAGACAACCAGAATATACCTTCGCCTGGTTGCTCCTCTAGTACTTGTCTGAAACCTAGAATATGAAGTAACGAACCCAAAATGAGCTTTTCAAAAAGCTTACCATAAGCTGATTTCTCGGAACCCCGAATAGCTAAAGTTTGCGCTCCAATCGTATTGAACAGATAAGTTACCCACAGCCAGTTAATCTGAGATTGAACGTGAGAATCCATCTTTAAAATGCCGAGCAATTCTCCATTCTCTCGTGTATGATTGGCAATAACTTCTTGACAAGTTTCTATATAACGGTCGCGGTAAGCTGATAGTGAGTCGCGGTTATCTCTCAAGACATTTTGAAAAGATTTATCGGTTAGACCTAATATCCATTGTGCAAGCCAGCGTTCGGATTTTGGGAGTTGTTTACGGTTAAGTAGATCAGTTGCCAGGTAGGGCAGTTGTGTCACAAAATTATCAGACTCGGCTGACCCTTTCAAAAAGAGATTTAACATTGCTAGATTAAGGGTGGCAACTCGTCTTCGGGTCAAAAGCTCAGTCGAATCGCGGAGGTTCTTGCCCACTAAAACATCAAGTACCACTCCGCGAACAACCTCAAGGCCAATCTTCCGAACGAAATCGGAACCCTTGCCTGTAAGTAAATCTTTGGCATCGGAAGTCAGTAAATCGCTCAGAGGAGTTGCTACGCTTGACTTAGGAGGTTTCTTGGGCATGTTTCTTCTCGTTAAAAGAGTCTATCTTCAACTTCAATTCTGGGACAATTAATGGTAAATACATTTCGAGCATCCAGGCCCAACCAATCTTTTGTTTCTTCCCGGATCACCGAAAAATATTTAGGCTCCTGTTCAATAAGCACAAAACGCCGACCTAATTTAACGGCAGCCTTGCCTAAAGTACCAATTCCGGCAAAAGGATCGAGAACCACATCGCCTTTGAAAGAGTAATAGCTAACAATACGCTCGGCCAATTCATCGGGGAAAATAGCCGGATGACGCTTGTCGTGGGCCGGTTTAATCCGCCAGATATTAGTAGCTTCATAATTGTCGCCAATACGAGAAGCTTCTACCAATTCTGGTTTTGGATGCGCCCGGATATTCCAATCAATCAATTTAGAAGTATGTTTACGATAGACCAGAATATACTCAGTTACTGGCACTGCTTTATACTGAAGTGGGTTACGGTCGGCAGCAAAACGCCGCCCGCGCCCGGTAGCCCAGCCTGCTCCAGCTGGTTTTTCCCAGATAATGTCATCTATAAAATCGTAGCCTTCTTCGGTAAATATACGATGCATATCAAAGGGTACCGCGATTCTTCGGGATGCCTCATTCCGATTAGCTCTACGTACCAGAACGGGCGAAATATTCATGACGAAAAAGCGGCCTTCAGCCAGTACGCGATAGACATTTTGAATTATTTTACGAAGCTTTAACAAGTACTCTTCATATGTGATGTAATCGGTGTATTCGGGACGGGCATTATAATAGGGTGGCGAAGTGAAAACTAGGTCAACTGCTTCGGCTGGCAAATCTTGCAAAATGTCTTCCGAGTCGCCTAAAGCAATTGTGTTGCGTAAGACGGAGAGCTTGTAAGATGCCGCATTTTCGCGCCCAGCTTCCTTGAGACCAGTTATAAGTTGGGTTTGACCACTTGATTGTCCATTCCGCCCTAATAGACGGGCTTCCAGAGTAGCAGGGGCAGTTGATTTGTCTTCCAAAATAAGTGAAGTCCGGGCATCCAGCACAACTTCACCAATACGCTGCCGGGTATTTTTAGTGAGCAGTGGCACTCGCCAGACATGATAGCGGTCGTCAACTTCTGGCAAACCAAAATCCACTACATTTTCTAGTTGAGCGCGGTGAAGCCAGACTAAACTGATTTGTTTGGCAGCCGCCACATCCAAAACACTATACTTGCGTTGTTCTGCTACGGTAAAAGTTTTTTCTTCCATAATTTCAAAATTTATTGGTTCTTTTGTAAGCCCTCTTGTGTGCTGTCTAAGATAATACCATATTTTTGCCGTTAGTATGCGAAATTAAAGTCTACCGAAATAAAAAGCCCTCCCCAATCGTCTTTTGCAAGAAGGTTAGGGAGGGCTTTTTATTTCGGTCTAACGCTGTCGGAATTTCTGAACCCGGTCGTTGTAGATTTCGGCTACGTAGATGTTACCCTGCTTATCGAGAGCAATCCCGGCAGGCCGGATAAACTGAGTGTCGGCGGTACCAAAGCTACCCCATTGCAACTGATAGCCCCCATTGCTATCGAATTTTTGGACGCGCCGGTTATCGCTATCAACTACAAAGACATTGCCCTGTCCATCGACGGCAACCCCGTAAGGATTGTTAAATTGACCGTCACCGCTGCCCTGGCTACCCCACTTGGTAACAAACTTGCCGTTGCGATCAAATTTTTGGACCCGGTGATTAAAAGTGTCGGGTACGTAGATGTTACCCTGTCCGTCTACAGCGACACTATACGGCCCATTAAACTGCCCGTCCCCGGTTCCGCTTCGTCCGACGGTCAGCTTGAGATTGGGCTGACCAGACTTGACGTTGAAAACCAGCACCGGGCCATAACCTCGATCCACCAGATACAAATTTCCGGCAGCGTCGAAGGTCATACCCCAGGGTCGATCAAAATTGTATTCTTTATCCCCAAAAAATTTGCTCCATTGCCCCAGGGCGTTACCGTTGCTATCAAATTTTTGGAGACGGCTGTTAAAGGTATCCGCAACCCAGATATTACCATCCGGATCGACCGCTAGACCTTCCGGGCTATTAAACTGACCCCCACTTGTCCCCAGGCTGCCCCAGCGTTTGATATAACGCCCGCTACTATCAAACTTCTGGATAAAATCTTTGGCTGTATCGGTTACATAGACAAAGCCTTGATTATCAATGGCTACACTCCAGGGGGCAGAAGGTTGGGCATCAACATTGCCACTACCGCCCCATTTGGTAAGTGGTTTGCCACCACCATCAAACTTTAGAATGCGGCGGTTATTAAAATCGGCGACATAAACATTCCCGGCCCCATCGATTGTTAATCCGCGTGGACTATTGAACTGGTTATCGGCAGCACCAAAGCTACCCCATTTCAACAAGAAAGTTCCATTGCTATCGAACTTGCTCACCCGGTTTGCGCTGGAGTCGGATACCCAAACATTGTTTTGACTATCGACTGCGATTGCACCGGGGAACCCGAACTGGTTATCGTTAGTGCCAAAGCTGCCCCATTTGGTCAGGAATGTGCCGTTACTATCAAACTTTTGGATCCGGCTATTGCCGGAGTCGGCGACATAAACGTTACCGGCCCCATCGGCAGCCAGACCGAGCGGGCTATCAAATTGACCATCCCCCTTGCCCTTGCTGCCCCATTTGGTCAGGAACTTGCCGTTACTATCAAACTTTTGGATGCGCCCACTGTTGTCGAAGGTATCGGCATCCCCTACATAAACGTTGCCTTGCCGATCCACCGCGACCCCGTAAGGGCTGGTAAACTGGCCGTCTCCTTTACCTTCACCACCCCACTTGGCTAGAAATTCCAGGTTACTATCGAATTTCTGGATACGGTGATTATCCCGGTCGGCGACGTAAACATTACCCTGGCTATCGGTAGCCACTCCCCAGACCCCAAAGAAATCACCATCGGCACAACCGGCAGCACAGTTGCCCGGATTACCGCGCCGTCGCAAATACTGCCCGTTTGCATCGTGCTTCTGGATACGATTGTTGCCAAAATCGACCACGTAAACGTTACCCTGTACACCAACGGCGATCCCGGTCGGACGTTTTAGTTCGTTGTAGCCTCGGCCCACCTTCCAGACGAAATCCAACTTGCTTTTGGGAGCTTTGATCTGGTTGCCCAACAGCCCCAGCAAGATAACATACTTATTGTCGTCTTTGCCAATATTTTCAGGGTGAAATTCAAACCGCGCTCGCTCAAACCACTGGGTGTCAAAAATCTTGCCAGTTTCTGGGTCTACCTCCTGATGACGCTCGCTGATCGGGAAGCCGAACCGTTTGAGACCGCCTTTGTTTTGCCAATAATCCAAAAAGTTGAAGCCCAGGTTGTGACCGGTTTCCTTAAAAAAGGCTTGTTGCTCTTTAGGGCGTTCCGGGCTGATAAGCTCCTGGTTTGGCACAAAGTCCGGGTCAGAGTTGAGCGCCTCGCGTCGCAAGTCCTTCCCCAATAACCCTAGCAATACCTCGTACTCAGTCCCAGCATTTTCGGGGTGCAACTCGAAGCGGTTACGCTGGAACCATTGCGTCAGGAAAACCTTCCCTGTTTCGGGGTCTGTTTCGTTTTGAGCATCGGTAATTGGGAAGCCGTAAGCTTCCAGCCCACCATTTGACCGCCAATACTGCAAAAACTTGCCGCTAACCGTCTTACCCGTCTCCGGGAACAATTGGCTATCATCGGCGGCTAAGACCGGGGCGTACAACCCCAACCACAAACTCAAAGCCAACAAAGTGGTCAAGAGGAAACTAAAGCGTGCCGTTCGGATACGTTTCATGTTATGTACACGGCGCAAAACCTTCTACCCAACCGGAGCTAGGGAGCGCCGTTCCTCCTTTCTACAAATAACCAAAACTTGAAAACACTATTTAACTTGGATTGGGAAAGTGCTAAAAACTAACCGGGCCGGGCCGGTGATTACACTGCAAAATATTCTTAGTATAATATTACTATACAGAAGTGGAGCAAGAAATCCGTATTGCGGTTCAGTCAGCAAGTTTAACTTGCCGAGGGCGCTCCTGGTTCGGCAAATCCAAACCGGCAGCGCCTAACTCTATTAAATCAAACCCCTTAACAACCTACCTGACAAACTGTTGGTTTGGGAGGCGGGGGCGTGTTGACGGGTGGTTTGGTAGTATTGGGCGGTGGAGCCTGGGTCGTATTATTGACCGGTGGCCGGGTGGTCTGGACTACCGGCGGTTGGGTAGGGGCTGCCACGACCTTAAACTCTGGTTGATTACCGACCAGATTGCCGTTGTAACGGACTTCAAACTTGTAGTCGCCCGGTTCCTTCTTGCCAAATGAGAAGGTCTGGAAACCTTTGGGTTTGGATAACTTGACCTTCAAAGGCGGTTGCGCTGCGCCATTGGCGATCAAAGTTACTTCGAGTTCATCCACATTAACCTGAGCATTCTCAACATTGAAGAAGCCGAATATCTCGGCCCCGGTGTCGAACTCACTCGTTGCATCGGCGGCTGTAACCGGGTCAACATCACCCCGCCGGGCCGTCCCGGAACCGTAGACCACCAGAGGTGGCGGAGTGGGAGTAACGGTTGGGGCAGGCGTAGCGGTTGGCGCGGGTGTGTTGGTAGAGGTCGCGCTTGGGGCAGGCGTAGCACTCGGCGCGGCGGTCGTAACCACTACCGGGGCCGTGGTCGGCGCGACAGTTGTAGCAATTACCGGGGCGGTGGTCGGCACTATATTTACCGTAACAGTCGGCGTGGGAAGATTAGCGGCTTGTGGGGTCGGTGTAACTGTTGAAGAATCTTTGGGCAACAGAACTAGCAGCCCTACTACCAGTAGAGCAACCAAAACGGCTCCCCCAATGCCAAGTGGCAACCATAAACCACCTTTTTTCCGTTCTTCCGGCTGGCGGGTAGCGGGCGGATATGGCCCGGAAGGGGGCGGACTATACGAACCGTGCGGCGGCGGTGGGCCGGGCATAGGTGGCCTGCTCCCAGACGGTGGCGTAGCTAGATGGGTTTGTTCATTTCTGGGCATCGGCGGTGGTGTCACCGGCCTAACCACTTCATTTCTGGGCATCGGCGGCGATGGTGTCACTGGCCTAACCGGTTGTGGTGGCGGCGTAATCGGGCGGTAGACATCGGCTTTTTGACCCGAATCCATTCGGCGAGTGGGGTCGGTGGTCGGGCCGGTCGCAGGGCGTGGCGGTGGTGGAGTAAGCGGCCCGGTATCCGATTTATTACCCGGCCAGGTCGGAAGTGTAACTGGCCCCGAAGGACGGGATGGACCAAGCGTCGAATTAACACTATCCTCGAAAGCCTCACCAAATTCGATCATGTTAGCAAAGCGATCTTGAGGGGATTTGGCAAGGGCGGTCGTAAGTACCGCTACGATTTGGGGAGTAAGCTGGTTGTTGTACATCAGCGGGTCGGGCAAGGGTCGGCTGACGTGGCCCATCACGGTCGCTATGGGGGTATCGGCGCGGAAAGGCTTGACCCCCGTCAGCATCTCATACAAAACTACCCCTAGCGAATACTGATCGCTGCGCCCGTCCACCGGGTCGCCCATGCCCTGTTCAGGACTCATGTATTCGGGGGTTCCGATCCCGGTTCCGGTCGCCGTCAGGTGGGCCGTATTTTCCTGCATCAGCTTGGCAATGCCGAAATCGCTCAAAATAGCCCGGTCGCGCTTGTCCATCAAAACGTTGGCAGGCTTGACATCTCGGTGGACAAAACCTCGTTCGTGGGCATATTCGAGTGCATTGGCAAGTTGGGTTATAATTTTGGCACTAAGCCTTAAATCGAGCGGCAACCCCAAGCGGTCACGCAAGGTTCCGCCCGGAACCAATTGAGTTACGATATAAGGAACATTGTTTTCCTGTCCAAAATCATAAATTGCCAAAATGTTGGGGTGGTCTAGCCCGGCAATGCTGCGAGCCTCAATCCGAAAACGTTCCATAAAGTTGGGGTTATCCGCGTATTGTTCGAGTACGACTTTGATGGCTACTTCCCGGTTTAAGTTAGGCTGGTAAGCTCGATAAACGGTAGCCATTCCGCCCCGTCCGATTACTTCTCGTACTTCATATTGTCCAATCCGTTTTAATTCACCCGTTGCCATCGGCAGTCTCTCCTTCAATTGTGATTGGTCTGGGCTGGTATTTGATCTATAAATACGGGCAATTTACTTTCCCATGAAACTCGCTGATTTCGATTATACTTAATTATAGTAACTACGCAGTCCTGTCCCCCTGAGCCGCCGCCCCCAAAGAGAGTAAGGCCACGAAGGGTCTCAGTTAGGGCCATCATACCCTCGTGAACGCTTATGCTATCGTTTAAACCTCACCTTGCTCTAACCGACGGAGTTTCTCGCCCATCTGCTCAATCTCACGCTGCAAAGTTTCTTTGGCCTTTCGTTCGGTAGCTTCACGTTGTAGAGCAACTTCTTTAGCTTGCCGTTCGGTTTCTAACTGCTGTAAAGCTGCCGCTTCGCGTTGGAGGGCGGCTTCTTTGGCCTTCCGCTCGGTCTCTTTAGCTTGCCGCTCGGTTTCTTTAGCTTGGCGCTCGGTTTCTTTAGCTTGGTGGGCCGCCTCGGCATCAGTTAGCCTTTGGTTGCCCTCTCGGTCAAACAGGCGCAGCATCTCTCCGTCCGGCACCAGCCAGCTATCCAACTGCTCGCTCCACATCCGTCCGGCGCTGTCCGCTTTTAGTTGCTCGTACTTGCCTTCCACCAACCGCCAGCCGTACAAGCGTGGTGTGTTGCTTTCGCTCTTGCGCTCTCTAGGGTCGTAGGCAAAATACTCCGTTATCCCCCACGCTTCGTAACGCGGTGGCTTCTTTATCAAATCGTTGGAGGGCTTGTTCTTCGAGATGACTTCGATCACCACTTCGGGCGCTGGCCCATCTACCCCGATTTGATAGCTCCCTTCGCTTAACTCCTCGCGACTTTTTAGCACGAAGACATCGGGGTAGAGCGGCTTTTCTTTGTACTGCCCAGTGCCGTAAATCTTTATCTCGCGCTCGACCACAAAGCGGTTTAGTTGATAAAAGAAGCGCAAGATTTGGAGCAGGTAATCGACCAACAAGTTGTGGGTAGGGTCAGGCATATCACCAAGCTCCTCGCGTAATTGCCAAAAGTTCTCTTCAATATCGTAAAAATGGCGGGGCGGTTCTTCCTGCTCTAAGATTAATTGATCGAGTTGCACTTGTAGATTGGTCCGGGCAGTCATCTCACTATCTGCCTTTCTTTTTTATCAACACAAACTATAGCTTTGCACCATTATAGTAGTTATCGTGTAATCGTTCACAGCCTGATAGGGATGTGTATTTACTAATTATAACCTATTTTTGAGTCTAAATACCATACTACCATACCTGTTTTTTTATTTTTGCGGTACTTAGGAAACCTTGAGATAGTTCATCGCTCAGTTATTTCCTGGTCAGGCAAGTTATAGTCTGACCGAAACCTACAGTTCTTTATAAATTGTTTGCATAGTATAAATAATACCAAATCGCTCAACTTGCAATGGCTTTTGTCACATTTTATATAACTGGTTTAGACTAAAGTTATAATTCTGCCCCAACCAAGGCCCACCGCAAGGCGGCCCGTTCCAGGCTGGCGGGTCTGAGCCGTTCGTACTGCCTGACGTTAAAGTGTAGCCGCACGGTCAGGGGGTAGTCGAGGCCGGTCAGGGTTTCGGTACTATCTTCGGCACTGGCATAGGCCAACCCTGCCGCCAGCCTCCAATCGGTCAGCCAGAGCCTTTTTTGGCCCAACTCAAGCCCTTCGAGAGTCGCCTGTAGCTTCGCAGGTGAGCAACCCAACGGGGTAACTACCTGTAACCCAATACCCTGGGTCTGAAGGGCCGGGGCCAATTGCCCCTTCCATTGCTCGGCGCTTTCGCTTTCTTCCAAAATCACCTTCCAGACGGTTGTGGTAGTCGCTTCCTCAAGTAGGTCGGTCTGAAAAGGGAGTAGCTGGAAAAAGTTGAGCGAAGGCCAGCGACTTACCCGGTTAGCCGTCCGCTCTGTCTGGGCAAAGACCGCCACCCGGTCGAGGTAATCTTCTTCGTGATAAATTGCGTCACAAAGGCGGATTTGCTCTGATTGACTCAAGGGTTGGTCGGTTTCTACAAATAGCTGCCAGACCCCGGAGGGGTTAGGTTCGGACAGTTTTTGCAAAACCGTCTCGGCCTCGTCAAGCACGGCTTTTCCGGCCTGTCCTAGTGTCAGCCAGAGCGTTACCTGACTCCCCAACCGGCGTGCTAAAGCATCGATAAAGGACGAGTCTGAGCGGATTTTCAACCGCTCGGTTAAGTCGAGCAAAACTCGCTCGACCGGGCCGGTTGCTTCTGTAGCTTCTACCCCCTCAGCCTCGCCAAAAGCCAGCGCAAAAGGGCCGGGTTGTGGCATACCGGGGACGGCGGTCGGATCGTCGCCTTTGCGGGAGAGGGTTTCCCGGCGCAACTGGCCTAGCGTTTCAAATGAGAGGTCGGCGGTTTCGAGAACAAAATAGGGTGGAGCAACTTGCCAGCGCATGCCGTGCTGCCCGGCCTCAGCCTCGGCTTTGAGTTGAGTTCCCGGCAACATCTGAAGCTGAAAAAGATCGTAGGGGGCCAGGTCGTTATCCTCGACGAAAGCCAACGTGCGTTGGAAGGTCTCGGTTGTCTCGCCCGGCAGCCCCAAAATTACGTCCAGAAAAACTTCGATCCCCTGCGAACGCAAATTATGTACGCCCTGCACCAACCGAGGCAGGTGGTTTTTGCGCTGTACTCGCGCCAGAACCTCCGGCACTGCCGATTGCAGCCCAACTTCGACCGTTCCGAAATTGCACTGTGCCAGCCGTTCGGCTTCGGCCTGGTCAATCGCTTCGCCCCGCAATTCGGCGTAAAAGCTCATTTTGCGGTTAGCTTCCGTCTCTCGGATAGTCTCATAAAGACGTGGCAAATGCGGCAGGGTATTAAAGTTCGCCTCGACAAAATGAACCTGTTCTACGCCCCTTTCGAGGCCGAACAGCAATTCCTGCCGCACCCGCTCGATCTCGAAATAGCGTTTGCCGCCGCGTGGTAAATCCTGTCGTCCGTAATAGCAGAAGCTACACTTCGAGGGACACCAACGCGAAAGCTCGATGGACATATAGCGCCCCAGGTGACTTTCTAAGGCCCCGCTCAGATAGGCCGAAGGCACGAGATTGACATCTTCCAGGGCCGGTTGCGCCGGGTTAAAATGCCACTGTTTAGAAATGGGAAGCATCTTGTAGGAATTATGGCTGGCCTGTGGAGACATATCCCCAGCAGCTGACATTTTGGCTGTTCTATAACCCAACCCCCTAATCCCGCTTATGGCAGCCTGCCCCTGGTTCAAAGTTTGCAACAATTCGACAAAAGTACGTTCGCCTTCGCCCAGCACCAGAAAATCGAAGTCGGTGGAGGCTAGTATAAAATCGCCGTCATGGTTGACTTCCGGGCCACCACCAACCACGATTATTTCGGGCGCAAGCCGTTTGAGGGCGCGGGCCAGACCGAGGGTACGGCTGCTATTCCAGGTATAGAGCGAGAAGCCAACCAGATCGGGCGAATGAGCCAGGATTGTATCTACCAGAAAAGCGTCTCCACCCCGGTTTTGGCTTTCGGCTTCGAGCAGTTCGACCCGCACTCCGGGAAGGTTAGCCGCGTCCGTCATGGCCTTGAGGTAGCCGAGGGCCAGTGGCAAATTAGAAAACCGATTATCGGGAACCGGCAGTTGAACCAAGAGTACTTTCAAAATAATCCCTGAATTATCCCTGACTATCTAACGTATTTTGCCCTTGCCTGATAGCGTTTCCGGCTCTGCCTCGAAACTAAAAAGAGGCTGGGAGCCAGGGTTTGGGCTACTATCGGCAGCATGGGTAGGAGCCTTGCTATTGAGTGGCTCGGCCAGCAAATGAGGGGTCGAACCGTTTAAGTTAGGGGCGCTGGTCTGGTTCAGGCGCTCGGAAGCGTCCTCCAGGGTTCCGACTACCCGGCTAACTTCGTCACCGACTTCGATTAGCCGATTGGCTGTCACGATTATTTTTTGGATCACTTCTACGATCTGGGCGCTGGCCTCGCGCTGCTGTTTGGTAGCCTCGGCGATATTGTTCGCCAGAGTCGAGGTTTGGGCTACCAGATGGCTGACATCCTCGTTGGCGACCGTCAGGCTACCGACCAGTTGGTCGCCGACTTGGGCTTCACGTAGCCCTTGCTCGGTCGCCAAAAGCGCGGTACGGCTGGCCTGATTGACTTCGCCTACCATCTCTCGGATTTGCTCGACCGCATTGGAAGCCCGGCGTGCTAAACGCTGCACCTCGTCGGCAACCGCCGCAAAGCGCCGTCCATATTCCCGCGCTCCGGCGGCTTCTATCGTTGCGTTGAGCGCCAGCAAATTAGTCTCATCGGCAATATCGCCGATAATATTGGTCACTTCGCTGATTCGTTCAATCTGCTGATCGAGCGTATGCATGTTATCATTAATATCCTGGACGCGCTGCCGCATGGAGGCAATTGCGCCCACCCCCTGAAATGCCGTCTGTTGCCCAACTTCGACGCTTTTCTGAGCTTTCTCGGCTACCGTCGCCACCGATAGAGCGCTATCGGCAATTTTGCGGGCCGTCGCATCCAGTTCCTGGGTAGTCGCAGCCATATTGCTGACCATCGTAGCCTGGGTTTGACTGGCCGCGTTCTGCTCCCGGAAAATGATACTCAAGACCGAAGTTAGTTCGCTAATCTGCCGGGCAATTTGGGCTTGAAGCTGGCGTTGCTGTTGGAGAGTGCTATTAAGCTGGCTCAGTTCATCGGTCTGCTGCCGGGCCGACCGTAGCAAACGACCGAGGCTACTGCTAAAACCTACCAAAAGCACCATTGTCGCTATCATTATTAAAGCGAGGATTGCAACGTTTGCCCCTTTTTCGGCAGGGGCCGGTGGCGGCAAGCGGCTAATGAGATAGCTACAAATCGAGGCATAAAGACTGGTAGTCACTATTCCGAAGAAAATAGTGGCTGCCGGGCTAATAAAGGCGGCAGCTATTACGATTACCAGAATATAAATCGTTCCAATATAACTATCCAATCCGATATAGCTGTTGGTATTGGACGGGCTAAACAAACTAATACTCAGGGTGATAGTGGCAACCGTACAAAAAATACCCCCGGCCCAGGTGAGCTTGTTCAGGCGGGCCAGCACAAAAAGCGTGATAAACAGAACTACCATTGCTACATTGGTAAAGATACGGGTCGGACTTATAGAGCCGTTAAAGCCTGAGCCAAAGAAGCCCCCCGCTACAAAATTGCCCAGGTCGCCGGTCAGCCCTAGCACGGCAAAAAAATACATTATCCGCTTGCGAAACTGTAAGATATAATCTGTTTCTTGTTTCATATTATCTACCCACCCGCCCACTCATACATAGTGATAGTTATAGCTAAAATGTGGTAACGTAGTCCTGGTTAGCAAATCAGCCTGCTTTAAGTATGTAAAGCTAAATGTTGCCCCGTCCCAACTATAATTTACTCCTCAACCTCGTCCTCGCCCGCATGCGGCCTACCCGACCGGGTGTACCACCATTGATTGCCAGGGCCAAATTCAAGCACCATCCGGTCGGGTGGACAGTACAGTTCCCAGTAAGACAGATCATCTTCCGCATCTTCGGGCGTAGGACAAATCTTTAAGGTGTACCCGTTATTGAACCCAACATTCAGGCCAAGTTCAGGATAAGTAATTTCAAAGCGGGTTATAGTAGTATCTTCGACTGCCTGCACTTTTTGATTGATCTCGACTGCATCAGCTTCAAAATTTACTATAGTTTCATCACCTCGCAGAAGCACCCAACCTGTACCGCGCGAACCCAGTCTCCATTCCCCTTTTTCTTTGCCCAACAATTTAGGATGAGTGTGAGGTATTCTGGCTCCAATTTCCAGCACCAATTCATCGGCATACTTCAAACCGATCTTCCAGCAAAGCGCCCCAATAATAGCGCGTGTTATTTTCTCAGCCGGAAAAAGATCACTTCGACTTGTTATTTGGTGATTAATATCGGTTATCATTCTACTTCCTTAAAGCTGTATCTCCAGTGGCCCTAACGTTGGGCGTTGCGCAACGAGTGTGCCATCGACCCAGACCGCCAGCCCGACCGGGTTTTGGAGCGGCAGACCGACCCCTTCCGACATTCGCCAGCTAATTTTGAGCGTATGCCCGGCGATCTTTAGCCGATCCAGGGTATAGAAGTCCAGATTGAAGGGCAATGGTCGGATTTGCAGCTTGCCGTCATCGCCGGGTTGCACGCCGACCACATACTTTATAATCAGGTCTACGATCCAGCTATGCATATAATCTTCCGTCCCCCGGAAGAAAGGAGCCTGCCCGGTGAGCGGGTTGTAGTATTCGTAGGACGAAGGGCGATCCTGGTCGCCATCTAAAAAGAGCATGCGAATAAAGCGATTAAGAAATTCGACCGCCTGCGGCTGAAGGGTCGCGTCCACTTCGAGAGCGGCCCGGCAAAGTGCCTCGGCTACGTGGCTGTTGGTCATTAGCCAGGTGCGACCGTTCCAGGGGCAGACCAACCTTTGGTCTTTCCATTCCCCGTCGGGGCTAAAAGTCGGGTCGTCCAGGCTGGTGGTCGGAACCGGATAAGGTGTCCAGAACTCTTTTTCGTTGAACAGATGACGATAGAAAGCGCCCAGGTGTTCGCCTGTCGCCAGACCCGGAGCCATAAACGGATAAAAGCCGGTGGCAGCTTTGGCTTTGGTGCGCTGCATGGTAGCCGGGTTTACATCAAAAAAGAACTGCTGCTCCGGGTCCCACATCAGACCTAAGACCGCTTGCCGGGTCTTTTCGGACATGGCCCGCCAGCGTCCTGCCTCGTCGTAATGGCCCAACTGGTCGGCCATCCATGCCAGCGTTTCTTGCAACTGATAGATATAAACGGTGGCATCGACCCCTTTTAGCCGTAACGGGCCACCTTTATCGGAATTTTCGTCCACCTCTTGATAGCGGCTCATAAATTCCTGCCCGGTCTCCCAATGGTTTAGTACATCGTAAAGGCCGGTGTGGTCGGCATCGCGTATTTGATCGAAATAAGTCAGGTAGCGCGTAAGCGGTTGATAAATCTTTTCCAAAAAGACCACGTCCGGGTGGATGCGGTGCAATTCGCGCACCGCCATCCCCCAGTTAGCGTGATAAAAGGCGACCCCGATCCGTAAGCTGCGGTCGCCCTGATAGATATTCTTAATCACTCCTGGAAAAGAGCCGTCCTCAAGCTGATTGGTTACAAAGTTGAGCAGCGAACCTTGCGCGATTGCCGGGTCGTACATCCAGCGCGTTTCGAGCATATGGCATTGGGCGCTATAGGTGATGTGCTGGCGGAACCAGCCCAGGTTGATCCCCTCGAAGATACAGGGATAGGGCAGACCCAGGCGCTCGTCTTTGGCCTTTACGGTACTCAGCCGCAAGCCGAACCAGCGATACCAGTAGTATTTTTGAAGATAGGGGTCGGAGCAGGTAAAGTCCGGCACACCCTCAAAATACTCGCGCCAGTGACGTTTAGAAGGCATGGTCGGGCGTTTCTCGCGGGTAGGCGATTCTTCCGGGGTGGGGAGTTGTTCGGTCGAAGCGGCTACTTTGGAAATGTTGTCGCCCCGCCGAGCTACCGACAGATTGACCAATGCTTCTTCGTCGCTGGAAGCAATCGAGGCATAGACGCTAAACTGCACCCGACCCTCCGCCGGGAGGTTTATTTTGTAGTGCAGGCCAAAATAGGTCAGGCCGCCAAAGTTAGGGTCGAGGGAGGCGGGGGTCTGGTTGCCCAGATGTCCGAACTCGCCCAGCTTTTCGTAAAAGGGGCTGTACTTGAAGCGCGGGTAATTGGGTTGCCGGTCGGAAGTCTTGATGCCGTAGCTGTTAAGCGGGCGACTGCCACCCAGCGCGACTACAAAACGCATCATCACCCCTTCGTCCGGGGTTTGGGGGTTAGGCTGGATACGGGGGTCGCGCACTCGCCTACGCCATAATAACATCCCGTCGTGGTCGCGCACCCGGCAGCTATCCAGTTCGTAAAGGCCGTTGCTCTCGAAGCGTTCCTGGGCCGTCCAGACCACCACATCATAACTCTGGGGCCGTTGGAGCGAGTTGGCGAATTCAAAGGTGCTGCACAGTACGTCCCAGGGCAGCATCGCCCGCCGTTCGCTGATAACCAGCCCGTGCGATTTGTCCCGGTAAAGCTGGCTGGAATGGTCGGGCTGCCAGAAGCGTTCCAAAAATTGGGGCGTGACCTCGCGCCCTCGGTCGTCGATAATCGCTATCGTAAAGAGCGGCCCGACCTTGTAATCGAGGTAGCAGGCGTGATCCCAGAAGCCGGGCTGTTCTAACCAGAGCGGAAATTCGGGCGCCCATAACGCCATCTTGCCGCCACCCAAAAACCACTTGTCATTCCGCGCCAGATACCCCAGCACTTGATTACCGTTCATCGGTCTGCCCCTTCTGGTTCTTCAAGATTTTAGAATTTAGATTTTGGATTTTAGATTTGATCCTGCCGAGTTATAGCTGATTTTGGATTGAAACCGCTGGCAAAAGAACCTTTGCCTCCAATTTCTAAACCAATTCCCGACTATATTGCTTGCGTGATGAAGCCAGTTTACTTTTGTTTCGCTACCCCCAAAGCGGAAACTCTTTCAACTTCAATTCTATCAAAGCCTGCTAATGATTTTAACAGAAACCGGCCCGAAATCCTATAGCCTAGCCAGATTACTTTTTGGTTGGCAAAAGTGGCTCATAAGTTGTTATAATGTTCTTGAGAAGCTAAACAACGGTGGTTTTCTAATAAGTTTCAAAGAGATTGGACTGGTAGGGGTGGCTGTCAACTGGTTGGATGGTCGCCCGTGAACACAGTGAGGTCTCAGAGGGCGATCACAAGAGTCCCCATTACCAAAACGGGTCAATAATTTTACAATTGCTTTAGTAAAGCTTAGGGAAGTAAATAAAAATAATTGTCCCAATGTAGGGGCAACCCTGGTGGTTGCCCTCATTGACCGCGCAAGGTGTTCACGGGCAACCACCCAGGGTTGCCCCTACATTGGGATATTTTATTATTTTTGAGTCCCTTAGTAGCAGTTATAATATCCCTAATAGAGACTCAAATTCGTAGCTGGGGATTACACACATCTTTCTTTTTGACCTCAACCAGCGGTGCTAATTAGAGTAGACTTTGAACCTGATTTTGAGATGTGTGTAATCCCCGGCAATTAATCCTCTCCCAAACTACTCACAGCCAGCTTGACCGGACAAGGGTTCAATTGTCAGATTATCGAAGCTAACTTGCAGGTCAGGACCTTGAAACGAATAAATATTAGCACCAACCTGTAAGGTCTGTGGCAAATCAGGTCGGTTATAGCTGGTAGCGAGAACCCAGACAGGGTCGTCGATATGACGTTTGTAAAGGCTGAAAGTGTTGCCCACCCTGCACAGCCGCAATTGAGCGTCACCTGAGTCCCAGGTTGGAGCGTCGTACTTAGTATCGTTATTAAGTGTAGTTTTAGTTTCTACCCCCAGGCCATTAGGCGAAGCACCGATGACAATGTGAACATAATTCTCCGGCTGACCTTGATCTACCCCTGCCGGATTTCGCGCCATTATTCCACCCAGGCTCGGCCGGAGGGCCGGAGGTTGAGCAGGGTCGGAAGTTTTGCGGGCGCGTACTGTAGCAGTGGCTTTGAAATTGCCGGTCACTAACTTAAAGACCAAAGCCGCCTGGTTATTGGCGGCCCACCCGGCTCTTTGTTTAAGAGTTAGGGCCAGCGTTTTTTTATCGGCGGTTGTATCAACGATGTCCGAATTAAAGACCGTCCAGTTGCTATCGGCGTAAGTGATTGGTTTGGTGTTGATGGGTTTGGCGGACGAGCCGCCACCCGCAACCGTTATCGTGGTGGCTAAGCCCGACGAAGGAGACCCCACCCCAGTGGTTGGGTTTGCAAGGGGTAGGGTCGTCAAAGTCTGCAAAGGGGTAGCTTTAATAGTAGTTGCAGGGGAAGCAGCACTGGTTGGAGCCAGGGCAGTTGGTAATGTAGTGGTCGAGTCCCCGCAAGCGGTTAGACCTAAAGCCACTAACAAAATAAGCCCAAATAATAAACTTTTCTTGTGCATCTAAACTCTCCTTATTCGGTGACAGCTCGCACCAGGGCCTTTACTCCGGCATTTTTGGGGATTTCTCCAATGGTTTTAACAATCAGACCATTTTCTACAAAGTAGGTAAAGTATTCATCCGGCAGGTTAACTTTCTTACCCGTAGGAGCGATTACTGGAACCCCTCGCAATATCCCAGTGTAATCAATTACTCCCGCGTGAGTGCCGGAAAGGTTCACCTGAAACTTTACCTGATCAGCGGTTTCTTCCAGCACTTTCTCATTGAACTTGAAGTCAGGTAGGGCCTGCTTGCGGGGTTTGTGCATCCGTAGGGCCTCTTTTTTCCCGACCTTCACGAACAAACTAACTGGAAAAGGGACAATCCCCTTCAAGACATAGTTATCGCCGATGCAAGCCAGAGCCGTCTCCCAATCGCCTGCTTCAACCGCTCGTAAATGCTTTTGGACAATTTCTTTGGCACTCATAAAAATCTCCTCCTAAAACTATAAGAGCTGCAATTGGAAGAATTATTCCAAAACTTTTAAAAGCAACTCTTTCATCTGATGCCGTTCGTTTTCGGATAAACGGCTAAATAGCCGATTATCTATTTCGGTAATAATTTGGTGAAGCTCGGCTAAGACCTGCCGCCCTTGATCGGTTAGTGTTACATCGTAGGCGCGTCGGTCATTTGGGTTGCGGCGACGCTCCACTA
Source organism: Chloroflexia bacterium (assembly GCA_038210655.1). Lineage (GTDB taxonomy): Bacteria > Chloroflexota > Chloroflexia > Chloroheliales > Chloroheliaceae > 54-19. The sequence goes on from JBBQWM010000007.1 coordinate 43,029, forward strand.
AGCTCTTGTGTTCCAGTTCGTCAACTAGGTCTACCATTGTAGTCCGGTCTGTGTTAAGCCGGAGACCTAAAGCGACCTGGCTAAGTGGTCCTGCTTGTAACATAGTCAAAACCGAATTGTGCGGCATTTTTAGTCCGGTTGGCAAAAGCCCTTGTTCGAGTTGGCCTTTAATCTTTTCAAAGGTTTTCCAAACTAAAAAGCTGTTCCAAACCATTAATGGAGGGGGTAAGTTAGGCGGCCCTTCCACTTCATCCAACTGGATTGGTTTCTTTAGTTTAGGATTGAAATCTGCTTCCATTTTTGTTCAGTAAGCTCTGTACTTAGTAGGGTTCTTATAGCAGAAAGCAAAGCCCTTGAGCGATAGAATTGTCTGTAGAAGCTCGCTCCTACAGGGGGTCAATATCCCGTCCTTTTGCTATAGGACTTAGAAAAAATTATTACTCACTCTAACAGATTATCACCAAAAGTGATTGTTGTCAAGAGTGATTGTTGTCAAGGCTGATTATATTGACCAGATTATCAGATTACTTTTTGGTTGGCAAAATTGGCTCATAAGTTGTTATAATGTTCTTGAGAAGCTAAACAATACAAACTCAAATTCGCAGGAGCTAGAATGACGATTGAGCTAGAAGAGAACCCCTTAATCCCGCCTCAACCGGCCCAGACTCCCCTAATTGCGGTCGAGAATTTGACCAAGCGTTACGGGCGGTTTAAGGCGGTCGATAATATTAGCTTTGCGGTTCCGCCGGGGTCGATTTTTGGGTTTATCGGGCCAAACGGGGCGGGCAAGACTACCACTATCAAAATCCTGGCGACTTTGCTCGAACCGAGTGACGGGCAAGCCACTATCGCGGGTTACGATGTGGTGCGGCAGGCCAGCCGAGTACGCGACGTGATTGGCTATATGCCCGACTTCTTTGGGGTTTACGACGACTTGACCGTGCTAGAGTACCTCGAATTTTATGCCCGGACGCAGGGTGTGGGTAGCGGCAAGCGCACCAAGTTGCTAAACGATCTGCTGGAATTGGTCGAACTGGGCTACAAGCGGGACGCTTATGTCGAGACGCTTTCGCGGGGGATGAAGCAGCGCTTGTGCCTGGCCCGGTGTCTGGTTCACGACCCGCAGGTCTTGCTTTTGGACGAGCCAGCCAGTGGCCTTGACCCACGCGCCCGTGTCGAGATGCGCGAACTGCTCAAGGAGCTACAGCGCATGGGTAAGACCATTTTGGTATCGAGCCATATCCTGCCCGAACTAGCCGAGTTGTGCAGTCATATCGGGATCATAGACCGGGGCCATTTTCTGGCGGGTGGCCCGGTCGAAGACATTTTGCGGCTCTACGCCCGGCGGCAAACCCTTCGCATCAAGTTTTCGTCGGTAGCGGATGACACAGAGCCGAACCCGCCCATCAAGACCGAAACCGAAGGCTATAAACTGCTGGACGACCCGGAAAAAGGGGCAGTTCCAGAATCAGCCATGATCTTGGCGGCCTCCGATTTTGAGCAAACCGCTACTATTTTGAAGAAAGAGTTGGCCCTGGCCCCTGAGAGCGAGTTAAAAGCCGACCCGCAACGTGGGGAAGTGTGGGTCGATTTTGGGGGCGGAGAAGGCGAATTGCGGCGGACTCTGGCGGCCTTGATCCAGGCCGGACTGCCGGTGACGCAATTTACGGTCGAGCGCAGCAACCTCGAAGATATTTTTATGAGCGTTACCGAGAACACCGCTCCGCCGGACGAGCAGGATGCCGCCCGTCGCCGCAAAGAGGACAAGCTTGAGCGAGGCCGCCGGGAGCGTCGCCAGAAGTGAGAGGGGTCAGGGATGAGGGATGAGGGATGAAGGGATGAGGGATGAGGGATGAAGGGGAACGTCTACCGATGGGGCAATGTCAGACAGGGGAGCGGGTATTTTGTTGGATATGGCTCTGCCCATAGATTTTATCCATTGACGGAGCAATGTCACACAAGATGAGCTTTCGGATCGGTTCTAAAAGTCAATTCTATCCTGTTAATCCTGTTTATCCCTGTTAATTTACCTGTTAACTATAAAGGAGCAAAGTAGATGGGCCTGAAAGCAATGGGGGCGGTGCTGTCCAAAGAACTGCTGTCGCGGATGCGAAATTGGCGTTCGCTCCTGACCATCACGCTTTATTTGGCGACGCTGGCGGTGATTGGGGTCGGCACGATGCGATATTTGCGCGACGAGGGCAAGAATACCGGGTTGGAAGCCGCTTCGATAGGGCCACAGGTCTTTGGAGCGCTGGCCTCTTTCGAGCTTGTCATGCTGGTCTTTATAACTCCGGCGCTGACGGCGGGTGCTATCGCGGGCGAGAAGGAGCGCCAGACTTATGATCTGCTGCTGACGACCCGCCTGTCTTCTTTTTCGATTGTGATCGGCAAGCTTATAATGTCGCTGGCTTATGTGCTGCTGCTGCTCTTTTTATCGCTGCCGCTCTTTGCGATGGCCTTTTTGTTTGGTGGGATCAATCCGGGCCAACTGCTCCTGACCAGCCTGATTTTGAGCGTGACCGCCCTGACGATTGGTTCGCTTTCACTCCTGGTCAGCACTATGATCCGCAAGGTGCAGATTGCGACGGTGGTGGCCTATCTGGTGTCCTTTGGCTTGGTACTGGGGAGCGGCCTTTTTGCCAATCTGCTGGTCGATACGCCCGCCGTCTCGTCCTCGAACGCCAATAACAACAACCCTGGACAGCCAGTCAACCCTGCGGCGGTCTTTTTCCAAGCCCCGCCCGACCCGCATCCGCTGGCCTATCTTAGCCCCCTGGCCTCACTCTCGACGGTTGTCACCAACCCCTTTGGGGCGGCGACCCAAAACCCCTTTTTGGATTTACCCAATGGTCTACCCAAAGAATATTTCAACCGCAGCTTTTACAGCAACACTTCGAATCGTGGGCCGTACCCCCCCGGAACCTATATCCCCACCCATTTCTACAGCTTGCCGAGTATCTGGCCGGTTCAGCTAGGGATTTATGGCGTGATAATCGTGGTTTCGCTGGGGTTGGCGGTGCTGCTAGTACGGCCCCGACGCTGGTGGCCGCGTCGCTGGCGGTTCTCGATGCGCCGCCGTTCGCGCCCGGCGAAGGCTTCGATTTAGAAAGGGTAATAATCACATACCGAGTTGGTAAGCGTAAGTGGTCAGATTGCGATTGGTTTTGGTGTGGATCGCTGCTCCTAGCGTAGCCCTAACTGTAGGTGATGAAACTGTTCTTTTAATTTTAATGATTGCACATCCAGAAATTTCTTATCCTCAAAAAAATGAAACTCACCCATAACTACGACCACTTGATTATTTATAGCTTCAACTCCACCGATAGCTTCTATAATCTTACCCCATATTGATAATAACATAATTCCACTATCTTGGGTGAGTAGTTTACCCTGATAAAAATAAAACTCATGCCCCAGAGGCATTGTATTAGGCTGAATGATATTTTGGCCTATTTCAAATCGGCCCTCTAACGATATTTTGGTATTGGTTGGAATTATTTCTATTATATCTTTATATTCTAATGAACCCGGTAATGGGCTTTCTATTATAGCTGTTATAAATTTAATAGGTGGTTGATAATCATGATGGTTTACATAATGATAAATCAAATCTGGGGCCAAATACAGGATATTATTAGACCCAGGTACCGCAATTTCACTAGAACCAAGTTCCACTTTTCCAGCTCGATCTATAAACATCCTAGATGAGGGATACAAAGAAGGTTTACATAAACTACAAGTATGATGAAATCCTAATGTCATCCAAGGCGGGTTCAAACAAAAAATTTCTAATCTGGATTTAAATTCGTCTGAAGTTTCCCCTTGTTGGAAAGGATGATTTTCCTCAAGCCAGCCTACCTGCAAAATTGTAAAGTTATGTTTTAGATTAAGATTACCTGTATAAATAGAAAGATCAGGATAATACATGTAGCCATCCTATTGCTTCTTCATCTGTTAAGCCCACATTCTCCGCTTGTGACAAATTAACATCTCTTTAAGATATGTAGTTTGTTTCCTGCTTGTATTGCTCTCACAATGTCAGAAACAGACACAAAGACTTGGTGGATATTGTAAATATTATCTAGCTGTTGGGGGGATTGTTGGGAGGGGCGGCGGGCAGGTAGCCGCGTGAGTCTCCTGACGGCAGGGCCTTGATATTTTCGAGGGCGTTCATGGCGGCCCCGGCAACTCGCTTATCGGGATCGACGACGACGGCGCGGAGAGGGCCTGCCGCCGCTTGAATACCAAGTCGGCCCAGGGCTTGCGCGGCAGCGGCACGTACTTCGGCGCTACGGTCGCGCAAAAGCTGGATCAAGACATCACCCCGTTCGGTCTCGCCCAGTTGTACCAGCGCATCGGATAGCGCGATCCGCACTTCGGCATAAGGACTGCCGACCAGTGGCAGCAAATAAGGGACGGCGGCCCGGTCGCCCCGTTGACCGAGAGCAATCGCGAGTCCTTCCTGCCGCCGCCAGAGCCTGACCTGGTTCTCGAAGGGTGCAAAACTCAAGTTAGCCGCCATCTGCCGGAAGCTGTTTTCGCTACGGAGCATACTGAGCGCGATTGTAACCGACTCGCGTACTTCGGGCCGCTCGTCCTCGGTCAGAGTTTCAATCAGCATCGTGGTGCCTGCCGGTTGGTCGAGCAGACCAAGGCCCAACGCCGCCGCCTGCCGTACCTGGACGTGCCAATCGGTGATCGAATTTTTGTAACCGTGCTTAAGCGTTTTAAGCAGCATATTGGTCGCACGGGGGTCTTTGATCCGGCCCAGCGCGACGATACCCTGCGTAACAGTCTGGTGTTGAGGTGGGGTAGCCGGGCCAAAGTACTTGGCCCGCTCGATCACGTCCAATAACGGCTTAACCGCCGCCGGGTCGCCGATCAAGCCGAGCGTCGTGGCGGCAGCCTCCGTCACCATGAAATTTTTATCCTGCAATAACCCGATCAAGCTAGGGACAGCCCGTGGGTCGCGGTAGATTGTAAGCGCCCTTGCCGCCGCCACTCGTACATCCGAGTCTTCGTCTCCCAGCGCCTCGATTAAGAAGGGTGTAACCTGGGGGTCGTTGGCGATAGCCATGTTAGAGGCGGCCCGGACACGTACTTGCGGCCCACCATAACGCAGTTCGTTAATTGTTTGATCCAAGCTCATTTACCGTTGCTTTGCCAATGTTAATTTGCGCCCCGTACACCCAACAAGAGTTCGATCACCAGTTGATCGAGTTGCTCGTACATCAAGCCCTTTTCCGCAATAGCGTTCAGATCGAAGCCAGTCGCCTTGAGCTTTGAGGCAGTCTCAGAGCTATAGCTGGCGGTATCGACCGGGGCCGGGCCAAAACTGGCCTTTAACTCCTTGAGCAAGCCCTGGATTTCACCATCCTGAGCGAATTGCTGGGCTTTGTGGCGCAAGATATTATAAGTTCGCATACAGCCGTAGGCGAAAGCCCATACGCCGTCCTCGTCCTCGGTGCGATAAGCGTGCGCGTCGAAATGGCGCGGGCCACTATAACCGCTTTCCTCCAAAAGCTTGACCAGATAGAACATCCCTTTGATCGTCTCGCTGCCGAAACGCAAATCCTGATCGTAGCGGCCTGGCTTTTGGTCGTTCAGATCGATATGAAAAAGCTTCCCGGCTTCGATAGCCTGAGCTACCCCATGATAGAAATTCAACCCGCTCATCTGCTCGTGAGCGACTTCCGGGTTTAGCCCGACCATCTCAGGATGAGCCAGGGTATAGACAAAAGCCAGCATATGACCGCTAGTTGGGAAATAGATGTCGGAGCGCGGTTCGTTGGGTTTGGCTTCCAGCGCAAATTTATAATCGTAGCCCTGGTCGAGCGAGTATTCGCACAGAAAATTCAGGGCCTCGCGCATACGCTTGATGCCGTCGCCTGCATCCCGGCAAGCATCAACTTCTACACCTTCACGTCCGCCCCACAACACAAAGATTTTCGCCCCAAGTTCGTGACCCAAATCCATCGCGCCCATCGTCTTTTGGATCGCAAAGTTACGGACACGCGGGTCATTTGAAGTAAAAGCGCCATCCTTGAAGACCGGGTGATAGAATAGATTGACGGTCGCCATCGGGACTTGCATATTGTGATCTTTGAGGGCTTGCTGGAAGTCGCGCACGATTCGGTCGCGTTCTGCCGGGGTTGCGTCCATCGGTACAAGGTCGTTATCGTGCAGATTGACACCGTAGGCCCCCAATTCAGAAAGCTTTTGGACAATCCGGGTTGGCGAGATAGTGTTGCGTACTGCGTCGCCAAACGGGTCGCGCCCCCGATTACCAACCGTCCATAGCCCAAAAGTAAATTTATCGTCTTTCTTCGGTGTAAATTGGTCTGCCATAAGCGTGCCATCCTCCTGTCAGGGTTGATTCTTGTAGTTAATTTTACTTCCCTGTCCGGCTCAAAGTCCTGTAAGCTAATATACGGTTTTTAAGCCTAAAAGTTATAACCAATTATACACCCTTTTGGCCCGATTTTGGAATTAGCATCGCTCTGAAACTATCTTAAAAGATTAAAAACAGATAAAAACAACTGGAATAAAATAACTACTCACCGCAGAGAGGCAGAGAACGCAGACAAAAGCTGAAATTTAGTAATTACACAAGCCGGGCGACCACATCGGGTCGCCCCTACAACAGATTTTGGGTAGGGGCGACCCGATGTGGTCGCCCAAAACGGCAGGCTGAGTAATTACGATTTAGTAACTAACCTCCTCGCCACCAAGATTGTAATTGCAAAATAAAAAAGGTGTCAGCCTAAACCTGACACCTGACACCTAATACCTCTCTCAACGATTGAGTATCCCGGTCTGAAGTAGGGCCTCATAGGAAATTGCTAATCCGACGATAGCGATGGCTAAGGCGCTGGCAACCGGCAAAATCCGAATGACTTTGCTGGATACTCCCACTTTGGCCCTTATCATCAGGCGACGAGCGTAAATCAGGGCTATGCCTAGTCCAGTCAGTGTTCCGGCCAGCCCAATGCTGAAAAAGACGATCAGGACCAGACCAAAAGCGACCCGCCCTAACGCAATTGCGCTCAACATCACTACCAACGCCGACGGACAAGGCAGCAGCCCAGCAGAAATCCCAAAGAACAACAACCGCTTCCAGGTAATCGCCGTCCCATCCGTTCCCGGTGGTAGGTGCGTGTGTACCCGACCGCCGTGAGAGTGGGGACTGAGGACTGAGGACTGAGGACTGAGGGGTGTATGTTCATGGGTGTGGTCGTGATCGTGGTCGTGGTCATGGTCGTGAGCTACTTCTTTGTAGGCTACGGCATAGGTAGATTCGTGATTGTGATCGTGGTCATGTAGGGGATTATTAGCAGCGTAGGCATATTGGGGTTGGAGCGTCTGATCGTGGTCGTGATGCTCATGAGTGTGATCGTGGTCATGGTCGTGATCGTGGTCGTGACTATGGTCATGATCGTGGTCGTGATCCTCATGAGTATGGTCGGGGGCGGTAGCAAGGTGAGCATCGGGGGTAGCTTTTGCGGTAGCAAAGCGCAGCCGAGCGCGGAACAGCGTAACGCCCATCGCCACCACGATTAGCCCAGAAGCCAGACCTAGCCAGGGGTAAAGTTTTTCCGGCAGGATATACTGCGAAGCAAATAGGGTAATCAGACCGAGCGCGAAAACCCCGATGGTATGCGTGACCGTTACGGTTAGTCCCAAAAAAACCGCGTGCCGGGCCGTTCCGCGACTACCGATCAGATAAGCGGCTACAATCGTTTTGCCGTGACCGGGTGAGAGGGCGTGGAACATCCCCAACACCAGCGCCCCCAGTAGCGAAGCCAGGATCACGCCCGCCGTCAGTTCTTTGCCGTTAATCAAGTCGCCGAAGCTATCCGACGAACGGACTGCCGCGCCGGTCGTCTCTGTGGGGGTCGAATTGTTGACGACCACACTGGTATCCAGCTTAAAGCTGGCCTGAGCCGACGTAACCGCCAGGGGACTGGCAAGCATATCTTCGGGATACTTGCGTAGCTCGTTGCTCTGGTCAGTCGCCGACACGCTGGATTGCTGCAAGGCCACGCCTGTTGCATTGCGTACCACAATCTCCCGCCAGCCTAACCGGTCAGCAAAATTATTGTCCTGGTAAGCCAGGCCCGTAGCGCTGTTCGGTAGGGCGGTCGTCTCGAAACTGGCCGTTAGCCGAGTGGTTTGCAGTCCGCCCTGCCCGTCCGGGAAAGTCAGTTGTTTATCCATCAGCTTTAGCGGAGTAGTAGCGCCATCCACGGTCAAAACCAGACCGGCCTGCAATTCGGTAGCCTTGCGGTCGAGGTAGGCCAGTCGCTCGGTTTCGCTGATCTGTCCGTCCCGGTTCAGGTCGATCAAATCCTTTTCCTGAAAGGTCGGGATTTCAGCCATATCCAGCACATAGTAGATTTTAACCCCGGCAGACCCAATCTCGATCCGGCTGTAGCGGTTGACCGTAAAGTTGCCGAGGGGGTGAGCCGCCGCCGTCAAAGGTAGGGCCAGCCAACCGATTGCCAGGGCCAATAGCAGACCCAACCCAACTAGCCGTTTCGATTTGGAATTTTGGATTCCCCCCCACGCGAGGACAGACGATTTTGGATTGTTCATCGTGATCCACTTCTCTCTACTTCTTAACTATATCGGCCTACCGGCCCCGCCAATACCTATCAGTACCAGAATGCAAAGCCCTCAAGTTAACCCCTTATCTGTAGGAGCGAGCTTCTGCTCGCGATTGACGCGATGGCTGGGTATCCCATCGCGAGCGGAAGCTCGCTCCTACAGGCAATCACTATCTCGGCATTTTGCTACAAGGAAGCTATACTCAGTCCTCAGTCCTCAGTCCCCAGTCCTACTTAGCCGCCACCGGCCCACCCAATTGGGCCAGGGTCTGCCGAGCTTGCGGTGCGTGGAGGAGCGAGAAATTTGGGTTGAGCGAAAGGGCCTTTTCCAGGTAAGAACGCGCTTCAGCAGTTTGACCCTGTTTGGTTGCGATTATCCCGGCGTGATAGAACATCAGGCTGTCCTGAGTGCCAAGCCGCAGGGCCTTTTGGGATGCTTCCGCTGCCGCTTTGTAATCGCCCGACTTATAGAGCGTCCAGGACAGCACATCGGCAGCCTTCAGGCTAGGCCGGGCCGCATATTCCTGTTTGGCGTGGGCCAGTGCTTGCGGCAGATTATATTCGTGGTCGGCATCAAAGAGGGCCATTTCCAAATCGGTATCGACCCCGTTTTGGGTGTAGAGCTTCTGGATCGCCCGCACCAGTTCGTATTGGCGGTTTGCTTCGGTCGGCTTGCCCGCCGCTCCGTAGAGATCGCCTAATTCGATGATAAATTCCGCCAGAGGCATCCGTTGCGTCACCTGCGAGTAAACCGTGATCGCTCCGTCCAAATCGCCCTGGGCCGCTTTGATCCGGGCTAACCCGACCTGAGCGTAAACATAGTTGGGCAGGGTAAGCAGGGCCTGTTGGTAAGTTTCTTCGGCCATTGCCAGATCGCCCCGGTTGAAATAAAGGTTGCCAAGCTGGTAAGTAACCCAGGCTCGGTTCTCGCTGGTTGGCCCACCGGCTTCCACTGCCTGTTTCATTGCTTCGATGGCCCCATCGTATTGCCCGTTGAGTTCGCGTAAATAAGAGACCCGCGCATACGAGCTAACATCCGGGCGAGTATTGACCATTTGTTGAATAATTGCGACTGCCTCATCGTAACGGCCTAATTCGACCAGGGCATCCCCGATCACACCGTAGTTATAGGAAAGGTTCGGGTTGACCGCCTGAGCTTGCTTGCCCCATTCGAGGGCCTTAGCAAACTGATGGCGGGCCAGCGAGAGAGTTCCCATACCACCGAGGGCTTCGACATTCTTCGCGTCGAGTTCGAGAGCTTTTTTCAAAACTGCTTCGGCTTTAGAGTAATAAGTTGGATCGCCTACTTCGCGTACTTTTTGTAAATAAGCCAGCCCTAGCCGGGCCGAACTAACCGTGTCATTTGGTTTTGCTTTAAGTTTATCTTGATAGATTGCAATTTGATTATCCGTCAGAGCCGCACCGCTCCCGGAAGCCGCCCGATTGCCCAATCCCAGTACCTCGCCAATAGTGGCTGAGGGGGTGGCAGGTTTGTTGGTTGGGGCGGTCAGAATAACCAGGGCTACCAATGTCACCAGCAAGGCTCCCGACAAAAACACCTCACGTTTGTACCGCTTCAAAAATTGCATCGCTCTTCTCCATTCGGTTCAGGGGCAGAGGCCGCAAACTTCTTCGGCCCCTGCGCTCTACCAATCGATCCTTAAAACCTGTCTTTGTAGGGGCGATCTTTATGATCGCCCGGTGTGTTACGCTCCGGGCGACCATAAAGGTCGCCCCTACCGGCAGCCTATTGGGATAGGCTATTAGGGTAAGTTACCGTTCGGTAGATAAGAGTTGTAGTAGTACCCACTATAAGGCGTAACCAGATAGGGGAACGAGGCAGTCAACTCGCTGGCTCGGGCCGGAGCATCCACACCATCACCCAGGACATTATTGGGTGAAAGCTTGGCGTAATCCGGCGTGAAGGGAGTCGCGCCAGCCAATGCCCGCAACTCGATGTCGATCACATCGTCGCCGATGCGCCGACCGTTCGGGAAGCCAGCCAGGTCGCCACCCAGGATACCCAACCGGCTTGGGTTAGCCGAAGGTGGCACGGCGACATTCAGACGCAGTTGCTCGGAAGGTGTCACGTTAGCCGGTTGGTTCAGGCCCGGAACACCCTTCAAGAAGATTGTCACAATGTCATCGCGAGGGGCGGGTGGTACATTCAACTTGTAAAGCGCCTTGAGTAGGCGGGCTGGTTCGGGGTCTTGCACTAACGGCAAGGCCGCTCCATCCTGCCAGGGCTTCAGGTTGTTGAAGGTATCTTTTACGCCCAAAGGTACGACTACTTCGTTGACCAGAGGCATACCCAACCGCTGGATTTGAACCCACTGTCCCGTGCTGGACTTGAACCCACTGGCATCCCCAACGTTACCCAACACGGTTGTGTTGCGGCGGCTGCTGGTGATCCAGGCTCCGACGACTGCCGCCGGGTCTTTCGGGTCGGTCGGGGTCGTGCCGTTGTTAGTAAACCGGCGGATCGGGGTCTGGAAGACGATGCTGTGGACATTGAACCCGGCAAAGGTGTTGATGCCACCACCGGCATTACCCGGTAACTTGCGGATCGTCAGCAGGTCGAACAACGAACCAACGTCCGCGAAGAACGGATCGGCTCGTGGCCCAACAAAGATTTTAGCCCCAGTGTTGCCGATGTCGTGGACGGCCTTCGCCGCTGTCATCGGATAAACCGGGAAGGAGACCGGGCCAACATTCGCCGGAGCGACTTCCTTGTCGCGCAACAGGGTCGTGCGCTGGGCGGTCGGGCAGTTTGCCAGAGGGGTATTCTTGCAACTACCGTCTTTGGGTGCGTCCAACCGATCCATTTGGAAGTACTGGCGCAGGTTGTATTCTTTGTCCATGTTCTCGCCGACTACCCCGGTGTTGTGCAGGAAGGTATTCGGATTTACGATGACAGTCTTAAACCGCCATTCGTAGGTGATGTCTTCCTGTGCGTCGCCGTTGTTATCGACGTGTAGTTCATAAAGCACATCGTCGCCAAAGCGGAAGAAGTTGGGGCCACCTGCCGGGCCTTCATACGGTATCCAGTCCAATATAAAGGTCATGGTATCGGGCCGCTCCGGGCTGACGAACATATAAAAGTCGGTCGCATCGGCAACGGGGTCCTGGCTGATAAGAGGAGCTTCGCGGTGGCTAGAAGCTTCCACGGCCACCGGGGTAGCCATGAAAACGCTCGCAAAGCTGGTAAAAACTAATGCCAAAACCCCAGTTATACCGAACCAGAAAAGGTTACGTTTAGCCATTGGGTCTGTCCTTTCTCACGTTGTTTACTGTAACTCAAATCTAAGTTACGGGTACTGCTGGGTCTGTCACCGGCCTACGGTTTCTTTTTGGGAAGCCGCCCCAGTATCTATATGGTTAATGCGGGTTGTCAGCGTTTAACTGAACGGCCCTCGGTATGTTCTTGTTAAATATGAGCGGTCAAAAACTTGGGCGAGACAAATCAGACACACGCCCATCACTGGTAAAAATAAACACTCCTAAAGTTTGATTGCCAAATCTTGACTCCAACCTGGCTTTCTTATTACTTTATCGGTGTTTATCCACCCCATCTGTGTTCATCCGTGTTATCTCTCTCTTGACCACTACTGCGGATTAAACTCTATAATGGTTTGGTAAACCTGACTGTTATAGAGAAAACTGACCTGTATAGAGATGGTCGAGCCATTGTTGTCGTTGCCGACATTGACACTACAGCTTGCTATCCCATCGGCCCCACTTTTGGGCGAGTTGCAATCGACCTGTCGGCTGAAAAAATTCCACCTGGTCATCATATCGACCCCCGTCACAACCTTGCCGCCCACAATCAACCGACCATAAACGGTTACGTCGGCTCCCTTCGATGGAAAGGGATTGCTGACGCAAGCCTGGAGAGCCGTACCGCTAATATTGGCGGCGGGTAGACATTTGGCTGCCGGGATATTGGTAGGTGGGTTGGCGGTCGAAGCGTTCTCGATGTAGCGCCATTTGTAGTAATGCTGGCCCAGGTTGCCCATCTCGACCTTTTGACCACTCAAAGCCGGGTTGTAGGTCAGGACGCGGCGCTGGAATAACTGCACCAGCACGGTACGCTCGACCCCAGCCACTTTGGTCTTGACCCAGAATGGCTCTGTCACAGCATAACCAAAGACGTTGATAGTTGGATTGGCGGTGTAAACGGGCTGATTTTCGAGGCGTGCGCCACTGATCGGCTCGGTGGTCGCGCCGCGTAGGTTCTTAAAATCTTCAAAAACTTTAGCGATGTTATGCCCGGTCTCGCCCTGGTAAGCCCCAATTGTAAGCGGTTCGGGCGGCGTAATCGTGCTGATAGTACCGGCTTTGTCGATAAAATCGTTGATCGGTTTACTAATCGAACTTGGTTTGGAGTTGGCATCGGGTGTGCCAAAGGTAATAATGTTCTTAAAGGAGGCGTAAACTGGCGCGGTTGGATTGACCGCTACATCGTCCCCGGCCACTTGGGTTTGCGAGGATGGCAGGCTTAGGAAGGTGTTATCACCGTCCTGGCGCTGGCCCGTTACCAAATCACGTACCAACAGGCCGGTCGTGACCGACCCATTTGTAAAGGGCTGGTTGATTTCCATACGGCCCTTCTCGAAATATTGGACTAGGCGTTGACCATTGGGCGACTCGACATAATTCTCACCTTTGATCGCTTCGGCTCCCGCCACCGCTGGCCCCCAGGTATAGAACCGCTCTACGCCCGCCTTACCAACCAGCCGATCTTGCTCTACCCATTTATTTTCAAATTGCAAAGTGTTGAAGTTCGGTTCGCCTAGTTCGGCAGCCGAAGCTAGGGTCGGCAGCAGGGCAATCAACAGGGCCAATCCTAATAATCCTAATCCAGATGCTTTCTTCACTCTCATCACGTTCGGAAGCAGGGCGCACCAAACTTGGGCCACAACCATTGGGGTTGTACCGGCTTCCTTTTCCTTTCTTTGCGTTTGTCCCTTACAGGCGTATTTTGTACGGCCTTATTTTGGGTAAAACTTAACCATGACCTATTAACCTGGGTTGATAGGTTCTTTTACAAAGATTTAGAGCTAGTAACGTTGCTTGGATTGAGTAGATTAGACAGAAAATTGCTTTCTGCCAGGTGTAGCGTTGTTTCAGTCCTAACTGTTATCTATACTGTTTTTAAGCAGTCTTGGATTAATCCGAGTTTAGTCTATTTTTTATAATAGGGTAACTATTTAGAATCGTTCATTGTTTGAGGGAAGTTCTAACCCCCATAAAATCAGGTGAGATTAGAGCTTCCTTTACACATAGTTAGTTACTGCTAGATAGTATAGGCTAAACCCATAAGGTGCAAGAATCGCGCCATGAAAATATTTTTAACTCATTTTCTCAGTTTATTTTGAGTTTTTCGGGCAGCCCTCAAAAAAAGCGTGCCAAGCATCCCGACAACCCCCGCCAGACCCACCAGTATTGGCAGGGCCGAGGTGGTAGTGGCAGGCGGAGGGGCCGGGATACGCGCACGTTCAGTTTCGGAGGTCGCCCGACGACGGGCTATTTCCAGCTTCAGGCTTTCTTCACCCTTCTCCATCGCCCAACGATGGTTGGCACCAAAGATCGGCTTCATGATAAAAGAAAAGTTTTTCAGGAGCGGCTTATCGGCTCGAATCTTCCAATCATAGGTAATCTTGACAAAGCGACCCTCTTGCTCGAATGTCCAGATGCCCCGCCCCTCAAAATCACCAAAGGCTTTGAGCGTAAAGCCGGTCGGATGATTACTTTCTGTCACCCGGAACTTCCAGCGCAAGGTATAGGGCAGCCAGCCTTTGGTATAAAGGCTGACCACTTTGCCAATCCCCCGCTCGTCGCCCGGCTCCAAAACTTTTAGCTCCAGATAAACCGAAGGCCACCATCGCACCAGGTCGGTCGCATCCCCGATAATGTCCGAAACTTCTTCCCGTGTGCTTTCCACCCGCCAGACCGTAATAAAATGATAATCGTTACTAGCCATACTTACCCCTCCTTCGTCTAAACCCTACTACGACTTCCGTCTAAAATCCTCATCCTTCATCCCTCATCCCTTGTTAAAGTTCGGGTAGCAACCCGATACTCCGCAGCAATCCGGCTACATCCCAGACATATAGAGCGCGATGAACTTTGTGATGTTCCAGCGTAAGTAATGAGACACCGTAGACCGATACAACCCGACCTGTCGGCGGAATATTCATCAACGTACCGAGGTGGGTTCCCAGCGAACGCCAGGCCAACGAAATTTGATTACCCTGCACTGTCGTTTGTACCGTAGTAAATTGCAGGTCGGGAAAGGCGCTTAAATACAGCGTGACCGATTGCCGCAGGCCCTCTATCCCAATCTGTGGCCCGGCCTGACTGACATCGACTCCTTCATAATCCTGGGTATAAAATTTAGTAACCTGCTCAACATTGTGAGAATTCCAGGCATCCATCAAGCCTGTAATAAGTTGTGGGATTTCTTGCTCTATCTCTATCATAGCTTCTCTCCAAATAAACAAATTCGGACAATTACTAATCTTTGGATTAACCGATGTCCCTATTGTGCCTTAAAACGATGCTCACTTTCCAGGCCAAAAAAGGCTCACTTTTTGCTCAATCTGGCTTTGTAAGCCAGCTTCACAGGCAAGCGAACCCAAAAAGCGCTTGCGCTAGACAAATCTTTTTGTCTAGCGCAAGCGCAATAAAATGTTTTCAAAAATATAGTCAAGCGTCTTTCTAAAGCCTGGTTTAGAGTGTGGGATAGCTTTCCTGGCTTGCAAAACCTGCTATATTCCGAAACCGCTCTAACTGGCTTTAGTTTGACCCTATATTTGGCTTGGTCGGCTAAAGGTTGTTTGGAGTAGGGGAGCCAACTTTTCCCAGGCGCGGTGGGTGCTATGGGTCGTGGGGGTAACTTCCGGGTGTAGCAGGGCCAGTTGACCTAACAACCAGAAGATTAGATAATCGGCTGGTTTTGCCGCCACCTGACAATTTTGTTTTATGCCACCGATAAAGCCGCAATCGCGGAGTAGAGGCCAAATCCAGGTAAAATGTTTGTGTAATTCTTCAATATGGCTATCGGCGACGTTGCCTGCCTCGAACCCAATCATTAATAATACCTCCTTGCAAAGGCTAGATTATAGGTGAACTATAAGATGGCGTGTGTGAATAAAAATATTTTAACAATCTAACATTACGAAAGAGCTTACGAACATTATTAATTTACTCAATTTTAATCAGGGTTGGATCGTCGGGACGGCATAAGCCAGGAAATTGGCCTGGGTCAACCGCTCGGCCAGGAATCTGGCTTCGGCGGCATCCGAAAGAATGGTATAGAGGGTTGGGCCACTGCCAGAGACCCGCACATAATCGGCCCCGGCATCGACCATCGATTGCCGGAAATAGTCCATTTGGCTAAAGCGCTCATAAACGACTTTCTCAAAGGTGTTGTGGAAAAGCGATTGGGGTGGACGTTCGCCCCGCTTGATCGCATTGACCAGGGCGCGGGTTACACCGCCGCTACTAAAATCGTTCAAGTCAAGCATACGATATAGCTCTTTGGTTTTGCTGGCGGGCAAGTCGAGCGGTGGATATAATAAGACCAACCAAATCTCCTGAAGCGCAGACAAGGGAGTCAGGATTTCGCCGCGACCCTCCGCCAGGGCGGTCCCACCTCGGATAAAGAAAGGCACATCCGAACCGAGTTCGGCGGCTATCTCAAGCAACTGGTCTTCGCTCAGGCCGAGACCCCAGAGGTGGTTAAGGGCCAGCAGGGTAGTCGCGGCATCGCTGCTGCCACCGCCTAGCCCGGCGGCTACTGGGATCGCTTTTTGCAAAAATATATCGGCCCCCCGTTTTTTATCTTCGCCACAAACATCGTGTAGCTTTAGGGCCGCTTGCCAGACCAAATTATCCTCTGTAACCAGTTCGGGCTGGTTGCAATCGAATTGCAAGTCCTCCGCCAGACCGATATAGAGCGTATCGTATAGGCCAATGGTTTGCATCACGCTGGCGATCTCGTGAAAACCGTCCGAGCGTTTGCGTAATATCTCCAGGCTCAGATTTATCTTGGCGTAGGCGTAAAAAGTTTGTTTATCAGAGTTTGGCTCTTGCATAAATACGGCTCCTATAAATTAACAGGGATAGACAGGATAAAATGCCTTAACTGGGTCTATCGGTTACAGACGACCTTTTTGCAGTATATCATAACTGTTCGGGAGAGCGTGTTGAGTGAGCGTCAGATTTTTGTACGAACTCAAACAATAAGAACGGGCGACCGTGAAAATTTCGGCCCAAATCACTAAAAATATAGCTTAGAAAAATTTCGCAGGAAATTTTTCGTAACTACTCAGCTTACCCATTTTGGGCGACCACACAGGGTCGCACCCTACAACCGATTTCGGGTAGGGCGACCCTATGTGGTCGCCCGATGTGAGTAGTTACAATTTTTCTAAGATATATTCAAACCTAATTTAGAGGGTGGTACAGCCTCGTTGATATGCAAAAATCTGAGGCTCATTGGTGAACGTCAGTTAGCCGCTTGACTTGCGCGGGCATGCTAAAATCAAAACACCTTCTTTTTAGCAAACTATTATTTTTTTTGGTATAATAAATCAGGAACGCCGTTCCGAAATATGGAACAGCCTGCTTTTCTTTACACAGGGAGGTTTATATGACGACCGAAGCACGGGCCACCGGCGAGAGCAACCAGCACGGCCAGCCTATTCGTTTACCCCGGCCCGTTTACCTGGATGATAAGCGCTTCGACCGCATGCTCAACGCGATTGTCGAACTGACCGCCCAACTGTATGTCACCCGCGACCGAGCAAAGGCCCTTGAGCAACTCCTGATCGAGAAGGGAGTGCTGACCCAGAGTGAACTAGATCATTTCAAGGGCGATCCGAACCTGGAAGCCGAATTGACCAAAGAACGCGAAGCTTTGATTGCGGCGGTTATCACCAAGAACTTCTTCGAGGATTAAGCGTATGGCGGCTTTGACGGGGATGCCGTCGGTGGCGGCGCGACGGGTTGGGCTGGGCCGGGCCTGGCAGGGTGGACTGGCAAAGCTACTCGAATTAGGGCTAGTGTTGCTGGGTATTTCAACTTTGCTTTTTTTCCTGATCCGGATCACCGGCGACCCGGCAAGCCTGGCGGCAGGTGAAAACGCCAGCCCGGAGTCGGTTGCCCGCTACCGGCAGGCCCTCAAGTTAGACGATCCTTTGCCGGTGCAGTACTTTAATTTTATCGCCGGAGCCAGCCACCTCGATTTTGGCAACTCGTTTCGCAGCCAACTTCCGGCGATGGAACTGGTTGCCGAGAAAATCCCGCCCACAATAATACTGGCCTTGACCTCGCTTTGTGTCGCCCTTCTGCTGGCTTTCCCGCTTGGGATTATCGCGGCGGTCAACCGGGGTAAGCTGATCGACCGCCTGGTAAGCGTCTACTGTGGCATGGCCCTGGCGGTTCCCGGCTTCTTTTTAGGGTTGTTGCTGATATTGTTTTTTGCGGTCAATTTGCGCTGGCTGCCTTCGATTGGCGACGATGGGCCGCAACATCTGGTTATGCCGGTGGCGGTGCTGTCGGTGGCCTTTAGCGCCCTGTTTACCCGGCTGATACGGTCGAGCTTGCTTGAGGTACTGCACCAGGATTATATTCGGACGGCCCATTCAAAAGGGCTGGCGGACTGGGCTGTCCTGAGTCGCCACGCCTTGCGAAATAGTATGCTGCCGGTTGTTACGGTGATCGGGCTAAATCTGTCGCAACTGCTGGGCGGCTCGGTGATTGTCGAAAATGTTTTCAGCCGCCCTGGGCTTGGTACACTTTTGATCGAGTCGGTGCAGGCCCGCGATTACCCAATGGCGCAGGCGGCGGTCTTTATCATTGCTTTGTTTGTCTTTGGGGTGAGCTTTTTGGTCGATTTTGCCTACCAGTTTATTGACCCACGTCTGAGGAACAGGGGGTAAGTGGCGATGGCAACCCGGAAAAATCTAAAACTGAGCGAACCCGGCAATTCGGTTCGTCCCGTTTCGGTTGCCTCGGCTGTTTTGGCGGCTGAGCCAGCCTTGCCGCGCCGTCCCTTCTGGCGGGTCAGGCCGGGGCCAGTTGTGGTGGGTGCAATTGTGATTTTGGGGCTGATCTGCCTGGGGGCGCTCTTTGCCGAAACGTTGGCCCCACACGCCCCGAACGAAAAGGATCTATTAAGCCGTTTCGCACCGCCTTTCTGGGAACCTAAAAGCAAGCCGGGCTATCCATTGGGAACCGATAATTTGGGCCGGGATGTTTACAGCCAGATTTTACACGGTACGCGGGCCTCTTTAGTAGTAGCCCTGGTCGCGCCGACTATCGCGCTGCTGATTGGAGTGCCTTTAGGCTTACTGGCCGGGTTCGTGGGTGGTCTGCTCGATAAGATTATCATGCGGCTGGTGGATATTTGGCTGGCCTTTCCGTTTATCGTGCTGGCGATTGTAATTTTGGGGATTGTCGGGCCGGGCCTGTTGAGCCTTTCTATTGTATTAGGGGTTGGCTTTTGGGCCGCTTACACCCGGATCGTGCGGGCCGAAGTGCTGGCGACCCGTCGTCGCGATTATATCCTGGCGGCAGAAGCGCTCGGTGTACCGCAAGGCCGGATCGTGCTACGCCATATTTTGCCAAATGTGGCTTCCAGTCTGATCGTGCTATGGACGTTTTTGATGGCGGTAGCGATTTTGGCCGAAAGCGGCTTGAGCTTTATCGGGCTGGGGATCAAATCGCCCGGTATCAGCCTGGGCGGGATGCTCAACGACGGGCGCGGCTTGCTCGAAAAAGCCTGGTGGTTCCCGGTCTTTCCGGGTCTGGTCATCAGCTTGTTAGTTATCTCGGTCAACGTCATTGGGGATTGGCTACGCGATGTATTCGACCCGACGGTTAAGCGGTAAAGAAGCTCACCGCAGAGGTGCAGAGAACGCAGAGTTTAAAGACCTAAATCTCATTTAGAATTGGTAAAATTGGCATATTTATAATTCCTCTGCGTTTTCTCTCTGCGTCTCTGCGGTGAATATTTAACAGGAAAATTAGGATGGACATACGCAAATTAGGCAAGACCGGGTTGGACGTGCCGGTGATCGGGATGGGAACCTGGAAGACCTTTGACGTGCGCGGGGCGCAAGAAGAAGCGGTGCGTCAGGAGGTAGTGCGGACGGCTCTCGAGGCGGGCGCGAGTTTCTTCGATTCGTCGCCGATGTATGGCGAGGCCGAGCGCGTGCTGGGTGGCGCGGTGGAAGGGTTGGCGATCCGCGACCGGGTGCTGATCGCTACGAAAGTCTGGACCGCTTCGGACGCACAGGCCGAACAACAGTACGAAGCGGCTTTTCGCTATTTCGGCGGCAAAGTCGATCTTTATCAGGTGCATAATCTGGTGGCCTGGGAGACCCGTTTGAAAAGTCTGGAAGAACTCAAGGCTGCCGGTAAGGTGTGGGCTATCGGGATTACCCATTATTCGCACGGCGCGTTTGACGAATTGCGCCGGGTAATGCAGACCGGGCGGGTCGAGGCGATCCAGATCCCCTATAACGCGCTCGACCGTCTGGTGGAGCAGGCCTTGCTGCCGTTGGCGGCGGAGTTAGGGGTAGGGGTGCTGGTGATGCGGCCTTTTGGGGAAGGCAGCTTGTTGCGGCGCAGCCCGACCCCGGCAGAACTGGCCCCCTTTGAAGAGTTTGGTGTGCGAAGCTGGCCCCAGGTCTTGCTCAAGTGGATCGCCAGTGACCCGCGAGTCAGCGTCATTATCCCGGCGACTTCCAGGCCGGAGCGCATGACCGAAAATGCGGTCGCTGGCGATCTGCCCTGGTTCGACCCGGATACCCGCGAAAAGGTCAGCCGATTAGTCCGTAAGTATAATGCTTGATAATTTTATTCAGGAGGAATTTTGATGACGACTAGCAATGAAACGGGCGCGAAGGTTGAGAAAAGCCTGAGTGAGCTTTACCTGGATGTCCAGAGCCGCCCGGACGGTAAGGACAGCGTTTATCATATGAAGGGCAACGCTTATGCTTTTATCCCCGGCACGCGCCCGACCAAGCTATTTGGCTTTGAGGGCTTTAATGTGCGCCGTCGGCTTGAAACCCCTGAAAAAGATGGTATCTTTTTGGCTACCCGCGAACTGGTTTTCTATACCGACCCCCAGACCGATGAGGTGATTTGGGAATGGGATAACCCTTTTACAGGCCAAAAGTGTGAGGTTTTTCATATCGCCAACGACCCGGTTAACTCTCGGATGCGCTACCGGGATGGCAAATGGATTAGCGTTATGCTGGACGGTAGCCGCGAATTTGGCGAACCGGCCCCTCCCAAAGAATTGGGCGATTATTATGTATGGGCGGCGGATATTTTCCCGTTTTATCCTTTACCTGGCTGGGAGAAGAATTATACGGCTGCCGAGATTTTTGATTTTTATGTACCGAAATCGGCCCGCTATAGCGCCGCACCGCCCACTATTATGAATAGCTGGATACGGGTCGGCCCCTGGTTGCCCTGGCTTGGGATGGACGGTCAGGAAGGGCATATTATCTATCACGCCCATAGCTTCCGCTACGAAGATTGGGAAGCGCTGCCCGAAAAAATCAAGACCCTTACCCGCGAAAAGTACCCGACCTATCTGACTGCGCCGGATAAAGTTGACCCGAAGCGGCCCAACGATACCTCCTGGACAGTCTATCGGGCCGAAATCGAGCGGCGTAAAAACCTCGACAAAAGTTAACTACGGCTGCTAATCAGGCGGTAGAACCAATATGGTTGAGCTTACGAGCTAGAAAAGGGTTTGCAAAGACCCTTTTCTAGCTTTATGGGGTTAAAAAGGCTCGTTTAATAGCCTCAAATGACGATTTGGCTGGTTTGCATAGCGGGCAGGGCTGTGGTATAACAATGGCGTTGTGCTGTCCAGCTGGAGCATTATAGAACAAAGCAAAGCGAAAACCTTTTCCCAGAGTTAAAGAAAATAATTGAACAAAGAAGTCCTGTTTTCAAATTACTTGGGTCATAGCGTTCGTGGTGATGAGAAAAGGAGCAGGTAAAAATTGAAAGTACTCGGGCGTGTAGCTGTTTTCCCGGTGATGCCGGATCGTATTACTCGCTTGTATGAATTGGCTTTCAACCTGTGGTGGAGTTGGAATCGGCCCGCCCAGGAACTTTACGAGGTGCTTGACCCAGATTTGTGGGATGAAGTAAGCCACAACCCGGTGCGCTTTCTAAGCCAGGTTGACCCTCAAAAACTGAACCGGGCCACTTCTGACCAACTTTATTTGGAGAATTATGATGAGGTGCTGGCCGAATTTGATGCCTATATGCACCCAGCTACTCCCAATTGGTTCAAGAAAGCTTACCCTGATCGGGCTGAGACCCATATTGCTTACTTCTCGGCAGAGTTTGGTTTGCACGAAGCCTTGCCGATTTATAGTGGCGGTCTGGGGATTTTGAGTGGCGACCATTGCAAGGCCGCCAGCGATCTAGGTTTGCCGTTTATCGGGATCGGCTTTTTATATCCACAGGGTTATTTCATCCAGCGCATTACCCGCGAGGGACGGCAAGAAGCTCTTTATGAGAAGCTGCATTTCTCGGAAGTTCCGGCGACTCCAGCGACTAATCCAAAGGGTGAAGAGGTCGTGATTTGGGTCGATCTACCGGGGCGGCGGGTTTATGCTAAAGTCTGGCGGATTCAGGTCGGTCGTATTCCGCTCTTTTTGATGGATACCGATGTCGATCCGAACCGGCCCGCCGACCGCGATTTGTCGGCCCGTCTTTATGGTGGCGACCACGAATTGCGGGTCGCTCAGGAAATTGTGCTGGGGATCGGTGGAGTACGGGCGGTGCGCGAATTGGGCTATAACCCTGCCGCCTGGCATATGAACGAAGGGCATAGCGCCTTTTTGGGTCTGGAACGGACGCGCGAACTGGTGCAAGGCTTTGGCTTGAGCTTTAACGAGGCCCGCGAAGCAGTTGCCGCTGGGGGTGTTTTTACGACCCATACCCCGGTTCCGGCGGGTAACGATGCCTTTGGTTTTGATTTGATCGACAAATATTTCAACCAGTATTGGCCTCAACTGGGCTTGAGCCGGGACGAGTTTTTGAACTTTGCCCGGCAGGACCAAAACTGGGGGCCAAGCTACAGTATGACCGTGCTGGCTCTCAAGATGAGCGGTGGTCATAACGGCGTGAGCAAGCTACACGGGGTAGTCTCGCGCAAGATGTGGGAATTTTTGTGGCCGGGTGTGGACTCGGAGGAAGTACCGATTACCCACATCACCAACGGCGTGCATACCCAGACCTGGCTCGCTCCGGAACTAAGAGCGCTTTATGGGCGCTACCTGGGGCCAGACTGGTTGGAGAACCTGGAAGACCCTAAAACCTGGGAGGCGATTGACCAGATTCCCGATAAAGAACTATGGGACATTCACTTACAGTTAAAGGTCAAGTTGCTCGATTTCATGCACAAACGGCTTCGCCAGTTCCGCCTTGAAATTGGCGAGGGAACCCAGGAAGTCGCCGAAGCTGACAATGTTTTTGACCCAAAAGCCTTTACGATAGGCTTTGCTCGGCGGTTTGCGACCTATAAGCGGGCGACTTTGATCTTCCGCCACGTAGAGCGCATCCAAAAATTGCTCAACGACCCCCAACGCCCGGTGCAGATCGTGTTTGCGGGCAAGGCTCACCCTGCCGATGAACCGGGTAAGTCTTTTATCCAGCAAGTTTACCAGATTAGCCGCGAGGAAGGCTTTAAGGGCAAGATCATCTTTTTGGAAAACTACGACATGAACATGGCCCGTTATCTGGTGGCGGGGGTCGATATTTGGTTGAACAACCCAATCCGGCCTTTGGAAGCCAGTGGCACGTCGGGCCAGAAAGCGGCGATCAACGGCGCTCCCAATGCCTCGATCCTCGATGGTTGGTGGCCGGAAGCCTATAATGGCGCTAACGGTTGGGCGATTGGCGAGGAACGCACTTACCAGGATCAAAATACGGCCGACGAAGCCGATAGCCTGAACCTGTATGAGTTGCTGGAAAATGATATTGTGCCGCTTTTCTATAAGGCAGGTAGCGATGGCATTCCCTACGACTGGATCAAAGTCATGAAGGAGTCGATCAAGACCTGTGGGCCGGTCTTTAATACTCGTCGGATGGTGCGCGATTATACCGATTTGCTTTATGTGCCGGGTATCAAACATTCGATTGCTTTGAGCGCCGAAGGCTACGGTAAGTCCAAAGAATTGGCGGTTTGGAAACGCTATATTCAGGAAGCCTGGCAAGAAGTGGCGGTCGATGCCCGCGCCCCTCGTGATGAGAAAAAAGCGATTGGCGCAAAAGTGACGATAGATGCCTGGGTACGATTGGGCCATCTCAAGCCTTCGGAAGTGACGGTCGAGTTGCTTTCGGCCCGCGATGATGATGGCAAGCTTTCGGAGCAAACCACTATCGAGATGCAACCGGTGGTCGAGCAGGTAACTGAGGCTGCCAACGGCAATTTGCACTATGTCGGAGAATATGTCACGACCACTGGGGGCAGCCATGTCTTCGCGGTGCGCGTCCTGCCCAATCATCCCGACCTGCTCAACAAGCTTGAGTTGGGTCTGGTACGCTGGGCCTGATAAGGGCTGAGTTTGCTAGATCAGGTTCGCTCGAAAGAGCGGTCAAGGGAGCGGGTACACAACCCGCTCTTTTTAATTCTCTTTGAGGACACGACGTTTGACCTGCTCAAGTTGTTCAGGGCTAAGCTCTATCTCTACAGCATAAAGTGGGTGAGCGTCAATTTTTTGCATATTAGCCAGACTATACCACACCCTAAACCGAGGAGTGATTATATATTAGAAAAATTTTCTAATATATAATTTTAGTGGTTTGGAGCAGGATTTTCACGGTTGCCCGTTTTTATTGTTTGAACCCGTGCAAAAATCTGACGCTCACCCGCATAAAGTTGACAGATTGTAATTAGGTACAGCTTTAGCTATAATACAGACTGATTTTGGTTTGCATTATGTGTTTGTATCGCATATCGGCTATATAATAGTAGTTGGGTCTTCTGCAAATATTCCGCTTCATCAGGACATACATACACCAGGGAGGAGCCGTTTTGGAGGTTAAATCGAAGCCTGTGGTATTGGCAAAGGAGCCAGCCAGTTCTCGTCCACCTACTCGATCCAGTTTTGTGTTGCGTCCTCTGTCCCGTCACGAGTTAACCACCCTCCTAAATTGGGCTTTTCGTTTTTTTATGGTGGTGCTTTCGATTTATCTTTTGAGCCAGGGAACCAAGTGGATTAGCGCTTTCGTATTTGGCTGTGGCTTTGCGGCGGTCGGGATCGGGGTTTACTTGACCTTCAGGATTTTGAATTTTCCTGATCTGACTATCGAAGGCAGTTTTACGCTAGGGGCGGCAGTCGCGGTCAACTTGATTTTTAACCACGCTAACAAGCCGGACGACTCTTTCGCTTTCCTGGGCAATCCCTGGGTCGCGACCGGCATCGCCACAATCTGCGGCGGTCTGGCGGGGATGGTGACGGGCCTGCTCCATACCCGCTTAAAGATCAACGGATTACTTGCCAGTATCCTGGTTACGACCGGCCTTTACAGCGTCAATCTGCACGTGCTGGCCCCGACTGCGATTGTTAATATCGGTGGCAAACCCAATCTTACCGACACCCTGATCGACCCCTATAAATCGATCTTTCAGCCTGGAAAACTAGACTCGATTACGCTGGAATGGTTGCGGCTGGGCTTTTTTGTGATCGTGGCGGTTGTGCTAATACTCTTGTTCAACTGGTTCCTCAATACTCAGTTAGGCTTTGCACTGCGGGCGACCGGCGACAACGAAAATATGATCCGAGCCTTGGGGGTCAATACCGATAACGCGAAAGTATTGGTCTTGATGTTGTCCAACGCCTTGTTCGGGTTAGCCGGAGCGTTATTGGCCCAATATCTAAACTATGCCGACGGGCAATTCGGCCTCGGCATGATTGTAAATGGGCTGGCGGCAGTTATTTTGGGGGAGAGCTTTATCGCCCCACGCACGGTTTTACTGGGGTTATTGGGTACATTGGTTGGCGCAGTTATTTACCGTATCTTGTTTACGGGTGTATTTGGCCTGGAAGTAAGTTGGGGTCTGCTTTTGCGGGTGGTGGTGACGTTGGGTATTTCGGCAGCCCTGGGTTATCTAATCTTTTTGACCTTAAACTCGCAGACTCCAGGTTTTGTCACATTATTATGTATTTTACTGGGTGGGGCGATTGGGGCCGTCCTTTCGACCTGGCTGGATATTTCGTTACGTGGTATCTTTACGACCAATATTAATGAGGCCCTGATCTTTAAGGCCGAGCAGTACGATATTCGGCTAGTCTTATCGGTGCTGATCGTGGTCGCAATGGGTGTACCGGCCCTTCGCAATCGAATCGGGATACAGGCGTTGCGGGCAACGGCAACTAAGTAGTGGAGCAGGCATGATCGAAGTAAAGGCGGCTTTCAAGACTTTTAACCGGGGCGACGTAAACGAAATACGGGCGCTACGGGGTCTTAACCTGACGATGGAACCGGGCGAATTTGTGACTGTGATCGGCTCGAACGGGGCCGGTAAATCTACCATGCTCAATCTACTGGCTGGGGCTTTTATGCCCGATAGTGGTGAAGTTTTGATTGCCGACCGGAATGTAACGCGCTGGCAGGAACATCAACGCGCCAAGTTGATCGGGCGGGTCTTTCAAGACCCGTTAAAAGGAACTGCCGGGTCGATGAGCATTGAGCAGAATATGGCGATGGCTTTGCTTCGCGGTAAGCCACGCGGTCTGGCGATGGGGGTGAGCCATAAACAGCGCGGTCAGTTTCGGGAGGAATTGGCCCAATTGGGTCTGGGACTAGAAGGTCGGTTGACCAGCAAAGTGAGCTTGCTTTCGGGTGGGCAGCGTCAGGCTTTGACTTTGCTCATGGCGACTTTGATAAAGCCGAGGGTCTTGCTGT
Organism: Chloroflexia bacterium; assembly: GCA_038210655.1. GTDB lineage: Bacteria > Chloroflexota > Chloroflexia > Chloroheliales > Chloroheliaceae > 54-19. The sequence continues at coordinate 69,590 of JBBQWM010000007.1, forward strand.
TGGATGAGCATACTGCCGCGCTTGACCCTGGCATGGCCGAACAGGTTTTGCAGATTACGGCTCGGATTGTTCGAGACCACCGGTTGACCACTCTAATGGTCACACATAACATGCACCAGGCATTACACATGGGGACCCGCACTTTGATGATGCATCAGGGCGAAATCATTTTGGACTTGCGCGGAGAAGAACGCGCCCAGTTGAGCGTAACTGATCTCGTGCGTAAATTCACCGAGATGCGTAAAGATGCCGCCCTGGACGATAAATTGTTACTGAGTTAAGTATACTATTCAGTTGTGGAAATTGTGAAGTGAGCGATTTTATTTTTCTTCACTTTTCTAAGGAGGAGATATGTTGATGATACCCCGTAAAGCTATCGGTTTGCTATTGGTAGCAGTTTTGACGGCCCTGGTGCTGGTGGCTTGCGGTGATTCGACCGCCACGACCGCTCCGGCCTCAGCAACCACTGCCGCCGTCACAACCGCCACGACGACGGCGGCTGCGACCACTGCCGCCGTCGCGACGACCGCCGCAACCACAGCTGCCGCCGTCACCACCACTGCCGCCACTACCACGACCACCGCCGCGACCACTGCCGTTGCAACGACTGCTGCAAACGGAACGACTGCCGCAACCACCACGACCGCCGCCGGTCGTACCAGTACCACGATTGCCTGCGATAAGCCTGCTACCACTGCCGGAAACGGTAAAACCTACCGGGTAGGGATTGCGGTTCAGAATACTATCCCGGCTTTGCAAGATGCTATCAATGGAACCAAAAAGGGCCTCGAACAGTGCGGCTTTATCGAGGGTAAGAACGTCAAGTACGATATTGGCAACGCCCTGGGTGATATTCCGGCTCTATCGACTATCGGCAAGAAGTTCGCCGACGATAAGGTGGATATGATTGTGGCAGTTGGTTCCGCCGCTCTGACCAATATGTACACTACCAACAAGGATAGTGGCATCCCGATTGTCTTTAACAGCGTGACCAGCCCATATCTGGTGCTGCCCGATGTTATCAAATCGCCGACCGAACACGGCTCGGTCACGGGTATCCAGACTTTCCCGCCGGTCGAGGATGGCCTTAAACTGATTTTGGAAGTCAACCCAAAAGCTAAGAATATTGGGATCGTCTACAACCCTTCCGAAGTCAATTCGGTGGCGACTTTGAAAGAAGCTCAGGATGTCAGTAAGAAACTGAACCTCAATATTGTGACTGCGACCGTCCAGGGTAGTGGCGACGTGCTGACGGCGGCCCAATCGATTGCTGATAAGGTCGATGCCTTTTTGAGTACGACCGACGTAACCGTCGTGAATGCCCTCGAATCGCTCATCAAGGTTGCCAGCGATAACAAGAAGCCGATTATTAGCCTGGACCCGGCCTCGGCTCCACGTGGGGCGGCCATTGCGATTGGTTTCGACTATTTTGACAATGGTGTCACCTCCGCCAAGTTTGTCGCTCAGATTCTCGATGGCAAGAAAGCCGACCAGATCGCTATTGAGCGTCAGCCCAAAGGCCCGTTGGTGGTCAACCTGAAAGGGGCCGAGCAGATGGGGATCAAAATTCCCGACTCGATCCTCAGCCAGGCCGTCCAAAAGTACACCGAGCTTACTCCCCCCAAGAAGTAAGCTTATTGACCTGTTCTTTTTGGTAGGGGCGACCCTGGTGGTCGTCCTCGGAGACCCGGCACGGTGTTCACGGGCGACCACATAGGGTCGCCCCTACCAGACCAATGTCTTTGCAAAATATTGATGCTCACCCTTTTCTGCAAAGCGATAACAAAGTTCCAATTTCACCTGTAGGAGCGGGCTTCCGCCCGCGATTGCCAGGCCATCATCCGGCTAGTCGGGCAAGTTATCACGGTCTCGCTTGCCACGCTAGACCTTATCGAAGGGCTGCCACCCTTAGAGTCTGCTTTGCTACCTTGACACGCCAATCTTGTCACCCTGAGCGAAGCGAAGGGTCTGGATTCTTCGCTTTGCTCAGAATGACAGGGGGTAAGAAGAATGACAGGTGTGAGAAGAATGACAAGGGGTAAAGGGAGGAAGGAAATGAATCAATATTACGTTTACATCCTGACCAACCGAACCCGTACTCTCTATACGGGAGTCACAAACAATCTGGAGCGGCGATTATATGAACATAAGAATAAATTAGTCGAAGGCTTTACCAGCAAATATAATATTACGCAATTGGTTTATTTTGAAGCTACAAGCGATGTACGAGCAGCAATTGAACGGGAAAAACAAATTAAAGGTTGGTTACGAGCTAAAAAGATTGCTTTAATCGAGGCTGCTAATCCTGATTGGGAAGATTTGAGTCTGAAGTGGTTGAAAGAGGAAACCAATTAACCGTACCCCTTATCACCCTGAGCGAAGCGAAGGGTCTGGATTCTTCGCTTTGCTCAGAATGACAAGGGGTAGAGAGCCTCATGAACGCTGTCACCCTGAGCCACAGCGAAGGGTCTGGATTCTTCGCTTTGCTCAGAATGACAGGGGTAAAGAGCAGCGTTGACCTTGTCACCCTGAGCGAAGCGAAGGGTCTAGATTCTTCGCTTTGCTCAGAATGACAAGGGGTAGAAAGTAGGTTTACCTTGTCACGCTAGAGTTGATCGAAGGGCTGCCAGGGTTGGAACTGTAGAACATAATAGCCCTCCTACAATCCAAGCCTTTAGCCACATTTAGTAGGCCTTTAGAGCTAAATCATTTATTGGGTAATTTCACCTATCGACCGCTTGAGCAGATTCCAGCCTTTTCGACCAAATGTATAATTTGGTAGATGTACTAATTCACAAATTAAGCTAAATTAAGAAGCGCCTCTTTTTAAGCCCGGCTTGTGTAGAAAGGGCCTTAAGACAGTGCCTATACTGGAAAAACTTATCGAAATTGGCTCTGGCGGCTTGACAAAGTAGGGTACTTACGGTAATGTGATGTACTAGATAAACTTTATACACTTTGTGTTGTTGTGGAAGTAAAGCATATAAAGGAGAATTAACCATGAGCGAAACCAACCGCCCTCAAGGGTTTGAAACGCTGGCTTTGCACGGCGGTCAAAAGGCCGACCCGACTACTAACGCCCGCGCTGTCCCAATTTACCAAACCACCTCCTACCTTTTTAACGATGCCGATCACGCTTCTAATTTGTTCGGTCTGAAAGAGTTCGGTAACATCTACACCCGGATTATGAACCCAACGACGGATGTGTTGGAGCAGCGGATCGCGGCCCTGGAAGGCGGGGTCGGGGCATTGGCGGTCGCCTCTGGGCAGGCGGCTGAAACCCTGGCAATCCTCAATCTCATGGGGGTAGGCGACGAATTAATTTCTTCTGCCAGCCTGTACGGTGGAACTTACAACCTCTTCCACCACACCCTGCCTAAATTGGGTATCACGGTCAAGTTTGTAGACCCCCAAGACCCGGAGAACTTCCGCAAGGCTATCGGCCCCAAGACCCGCGCCATCTACGCCGAGACGGTTGGCAACCCCAAGCTTGATACCCTCAATATCGAGGCGGTCGCCAAGATCGCCCACGAGAATGGTATTCCCCTCTTGGTAGACAATACCCTGCCTAGCCCCTACCTGATTAACCCGATCAAGTGGGGTGCGGATATTGTAATCCACTCGGCGACCAAGTTTATCGGTGGTCACGGCACCAGTATCGGCGGTATCGTAGTCGATGCCGGTAAGTTTGATTACAGCAACGGCAAATTCCCCGGCTTTAGCGAACCGGACGCGAGCTATCACGGCCTGGTTTATACCCAGTTGGGCGACCTGACCCCGCTGGCCTTTATTCTCAAGCTGCGGGTTCAGATGCTACGCGACCTCGGCCCCTCGCTTAGCCCGTTCAATTCTTTCCTGTTTTTGCAAGGGGTGGAAACGTTACCACTGCGGATGGAGCGCCATAGCCAGAACGCTCTGGCGGTGGCTCAATTCCTGGAAAAGCACCCCCAGGTATCCTGGGTCAATTATCCGGGTCTGGAAACTCATTCTAGCTATCAGTTAGCCAAGAAATACCATCGTGGTAATATGTACGGGGCGATTTTGGGCTTTGGGATCAAAGGTGGGTTGGAAGCGGGCCGCAAGTTTATCAACAACTTGAACCTTTTCTCGCTGCTGGCGAACGTCGGGGATGCCAAGTCGCTGGTAATCCATCCGGCCAGTACGACCCATTCGCAGTTGACCGCCCAAGAGCAGATCGCTACTGGCGTAACGCCCGACTTCGTGCGGCTCTCAATTGGTCTTGAAACTATCGACGACTTGCTCGAAGACCTCGATCAGGCTTTGAACAAGAGCTAGATGTTAAGAGGGGTCAGAGGTCAGGCAAGTTATTTTGCCTGACCTCTGACCCTTCAAACTTATTAAGCCTCGAACTCCTTCTTCTCCTGGCCTTCCATCCAATCGGGGGCCGCATTCGACGAAACCCAATAAACTTCAACCTTCTCGCCGGTCCAAGTCAGTTTGGCGTTCATGAAATTCTGGTAGCCGCCGACATCACCTTCCTGTTCCGTAACCGGCATGCCGATTTCCGGGTGGGCCTGGTAAAAGCGCAAGAAAGCAAATCCGACATTATGCCCGTTGATGTTTTCTACATCTGCCATGAGAAAATCTCCTTTCACAAATAAAAGCTTCCTGATACAGACATCCAAATCCTGGGGTAAACCACCTGCTGGCAAACTTACTACCTCTGATTATAACCTAAAGTATAACCGGAAGGGTATTTGGCTTGCGTTGTAATAGACGGCTCTTTTGCTAAAAAGTCACTTTTAAAGGCTTTATAGTTTTTTATTAAAAATAATTAAAGGTGTGGGACTATTGTCCTAGCGATATACGCCCAAAGTCCTATGCCTTAAAATATTTCGTAATGTTCTCCGTAATGTTGGCGAAGTATTATAACTGTATTGACTAATATTAGGATGGCAACTTGCAGGTTAGGATTATAGAACGATAACGAGGTTGGAAGGGGAACGCTGGTTGTCAGATCGGCGGGTTCCAGGTATAATCATTTTATAGGTATGGAGCGTCAGAATGTCGCAAGTAGTAGCGTTTTCGTTAAGTTCGTTGGAGCCTGAACCTCAAGATGATCTTCAGCTAAAGCTATTAAATAATGCTTTAATCCGCTTCTGCGACAAAATAGAATTGGATACCTACTCAACCGATGACGAGCGCAGGGTAGCAACTCGTGAAGTAGTCTGGAAATATGGGCTTTACTGGTTCCGGGCCAAACTGGTAACTTTTGATAATGTCGCCAGTATCGGTCAGTACGATTACTCGAATGGGGAAGCCTGGCAACGGCTGACTACGCCCCGCGCCCTGGCTGAAAAGTTAACCCAGGCCCGTGAACTCTGCGAGAGTGCCTGATTTGCCGGGAGGCTTTAACAAACTGGTTTGAACCGACCGCGTTTAACGCCAACAAGTTCACAATCGCGTCCACAAGGCGAAAACGAGAGACGGCAGGTAATACCTGACCGTCTTTTAGCGTTTGGCTTTGGCGGTTCGCTTGGGTTGGGGTTGCTTTTGGTGAGTTGGTCGCTGCTGGCTCGGCTCAATTTCTTTTGGACGAACGTTGGAGAGCGGTTGGCTTATCCCTATTTTCAGGGCGGTTCGGAAGGTTTGATCCTCAGCGAGGCGGCTATTATCCGGGCGGGTGGCTCGATCTACGTCCCGTTCCGGGCCGAGTCGTTTATCTCCGCGCCCTATCCCCCGCTTTATTACTACTTGACGGCCTGGTTCTGGTCTGATGGAGCCAATCCCTTTGAGAGTGGACGGTTGATCTCGCTGGTGTCGGCGCTGAGTGCAGCGGTGTTGGTGAGTATATTGGTCTACCTTTCAGCCGCGCCCGTTCAACGTTCCAAATCGGAGACCGTTGCAACGGTTGTGATCGGCCTGCTGGTTGGACTGCTTTTTCTGACTTTACCCGCCGTGACGGTTTGGGCAGCACGGGTGCGAGCCGACCTGCTTATGACGGCCTTGCAATTAGCCGGATTGGTGCTAGTGGCGTTCTCGGTGCGGGCCAAACGAGGCTGGCTGGCCTTTGCCGCGATAGTGCCGTTCACGCTGGCCTTTTATACCAAGCAAACCGCCCTGGCCGGGCCAATCGCCGCCGCCCTTTATCTGCTGCTTTACAATGGACGGCGCTGGCGGTTGACTTTAGCCTGGGCGATCAGTTTCGCGCTGGCACTTGGCCTACCTTTTATCGCCCTCAATCTGGCGACCCAGGGTGAACTCTTTCGCCGCCTGTTCAAGTACCATAACCTACCCTGGTCAGGCCGCAACTTCGAGACTTACATAACGCTCTTTTATCAAGAAAACGCCGCCCTGCTAACTCTCAGTGGCGCTCTTTTACTCCTGACCCTCGCCCTACTCTTGAAAACCTTCACCGCGCCCCGCCCCCAAACCCCCCCAATCCCCATCCCTCAGTCCTCAGTCCTCAGTCCTCAGTCCTCCCCTTTCATCCCTCATCCCTCATCCCTCATCCTTTTTTATTTGCTGGCTTCTCTAGCCTTGCTAGTCGGACTCGGCGTGTCCGGGGCCGATCATAACCATTTCTTACCGGCAGAGGCAGCGACCTGTGCAGCGGCAGGCTTGCTGGTTTGCCGGTTGATGGGGTTGCCAAACGGTTGGCGTTGGTTAACCTTGCTGGCGGTGGCAGGCTTGTGGGCGCAGGTCAACTTTTTTTCGGTTCCGCCCGGTCGGTACGAGATCGAGGTTCGGCAGCGTGGGGCCGAGTACCAGCAGCAGTTGGGCCGGATTGTTAGTTATGCCGCGACCCGACCCGGCCCGATCCTGAGCAGTGAGGCCGGGTTCTACGTACTGACCGGCAAAGCCAGCCCGACCACCGTTTATTATAATGACCTGTTCACTTTAGCCGCTCTCGATAAGCAGGGCCTTTACAGTCAGGCCGGACTTTTGGAGCGAGTGCGCCGCAAGGAGTTTGCGGTTGTCCTGGCTGAGGCAGATTTGTTCAAAGGGGAGGGACGGCCCGATGTCTGGACCCCCGAACTGCGGGCTGCCCTGGAAGACAGCTATTACCGCAAATTTTCGGACATCTGGTTTATCTACGAGCCAAAACCCTGATTTACGATTTTCAAGTCTTTTTAATTTTGAGTAAACTAGAAAACTCTTTTTAGCTCAGTTTTGTCGAGGGCGCGGTGGTAGCTTCGTCTGATTTGTCGCTAGAAGCCCTTACACATTCTTTCAAAAAATACTGGACACATCTGTCAGCTTAATATATCATATAGAGTAAAGTAAGGCGTGGTAAGGTAGTATATCTCAGGAGTTAATTATGATACAGATGCAGCCAGAGTCCTCCACAGTTCCGCCCTCTATTTTGTTGGTAGATGATAGTCCCGGTGTGTTGTATACCGCTTCTAAAATTCTTACTCATCACCATTTTACGGTGACAACTGCCCAAAACGCTTATGAAGCACTCTCCCAAATTAAAGAGAATTCTTTTGATTTGGTGGTCTGCGACATTAATATGCCGGGCCAGAGTGGGCTAGAATTTTTAAACGATCTCAAGCAAATGGACCCAACGATTGCCAGCGTCGTGTTGACTGCCAATACCAATGCAACGGTAGCCCTGGCGATAGAGGCCATGAAATCGGGGGCGCTAGGTTTTGTTACCAAACCGTTCAAAGAAGAGCAGTTGATCGAAGCCGTAAATACGGCTCTTGAGCAGGCCCGGTTGGTACGCAGTACTTTTCAGGCCGAGTTTTATACCCGGATGCTCGAAAGTTTGTGTGAAGCCTTGCTCAATACGATGGAAGTGGGCGAATATACCAATCAGGGTAGTAGCCAGCGGGTCGCCCGTTATTCGCGGGCGATTGCCAACGCTCTGGGCCTTTCGCCCGACGAGGTTTTTCAGATTTATCTGGCGGGCCTCTTTCACGATATTGGCAAAATTGGGGTTCCCGACCATATTCTCAAAAAAGTCGGGCCGTTAACCTCAAACGAAGTCCGGGAGATTTCTCGTCACCCGGAGTTTGGCACTCGGATTATCGAGCAAGCGCACGGCATGACTATGGCGGCTAATATCGTTCTTCACCATCACGAGTGGTACGATGGTACGGGCTACCCAGATCAGTGGGCCGGAGAGAATATTCCGCTCGGTAGCCGGATCGTAGCTATCGGGGATGTCTATGACGAGCTTACTTCCAACCGCATCTATGCCCCGATCCGTAGCCACGCTGAAGCCATCGAGGAGCTTAAAGAAGGTAAAGGAACCCAGTTTGACCCTAACATTGTCGATCTAGCCCTCATAATAATCGAAGCAGAACTTTTAAAAGGGATGAAAGATGAGGGATGAAGAAATGCAGAAGTCAGAATGCAGAATGCAGAATAGAAATACAGAAGAGAACTAAGCGCGAAGCATGTATTGTAATCGTAAATCGTAAATCGCGACCTCGCCCCCTGTGGGGGTAAATCGTAAATCGTAAATCCCTTTCATCCCTCATCTTTTGCCTTCCAGACCGGCTTGGCTCCTTCCTGGCGGGCGATTTCAAAGCGGGTTTGGTTGGCATAAAGGGCTTTGTTGACATCGCTACGGCCCAGGCTGGCCCAGCCCTTTTTGACAAGGTGCTGGCGGAGCGCCCCGGCATCGGCCTCTCCAATTTCGGCGAACGCCTGGCTCATCGCGGCTATTAAATCCTCGCCACCACTTGCTATTGGGTCGCTAGAACTTGACACGGTAGCGGGCCTGGCGCGAACCGGGCCGCTTTCCAACTGTGCCACTCTTTCTTCCAATTCCGCGAACCGGGCCGTCAGACGGGCGACTTCTTCCGCCAGGTCTTCCTGATCCATTTCGGACATGCTTTACCTCGCACTTTCGTTGTTTTCTGCTAGACAGTGGCTATCATTTTACCATATTAGTATAACCCTGAATTTAGGGGAAATTTAGGGGCGGTCTATGGGCGGAGCCATATCCAACAAAATACGGTCTGCTTCTTGTTAGACATTGCTCCGCCAATGGATATTCTCTTTCATCCCTCATCCCTCATCCCTCTCTATTCTGCATTCCCTTCATCCCGCATCCTTGTTGCCAATGGATTATTCCACTTTTCCGCTCGGCTTTCACTCTTGAGGGACTTTTTTTGATATACTATGTCTATGCCAAATCAGAGCCTTTATGCTTCCGAAACACGCATTGCAACTGCATTAGTAATTACTGTAAAAAAAATTAGGAGGAAACCGACGATGAGCCTCAAAGAGATGTTTGATTTAAGCGGCAAAGTAGCCGTAGTGACCGGTGGTGGGCGCGGCATTGGCAAGACGATTGCCGATATTTATGGCGAGGTTGGGGCTAAACTGGTTATTACCGGGCGGCGCGACGAGTGGCTTATCCCTACCCAGCAAGAATTTGAAGCAAAGGGTTATCAGTGCTTGAAAATAGTCTCGGATGTTTCCAGTTCGAGCGATATTGAGCGGACTGTTCAAACGACCCTGGCAGAGTACGGGCAAATCGACATTCTGGTCAATAACGCTGGGCAGAGTTGGGGTTCACCAACGGTGGATATGCCTCTGGCAAAGTGGAACCAGATTATGGATGTAAACTTGAACAGTATTTTCGTGTTGAGCCAGTTGGTAGGTCGTCACATGATCGAGCGTGGTCAGGGCGGTCGGATTATCAATATTGCGTCGGTGGCGGGTTTGATGGCTGGCGACCCGGAAGTCGGTAGCACCCTGGCCTATAACACCAGCAAAGCAGCCGTGATTATGTTTACGAAGGCCCTGGCGCGGGAGTGGGGTGAAAAGGGTATTCTGGTAAATGCTATCGCGCCGGGCTGGTTCCCGACTCGGATGGCTTCCGGCACTATCGAGGCCAACCGGGAGCGTTTCGAGGCTCAGATACCGCTAAAACGGGTCGGTGATTTGGAGGAACTGAAGGGGGTTGCGCTCTTTTTAGCTTCGCCCGCTTCGAGCTATATTACCGGGCAGACCCTGGTAGTGGATGGTGGTATGTCGCTTTAGGTTAGCTCTCAAAGATTGCTAAGAGCTTTGAGGAGTATAATGAGGCTGTTTTGAGCTAGAGAAGGCAATAGCCTGGATCGAGCGAAGGTGTCTTTCGGGTTTTCTCTAGCCTCAAGGTTCGATTTGAGAAAGGATAAAAATGACTACCCAGGATCAGGAAAAGCAGGATACGATCCCCCAACCACCGGGCAAGTTTTTTGTTGGTAATTTGCTTGATCTCGGTGCCAGAACTCCGGTGCAGAACCTGATGAAGTTGGCCCGCGAGTACGGCTCGGTCTTTCAGTTGGATATGTTGGGCCGACCTTTGATAATAGTTTCCAGCCACGAATTGATGCAAGAGCTTTCGGACGAAGCTCGCTTTGACAAAAAAATCTGGGCTCCTCTCAAAGCGGTACGCTCTTTTGCCGGGGACGGCCTTTTTACGGCCTACACCAGCGAGGAGAATTGGTCGAAAGCTCATAATATTTTGCTGCCCAATTTCGGTCAAAGGGCTATGCAGGGCTATCACCCTATGATGCTGGACATCGCCGATCAGTTGATGCTCAAATGGCAGCGTCTTAACGCCGAAGATGAGATCGATGTCGTCCACGACATGACGAACCTGACGCTGGATACTATCGGGTTGTGCGGTTTCGATTATCGCTTTAATTCATTCTACCGCGAAAGTATGCACCCTTTTGTCGATGCGATGGTGGGGGCCTTGAGCGAGACGCAGGAGCGGCAGCGCCGGTTGCCTATCGAAAACCGAATGCGGATCGACCGGCAGCGCCAATTGCAATCCAATATTGATTTTATGAACCAGACGGTTGACCGTATCATCAAAGAGCGGCGTGAGAGTGGCGAAGACTTTATGACCAAGCCCGATCTGCTTAGTTATATGCTTTCGGGGGTCGATAAAAAAAGCGGTGGACGGCTGGACGATCTTAACATTCGCTACCAGATCATTACTTTCTTGATCGCCGGACACGAGACCACCAGTGGTCTGCTTTCGTTTGCTCTTTACGCCATGCTAAACCATCCCGACGTACTTGCCAAAGCTTATGACGAGGTTGACCGGGTGTTGGGTTCCGACCCTTCGGTCAAGCCGACCTACGCCCAAGTCAACCAGCTAACCTATATCTCCCAAATCTTGAAAGAAACCCTCCGACTCTGGCCGACCGCCCCAATGTTCGCGCTTTATCCTTACAAAAATACGACTATTAGCGGCAAATATAAGGTCAATAAAGGGGTTCAGATTGCGGTATTGGTTCCGATGCTGCACCGCGACCAGAGTGTTTGGGGTGAGCGGGCCGAGATTTTCGACCCGGAGAACTTTAGCCGGGAGGCCGAGCGTAATCGTCCTGCCAGCGCCTATAAACCTTTTGGCAACGGGCAACGAGCCTGTATTGGTCGCCAATTTGCTTTGCAAGAGGCGAACCTGGTGCTGGGTATGATTTTGCAACGCTTTAAGCTGATCGATCACACTCGTTACCAGCTTAAATTCAAAGAGACCCTGACTATGAAGCCCCACGAGTTCAAGGTCAAGATCAAGCACCGCACCGACCACGACCGGGTTATTACGGTTGCGACCCCGGCCCTCGTCTCTCATTCTGCTCCGGCAGCCTCTCAGCCAGTCTCACCGACTGCTCCAGCCTTGCCAAAACACAACACGCCTTTGTTGGTGCTGTTCGGCTCGAATTTGGGAACCGCCGAGGAAATCGCCAACCAACTGGCCCAGGCCGGGGAAACCAACGGCTTTTCGACGATTGTCGCGCCCCTCGATAGCTATGTCAATCAGTTGCCAAAGGCAGGCGCGGTTATGATCGTGACGGCCTCTTATAATGGCACGCCGCCCGATAACGCGGTTGAATTTTGCAAGTGGCTACGTGGTGATGAACTAGACCCGGACACTCTCCAGGGAGTTAAGTATACCGTCTTTGGTTGCGGCAACCGGGATTGGGCCGCGACTTTCCAGGCGGTCCCGCGTTTGATCGATAGCAAGCTAGAAGAATACGGCGCTACCCGGATTTTCCAGCGGGGCGAAGGGGATGCCAGCGAGGATTTTGATGGTCAGTTCCAGACCTGGTATCAACCGCTCTGGCCGACCGTCGCAACCGCTTTGGGGATCGACCTGACCCCGGCAGGCGATAGTGCAAAAGAGCAGCTTTATACGGTCGAGGTCGTTCCTGGTCAGCAGGCCAGTCAGTTTATTGCTTCGCTGGGGGCGCGGCCTATGCAAGTCAGCCTCAATCGAGAGTTGCATACCAAAGACGGCCCCCACCCCTCGGAGCGTTCGACCCGCCATATCGAAGTACAACTGCCCGAAGGCGTGACCTATCGGGCTGGGGATCACCTGGGCGTAATCGCTCACAACACCGAAGCCCAGGTCAAGCGCGTCGCTTCTCATTTTGGCTTTGATAGCGATAGTGTGATCCGTATTCAAAAACATGGCAACCGCAAAACTTTCTTGCCGGTTAGTGAGGCGGTTTCGGTTTACCGTTTGCTCTCCAACTATGTCGAATTACAAGAGGTTGCCACCCGCAAGCAGATCAAAACCCTGGATGAGTATACCGAGTGTCCCCCCGACAAGGTCAAGTTTGCGGCCTTATCGGGCGACGACGAGGTCAGCGTAGCCCACTACAAAGAAGAAGTGCTGGCAAAGCGCAAGTCGTTGATCGACCTGCTCGAAGAGTTCCCGGCCTGCGAGTTGCCCTTTAATGTCTACCTGGAAATGCTTTCCGCGCTCCGTCCGCGTTACTATTCGATCTCGTCCTCCCCCCTGGCCCAGGAACGCCACTGTAGTATTACGGTCGCGGTGGTGGATGGCTCGGCCCGGTCGGGACACGGAACGTATCAGGGGGTTTGCTCGAATTATCTATTGGCCCAGAGCCAGGGCAGCCTGACTTACGCTTTTGTGCGCGATACAGGGTCGGCTTTCCGTCTGCCGGACGACTCGACTGTACCGTTGATTATGGTCGGCCCTGGAACCGGCTTGGCTCCCTTCCGAGGCTTTTTGCAAGAGCGGGCCGCCCTCAAGCGGCAGGGTCAGGCCATCGGCGCGTCGCTGCTTTTCTTCGGCTGTCGCCATCCGCAGCAGGATTTTATCTACGAGTCCGAACTGCGCGATTTTGAGGAGCAGGGTGTTACCCGGCTTTTCACGGCCTGTTCGCGGGCCGAGGGTCAGCCCAAAACGTATGTCCAGAACCAGATTTTGGAGAATAAAGAAGAAGTCTGGCAATTGATCGAGCAAGGGGCGCGTATCTACGTTTGCGGGGATGCCAGCAAGATGGCCCCCGGTGTCCGACAGGCTATCGCTACAATCTACCAGGAGAAAACCGGGGCCGATGAGCAAGCCGCCCAACAGTGGCTAAACGACCTGACGGCCCAAAACCGTTATCTGGTCGATGTCTGGTCGGCCAGCTAAGGGAGCAAATTGTAAAGAGATTGGTCTTGGTAGGGGCGACCCTTGTGGTTGCCCTCGGAGACCAGGCACAGTCTTCACCGGCGACCACAAGGGTCGCCCCTACCAAAAAGAGATGGTTTGATAAAAGTTTATAATCTATCAGTCGGCGAGGTGTTCCAAAATCAACCGATTGATCTCGGCGGGTGCTTCTTCGGCGGCCCAGTGACCGATACCTTTGAGTATCTCGGTACGGAAAGGGCCGCTGCAATATTTGGCGGTCTTTTTCCAGGTACGCGGCGAGAGGGCAAAGTCTTCCTCGCCGTAGACCATCAAGGTTGGTATTTCGATCTGCGGCAGTTGGTCCGGATTGTCTTTTAGCAAGTCGGCAGGTTGGAAATTGGCCCGGTAATAGTTAAAAGCTGCCGTTAGTTGACCGGGTTGGAGCAACATCTCGCGGTAGGTATTTATAACTGCTTCGGTAAAAGTTTGTTCAGCGTGGGGGGTCGAGAGGAAACACCATTGGATCAACCGCTTGATATGCTCACCGCCAAAATATTGTTCCGGTACTTCGGGAGTTTGGAAGAACCAGGCATACCAGCTTCGGTACATCTGCTCGACTCCTTCGCGCAAAACCTCCCGGTAAGCCGAAGGGTGCGGGCAGTCGATCACGACCATTTTCTTGACCAGGGCCGGTTGCAAAGCGGCAAAAGTCCAGCCGATTAGCGCACCCCAATCGTGGACGACCAAATTAGCCTTTGACCAGCCGAAAGCTTTGTAAAAAGCTCCCACGTCACTAAGTAGGGCTTTCATGCGGTAGGCCTCGACTCCTTGCGGTCGGTCGGAAAGGTTATAACCGCGTAAATCGGGGGCGATAGCCCGGTATCCGGCCTGGCTCAAAGCTTCAAGCTGGTTGCGCCACATATAAGAATATTGCGGAAAGCCGTGCAGAAGTAGTACTGGTTCTCCCTCGGCTGGCCCCTGAGCGATGTAATGCAACTGAATATCGCCGTTGGCAACTTTGCCCTCTTCCATGCCACACCTGCCATTTCTATATTTGCTTGTTTTGAAAATCAATTGTGAATTTAATAAAGGTATCAGGTGTCAGCCGTTTCGTTTTTACCTGACACCTGATACCTGACACCTAAGACCTGCTTTAAGCTTCCGCCGCCGGTTCCTCGATAACAAGTTGCACTTCTATATTGCCGCGCGTGGCGTTGGAATAAGGACAAACTTTGTGGGCGGTCTCCACCAGCGTTTCGGCCTCGCTGCGTGACATACCGGGTAAGGTAATGTGCAGTTCTACCGCGAGGCCCAGCCCGCCCTGACCGATAGTTCCCATCCCGACTTTAGCCGTTACAGTGGGGTCTTGCACGCTCATTTTTAGACGACGGGCCGCCATTATGAGCGCGTTATCGAAGCAAGCGGCATACCCGGCGGCAAAGAGTTGCTCCGGGTTGGTTCCGTCGCCGCCCGGCCCGCCTAACTCTTTCGGGATACTCAAAGCCAGGTCGAGCTTGCCATCCGAAGTAGCCGTATGGCCTTCCCGACCCCCTCTAGCGGTCGCTTCCGCCGTATAGAGAATGTTCATGCTATTTTTTACTAAACCTTATGCTTTCTGGTGGATTTAGCTTTTGCCAACTGCTTGCCGATCAGCTGATAGACACACGGGTTGAAAGCCAGCCCACCGTGCGTACCCAGCACCTCAAAATTGGTGGAAGGGTCGTCATTGATACAGTAACGCCAATCTACGATCCCATCGCTCTTGGTGTAGATAGCGGTTTGCATAATTTCTTCTGGCAAGCCGTTGCGTAAGGCTTTAGCCGAGGCGCAGTTGCAGTGACCGGTAAAGCAACCCGGTTGCTCCTGCCGATTGCGTACCAGATGAATACGCTGTCGGACTACATTGCTAAATTCGAGGACTAGCGGATGCGAACTGATCCCCCGGAAAGGCGAGGCCAGCGTGATAACCGAGGCGACCTTTTCAGGATGGCGGGCGCTGACCGCACGGGCCAACACGCCACCCAGGCTATGCCCGATCAGGTGGATCGGTCTTCCGGTCTGGTTGTAAGCTTTTTCGACCGTCAGGGCCAGCCGATTGGTCAGAGTTTCGAGACATTCGGCGTTGCGCCCGATTTGGGACATGAAAGGCTTGTAGCCCTGCCGTAATAGCCACCAGTACATCTCTTGCAAATATAGATCGGTTGCCAAAAAGCCCGGTACAACGATTACCCCCGACCCGTCTCCGCGCGGCACACCAAGACCGTAATAAACTGGCGAGTACCGTAAAGCCAGCCAATCAACCCCCATCAAACTTTCGCGCCAAATTGGGACTGAAGCCGGTTTTTGGTCTTTTGCAAAATAATAGTCTTGTTGTGCAGACATACATTTAATCCTCTCTTATCAAGCCTCCTGAGTGACGGCTACGGCTTTGCGCTTGCGAGTTTTGGAGCGGGTCTTGCCGGGTGGAGGCGCTTCCACCTTAGTTTGGATTTCGGCTACTCCCGCTGCCGTCCGCAATTCTGCAAACGACTCGTCCAGGAATTGTTTTAATTTATCTACGTCTGGCATCGCCTGGCCGTCCGAGGTGATCCCAAAATACAGCTTTTGGTCGTAGCTCAAAATGGCGCAAGAAACACCGACCGCAAAGCCAACTGGTACATAAGGATAGGACATTGTCATACGCCGACCCAGTACATAAAGCGGAATTTGCGGCCCTGGTACATTGGTGCTAACGGTATTAAAGACCGGCACCGAGGTGGTCGCAAGCGACCCCATCACCGCCTGGATCGAGGCTGGGACGGTTCCCATCAAGGCCGAGAACAAATTGATCCCTTCGGCGACCCGCGCCCCTTTTAGAGACCCGGTCTTTTTGTTCAAATAGTCGTAACGTTCCAACGGGTTCGGCATGTCGAGCGGTACTTCCACCGGCAAAACCGAGACCAGATTACCCAATGCGCCGCGCTGATCCTCTTTCCGCATACTGACCGGAACCATTATTCGGAGGGTACGCCCCGCCGTTTTTTGGTTGTGCCAGTTCAAGTAGCGAATAAACGCGCCGGATAGAGCCGTTAGTACTACATCATTAACCGTGCCACCAAGTGCCGCCCGAACCGCTCTTGCTTCGGCAAATGAAATCTCAGTCCAACCCAGTTTTATCTGGCCTGATAACGCTCGGTTGAACGGCATCGGTGAGATCGGAGCCGCCAGGTTAGTGAGCAGGTTATTGTTGGGGGAAATCAGGGCCTGGGGCGGTTCTTTGGCCCAGGCTTGGGCCAGATTCAACATATTGCTCTGGAAATCTATCAGGCTTCGCATGCCTTCTTGCATACTATCCAGTAGCCCGTCGATCAAGCGACGGGTATTATCCGGGGGCGGGGGAGGTGGTTCGATGGCTGGAATGACGGTTGGGGCCGGGTTGGGCGAGATGTCCATGATGATCCGCATTAAGTCCACCCCCGAAACACCGTCCACCATGGCGTGATGTACCTTCGAGATCAAAACCGTGCGCTTACCTTCCAGCCCTTGCACGAGATGAAGTTCCCAGAGCGGTTTATTGCGATCCAGCATCCCGCTTTCGATTTGCTCGGCTAATTCGCGGAGTTGATCGAAGGTTCCAGGCGCTTTGAGTTGAACCGGCAAGATATGACGGCGAATATCAAAATCCGGGTCAAACTCCCAGGTCGGATGCCCCGCATTGTAGGGAACCGGGATCACCTTTTGGCGATAGCGCGGCAACAGCGGCATTTTGGACGAGACGTGCGCTATAAAGTCCTCAAAAGGAATTTCGCTCTCAAAAATACTAATACCCCCGATATGAAGGGGGGCTTCCTTGCGTTCAAAATAAAGAAAACTCGCGTCTACCGAAGTAAGACGCTGATTTAGTTGTGTTTGTGCCAATTGTCTCCTCCTACTCGCTAAACCCGGAAACGTCGTAGGACATAATAATCAGGTCGTGCGTAGTGTCATTGCGGTCTATTACGTGGTCGGCCAGCAAAGCTTCGGGCTTAAAGCCGAGATGTTCAAAAACCTGTACCGCCCCGCGCTGATCGGAAGCCATTTGCGCGACCAGTTTGCTCAGGCCAACTTCCTGGGCCAGTACAAATACTTCGTTTACCATCAGCTTGCCCAGTCCTAACCCGCGCTGTTCCGGATTGAGCAAAAGCCGAATCTCTCCCAGATGGCGCGTCCATTGCAACTGGTTATAGCTCAGGCTGCCAAAACCGACCAGCCGTCCGTCCAACTCGGCTAGTACGGTCAGGGTCTGTTGATTTTGGATACTGCTGATCCAGCCATCTACTATGGTGGGGTCGGTAATATCGAGCGAGAGGAACAACAAATCATTTTCGGGGAGTTCGCGGGCGAATTTCAAAATCGCCTCACGATCCTGGCTCTCCATCAATCGAAAAGTAACCTGCCTGTTTTTAAGCGTGGTAGTCCAGGGATAGGTTCGTTTGGGGGTCGCCCCTTTGGACATCATCGTCTCCTTATTCAATCTACAATTACCCGGAAAAGTTAAAAGCGAGTTAATTACTCAGTCTTGTCATTCTGAGGCGGGAGATTACCTTGATTTTTGCTAAAGATAGTTCCCCGCCGAAGAATCTTAGACCCTTCGCTGCGGCTCAGGGTGACAGGACTCAGGTGTTACAAAGCGAGTTAAAGGCGTTGTACGCTTACCAACCGTACAACGCCCGATTTGCGGATTAGTTGCCCCTGCGGGTCGGCCACTGGAAAGGAAATTGGGTTGCCATATCGAGCCAGCGTTTCTGGACTGCGACATAGTTGTCTACCGCCTGTTGCGCCCAATCGACATAGGTCGCGCCGGACGAACCTTCTTCCAGGCCCAGCCCCTTCTTAACGCCTTTAACCACCTGAGCGTTTTGCTCGGCAGCCGTATCGAGCCAGCGCCGTCGGGCTTCTGCCACCATCTCAACCTGCTTCTGAGCGTAATCAATGATTGGTTGGGTAGTCGCCTGAGCCGCATCAGTCGCACCTTCAGCGTTCGGCTGGCTGACCGTCTGGAAGAATTGGAGCCGTTGCTGGCTGGCGCTTTCAGTCCACTTGCGCTGCGCTTCCAAAAAGTTCTCCAACCCCTGCTTGGCCCACTCAGCCAACGTCGGGGTCGGGGCGGTACGGTAAGACTCGATCCCCTCACGCAGGGCCTTGAAAGCCACTTCGTTCTGCTGGGCGGCCATCTCAAGCCACTTGCGCTCGGCCTCTACCAAACTCTCGACCATCTGACGCGCCCAATCAGTGTAGTTTGCTTCGGGCATTGGGGCTTTTTCTTCGCTAGTATTCTTGTTGCTCATAAGGCTCACTTCCTCTTCTTTTTGATTATGCGGTTAGGTAGCCTTCAGGATGAGGCTATCTTAACAAACCTCTCACGTCTTGGCAATCTATTAACCGTTCTGACTGCTTATTCCTGACTTATATCCGAAAAACCAACCGGGGCTAGTCTAGGGGCGGAGCCATATCCAACCCAATACTCCGCTCCCTGTTGGATATGGCTCTGCCAATGGACGTTCCTTTTCATCCTTCAGCCCTCAGCCCTCATCCTTTTTCGGACAGTCCTATGTACGTCTTGCTTAGAGTAACTTAACTGTCTTTATCCAAAAGATGTACATAAGTGCATTTTACACCTATGTGTATAATCTGTCAAATCTTTTGCGGTCTAAAAAGCCCAACCTGTGTTAGATTTATGATAGAGTTAAAGTTAGAGTTAAGGTTAATGGTAGTGTATAATAATTTTCCGGCAGTAGGCAATTGAGCAAGTTAGTTCAGGAGTATCTGGCTTTATGAAGCGACAACCTCCCAAGGGTACCCGGGTATATTCGACCGACCCCGACCCGGTTCCGCCACCCCGCCCGGCAGAACCCGGCCCACCGCTCCGTCAACAAACCGCTCGTATCTGGCGTGATAGCAAACGGCGGCGTGGTAAGACTGTTACGGTTATCGGCGGTCTTCAACACGACCCCGCCACTTTTGAAGAGCTTTTACGGAGCCTCAAGAAAAGTTGTGGCGCAGGCGGTACTTATAAAGCGGAAGAAGCTGAAATCGAAATTCAGGGCGATCATCGTGTTGCTATTACGGCCCGTCTGTTGGAAATGGGCTACAAAGTCAAAGCGGTCGGTGGTTAAGTCGTACTAAAGGCAGACCAAACTTATAGCCTTATCCGGCGGGTCGATGCTTTCTAGTTGATCTGAATAATTAGAGAAAAAAGTTAGCAAACTCCTGGTAATTTCGTTTAAAATGTTTTATAATAAAATTGCTTCTCAATAAAAGCAGTGTACCTTTCAGCTTAATTAGAAATGAATATGTGCATATACCGATGATCTTATGCTGTTAGTTTAATGGATGTAATAACGCTTGCCTATGATATGCCCAAAATGCCGAACTCCTAATGCGTCTGATGCGCTAAATTGTCAGGCTTGTAATACTTTGTTGCGGACGAGTCAGGCGGCTGACCCCAATCCGTTTGGCGATTTTTTGCCAGCCTGGATGCAAGCCGGGTCAGCCCCGGCTACAGCGACCACGGTCGCCCCGATTTCTGCCCAGGCGGTTGCTGCACCCCGCCTGGACTTTTCTATCGAAGATTTGTTGCGAGCCACTGATGTCGCAACCACTGCCGCCCAACTTCCGGCCTCGTCTGCGCCGTTACCTCCGCCGCCTTTCGCAACGGCGACCTCTACGGTAGACGACTTGCTGGGCGCTCGTTCGGCTCCTGCCGCGCCTCCGGCCCTACCCTTGCCAACCTTCCAGGAGCCTCCGCTATGGGGTCGTGCGGCTCCCACTCAGCCTCACTACGGGGTACGTTCGGATGCGCCACCTCCGTCTTACTCTGACTACAACCAGATGAACCAGGCTGGGTTCCCGCCACCTTATGCCCCGCTCAGGTCGGACGGCCCGCCTTTTAGCATTGGAGACGGCTTTTACCAGTATACTGCCCGTAACGGTCAGCAAGTTGTCCATAAGCTAGGCAGCCAGGCCGCCCGGTTCGGAGGCGCATTGCTTGATCTTATCTTCACCGTACTATTTGTGGTGGTTTTGGATATAGTATTAGTCTTTGTTTTTGTTGGTAGTACGCCTAGAGGCTCAAGTTCCCGTAATCAAAATGCGACAATAGCGATTATCTTAATTTCGCTTATCTCTATCTTGCTGCCAACGCTCTACCACATTTTAAGTGTGGCCCTCTTTAGCCGAACGCTTGGACACCTGATAGCCGGGGTCAAGGTAGTGAAAGAAGCCGGACGAAAAGTCGGGCTAATCTCGGCTTTGTTGCGGGCCGGTTACGGTCAAATACCCAGCCTGGTTTACTAGATCGCCTTCCTGATTCTCCCAGCTATGTTCGAGACTACGGGAGGTTTAAATGGGTTTGTGTTTGGCGTATTTTTGGCCGTCATAATTAATATCGCAGCATTTATCGCCGTTGTTTATGGCCTCTTCCGGGTGTTGTCGGATGACAATCGGCAAGGCTGGCACGATAAGCTGGCAGGAACCTACGTTATTAGCTCAAAACCCTATCGGGGTGATATGACAACTTACTATTGATGGGTAGATGTCAGATGTAAGGTGGAATAATAACAGTGGTTTGTACCTGATACTTTTACCAAAAGAGACGAACGAGCAATTGAGCGATATAAAGAAACGCTACTGCGAGACTGAGCAAGGGCGGGTCTGTTATTGGTTGAGCGACTCGGCCCGGCCTGCTCTTGAGACCGCTTCTTCCAGCCCCACTACCATCAGGGTCGTGCTATTTCTTCACGGGTTAGGCGGATCGGGCCGCTACTGGTTTTCCTACCTCGAAAAGCTGGCTCAAAAATATGGGACTAGCCGGATTGTCGGGGTTGCACCCGATTTATTGGGGTTTGGGGCCTCGGCCAAACCCAACCTCGAATATACTGCCGATTTGCAATTAAAAGTTATTCGGGCCGTCCTCGACGATTGTATCGCCAACTTTCGGCTGGCTGCCGGGCCGAGCGATTTTCATTTTTATCTGGTAGGTCATTCGATGGGTGGAGTGTTGGCTTTGCTGCTGGCGGGCCAATTAGCCGAAGGTCAAAGCCTTTTGCGGTCGGAGCCGACTAGCTTGAGCGGGTTCTTGAGCGGGCTATTGTTATTGGGTGTGCCATATCCTTCGCCCGAACACGATATGAAGCGGGAAGTGTTACGCTCGGTTTCTACTCGTTTGATGCTCGGTCATCCCCTGGTGTGCTGGATAGTTCACCACAGCCTCACAACTATCTGGCCTTTGGTGCTTTTTCTAAACGCCAAAAACATTCTCAAAACCGGGCTGCCCCAACCAATTCTAGCCGACTACATGAAGCATACCTGCCAGAGCTATATCTCGAACGCTAACCATCTTATTTTCGATCTAAACCTTGAGCCGACCATGGACTTGCTGGCTGCGAAAAGCCTGACCCACACGGTTCTGGTCTACAGCAAAGCCGACCAGGATGCTCCGCTCTGGCATGGGCGGCAACTGGCCCAACGCTTGCCCGATAGCGAATTGCGTGTCCTGGAAGATACCAGCCATACCGCGCTGGGTCTGGCCGCTCTCGAAGTGCTGGGCGAGCTTTAGGGTTCTGACCCACTTTTGCGGAAGGCGAGATTGAAACCCTCACTCGGCTATATTTCGTCAATCAGTAATGGCTTTACATAACTAAGCCAACGCCGCTACCGATGATGGGCGTTGCGGAAAGAGCGCGTTGAGCAGCACCCTGGTGCGCTCATTGCTAACGGAGCAGTCTGGGTAGGCGTATTCGAGGTCGGACAAACTACGGTAGCCCAGGAGCAATTGCACAAAGGTTTGACCGGGAAAGGCGGCATCCCCCTCGCCGAGAGTGTCGGGCCTATATGTTCCTACCTCGATCAGGTTGCCGCGCTCCAGTACAAGAGTTAGCTGTCTACTGTAGCAATTCAGGCGCAATGTGCCGCTATAGCCGTCAAAGACACTGGTTTGCATTCGTTTGTCCAGGACGGGCGCGATCTGGCGCAAGAACGCGGGCAGGTTGGGGATACGCACTTCCCAGGCCTGGGTCGGTTTTTGGCGACCAAGCTGTTCGCCTAACGCGGTGTAGGCAGGGTGAGAGGTACCGAGCGCGAAAGTGGCCCAGCTAGACGGTGCGGGTTTGTTCTCGGCGACAGCGCGTTCGTCCGACAGAATTTTGAGGGCGCGAGTCACAAATTCGCAGACCAGTCGTAGTGGATGGCCGGGAAGTACCGCCATTTCGCGCACTGAAATAAAGTCTGGCAGGTAATCCAAACCCAGATAGCCAACCACCTCGCCCGCTCCATCTTCCACCATCAAAAAATGACGAAGGGCTAATGATTTGGGGTGAACAGAGGTTAGTGCAAACCGCCATTCGGCCTCGCTTCGCCCTTGTGTCACCAGGCTAGAAGCGCAGTGAATGGCGTACAGGCGTGCTAGTAGCTCTATATCGTCAGACCTAGCCGGGCGCAACCGGTAGGTCTCGGTTTGGTCGTCCTCCAATTGAGAAATATTGGCCCAAAAGAGGTCGCGCTCACCTTGCATAGCCAGCGCCATATCATAACCAAACTGCTGGTAGTACCAGGGAATACCACCAATGACCTGCATCAGTTCGCCGCGCTGTGCGCTACGCGCGTGGATAACCTGAAACTGTTGCCGCACCAGTCCCTTGCGTCGATAGTCCGAGTCAGTTCCAATCGCTTCGGGCCGACCTACCTTAAACTCAATTCCATCATAAGCCCAGATTTGAGAAATCAGGGTTATAGACGATACGATCTTGCCCTTTTGGTTTTGATCCACTACAACGGTAAAATCGCCCGGCCCAACCGTCGGGTGCTTGCCGCTCATCCAATCCTGAGTGGCAAAAGCTACCCCCTGGTCGGGTTCGCCCTCTTCGCTAAAAACCCGCCCGTTAAATTCGACCAAAGCGGCCTTGTCTTTGGGTCTGCCCCAGCGCAAAGTTAAGTCGTTGCTCAAATCATGTGGCAAGCCTAACGGGTCTTCCTCGCCACGCTCAAATCTAAAAGTCAATACCGCTCTCCTACGTTTATAATTTATTTGTTTAGCTAGTTGTACTAATATTCTAACCCTAAAATTGAGGGCTGTCAACCAGCCAATTTGCGCCCATTATACCAAGTCCGGTAAAGTAGAGTAGTAGAGAATTTATTCTCTTTCCTTTTGCAAAAGGCTAAAGAGAATAAATTCTCTACTACAAATCTTGCCTACTTATCTGGACCTGGTATTACTCCCAGCCATTATTCTGATATTGCTCAGAGAGAAAGTTGGCAAATTTAAAGAGTTGGTTAGAGCAGGCTAAAACCAGTAAGATCAAGTCGATGGTTAGTCAGCTGAGGTGGGGGTTTGATTAATTTTGACCGCTTCTATTTCTACCTCAAACGTAAAGGTAGTGCCTTGTTGAGGTTGGCTGGTAAACTGAATATCGCCGTTCATGAGATGTACAAATTCTCGCACAATCGACAATCCCAGCCCGGTGCCTTGCTGCAACTGGCGACCGCTTTGGGTCTGGCTAAACGGCTGAAACAGCAGTTCTTTTTCTTCCTGAGAAATCCCGCTCCCACTATCCTGCACCGAAAAAACTAGCCGATGGTCGTTAATTCGGTCGGCACTGAGCCGGATAAAGCCTTGCGAGGTAAATTTGAGCGCATTACTGAGCAGGTTCAGCAATATCTGGCGCAATTTGCTATCATCGGCATAAATATAACTGGGTAGCTGCTCCGAAAGCGCCAGTTCCAATCTCAAATTTTTGGCTTCGGCTTTGAGCTTAAAGGTCTGGTAGAGTATCTCAAGCATTTCGCACAGGTTGAAAACTTTTGGCGTTAGCTGAGTTTTACCGGCCTCTATTTTGGAAATCTCCAAAACATCGTTTATAAGGGCCAGCAGATGCTCCCCGTTACGTAGAATAATTCCCAACCACTCCCGATAACTGGCATAAACCTCCGGGTCGGGTTCTCCATCGCTCACCATAAGCTCGGCAAAGCCAAGTATAGCATTTAGCGGGGTACGTAACTCGTGGCTCATATTTGCCAGGAAACGACTTTTGGCGACGTTGGCGGCTTCGGCGGCTTCTTTAGCGGCCATTAGCTCGTGTTCGACCTGCTTTTGCTGGGTGATCTCGCGGGCCACCAATATTGCGCCGATTATATTTTCCATCTCATCAATCAGCGGCAAGGCTTCCGAAACATAAACCAGGTTGTCCGCGTCATTTTCGTAACGGGTCGGTTTGCCACTGAGAATTGAGCGGTACAAAGGTTCAAATAAAGTCAGCTTCTCAGGGGAGATCACATCGGGAAGCAGCTTACCTTCCAGACTGGTTTTGGTGTAACCCAGCCGAAGCAAGAAAGGGCCTTCCGCCACCAGACAGCGCATTTGACGGTCGAAAAGTAGGACCGCCGAGTCGGGTAGATTACGGGCCAGGATGCGGTATTGGTACTCGCGTTGGCGGATCGCTAATTCGGCTTGCTTTCGCTCGGTAATGTCACGCATAATCAAAATGGAACCATAGTGCCGCCTACGGGCCTGATTGATCGAAGCCAATGAAGCCAGCCGAACTTCGTAAGTCTGGGTTCCGCTCTCGATTTCAAATTCTAATTGGTCGGTCTCAGTCTCATTTAAGGCTAACCCCTCAAATTTATCAAGCAGGTTTGGGAAAAAGAATTGAAGCGGTTTGCCCAGGGCCTGACCTCGTGATTGCTTGATGATCGCTTCAGCAGCCGGGTTTAGCTCAATCAGGCGGTTCTTTTTGTCGGTGACAAGAATGGCATCTTGCAAGTAGCCCAGAATCGTACCATAGGAGATCGTTGGCAAGCTGAATAAATTATAACGGAAAATGGCCCAGGCTAGAAATACCCCGCTCTCACCGAAAGCGATAGGGGTCAGGTTGGGAATATCGGCGGAGGAGAACGCCAGTGGCAAAGTAAATAAAACCCCGGCCACCATCAGGGCCATTATCAAAATCCCGGTCTGTTTGCGGTAGCCAGGAGCAGATTGAACCGCGTGAACTACCAGCAAAACCAGCGAGATTATTCCGATCAGGTAGGAATAGACAAAATGTACCCAGAACCAGCCCGTGAATTGAAGTTTCTCAAGCGAGATTGGGCCTTTGGAGATTAATTCCCAATGGGCAAAAAACCAGCCGTCATAGGGTCTTAACCAGACTACAAACGGGGTAAAGCTTGGGATAATAAACAAAAGCCACCCATAGCGAGCCAGGTGTTTATCTCTCCCGCTATAACGCAGTACAAAAAGCAATTCAAAAACCGGGATAAAGGGTAGCCCTAAAAACCGCATTTTAGTCCAAAAGAAAGCTACTTCGCTATTAACAGTCACAGCAACGAGCAGATAGGCCAGCGCGATTTCGGTGTTCAGGAAGGATAATATTGCAATAGTCAACGCGCCACGTGTCTTATAGCGAATACCGGCATACACACTTATTGCTAAGGACACCAGGACGGTTAACAATAAGGCCGCGATATAAAGGATGTAAAATTGGTCATTCATAGCTGGATTTCTGTTTCGATAGACCTATTTCGCTCTGACAATTCTATACGAGGATAAGTTAGAAGAGGGTAGACCCAGGCTACCTAAATTATAGCATTTCGAGTACTGCTTTGAAAGCAGTCCACAATTCCCAGGGTGAGCATCAGATTTTTGCATGGATCAAACAATAAGAACTGGAACCTGTGAAAAGCTCGCTCCAAATCACTCAAACGTATATTAGAAAATTTTCTGCGGAAATTTTCCTAATATGTACCCACTCCCCAGTTTAGGAGGTGGTGCAGCCTGGCTAGTGTGCAAAAACTGACGCGCACCCCAACTGCCAGGTGGTCGTTTTTATGCCGATACTTTAATGATCTGCCAGCACCGTCGCGTGCCAGATAAAAACATAGATAGTGGTTGCCAGCAAGGTTACGTCGCGGATACTGAGGTGGAGCGAGAGCCAACCCTGATTGGGCATTGTGCCACCCATGCGGCCCAGATCGAATTGCAAAAGATAGAGTGTTACAATCATCAAAATGACCGAGGAAGCTCCCGCGACGCTTACGATTTTGTACGACTCGTGCATATCTCGCTCGTACAAAAAGCGTACGTAGCGAACATAAATCACCAGCCCATGCAAGACAATAATCGCTACAATCGAGTAGAGCGCCAGAGAGCGCAGCACTTCACCGACCGCTTCTAGCCGCCCGTCTACCAAAAAGATGCCTACCACTAGCGTAATAATATTCGCGCCCAATAACATCAAAATCGACATTGTCCACTGTACGACTAGAAAAATGATTGGCGAGTAGTCCTGAAAGCGTGCGCGATAATACCGATGGGGGAGTGTAAAGGAGGCGTAAACCGCCCCGAACATCAACCCAAAGACCCCTACGATAGCCGCTACATTAACGGCCCCATCCAATTTGTTACCATAATAGGTTGCGCCGAAGAAAACCAACTCGGCGTAAAGACATGCAAAAGCGAAACTGGCGATCACCAAAAAGAGCGGATGCTTTTGACCAATCGGCGGAATAACATCTTCGGAATGCTGCACTAACGAGTCATCCGGGGAGGTGTGCTTGCCATAGCGAACCGATAAATCACGTTTTTTAGCTGGAAGGCCGGTTGGCGTAAGTTGTTCTTTAGTTTCCACTTTGTTTTAGCACGCTCCAAAATTTAAGACGTAACAGGCTCAGGCTGTAGAAGTCCACCTAAATAGCTCTAATCCGCTCCAACTTGTCAATATCCCTTTTGTAGGTTATGTTATTCTAACACTTCTATTAGAAAGCGCAAGTTAGAGACTCAAACAAAAAATAGATTAGGAATTTCTTCTGCAAAAAATTTCTAATCTACTTAGCTTACCTACTTTGGGCGACCACAAGGGTCGCCCCTACAACGAATTTTGGGTAGGGGCGACCCTTGTGGTCGCCCGGCCTGAGTAGTTACAAAAAATTTCTAATCTACTCACTTTCGGTTTAGGTACTAGCCCAGTCTGGCTAATATGAAGAATTGAAGGGTGTGTGAAGCCGTCGGAAGATTACTTGTCGTAAACTACCACATCGGCCCGACGGCGACCAAAGGTCAGCACGCCGATCAGGGCGAAAAGTAACGCTCCGATAAAAGCTTCGATCAAAGGCACCCCGGCTAAGCTTATATCATTTGTTACCTGGATTTTCAAGAGGCTGACAAACAGCCAGGCCCCCAAAGCCCCCATCAGGAAAGCCATCAAATAGCCCAGGCCAGAACGCATTCGGGCCAGTCCGCCTACAATTATAGCCGCGATAAGGCTAATAACCACATAAACCAACAATTGAGCCGGGTCTGGTATCGTAAAGTTCAAACTAATATTCATAGCGCCTGCTCCTTTTAATTTAACAGAGATAGACAGGATTCACGGGATATAATTGACTATCTTATCCCCTACTAAGCTGACTAATTTCATTGGCTCTGGTGCGCCTTTGCGTATAAGGACACCCTTTACAAATTCTCAGCTATCCCGTTATTAGGACAAATCTTTTGGTTCCTGACCAAAAATCCAGCTTGCAACCTTATTGGATTGCTCAAGGGTTAGCTATACCGGGCTATCCTGACCCAAAGAGGAAATTTCGGTTAGGTTCCTACTTCCAGTAAAACTGATGCAAGAAGTGGGCCACTATATTTGCGGTGGAATAATAGACCCTTTTTGATAAAATTAGGCTCACAGCGAATAATAGTTTGCTCTGAGGCTGATATTAGGGGATATTGGCTTTGATGTTTAGAAAGCCAGGGCTGGTAGTAAGGTCGAGCAGACGTACCGGGCGACCATTAACCGCTATTTTGGAGACTTGCTGGTTGATTTGCGGCTCCACAAACTGAGTATTAATCGCTTCGACAATAGTGTTGACCCCAACCGGTAACTGACCGCCAGTAATTTTGGGCTGACCAGTCGCGTCTAGCTTGACCTGCCCATTCTGGATCGAGACCTGCTCGGTGATCGACAGATCGAAAGTGACCGGGCCGGAAGCCGCCCGTACCTGTATCTCAATCCGAGAGTTAGCTTGGATATTGATAACAAGATCACGGATTTCGACCGGCCCGGCTTTGATCGGTTTGCCGTTGAGTTGGCGGGTGATCTCTTTATTAAGGTAAGTTTGACTGAGGGTAGCGTTAATATCGGGTGTGCCGGATTGTTCGGGTGGGCGGTTGAGCGGGCCGTTAAGTGGGTCAGGGTTGTAAAAATAGAGAAAGAAAACCGTGACCCCGGCGATCACGGCGGCGACCACAAAACCAAGCAAGAACATACCACAACCCAAACCCCAACCCGACCCTTGAGGACGGCGTTGGGGCGGTCGGGAAGTAGGCGCAACCGTTGTCCGGCGGCGAATTGATGGTGTGTCTGGCTGGTAATCCGCGCGTGGCGCTCGGTTGCGTGGATCGGAGCGCCCGTTCGGACGGTTGGGGTCGTAGTAATTCATCAGGCCGCTTGTATTACCTCGACTCGGCTGATCCACAGATCGGGCTGGCGAACTTCTTCCAGGGTCGGCAGGTATTTAGCTTCGGCCCACATCAAGTTGGCGAAGTCAATCCCCTTTTTGGCGACAACCGCATCGACAAAGATTTCACCCTGGCGGTACTGCTCTAGCTTCATATCGAGGCCGGTCAATCGCACGAAAAGCTGATCGATGATCGAGCGGTTTTTCTGGCGGTTTTCCATGCGGCTCTTGATCTGTTCGTAGTTGGGCATTAGCTTCGCGCCAATCGCATTCATCATGTGGTTGCTGTAGCCTTCCACGATAGACATGAGGGCTTGTAACTCCTGGAACAGGGCGTGTTGTTCGGGGGTCATGATCCGCTCGATCCAGCCTCCACCTTGCCGGTCGTTCTCACGTACTCGCTGGATAAAACCACCCAGGCCCCCATTCCGGCCCATCTTGCCCAGGTCTTCCGAGATGTAGGTGAAATAGCGTTCCAGAATACCGTTAAAGTGTTGGCGTACCCATGGGTGCGACTCGAACTCAAAGGCGTGGGTTGTCTCGTGCAAGGCGATCCAGAGCCGGAACTCATCCCCGTTTACGCCAAGCATATTGATGACGGAGTTAATATTTGGTTCCACGAAATAGACCTTGCCAGTTGAGACTGCTTCTTTGCCAAGCAAGCTAAGGTCATACTGACCCAGCACCCGGCGAGCTAGATAACCCAGCAAGAGGCCCATTTCGGCGCTGATAATAGTTTGGTTGACGGTTCCAAAGACGGCCTGACTAAAAGCGCTACTACGCTGTACGGCATCCCGGTTCATTTTCTCTATCGGCTCGAAAAGCTGCTGGAAAGAGGCAATATTAGCATCGATCCAATCCAACCGACTGACCGCTTTGACCGTGTTCAGGTCGCGGGGGAAAGTGGTGTGGGCATATTCCTCGATGATTGGGACGGCTCGGCTGACCATTTCGGCATAGTAAGCGTTCCACTGCATGCGCCACTGGCTACTAACTTCCGACCCGGCGTTCATGCGGTGGGCAGCCGACCGAACTTTATCCCACTCGATCAAAGAAGGTGGGCCGCTATGTTGAGCCTGACGGCTACGGGCATTGGCCCAGACCGCTCCAAAAGCGGCGGCGGTCGCCAGTCCGACCCCTGCTGCCAATTTCCCATATTTCCCGGCTCCCGCCTGGTTGCTCACGCTATCTGCCATTTTGCTGCTCCTTGCCCAATCTATTTTAGCTCTCCCAGAGAGGTAAAAATACCGTTCAGATAATCGAATATTCCAAAAACCTAACCAACACCATAACTTTACGTCTGGCGACCCTGAAAGTTTCAGAGTGTAAGAATGATAGCTTTTTAAGTTGCGCTCGTCAAGTTTTGGTCGCATCATCGTATGAGCTACCTCTTTTGACGCTGTTATATCTGATGTAAAAAACCGGCCCTGTAAACTGAATTTAGCTTACAGGGCCGGTTTTTTCTATGAGGTAGGCTTTACCCTCAACTTACCGCCGTTTGCGTTTGGCGGAAGCCGGAGGCGGTGTCAGGTCGGTCGGGAGCGCAGGCCGGATCGAGATTGACTTTTCCGAGTGATCGTTGAGATTGGAAGTAGGCGCAATAGCGGCTAGGGCGGGCGGGCTAATCGGTTCTGCTGCGCCATCCGCCAGGGCGATAGGCACATCCTCCCAAACCAGGATTTCGCGGACTACTTCATCCATGTTTTGGACCCAAATCCACTCCACCTCTTTTTGGATATTCTTGGGCAGTTCGCGCAGATCGCGGCGGTTTTCCGCCGGGGCAATAATCCGCTTGATCCCGGCCCGGTGCGCTGCCAGCGATTTTTCTTTCAGACCGCCAATAGCTAGTACCCGGCCCCGCAAGGTGATCTCGCCTGTCATAGCCGTATCACTGCGTACCCGTCGTCCGGTCAGGGCCGAAATCAGGGCGGTTGCCATCGTGATCCCGGCACTAGGGCCGTCTTTGGGAACTGCGCCTTCCGGCAAGTGGATATGCAGATCGGTTTTGTCGAGCATGGCTATCTCGATGCCGAGTTCTTTGGAACGGCTCCGGGCGTAGCTCATTGCCGCCTGCGCCGACTCCTTCATGACCTCGCCGAGCCGTCCGGTGACGGTTAGATTGCCTCGACCGGGCATCGTCGCTACTTCGACCGGCAGAATTTCGCCACCGTGTTCGGTATAGGCCAGGCCCATCGCCACTCCTATCAGAGGCGCTCGACCTTGAAGCTCTTCGTAGAAGCGCGGAACTCCCAGATAATCCTCCAGGCGGTGCTTGGAAAGGCGGATCAGTTTGTACTTGTCGTCCACCATCTGGCGGGCCACTTTGCGGCAGATCGTTGCCAACTTGCGCTCCAAACTGCGTACCCCCGCTTCACGGGTATAATTGCGGATGACGGACCGCAACATTTCATCGGGAGCCTGCAAATAGCCCGGCCTTAGCACGTGGTTGTCGATCTGCTTTGGTAGCAAATAGCGTTTGGCAATTTGCAGCTTTTCGTCTTCGGTGTAGCCGCCGATGTCGATCACTTCCATGCGATCCAGCAGTGGACGCTGAACATTGTACAAGTTGTTGGCGGTCGTGATAAAAAAGACTTCCGAAAGGTCAAACCCGACATCCAGATAGTGATCTACAAAGTTATGGTTCTGCTCCGGGTCAAGGACCTCTAAAAGCGCTGCTGCCGGGTCGCCTCGGAAATCGTTACTCATCTTGTCAATTTCGTCGAGCAAAATCACCGGGTTTTTGGTTCCGGCCTGTTTAAGGGCCGTCACAATCCGGCCCGGCAAGGCTCCGACATAAGTACGGCGATGTCCTCGAATTTCGGCTTCGTCGCGCACCCCGCCCAGGCTGATCCGAATAAACTTACGGCCCATCGACCGAGCGATAGACTGGCCCAGGCTGGTTTTGCCGACACCTGGAGGGCCGGCAAAGCATAAAATCGGGCCTCGGAATTTGCGCTCCGATTGAGCCGCAAGCTGGCGCACCGCCAAAAATTCCAAAATGCGGTCTTTTACCTTGTCCAGTCCGTAATGATCGGCGTTCAAAATGTCGGCAGCGTGTTCGACATCCAGATTGTCGGGCGTGCTTTCGTCCCAGGGCATCGCCAGCACCCAATCCAGATAGGTACGCACGACGTTGCTTTCGGGCGAGGCGCTGCTCATCCGTTCGAGCCGCGAAACCTCTTTGAGCATCTTATCTTTGACTTCTTCGGGCAGCCCTTTTTCCTCGATCTTTTTGCGGAACTCGGCGGACTCGTTGCCCAACTCGCCACCCAACTCATCGTGAATAGCCTTGAGTTGCTCGCGCAGGTAGAACTCGCGCTGGTTCTTGTCTATCGACTGGCGGACTTTGTTGCGAATGCGGCTATCTAGCTCAAGTAGCTCGATTTCACCTGCCAGCATTGTACTGACTCGTTCGAGCCTTTTGATTTGATCGAGTTCTTCCAGGACGGCTTGCTTATCCGGCACGGTCTTTTCGGCGGCAACTTTTGGCATGTGGGCCGCAATATAGTCCGCCAGTAGGCCCGGCTTTTTGAAGGTGGCAATTTGCTCGACCGACTCGCTACTGATCCGATTGCTGAGGGTCGCTAACTGCCCGTACAATTCGCCGATATGTCGTACTAGCGAGTCGGTCTGGGGGCCGGTGGGGGTGGGAGGTTCTTCCAATTCGTGAATTTCGACCATTTGTACCCGGTTAGGATGCCCGGAAGTAGGCCGGAAGCTGTCAATCCGCACCCGGCAAATACCCTCGACACTGATCTCGGTGCTGGTGCTGCTTTCAGTCTGGCGCTGGACACTGGTGACTTCCACCAGCGTTCCGACCGTGTAAAGCTCGTTTATATAAGAGCCACCTTCCGGCACATTTTCCCGTTCGCGCTGGGCAGCAACGACAATCCGGCTGCTATGGTGGGCTTGAGCCTCATCCAACGCCATCTGAGAGCGGCTACCGATCACTAGCTTGATTGCTACGTGGGGGAACACCACCACATTCTTTAATGGAATAAATGGATATATTGCGACTTTTTCCGGCTCCGAAGCTCCTAAAGTCGCGTCTGCTTCCTCGTCTTTCACAACAGGGTGGGCAGCTTTATTGGTCTCAGTCATGATACTTTTCTCCCCTTAATATGGTGGTGATTATAGCAAATGATATTGTTGCTATCAAATTATAAGTCACAAGCCCTTTATGCCCAGCTAGATTAGCCTGGTGAATTTTTGGCTTTCAAAGACACGAACCACTTAGAAATCTTTTTAAGAGAGAATGCACTTTTATCTTCGTTGCTCAAAACAAATAGTGAATATAGCGCAATAAAAACAAATCATTTCTGGACGAAATTAGGACCTTGCGTTAATCTCCTGAGTGTAACCCTCTTTATATAGTCTATTGTATCCTATGAAGATAACGAAATAGATAACGAAGTGGACCAATTTTTAAGAATTGTGAAAATTGATAAGTCTCTTTTCATTCACTGCTCCCTTTAATCTAGCAACGCATTTTGAAACAATTCTTAATAACCCGGTGTCTTATCAGTGCAAACGCCAAAAAGGACGTTTTGAACTTATAGAATTAAAAGTACAGGAGTAAAATGATGGAGCCTTATAAAAGCGAAACGACCGGCCCGGAGACAAGTTCTGCTCAGAACGGTTACTATAATCAGTATTATCCTGCCAACAATGGCTACCCTGCGCCCGCCGCCCTCGATTATGATCGGCGCTACAAGGCCGCCGCCCGGCGCGTTCAGAAGAAACTAAACTTTTATAAAAGCCTGACCAGCTATGTAATTGTCTGTAGCTTTTTGTGGGTCATTGCGATTTTTTCTAACAGCGGCTATCCCTGGCCGATCTGGGTAATGTTGGGTTGGGGTGTCGGGCTGGCTTTCCAGGCAGTAGATGCTTTTGCCGGAAGTTTTAGCGAAACTCAACGCCAACAAATGATCGAAGAAGAACTGCGTCGAAGCGGGCGCTAAGGGTTGAGCTAAGTGTCAATTTTGCACAGGTTCAAACAGTTAGCAGGGGCGACCGTGAAAACCCAGTTTAGGGTGTGGCATCGCTGGGCTAATTTGCAAAAACCTGATACTTACCAAGCGCTCGATTTTAGAAAATAGCTGGTTTAGGTTATGTTATAATGGAAAAGCACAAGATTGGCTCTTATGGCTTGAGAGAGGGAGAAAGTATGTCACAGGATAATTCGCCCCTGGGGGATCGGCCCCAACCGCGTTATCAACCGCCTTCGGTTACAGGGAGTTATGCTGCTGGTAATGACGAGCTACGCCCAGCCGATTGGCCGCCGCCGAATGGCCCTACACCAGGGATGGGGGCGGGAGCCTGGGGTGGTTATCAGCCCGGCCCGCCTATAAATAATGGTTATAATGCAAATTACCCTGGCTATCAGCCTGGCCCCGCTACACTGGGTTATTTCCCACCCCCGGTCGAAGACCCCCAGGCAGCGGCTTACAAAAAAGCAGCCGCGCAGGTGGATGCTCGGCTTAAATTTTTTAAGCATCTGAGGACCTACCTGATTATTAATATCTTTTTGTGGTTTATCGCTTTTGCAATCGCTCCGGCGGGTGCGGCGTTAGCAGGCCGGATTTGGCCGATGTGGATTACGGTTTTTTGGGGTATTGGGCTACTTTCGCAGTGGTGGCGTACTTTTGGTGCCAGCGAACGCCGTCGCCAGGAAATGATCGAAGAAGAATTACGTCGAATGCAACGCTAGAAATTTACGATTTACCCCCGGAGGGGGTAAATCGTAAATCAAACTGATGTCTGTTACTAACAATAATTTACTAGAGCTTCCAATATTTCAATTTAAGTCCCTGAATGGCTATCCGGGTTTTTCGCATGCGATTAGCACGCGGCAAGTTCCGGGTAAGCCGCTTTTGCCTGCCGTCCAACCTGCTGCACCGAACGATTACCGTTTGGCGGGTTGGTCGAAATATAACCGTCGGGAGGATATTTACGGGCGGCGGAGTGAGTTGCTGACCGCTCTCGGCCTGGATCATCACCGGATTCAGCCTAATCTGGTCGGGTTGCAGCAAAAGCATACTGCCAAGGTCGTGGCGGTTGGTGAGGAAGCTTATGGGGCCGAGTTGAATTGGGAAAAGCCCTTGCCCGACTGTGATGGAGCCTTGACCGATCTTCCCGGCATCCCGCTCATGACCATTCACGCTGACTGCCCGCCGGTGTTGCTGTTTGATCCAGTGCGCCGAGTAGCCGGGACCATTCATAGTGGTTGGCGTGGAACAGTCGGTAAGATCAGCGGGGAAGCCATTCGGTTGATGACCGACCGCTATGGTTCACGTCCGGCGGATATAATAGCGGGAGTGGGGCCGAGCATCGGGCCGTGTTGTTATCAGGTTGGTGAGCCAGTTTTGAGTGAAGTGGCGACGGCTTTTGGGGCGGCCCGCGCTACTGAATTGCTACCGAAGCAATCGGACGGCTCACATCATTTCGATTTGTGGCAAGCCATCTCTTTGACTCTGCACGAGGTCGGCCTTTCCGCTTCCAACATCGAGCAAAGCGGTTTGTGTACCCGTTGTCACAACGATCAATTCTTTTCCTATCGTGCTACTCCCCCCGACCAGCGCCACAACTATGGGCAGTTTGTAGCGGTGGTCGTAATAGAGGAGTGATAAGGCATAAGTTGGATGGATCGGATTTAAATTCGCCTTTTTGACCGATTTATGCTATCTTTAGATAGAGATTAACCCATAAGCAGAAAGGTGGCTTATCCCTTGTATCTGGACATTAATCAAATTCATCTTGGTGATGCACGCGAGTTGTTACGTCAAATCGAGCCTGACTCTATTGCTTGTAGTGTTTGGTCGCCCCCTTATCACGTTGGTAAAAATTATGAAAGAGATGTTACTTACCAAGAGTGGGTTGGTTTACTTCAGGATGTTATAAAACTACAGTTGCCGATTTTGAAACCCGGCGGTTTTTTAGTAGTAAATATTGCCGACATTCTGGTTTTTCCTGATCCAGCTATGCCAAAGCTTCAAGCTTTGAATTTGAAACGGCAAAAAGTCGATATAACCCGCGAGGATGTACTGGCCGCTAGAGAAGCTTATCCAGAGTATAATCGTTACCAATTAGCGGCCATCTTAGGTTGTAGTGAGCAAACGATTGACCGGCGGCTTAACGGTAATAATATTAGAGGTGGTAAATATGCTACCCAAACCCGGGTACACCTGGTGGGCGATATTGTTGAAAATGCGGGTAGTGAAGCAGGTTTGTATTTGTATGATCGGCGGATTTGGGTAAAGGATGCTGCCTGGGAAAACTCGAAATGGCATACTCTTTCTTATCGCTCGGTTGACGAGTTTGAGTATCTTTATTTTTTTTGGAAACCGGGTGCAACTGTTGTAGACCGTAATAGGTTAAAACCAGAAGAGTGGGTAGCCTGGGGTTCACGCGGAGTTTGGAACTTCCCATCTGTAAGGGCCAACGACAACCATGAGGCTAAATTCCCAGCTGAATTACCCAGAAGAGTAATTCGTTTGTTGACTGCTCCTGGGGATACTGTACTTGATTGTTTTATGGGTAGTGGTACTACAGCTGTCGTAGCGATTCAGGAAGAGCGTAATTACATGGGTATTGAGTTGCAGCCTGATTATGTGGAATTGGCCCGTCGAGTATGTCAGGAAGAACAGCGAAAGACGACTTTTTTAAGACAATTTACTGGAGTTGAAGAAGCTCAGAAACCGCCATCTTCAGCCGCTACACAACTTAGTTTTCTCCCAAATCAATAACTACCTGGTTGTTAGTAACCAATCGTGGTTTTTTTATCCATTGACCGTTTTCTTGTTGAAATTGAACGCACCTGGGCCAATCGCCAATTGTTGCTAAGGGAATAAATCGAACTCGTACCCGCCTGTTACCAGCTAAAACGGTTTGATCGTCTTTTCCAGAAATCAGCAACCCGGTGGTGTTTTTGTGGTATTGTGGGCCATCAAAGAGTAGCAACCCATTAGGGGCGCAAACTAATTCGATATAATCAAGAAGCTGCTTATCGCCTTCATCTCTTCTGTAATTTACCTTCAGGAAATAAGTCAAACATAACAAAGAACGCCCCTCAATTACATAAAAAGGCGGTAGGGCTGGGACAAAAAGAACTGGGCCTTTGTTTCGGTTTTGTCTGGGGATACTCACCTGTGAATTGCGAAAACCTGCGCTATCCCACAACTTGCCATCACCTGATATTTGAAATGGGCTGGCATTAACCTCGACATGACTATCTCTGGGGCCAGTAGCCTTAACATCAAGATGAATAATGACATCTTCCAGCATGAAACGCACATCGCCTCCAAGCGGTAGTCCGGGATATTCAAGTTGGGGTAAGTTTTCTAAGGTTAAAATACGTATCATATGAGCAGTAACAGTTTTTTCAGCTACTTCAATCCACGGAACGGAGTCACCTATATAAGCCCTTCCACGCTGTCTGGGCTTATAGTTTTCCCAAAAAGGGCGTAAGTCGTTAGCTTTGTTAAAATCCAGCCGGATTTTCTCTACAGTTTTGAAAATAAGCTCAGATAGAAAAGTCATGTATTTCTTTTCGGTAGCAATTATCAAGCCTGGTTGCTGTAAAAAGGCTTCCCTTATTTCTTTAAATCCTTGCTCAGTTAAGGCCATTTTCATTACTGTCCTGATTAGTTTCAAGCTGTGAAAAAAGTTGTGTCAATGTGATACCCAAAGCTTTCGCCAATTTACTGGCAGTCTCAATAGTGACAGTCTTTTCGCCTCGTTCAATCGAGCCAATATAGGTTCTGTGCAGTCCGCATTGGTCGGCAAAGGCTTCTTGAGACAAACCTATCTCGCTCCGAAGTTTTCTAACAAGGCAACCGAATTTTTTAGCTAAAATTTTATCATTCATATCCTAAAGATAAAGTCATGATGACTAAACGTCTACAGCCTAAAAATAGCGTAGGATAGTTGTGGTTGGGGACAATACGGATTAAAAACCTGTCCATTTGTACATTGTGGTATTATGCGTTATCGGGTTTCATTTGCTTGTAGAAAACCTTATCACTTTGCAAACATTATAGCTTCCTGGCAAAACAATCCTAATTGAGTTGCCTTGCTGGAGCTTAATATTATAATGTATTGTTCATTAGGAGAGGATTTGGAGGCTTGTGAAAATAAAGTTAGAGTATAAATATGCGGTTGCCCTTAGCGCTGCTTTGGGCTTATTTATGGCCGTTTTGGATAATACGATTGTTAATGTCGCGTTGAACGCGATGTTCGAGGCTTTCGCCAAAAACGACTCTAGCATCAGTTTTAATACGGTACAATGGGTCGTGACTGGCTACTTTTTGACCCAGGCGGCAGTCATCCCGGTGGCGGGCTATTTCAGCACAATCTTTGGTCTCAAGCGCACCTTCATGTTCGCGCTGGGGATTTTTACAATTGGCAGTTTTTTGTGCGGGTTATCGGGCGAACTCGACCGCTTGCTGGGTGGCGGTGGCCTGATCTTTCTGATTATTGCGCGGGTATTGCAGGGTATCGGCGGCGGCATGCTTTTTCCACTGGCAACCTCAATCTCCTTCAACGTCTTCCCGCCTGCCGAACGAGCGGCTAGTTCGGCGGTCATTGCCGTGCCGGTACTATTGGCTCCGACCCTCGGCCCGACCGTCGGTGGGTTGCTGGTGGATAGCAGTCTGGAATGGCCGTCGATTTTCTTTATCAATCTGCCGGTCGGGTTACTGGCACTTTTCCTGATCGGTCGGATTCTCAAGCCCGACATTGGTCGCGTTCCACAAGGCGCTCCGGCAGGGGCGGGTGGGCCGGGCGCAGGAGGGCCGGGTGTGCCACGCCGCTCCTTTGATTTTGTGGGCTTATTTCTCTCGATTGGCGGTACTTTTCTGGTGGTCTATGCTTTCACCCTTATCAGCCAGACCAATCCGGCGACCGTGCCACCCGGCAACCCTCGCGGTGGCGAAGTTTACGGCTGGGGTTATTGGCTGGTCTGGGTGATGTTGGGGGCTGGCTTGATCGTGTTGGGGATGTTTGCCGCCTACGAATTGCGAATTGCCAAAGACCCGGTGCTGGATTTGCGTCTGTTTGCCGATAAAATCTTTTTGTTCTCCAGCCTGATGACCTGGATCGTGCGGGCCGTGATTTTTGGCAGTTTTATTATTTTGCCGATCTTCTTAGAGCAGTTCCGGGGTGATAGTGCCGTTTTGACCGGCCTGGCCCTTATGCCGCAAGGGATCGGGGCCGGGATCGGGATTATGAGTGGTAGCCGTTTGTACGACCGAATCGGCCCACGTATGCTGGTTATTCTCGGTATGTTGGCGTTAACGATCAGTTCGGCCTGGCTGATTACCGCTAACAAAGACACCGATGGCTGGAGTCTGGTTCCGATTTTGTTGATACGCGGGATTGGCTTCGGCTGGTCAAATTTACCGCTTCAAACCGTCGCGCTCTCGAAGATCACCGGGCGGGCTTTGCCCAAAGCCAGTTCGCTTTACAACGCGACGGCCCAGATTTTTAGCTCGGTCGGAATCGCGGTGTTGACTACTATTTTCCTGGAAGGTTTAAGTTCGCGCACAGCCAGCAATATAGCGGCAGCCAGAGCGGGCGGACGGCCTTTTCCGGCTCCTAACTCGCCTGCTTTCCGCGACCAAATCCTGACCCCGGCGGCGGCTGGCTCGGTCAGTAATGTGTTTATGTTGGTGACAATTGCGACGGCGCTCTCGATCTTGATTGCGTTTTTCTTGCCAAGCAAGAGTATCAAGCAGGAACAACAGGCGGCAGCCCGCCAGCAAGGTGGAACTGAAAAGCCTTTGCCATCCCGCACGGCTCCGACCTTTGGAGAATAAGCCCAAACCTTCTCAAGATTTTGGGTAGGAACAGGTTTTATAGCCGCCCAAAAGAGCAACCCTATAATTTGGGTGGAAGAGACCAAGATTTAATAATGTTTTTAGAAAAGGGGCGAATCTACCGGCCCTGATTACAAGTTTTGGAAAGGGAATTAAATCAGTGAGTGAGCAAGAACAGGCCATTTCTAAAGTGGCGATGGTGATTATGGCCCACCCGGACGACTCGGAGTTCTCCTGCGCGGGAACCGTAGCGACCTGGGTGCGGGAAGGTTGGGAAGTTTACTATGTGGTTTGTTCGGATGGGTCGGGCGGTGGCTCGGACGATGTTCGCGAGGTTGGGTTGGAAGCGCGACACGAGATTTCGAGGGTGCGCCAGCACGAGCAGAAAGCGGCTTGCGATGTGTTAGGAGCGCGAGAGGTCTTTTTCTTGGGCTACCCGGACGGACAGCTTGTCCCCGACTTGAATTTGCGGCGCGATATAGTGCGGATGTTGCGGCGCTACCGGCCTACTCGCGTAGTCTGCCAATCGCCCGACCGTTCCTGGTTTCCCCTGATGCCGATCCCGCGCTATCATCCCGACCACCTGGCGGCAGGTCAGGCCGTGATTTCAGCGATTTATCCGGCTTCCCAAAACCCCTGGGATTTCTCGGAATTATTAAAAGAAGGGCTGGAGCCGCACCGAGTACGCGAGGTTTTTATCTCTGGTTCGCCCAATGACAGCTTTATTGTGGATATATCGGATACGATTGACCTCAAGATGAAGGCGCTGGCCCAGCACGTCAGCCAGATTTCCGATATGCCAGCGCTTGAAGAGCGGGTGCGGGGCTGGAATTCGCTTATTGGCGAAAAAAACGGGATGGCTTACGCCGAAGCGTTTCATCGTAGCGAGAACTAATAAACAAGAGATTTACGATTTACGATTTACGATTATCTTTAACGTGGGCGAAGCCGCTATTTATGATTATAGATAGCTTTCAGTCCTGGAAATTTTAAATGGCTACTTAAATCGTAAATCGCGGCTTCGCCCCCTCCGGGGGTAAATCGTAAATCGTAAATCTACAGGTAGAGCGGTTTGGTCGGGGCGACAATCGCGGCAGGATTGTTGCGCCAGACCTCCGGGTCTCCATCGACGTAAATTTCTAATTCGTTGCCATCCGGGTCAAGCAAGTAGAGACTTTTGGTCACGGTGTGATCGCTCATCCCGACGATCTTTACTCCGGCGGCTTCCAGTTCGCTTTTAGCGGCCCGCAATTCGTCCAGGCTATCCCCTATTTTCAGGCCGATATGATACAGCCCGGCCCGTCGTCCGTGCGGTGGTAAGGGTGCAGTTGGCCCGACTTCAATCAGTAGCAATTCGTGATGAGTACGGCCTGACGAAAAAACAGCGGCTCCTTGCATTTCTTCGGTTTGGATCGGTTTAAAGCCAAGTATATCCCGGTAGAAATGCACCGAGTTTTTGAGGTCGCGCACGAACAATACTACATGTCCCAATTCCTTAATCTGCATTACTTGCTCCTTTTAACTTAACAGGGATAGATAGGCTAGACAGGATACATTAATTCCCTTACCCCTGGTGTTAGTAAAATCATATGCTTATGAGTGTTTATTTTGCACTTCCAATTTACCACTTACTTTTCATAGGTAAGCTTATCATAGTAGGTTAACTTTGTCAAGAATTTCTTTTGTCACAGACTGCGACGGACACGGGCCAGAAAATCGGTGATGATGGGAGCCTGTTGGTTGGCTTCCAGCAAGAAAGCATCGTGACCGTAGGGTGAAATAGCGGCAAAATATTCGACCGCCTCGCTTCGGTCTGCCGCGTAGAGGGCATCGACCATCAATTGCGATTGGGAAGGGGGGTAGAGCCAATCGCTCGAAAAGGAGATAAACAAAAAGCGGGCCTGGGTCTGGGCGAAGACTTCCGCCAGCGCGTGTTGTCCGCCGTTGGTCAGGTCGAAGTAATCCATTGCCCGTGTGATATAGAGATAAGAATTGGCATCGAACCGCCGGTTAAAAATCTCGCCCTGATGTGCCAGATAGCTTTCGACCTCAAAGTCAGTCTCAAAGCTGTAGCTATAAGAGTTGCGCTGTCGCAACCGTCGCCCGAACTTGGCCTCCATCGACTCTTCCGAAAGATAGGTGATATGTCCAACCATCCGGGCGACCGCCAGACCTGCTTCGGGCCGAGGGTGGTCGGGCGCGTAATAGTTGCCGCCGTCCCAATCTGCATCTGCCATGATTGCCTTGCGCCCGATCTCGTCCCAGGCGATGCCTTGAGCGGTCAGTTTTGGGGAAGTTGCGATTGGGATGGCCGAGGCGACCATTTCGGGATAGAGAACGCTCCAGCTAAGCGCTTGCATTCCGCCCATCGAGCCGCCGATAACGGTCAGCACCCGGCGTACCCCCAGGTAGTCGAGTAAGCACTTTTGAACTCGCACCATATCCTCGACTGTAATGACCGGGAAGCTAAGGGCATAGGGCTGCCCGGTGGTCGGATTGAGCGAGGATGGCCCGGTGGTACCTTTGCAGCCACCCAGTACATTGGCGCAAATCAGGAAATATTGGTCGGTATCGAGGGGTAGGCCCGGCCCGGTCAACACTTCCCACCAACCGAGTCGCCCATCTTCGGCGTTCACTCCGGCAACGTGCGAGTCGCCGGTCAGGGCGTGACAGATCAAAATAGCGTTATCCTGATTGGGACTGAGTCGCCCGTAAGTCTGGTAGGCGACCGTGATAGGGCCGAAAGACCGGCCCGATTGTAATTGTAAGGGGGGGTTGACCCCAAAAGTAATATACGAGGTTTCGACTACTCCCAATGCGCTGCTCACAACCTTCGACATCGTATGAGGCTCCTTTTTATAACGTGCTTTCTGAATAAACAAACTTAACTTTGTTTCGCCATTTTAGCCGTTATTATAGCGCAAAAAGAGCCGTTTGGGTCATATAAAGTAAAAAAAGAGGCGGAAATTAAGTCGCACTCCGATTGGCTGACTCCCAGGCTTGCGGGATCGCCTCCGTCAGCCACCATTCCCAAAATTCAAGGCGTTTTTGTTTATCGAATTCTACGGGTAATTTATGCTCTGCATTATTCCACTCCCCAGATAGATTTTTATCTCTAGCAGAGTAAGCTTTCATTGCACTTAGAGCAAAATCTTGAAAATTGGAATCTGCAATTTCATCCGGTTCTGGCACTAGCTGATAGGTAAGTTCGTGATTTAGAATGAAATTCAAGACATAGCAGGCGGCTTCATAAACACAATATACCTCATAAGTAAGCCAACTGGCAGCGTAGCCATAAGTATTATCAAATTGGTTACTAAGATTTTGACAAGCTTCATCAAAACTAATTTCCTGGTAAAGAGCTTTTATAGCTAATTCTAAAATTTTTCTCGGTAGCT
This sequence comes from Chloroflexia bacterium, assembly GCA_038210655.1. Lineage (GTDB taxonomy): Bacteria > Chloroflexota > Chloroflexia > Chloroheliales > Chloroheliaceae > 54-19. Next base: position 112,606 of record JBBQWM010000007.1, read on the forward strand.
TTTTATCAAACTTTTCGTTATCTTCATGCAAAGTTGTATCGAAATTCTCATAAACTGACAGGACATGTTCCACAGAGAGAACTGCTAACCAATATAATGCAAAGTCAGCCTTTGTTATATTTAGAAATGAGGCTTTTAGTAATTGCTTATAATCACCTGGGTTAGGCTTATCAGTGTAAATTACATAGTCAGCTTTATCCCATAACTCTGAAACCTGTTTTAATCTGGATGAGTTAAAGGTTTCATAAATGTCAGACCGCTTATCTCCTGACAAATGATGCTCTGGGTCACGGCGTAGCTCTTGCAAATATTGGTCAATTAGATGTTGGGTCTGTTCTGGCAATTTCATTATCGTAATCCTAAAGGAAGTTAGCTAGTAACGAAAGTACGGGAAGGCAAATCAAAAAAGAATGTGACTCCTGTCTCACTTTCAAGCGTGAATTTGAAATTGACGACTGATTTTATTCTTACACCGCCCGCTTTCGTTGGAGTTAAATACTCCATCCGTTTGTCACCGTTCTCCCACATATTACCCTCTACTACAAAAATGATCCCCTGAGCCGGTTCTGTATCCTTTTCCCTTTTGCCAGCCCAAACTTCCATCCATTTACCGTTAACCTTATCTTTCCACGAGTTGAGTCTTATAAAGTAACCGTTCACTCTGGGAAACCAATCAGTGTTTGCACGAGAATTATCAATACCGATAAAAGGAGTTGAAGTTGGACCGTCGGTTGGCAACATCGCAAGTTTGGTAAGACTGGCTTCACGTGGTGGTATTGAAGGTGTCAATGCGAGGCGGGCGCTTCGAGTGAGACCAGCATCTTTCTCTGCCTGTTTTGCAGCTAAAACAGTAGCTAACTCAGAATTGCGGGTAGGAGAAGGCGTTACTATTGCTACTGCTAGGTTTCCTGGAACCTGTGGCACAGTAGAGGGTTTATCATTAGCTAACACCAAAACTAACAGCACTATTAGCACCCCACCGAATGTTGCTACCATGATACCAAGTACTATGCCCTGTTTGGTTAAACTTTTCATATAACCTTCTTTTACTCTATTTAGACCGGGAAACAAAGCCGATAAAATAGAACGGAGTAGAGCAAGAGGCCCTGACGAACTAGAAATTTGCAGCAAGAGGTCAATTGCAAAACAGCCACCGGGATTGCCGATGGCTGTTTGTGAAACCGTGCTGCTTTAATCTTCTAACGCGCCACCGATGAAGGCGGTCAGGTCGGCTACACGGCAGCTATAGCCCCACTCGTTGTCGTACCAGCTAACGACCTGCACCAGATCGCCGCCGATCACCTGAGTACTCAGGGCATCGATGATGCTGCTGCGGGGGTCGCCCCGGTAGTCGGTCGAAACCAACGGCTCTTCCTCGTAACCCAAAATGTCCTCGAGGTCGCCTTCGCTGGCTTCTTTGAGGGCGGCGTTGACTTCCTCTATCGTCGTGTTGCGCCCAACTACGGCCTTAAAGTCGATGATCGAGACGGTGCTGGTCGGTACGCGCAAAGCAAAGCCGTCGAATTTGCCCTTTAGTTCGGGGATGACCAGAGCGACCGCTTTAGCGGCACCGGTAGTGGTCGGGATGATGTTGATCGCGGCGGCACGAGCGCGGCGCAAATCTTTGTGGGGCTGATCGAGGATCACCTGGTCGTTGGTGTAGCTGTGAATAGTCGTCACTAGACCTTTGACAATCCCAAACTTCTCCAAAATGACTTTGGCGACCGGGGCTAGACAGTTGGTGGTGCAACTGGCGTTGGAGATAATGTTATGCTTTTCAGGGTCGTATTGGTCGTGATTGACCCCCATCACGATAGTAATGTCTTCGCCTTTGGCGGGGGCGCTGATGATAACCTTTTTGGCCCCGGCCTGAATATGAGCGCGGGCTTTATCGGCATCGGTAAAGCGTCCGGTCGATTCGATTACAATATCGACCCCAAGCTTGCCCCAGGGCAACGCGGCAGGGTCTCTTTCAGCCAAAATTTGGAGGTTCGTACCATTGATTTTAAGGGCGCTTTCCTCGATTTCGACTTCGCCCTCGAAAAAGCCATAATTGCTATCGTATTTTAGCAAATAACCGAGGGTCTGGGTGTCGGTGATGTCGTTAACCGCTACTACTTCTACATCATCGGAATACTCATCCATTAGCGCCCGATAGGTCTGACGACCGATCCGACCAAACCCGTTAATACCAACTCGTATAGCCATCGCTCAAAATCTCCTTCTTTGCGAATTACCTATTTTCTGCGCCTATAGTCCAGGGTTATAACCAACCTTTGGTTGATCGGGAAGCAGGGTGACGGTGTAAGACGCTGCAATTATAACACGCTGTCCAAATCGGTTCAAATGTGATAAAATTTGCAATATGAATATATTAGCCCATGTTACTCGCGGCCAAATCAGTGAAAGCCGCCATGCCGGGTTTATCGCCATTGCCGACGCGCAAGGCCACCCGCTTTACACCTCCGGCCCGCTCGAAGAAGACCGGGTTTCCTTTATGCGCTCGTCCGCCAAGCCGATCCAGGCGACTGCCCTGGTCGAGAGCGGGGCTGCCGACCGTTTCGGGCTGACCGAGGCGGAACTGGCGTTGGCCTGCTCGTCGCACAATGGCGAACCGGCCCATACTAATTTAGCCCAAGCTATGCTCGATAAGGGCGGTTTGCAAGCCGCGCAGTTGTTGTGTGGGGCGCACTGGCCTTACCACGCACCGACGGTTGAGGCTATGAAGCGGGCCGGGCAAACCCCAACCAACTTGCACAGCAATTGCTCCGGCAAGCATACCGGGATGCTCTTGGTTTGCAAGCAAATGGGCTGGCCGACCGAGCAGTATACCGAGCCAGAACACCCCCTTCAGCAATTGCTCTTGAAAACGGTGGGTGAGTTTACCGGCTTGCGTCCGGCGGAAATTGCGACAGGCCGTGATGGTTGTTCGGTGGTTTGCTTCGGGATGACCACGCTCCAGATGGCGACCGCTTTTGCGCGGTTGGCCCGACCCGACTACTGGCGCGAGGTTGGTCGCCCGGAACGCGCCGAAGCAGTCCAGCGTCTGACCCAGGCGATGTGGACATATCCCTTTAATATCGGTGGAACCGACCGGGCCGATACCGCTTTGATGGCAGCCGCGCCGGGTGGACGGATTTTTTGCAAGGGTGGAGCCGAAGCAGTCTGGTGTATGGGCTTTCCTGAACGCGGTTGGGGCATGGCGCTTAAAATCGAGGATGGCAATTCGCGGGCCGAAGTCGCAATTGTGGTAGAAGCCTTGCGGCAGACCGGGCTACTTTCCGAGGCCGAAATTGCGGCCTTCGCTGCCCGCCACCTCGCGCCCTTGCGTAACGTGCGCGGGATCGTCGTCGGTGACTATCAACCCACCTTCGAGCTACGCAATCCCGACAAATGGGCCGATGAGGGTTGATGTTAGAATAAGGCGGGCCGGGAGCCTGTGTTGATCCGTTTTGGTAGGGGCGACCCTGGTGGTCGCCTCTAGCAATCCAATTTCTTGCAATTTGGTGTGATGACCGATCAATAGAATTCGATAAGTCCATGCTAGACATAAAAGATTATCACCGTCCTCGCACTGTGGCGGAGGCTATTGCCCTTTTAGGGCCGGGAACTGCTGTGATCGCGGGCGGAACCGATATGATGGTCAATCCGCGTTATGCGGCGGGCGTGTCGCAACTGGTCGATGTGACCGGGCTGGGAATGTCCTATATCCGGCGGGTGGGTGGCTGGATCAACCTGGGGGCGGCTATCACCATGCACGACCTCGAATACTCGCCATTACTGGCCTCGATAGCGGGTGGGGCGCTGGCGAAAGCGGCCGGAAGTTGCGGTTCGCCCAACATCCGTAACGTCGCCACGCTAGGCGGCAACGTCTGTTCGGCTTTGCCGTCGGGCGACACCCTTACGACCCTATTGGTGTTGGATGCGGTGGTATTGATCGAGGGCGCAAACGGGCAGCGCGAATTACCCCTGACCGACTTTTTCTTAGGCCCAGCCCGGACTGCCCTCAATAATGAATTGGTAGTTGAAGTGCGCTTCCCCGAACTGGCCCCTAACACCGGGGCCGCTTTTTACAAACTAGGCCGCACCGAAGAAGATATTTCGATTGTAAACGTCGCGGCTCTCCTGAGCTTTGACGAGAGCGGTTTGATCGAAAAAGCTCGATTGGCGGCCGGGGCGGTTGCGCCTACCCCTCTCCGCGCTTTGGCTGCCGAAGCCTTCCTGATCGGCAAAGCACCCGACCAGACCAACCTGGAAGAAGCCGCCCGTCTGACGATGGAGGCGGTCAGCCCGATCACCGATCAACGCGCGACCGCCGACTACCGCCGCAAAACGACCCGTGTTTGCGCTCTACGGGCTTTACTACAAATAAATACGTTCAGGCCACAATAGAGATAGGTGTAATCATCAGGAAAGCTGGGCTAACCGATATGAAGACTAATCCGATACTCTGGCTGAAAAACTTTACCACCCTGATAGCGATTGTTGGCGGAATTTGCACCTTTCTTTATCTTACACGTGATCCTAGAAGTTTTCGTGAGACTGTAAGTTCTGGGGTTGTGTCTATTTTAATTATTTTGCCGGGCGTTATTGTTTACAAATATCCTCGTGTAGCAGGCTATTACTCACTTGCTTTCGGCATTTATTTTGTATTATCAATTTATCTAGCACTTGTGCCAGGGGCCTTTTTTGGGGCAATCAGCCTTTTCTCATTTGTTATCTATTTTTTGCAGAGAAGAGACAGTTCAAAAGTTATGAGGCAATTTTAGCTGTACTTTGGGCTGTTTGGTGAATCCGGTCTATCCCTGTTAATTTTAGGAGGAGTCAAGCGCGTGGAAATCAGTGCGATCCAACTAGGCAGAGTGGTCGTTGTAAAGATCGTCGGCAATCTCGATGGTCTGACGGCGGAGAAAGCCAGCACGTTTTTTAGCTCACAGGTGCGCGAAGGCGCGATTCGTTTGGTGACGGACTTTAGCGAGGTCGAGTACGTTAGCAGCGCCGGACTGCGGGTTTTGCTGGCGACCGTCAAGGCGGTGCGGTTGGTCGGCGGCGATTTGCGGTTGGCGGCGCTACGCGAGGCGGTAATGCCGGTGCTGGAACTCTCCGGGTTTAGCACGATGCTTCAGGTCTACCCCTCGATAGAGCAGGCTATCGGTAGCTTTGCCGCCTGAGCCTCGTTAGCCGACCAACCAGACCGCCAGCCAGACCGCGCCGGTCAGGGCAGTTGCACCGACCAATCCGCTCCGGGTGGTCGCCACTTGAAGAAAGTGCCGGGCCGAGGGTTGGGTACGCCCGCTGCGCCACCACCAGACCGCCAGCCCTAGCAGCCCATAATAGAGGAAAATCCAGACCGGGTGAAACGCGGTCAGGTCCAGAAAAGCAAAAGGCAAATTGGCGCAGAATTTAACTGCCGCCAGCATATAAGCCAGCCCAAGCCAGGCCAGCCCACCGAAGATTTGCCCGATAAACGGTACTGGCAACCAGCCGCCAAAGATCGTCCCCATCACGACCGCCACCCCCCCGGTCGCCATTATCAGGGCCACCGCCGGGAGCGTCAGCAAATTAGTCAGAACCGAGACTAGCGATAATTGGTGAAAATAAAAGGCTACCAGTGGCAAGGTCAGCAGTTCTGCCGCGACAGTCAGGATTATGCCCTCCTGAAAGATCATAGGCCAGTGGCGGGTTTTGGCTTGCCAGGGCCGGGCCAGGATTACCAGCCCCAATGTCGCCATAAAAGAAAGCTCAAAGCCGATGTCCATCAAGACCGCCGGTTGCCAGAGCGTCATGAGAAAAGCGCTTCCAGCCAGACCGAGCAAACCACTGTACTCGCGGCCCAGCAACAGCCCACCAATCGCCATCGCACCCATCAGTCCGGCCCGCAACACCGAGGGACTCGGCCCGACCAGCAGCACATAAAAAGCTATCGTACCCAACGCCACCCACAAAACCGTCTTGCGCCGGAAAAAGCGGCTCAAAGCCAGCGTTATGAGCATTACCATAATCGAAATATTGCTACCCGAAACCGCCAGGATGTGAGCTACCCCGCTTTTGGTAAATTCAGCACGGGTTTCTAGGGTGATATACTTTTTGTCTCCCAGCAAAATGCTGATTAGCAAGTCGCCTTCCTTGCCGGGTACGTTGCGGGTGATCGTCTGCTTGATGTCTTTGTTGAGGGTGTAAAACCAGCGCGTAAGAAAGAAATCCTGGTTGGTCGCCAGTAATCGAACGCGCGGATAACTTAGCGTAACATAGATGCCCTGACGGGCCAGCCATTGCCGATAGGGAAAATCTTCACCGATAAGCTCTTGGGGTTGCAGTAGCCTGCCGGTCAATTGCAACAGGTCGCCCCGGTTTAGCTCCTGGTTAGTCGCCGTTCGGACATAAACCTCACCACTTACCGCCACCGGACGATCTGATTGGGCCAGTTTGATCTCTTGAACGCTAAAGCGAAAGCTATCCGACTGTCCGCTATAAGTCGGTTCGGCAGAGACCAACCCGGTCAGGGTCATTTCGTCCGACCCAACATAATAAAGCACCCCGTCCGGCCCGCTCGCTGGCGCAGCCCAGGCCAAGCGCAATCCGCCCAAACAGAGCATCAGCAAGCAAAGTGGAACCAGAGTAGGTAGGTAGTAGCCGGTGGTAGTTTTCTGTCGTTGGTTATAGGCCAAGGCGATCAGGCTCAGAACCAGCCCACCGCCTGCGCCGACCCACAACCAGATTGTCGGCGGGTTTAACCAACCCTGCAAAAATATCCCGATCAACCAGGCCGGTGTCAAAACTAGAACAGGAATCATTTTAGTGTAAGGTTGGAAGCTTAATTTTTTGGACTTGTCGTAGGCTAATCGCTCAACAAAACATCCCTTGTTAGGGGCGACCCTGGTGGTCGCCGTGAACATCGTGCTAGGTCTCCGAGGGCGACCACCAGGGTTGCCCCTAACAAGACGATACCGCTAAAAAGGCAACCGGCAAGAATTGCCCTTTTGGCTGAAAACAGACCAAAATTAGTGGGCCAAAAACTCGATTTCGCTATAAGCCATCAACTTATCGAGACGGTGGCGGGCGCGAATATCCCGGACGGTGCCAGATTTGCTACGCATCACCAGCGAATGAGTTTCCACCCCATGCTCATAGTACTTGACCCCATCGACCAATTCGCCGTTGGTAATGCCGGTTAGCGAAACAAAGATATTTTCGCTTCTTGCCAGATCGTCCAGACCAAAGACCTGGTTCATGTCTGCGCCTGCTGCCAGCGCCACCTGCAATTCTTCGTGGTTGCGGGCGTAAAGCTTGCATTGCATATCGCCACCAATACACTTGAGAGCGCAGGCCGAGAGAACCGCTTCCGGTGCGCCGCCTATTCCCATTAGCATATCTACGCCGGTATCCTCCAAAGCCGTCATAATCGAACCGGCCACGTCGCCGTCGGTAATCAACTTGATCCGAGCGCCTGCTTCGCGGACTTCTTTGATGAGTTGCTCGTGGCGGGGACGCTCCAAAATGACCACCGTAACTTCGCTTACCTCGATTTTTTTAGCGCGGGCCACGCTCCGAATGTTCCACTCGGTAGGCTTGTTGATGTCAATCGCGTCTTTGGCCGCTGGGCCGACTGCAATCTTGTTCATGTAATAAATACCGGGAGGGGCGTTGTAAAGCGAACCTTCTTCCGCCAGCGATACAACCGAGATAGCATTGGGCAGACCCAGCGAAAGCAAGCGCGTTCCATCAATTGGATCGACCGCAATATCGACTTTAGGAGGTTCACCAGTCCCAATTTTCTCCCCAATGTAAAGCATAGGGGCTTCGTCCTTTTCACCCTCCCCTATCACGACGGTTCCGTCCATCCCAACGCTTGAAAGGGCCACTCTCATAGCCTGGACTGCTGCGCCATCGGCGGCATTTTTATCGCCGCGTCCCATCAATTGAGCGGCTGCCATCGCTGCCGCCTCGGTCACGCGCACCAATTCCAGGGATAGGTTTCGGTCAATCTTTTCAGGCATCTTCTGGCTCCTTCATAGTTACACTCATCATTGAGCTACACTCGTCGTTAGTCTTATACTAAATAAGGGCGACAAATCCTTAATCGATCCTTGTTGGCAAAGCCCAGCCGCTCTAGCCTATAGCAATGAGGCAAAGGTGGACTAACCTAATAGCAGTCCAGCGTTGGATTAGTAGTTTAAATCAGCGTGCGGCAAGTTCCAGGGCAAATTGCGAGTCCTAATTATGGAGTGAAATCCTTGCTAACATTATCACAAACCGCCTGTTTTGTCTACCTACAACGCACATCGCGCTAGACAATCACGACTTTCGCTTTGAGCCTATAAAGTTAGCCTTAAAAGCAGAACATGAACTCAAAGCGACTGTGCCAAGCGAAAGTCCTAACAATGAATCTTACCAGTTGCTTTAATCAGCCCGCTCTCTTTTTGCAAAAATTTGAGCCAGACTAATATAATGCTGCTAGAGTAAACGCTCTGTTTACCGCTGGTTTTCTGCTTATATGATTAAGAGGCTGGTGCTATGGTGCAACCGACGACCCGTTTACCGCGTCTGGAATACAACCCGGCGGATTGCGCCCGCCAATCTGAGGAACCGCGCAAGGCTGACGAAGAACGCAGCGAATTTGAGATTGACCGGGCCAGGATCATCCACAGTGCCGCTTTTCGGCGGCTACAAGGCAAGACCCAGGTCTTTGTGAGTGGGTCGGGCGATTTCTTTCGCACCCGGTTGACCCATTCGCTCGAAGCGGCCCAGATCGGTAAAGGGTTGGCTTTGCGGTTGGGAGCCGACCCCGATCTGGTAGAAGGCTGTTGTCTGGCGCACGACCTGGGGCATCCTCCTTTCGGGCATACCGGCGAAGCGGCCCTGGCCCGTTGTATGAGCGAATACGGCGGTTTTGAAGGCAACGCCCAGAATATTCGCTTGTTGACCCGGCTTTCTACCAAGTTTATCGACCGGGAGGGTCTTAATCTGAGCCGGGCCACCCTGGATGGCACTTTGAAATACAAACAGCCTTTTTCGACTGGCGAACGTAAATTTTATTACGATGAGGATAGTTCTCTGGTCGAATGGGCCAGCGAAGGCGGGTTGCCTCAATCGCGCTCCTTCGAATGTCAGATTATGGATTGGGCCGACGAAATTGCCTACTCGGTTCACGATCTGGAAGATGGGATGAAGGCCGGGATGATTTCGAGTAGCCGCCTCAAAAATAATCGGTCGGTCAAGGCTCAATTGGAAGATGAAAAGCTGGAATGGGTGCTGGCTCAGATTCAGTTTGTGGAAGATCAACCGGGCGAACGTACTCGCAAAGCGGCCCGCAAAGAGTTAACCTCCCGCCTGATCCACGATTTCTTGACCGCTGCCGAGCGCCAGACGCTCCCCGGCCCGGCTACCTCCGACCGCTATCGCTACCGGTTGGTCATTGACCCCCTTCAAAAGGCTCGTTGCATTGTGCTCAAAGATATTATGTTTCGGCTGATTGTCGAGGATGCGCGGGTGGCGACGCTTGAAAACAAAGCTGAACGGATTATTGAAGGTTTGTTTGCGATCTTTTCCGACTTACGGCCCTCAACTGCCTTTTTGTTCCCCGAAGATTTCCGCGAGTTGTGGGAGGAGGCCGACGACCGAGGCAAGATTCGAATCGGTTGCGATTACATTGCCGGAATGACCGACGACTACGCCGAACGGTTTTACGCTCGGCTGTACTTGCCACAGGCCGGTTCGATCTACAGCCTGTAGAACCGCCATTTATTAGGGTAGGTTTTAGTTGGCCGGTTCAGCCCGCAAGTTTGGGTTGGGCGGAACAGTACCGGGTAACTGGTCAGCCCCGGTTGCTTCAAACTCCGGCGGGCTACCATCGGCGCTAAAGCCATCACCAGAGGTCAGGTCGGGAGCCTGGACTTTGAACTGGCTGGCAAGACGGCGTAATTCAAGGGCAATCTTGTCCAGGGCAGTTGCCAGCGAACTGCTCTGCTTGGCGGAAGTCGCGCCATCCTGGATCACAGTTGCAAGCTGACGCATCGAGGCCACTACTTGCTCGCTGGCGCTACGTTGCTGCTGGGTCGCCAGTGAAATAGCACTGGCTAACTGCACCGTCCGCTCGACCATCTGGATAATATTTTCGTTGGCATCCCCGGTCAGATGGGCCAGCGTTACCCCCCGTTCGGCCTCTTTCAAGCCTTGTTCGGTTGCCATTACGCTGGCATTGGTAGCAGCTTGAATTTCGCTCAAGACCGCCTGTACATCTTTGGTCGCCTGTCGGCTGCGCTCGGCCAGTTGCTTGACGCTGGCGGCGACTACCGCAAACCGCTTGCCGTTTTCCCCGGCGGCAGCACTCTCGATAGCGGCATTGAGGGCCAGCAAGTGGGTCTGATCGGCAATCGATGCCACCTGATCGATAATGTGACCGACCCTCTGGGAGCGTTCGGACAGGGCCAGGATGCGGTCGGTGATATTGCTGACCTGATTTTTTAGCTTGTTGATCCCGACGATACTTTCTCGCACGGTTGATTGTCCATCGCTGGCGCTGCTGAGGGCTTGCTCGGCGGCATTGGCGACCAGGGTAGCGGCATCGGCAATCTGGATCGCAGTATGGCTGAGTTCTTCGATAGTCACGGTCGCCTCAGCGACGGCCCCGGCTTGCTCCGCCGAGATCATAGCCGAATGGCTGCTGGCGGCAGCAATTTGGGCGGCGGCACTGCTGACCCGCAAGGCCTGACTTTGGACCTGCTCGACTACCCCACCCAATCGGTTGATACTTTGGTTGAAGGTTCCGGCCAATTCGCCAAATTGATCGCGGTTGCCGACTTCCAGGATCGTCACCAGATCGCCCCCGGCTAACCGCACCAACCGACGGCGAAACCGCTCGACCGGTCGTGTGACTGTTAGAGTCAGCACCAACCCAAAAGCCAGCGCCACAATAATCGCGACCAATCCGGCCCCGGCTAGAAAATATTGGGCCAGGTTCTTGGCATTGTTAGCGTCTTCGACCACTTTGCGGCTGGCAGCCTGGTTCTCGATTACCAATTGCTCCAGATTGGTGCGAAAAGCATCGATTTGAGTCAAGCTATTATTTAGTTCCGGCTCAAGGGCTTTCCAGCGATTTGTAAAGCTGTCAGATTGGAGGTTATTGGTATTGTTTATAATTGCATCCAGTTGCTCAAGTATATTCTTTACCCTAACATCGATAGTCTCGAAGAACTGACCTGAGGTGTTCTTTGCCATGCTCCCGCTCATAAAGGCTCGACCATATTCGGCAATCTTGAGGCGTGAGGCCTCGATGACAGTACGCGCTCGGACAAAATAAAACTGGTAAGATCGAATGTTATTGCGGGATTGTTCTGCTGAAACCGGGCTACCTAGCCCGGTGGGACTGCCCGTCGCCACATAATTTACGGCAAGCCGGGCATTTTCCAGCGTCGTTTTCAAGTCGGTCACAGCCGTTACCAATTGGATGCTTTGTCGGACTTCCTCCTGGGCATTAGCCACCTGGTTGATCTTCTGCCCCAACTCCCGGATTACTACGACGCTCAGGACAGTCAGGAGCGCCAGAAAAAGGGCAATCACCAAAAAGCCGCCCATCAACTTGGTGCGGATGCTCCACTGACTGTTTTGTAACCATCCAACTAACGAATAACGCCTCACAATGCTTCCAGCCTTTCAACAATTGCTTGTCTGAACTTAATAAAACTATTATCACCACGTTACCACGATGAGGGTAGGTATTGCCTGACTTTACAAGGCGTATTATGTACCTTATATTATCACAAAAGCGGCCTGTTGACAGCCTTTATTATCCGACAATTCGCTCAGGTTTTTGAACCCAGGCTATCACATGTAAAGGATGATCGAGAGAAGTGATGTTGATAAATAATTTAATTAGCCCCGCCAGGCCAGTCGTGCGCCCAGATTGTTTTCTGGTCAATGAGATTTTTTATTCTGTTCAGGGTGAAGGCGCTTCGATTGGGCGACCGGCTATTTTTGTGCGGCTCCAACTGTGCAACTTGACCTGCGAATGGTGCGACACCCGCTATACCTGGGATCGTCAGCACCCCGATTTTGATAAATACGAAGCCCTACGTCCGGCGGAGCTATTGGCCCGCCTGCATGACTATCCTTGCCACCGCCTGATTATCACTGGCGGCGAACCCCTCTTACATACTACCGCGATTGACAGCCTTCTGGGGATGCTCGGCCCGGAGTGGGCGGTCGAGATTGAGACCAATGGCACACTGCCGGGTAGCCCACTGATCCGCGAGCGTTGTCAGCTAAATATTTCGCCCAAGTTGCCTTCGGCCCACAACCGCGCCCGTACAATCAAATCGGCGGTGTTGGCTCAACTGCTTGCCAGCCACGACCCCTACTTCAAATTCGTGGTTGCCGACCAGCCCGATTTTGACGCAATGGTCACTGTTATTGAGCAATGTCGCCTTCCGGCAGACCGCATCATCGTCATGCCCGAAGGCCAGGACAGCCAGACTCTCGCCGAACACGCCCTGCTGGTCGTGGAGCAGGTCAAAGAGCGTGGCTATCGGTTGCTTCCCCGCCTCCACGTCCTTCTCTATGGCAATAGGCGGGGAATTTAGGGGAAGGATGAGGGCGGATCCATATCTAACAGAAATACCCTGATCCTCTATGTGAGATGGCTCCGCCAATGGATATTCCCTTTCATCCTTCATCCCTTGTACGCCATTGCTCTGTCAATGGATGTCTTTGTGAGAGATTGCTCTGCCAAATGCTAAAAACTCTCGAATAGGCTTTAAGAAAGCAAGGTGTATAAATGTCAGAAATTAGCGTAAATACTCAAGATGACTCAACCCTCAACCCTCAACCCTCATCCCTTAAAAAGGCACTCATCTGTCTGTCAGGAGGAATGGACTCGACTACGCTGTTATATGAGGCGATGGCGCAGGGTTATCAGCTTTATGCGATCAGCTTCGATTATAACCAGCGCCACCGGGTCGAACTGGAATGTGCCGCTAATATCGCCGGGAGGTTGGGTCTTTCTGACAAAATTCTAAAAATCGACCTGGGACAGATCGGCGGTAGTGTCCTGACTGATCTCAAGCGTGATGTACCGGCCCAGGCTGAGGGCCAGCAGCATACAACGGTTGTGCCACTCCGCAATACGCTTTTCTGCACCCTGGCAGCCAGTTATGGCGAAGTGATCGGCGTGGACGAAATCTTTTATGGCCCGGTCAAAGAGGATTTTCTGGCTTACCGGGATTGTCGTCGTCCTTTCTTCGATAGCCTCGAACAGACTTTGAGCCTCGGATCGAGTGCGGAACGCTCGGTTGTAATTCACACTCCCTTTGTCGATTTGTACAAGGCCGAAGTCTTAAAGCGCGGTTTTGAGCTAGGGGTTCCTTACGAACTGACCCACACCTGTTACAAAGGGTTGCGCCCGCCCTGTGGCGAATGCGATGCTTGCCGCGAGCGGTCAGCAGCTTTTGCTCAGGTCGGTCAGACTGACCCGCTCATGAGCCTGGTTTTTTGATCGGGTCGGAGTAGCCGAGATTCTTCGTGGCCTCACCCCCTCTGGGGGCTGTGGCTCAGAATGACAGGTTTAGACCGGCTCTGTAACAGAAAGCAAAGCAATTGAGCTAGATAATTATTTGTAGGAGCGAGCTTCTGCTCGCGATTGAAAACCTAGCTGCCCTTTCAATCGCGAGCAGAAGCTCGTTCCTACAGGGGGTCAAGATCGCTGCATCCGGCTTTTAGTTTTCTGCCAATATATCCGCAATGGGAGCGGCCCAGACCAGCAGTTGTTCGTCCTGGTTCCAGCCAGCCGAGATTTGCAGACCGAGTGGTAGGCCGTTGGCGGCGTATCCGGCGGGAAGGCTGATAGTCGGGAGGCCCGCGTGCGTCCAGGGTAAATTCATGACCGGGCTGCCAGTCACTTCGAGACCTTGCGGGGCCGGGCCGGGTGCTGCCGGGCTGACCCATAGGTCAATCCCGTTTTGCTGTCTCAAATTTTCTAGCGCGGTTCGTAAAGCGATTAGGCTGGCTCGTCCTGCTTCCAACTGCTCGACACTAACCGCCTGACCTTCGCGGATCAGTTTGGCGGTGCGTGGTCGATAGAGCGGTTCGTAGCGGGCGAACCACTCGGCGTGAACCTGGGCCAGTTCCGCTGCGACGAGGTGTTGGTGGCGATTGGTGATCTCAGCAATATCACTCAAGGCCGGTACTCGCCGTACTTCGTAGCCTGCGGCCTGAAGCGTCGCAAGTTGGCTTTCAAAGGCGGTCAATCCTTCCGGGCTGGCCTGGGCTAGATAAGGGCCGTCCGGCACGCCCAGTACCGGCATTGTCGTGTCGAGAGAGTTGGAGGGTTGCCAGTTGTCGCACAAGATCGAGGCTGCCAGTTCCATTCCGCTCACATCCTGGGTGAACATTCCGACCTGATCGACCGAGGGAGAGAAAGCGATCAAGCCCTCGGTCGGGATACGCCCGAAGCCTGGCTTGAAGCCGACCACCCCGCAAAAGGCGGCAGGACGTATCACAGAGCCAATTGTCTGGGTTCCCAGTCCCAGCGAACAAAACCCCGCCGCGACCGCCGCCGCCGAACCACTGCTCGACCCGCCCGGTGTATGCTCTGGATTATGTGGGTTGCGGGTCGGCCCTGGCTCAAAGTAGGCAAATTCGGTCGAAACCGTTTTGCCCAATATGATAGCGCCCGCCGTTCGTAAGCGTTTGACACTTTCCGCTTCTGGTCCGGCGAATAGTTCAGGCGGCAACTGCGACCCGGCCCTGGTCTCGAACCCCTCCACCCGAAAAATATCCTTGACCCCTACCACAATCCCATAAAGTGGTGGGCGCTGATTGTTATCGGGAAAGCGTTCTCGGAGCGCGGCGGCTTCTTGCAAAAGGTATTGGCGGCGTTCGGGATGCGGCAAGAGGGCCAGTAGCTTTGGCTCGGTGGTCTCTATCAGGGTGTAGGTTGCTTCGACATGGGTTGCCAGGGCTTGCTCCACCCGTCGCATACGGGCCGCCAACGCCGCTAGTGGAGCAGGGCAAATTAGCATCGGTTTACTCCTTCTCGAAAAATTGCTACCTACAAAAAATAAGTTGTGAAACGTATCGGTAAATATGACACAGACAAATTGTTACCTTACTGTGGACTGTGGCCCGGAATTAAAGACCTGACCTACTATCCGCTTACTCTACAGTACGGCTGTTGCGCTGGTAGGGATCGGTATCAATTCCCCAGCCAACAATACGCCGGGGAGTAATCCGAATCAACTCCCCACTACCCAGTCCTTCGCCGCCGGTGGGTAGTGCCTCGCCAGTACCCCGGATTTCGACACCTCTAGGTTGCCAGGGTGGTAAGACATCATCTATTACAAAGGCCACCTTGTGGTTAAGACTGACATCTTTAAATTTTTTGCTTTCCCCCATATTGTGACCGCCAATATCAATTGTATCCAACTGGGGGTTGTAACGGAACGACACCGGCACTACGTGCGGTTCCCCGCTCTCACTCACCACCGCCAGCCGCCCCAATCGCTGGTTAGTAATATACTCGATTTCTTTTGGCGTAAAATTGCTCATCCTAGATTATCTTCCTTTCGTGGTCTAAGGCCCTTCTCTGCAATCACAATTTCCGATTTCCGCCCTTATCCAGTAGATCGCTAGACTGGGCGGTTTTGTAAGTGCTGACGGGCAATTTTTGCTCGCCTGGGCCAGGTGAGTGTATTATACAATAAAGGCAAGCAACTTTTAAAAGCACTTCTCCATCATACGCAAAAGTTAAAAGTGATGGGAGGAAGACGATCCACAGATGGTTACATTTGCTCGACGGCCCGGTCGAAAACTGCCAGTACTGGGCCGACGTATTGGATCGGTAGGTCGGTTTGAAGTCGGAAACGCCAGTGTCGAAGATGCTTTCGGACAGTTTCCAGGTTGAAGTTGCGGGCGGTGGCTACCACCACCAGCCATTTTAGTTGCCGACCCAACGCGCCGGGGTAATCGAGCAGAATTGAGCCAAGCAATAGGTCGCGTAGCCGTATTACCTCTTGGTCAACCAGACCTACCAGCCCATCACCGAACCGCTCAACCAGATCGGGGTCGGATTGAAAAATTAGCAACACTTCCTGGGTCAAGGAAGGAGTCATTTCTTCTAACCTGACCATTATTTCATTATATGCTGCTTGTTCCATAACCACGCCCTGCTTATTTTTACTTTACCCATAGCTTATTAAAAGATGACAGCATTATAAAGCCTTGCCTAGCCTTTCACAAATTTGAGCGCAAGGGGGTGAGGATAAATCGGATAGAAACGAACTAATCTATCTGTCAGAAGTATGTACTTCTTGGGTTTAGCAGGCCAGGGCTAGACCTGAAAGCTTTGAGGGTTCCTGTTTGCCCCACCCGACAATCGCTTCGACTACCTCTCCGAGGGTGACTGAGTCGTCAAGGGTCAGCGCTACCTTCAAGCCCAGTTCGCGGGCGGTTGCGGTCGTAAACGAACCGTGACAGGTTATGGCTGTATTAGCCAATAATTCGAGTAGAGGTTGGGTGGTGGCGGTCGCCAGATGAGTAGTGAAGTCGAGCAGAGTGACAGCAGAGTTGAAGTAGAGTTGGTCAACTTGGCCTGCTTCCAGCCATTTGACCAATTCTATCGCCTTCAAGCCGCCTACCCTGGGGTCTTCATCGACTACAGTGCGATAGGCGGCGATGTGTTCTACGCTGGCCCGGCGTGCAGTCAGCTTTGAAGCCAAACTAACCTGGCTTAATCCGGCCTGAAGTAGCCAGAATTTCTGACCTGTAACCTGGCCCAATCCGTTCAAGATTGCTTCGGTTTCAAAAGCTTCGGCACTCAGGTCGGGAAAGAGACCGTGTTGTTCGAGGGCGGTGGTCGTTGCCGCGCCGAGCGCTCCTACCCGCAACCCGGCCAAAGCCCGACTATCTTTACCGGCGAAGCGTAGCCGTTGCCAGAAAAATTCTACTTCGAGCGGGCTGGCGAAAATCAACCAATCGAACCGGCTTAACCCGTTAATCGCTTCGTCCATAGCTGCGAAACTAACCGGCGCGACCGCTCGACTGATCGGGAACTGGCTGGCTTGCGCTCCTAACTGGTTCAACCGCTCTGCCAGGGCCTGATCCGCTCCACCGATTACGATTCGCTTGCCAAGCAAGGGCCGCACCTGTTCCAGATCGAACCATCGAAGCTGTTCACGCAAGCCGACCACCGGGCCAATAATCGTGATGGCAGGCGGCTTGATCCCGGCTTGACGGGCCAGTTCCGGCAGATTAGAGAGCGTGCCACTGACCGTTTTTTGTTGCCAGGTCGTTCCCCACTCGACCAGGGCTGCCGGGGTGAGCGGGGATTGGCCTGCTTCGATCAGTCGTTCGGCAATCTCGTGCAGTCGTCCGACCCCCATCAAAAAGACCAGCGTGCCACCCGTGCGTACCAGTCCTTTCCAGTCGATTCGGCTATCATCCAGCGGGCGCTGAGGGTCTTCGTGACCGGTAACGACCGTAAAGCTGCTGGCGTAATCGCGGTGCGTGATCGGGATACCGGCGTAGGCGGCAGCAGCAATCGCACTGGAAATACCCGGCACGACCTCGAACGCGATGCCAGCCCTTTGCAAAGCCTGGGCCTCTTCGCCGCCCCGCCCAAAGACAAACGGGTCGCCCCCTTTGAGCCGCACCACCTGCTTACCCTGCCTCGCCAACCCTACTAACAATTCGTTGATCGCTTCCTGGGTCATAGTGTGCCGTCCGGCTTGCTTACCGACGTAAATCAATTCGGCTTCGGGTCGCGCCTGCCGTAGCAAGTGCGGGTTGACCAAATTATCATAAACCACCACATCGGCCTTCTCCAACACCTCGCGCCCCCGCACTGTAATCAGGCCAGGGTCGCCCGGCCCCGCTCCAACCAGGGAAACAGGGGAGGGATGAGGGATGAGGGATGAGGGATGAGTCATTTTTGTGCCAGCCTTTTAAGTTATTTTTCTATAAACGCTTTTTCGAGCAGGCTAACCAGGGCGGCGCGGGCTTCGGTTGGCTGGTTAGCTCGGAGCAGATCAAGGGCGGGTGAGGCAATCATTTGCCGCCAGAGGGCCGGACGCAGGGCTGGGTCGATTTGCCGCTTGACCTGGAGTCGCAGTTCGCGCATGAGACGGGCCAGTTGGTCATATTCCGGGCCAATGACCTCTGCCAATCGCTTTCGCAAATGAGCGGTCAGGGCCGGGCTGGCTCCGCCTTCGTTCTCGGCGGTATATGCGCCAGTTGTGATCGCAATTGTGATCTCCCCACGCTGGACAAGGCCCGGCAAAGTAAAATCGCAATCAGTCGGGTCGTCGGCCCGATTGACCAGTCGGCCTGCCGAGCGTGCTTCCTGGGCGACCGCCCGGTTGACTGCCGGGTCGTCGGTGGCGGCAAAGACTAGCAACGCCTCCTCGCACCCGCTCACATCTCCAGCTTGCCAGCGCCGGGCCAACCATTCGAGTCGCCCGGCCTCGACCAATTCTTCTAGCTCAAGCGTCAGGGCTGGTGCTATCACCCGTACTGTCGCCCCTGCCTCTAGCAAGCGTTTAACGCGCCGCTCTGCAACCGCCCCGCCCCCAACCATCAACGCCTTGCGCCCCAAGAAAAACCCCGGCGTGAGGGAAATACCGAACGCACCAGATTGCCTGGCTCCTACTATATCTACAGGCTCAAGCTTCACCTCACGTTCCTCATCCCTCATCCCTCATCCCTCATCCCTCATCCCTCATCTTGCTTCCAGTTCTTCTTTGCTGAAGCGCTGAATGTAAGAATTGAAGCGGTCGCCCGGTTGACGTTCGCGCAGATAGCGACGGAGCAAATCAGCCAGATAGTACTTGACCTCGGCAGCCGGGATGCGGCGGTTCAGGTGGTTGCCCAGGCGCAACTCGGCTCCCAGTCGTCCACCCAAATAGACCTGATAGACTTCCTCTTTTTCCCCGGTTGGGCTACCGTCCTGCCGTACCAGCGAACCAAGCAAGCCAATGTCGGCGATTTGGTAGCGGGTGCAAGAATTGGGGCAACCGCTCATATTAATGCTGATCGGCTCATCCCATTCCGGCAAAACCTTTTCCAGATATTGAACGATTTCAGCGGTGCGGTCTTTGGTCTCGGCGACGGCGACTTTGCAAAACTGGATGCCAGTACAGGCCATCGCGCCCCGCCGAAAGTAATTCTTCTCGTCGGACGAAAGGCCGATTTCTTCGGTCGCGGCCCGTAGTGCTACAAGGTTGGCTTCCGGCACGTTCAAAATGACAATATTTTGGAGCGTGGTCGCTCGCAAGTGACCGTCGGCGTATTGTTCGGCTAAGTCTGCTACCTGCTGCAACTGCTCGGCATCGACCCGTCCGCGCAAAGTCGCCAGCCCAACCGCAAACAGACCGGGCTGTTTTTGGGGTGTAACGCCGATGTGATCGCGGTAGCGGTTGGTGGTCGGTACATAATCGGGGTTATCGGTCAGGTGGTAGCCCAGCCGATCTTCCAAAACTTGCCGGAATTTCTCAACGCCCCAATCGGCGACCAAAAACTTGAGCCGGGCGTGTTGCCGGGTGCGTCGGTAGCCAAAATCTCGGAAAATCGTCGTGATCTGGTAACTGACCGGGATCACCTCTTCAGGCCGGATAAAGACGTTCAGCCGTTGACCGAAATGGGGTTGTGCGCCCAATCCGCCTCCGACCCACAAGTCAAACCCAACTTCCCCGCTTGCTTTTAGCTGCATTCCGACCAACCCGATGTCGTTGACCTCGTGTTGTACCCAATGGTCGGCGCTGCCACTGATCGAGATTTTATATTTGCGCGGCAGATCGCTAAATTCGTCTTTGCCGACCAATGCGGCATTGACCGCCTCGACAATCGGCCAAGTGTCGATCAATTCGTTCTGCTCGTAACCGGCCAGGGGAGAGCCGATTACATTGCGTACCGTATCGCCGCAGGCTCCTTTTAGGCCCAGGCCAACTTCTGCCAGCGCTTTTTCGATAGGCGGAATACTCTCGATCCGTAGCCAATGCAGCTGAATATTTTGGCGGTCGGTAATATCAGCCAACCCTTGCCCGTAGCGCTGGGCAAGCTCGGCAATTACTTTAAGCTGCTGGGTGGTTAGGTCGCCGTTGGGGATTTTGATCCGCAACATAAAATAACCGTCCGATTGGGGCCGCTGGGTATAAATTCCATACCACTTAAAGCGGTCGAAATCGTCCGGGTGGATGCTGTCGAAGCCGGTCAGGGCGTAGCGTTCGAGGTCGTCCCAAACCTCAAAAGGGTTCTTTTCCTTCTTGATCCGCTCCATTTTGTTGAGCTTGGCAGGGGCTTCGGCCCTGTCCTGTAACTGGGTCATATATTACCCTCCGGGGGTCTGCTTAATAAGCCAGCCTAGTAGATTGTTGAATATGTTGGTCAAATTTATTATGTACGTATATATAACATAGACGATAAAGATTGTCAACACTACGAAAATAAAAAGATGAGCGTCAGACTTAGCACGGGTTCTAACCTATACCCATTCCTCGGTTTAGAGTGTGGTACAGCCTGGCTATTTTGCAAAAACTGACGCTCACCCAAAATAAAGATAAGGTATGCAAATCTAAGGATTTGGTCTACAAGCGTTACAGCCAGCCTCCAACCGACATTATTTTGCCTGGACCCTAACTAGGTGGATTTATACTCATTGGAATTAAGTAGTTACTAATATTGAGACGCAATGTGGGTAAAAGTACCTAAGAGGGTTTTTAAAAATAGTTAACAAGATAGACTAATTTTAGGATGTGCAAATGTTGGGAAGGCATTAAGATATATCCCCTGGCAAAAATGTAAGTCAGTTAAAAATTACGGGCAACATTAAAAGTGAGTAGACTACTCAATTAGATCGGAGCAAAATCAAATGCAATTAAATCGGCTTAACAAAAAACCCCTGATCCTGGCAATATTTGCACACCCCGACGATGAAAGTTTTCTAATGGGCGGTACTCTAGCCTATTATGCCGCCAATGGGGTCGAAGTTAAATTGCTTTGTCTGACCCAGGGCGAACAGGGCTACAGCCCTCTGGCATCTGCCGATGAACGCCAACAGTTACCAAAAATACGTCAGCGTGAATTAACTCGTTGTTGTGAAATATTGGGGGTTCAACTTCTACCGGTGCTAGACTTCCCGGATGGAAGGCTGGCTCAATTTAATGTCTCGAAATTGGCCCAACCGATTACCAGCGCTATTAGATCGCTCAGGCCCGATATAATCCTAACCTTTGGAGCAGAAGGTCTGACCGGACATCCAGACCATCTTGCGATCCATCGGGCTGTTAAGCTGGCTTTTTACATCGCGGCCCCCGCCGGGGCGGCGCTATTCTACGGCGGGTTGAGTGAAAAGAGTATCGGGCAACTTAGTAACCGGCTAGAAGGCTCGGTTGGCTCGCTTCGCTTGGCACTGACCGGCGCACCTAAAATAGATTTAGATACAAGCATCGATATTTCCCAGACCAGTTACTTAAAATGGGTCGCTTTATTCTGCCATCAGAGCCAGTACGCCAGCTTTAAGGGATTAAGCGAGATGGATCGTCAGGTTTTAGGTCAGAGCGAATATTTTCGTCTGGCCCAGGTAGCCGGAGCTTATCCAGTGAGTGCTATTCCAGCCGATCAGTCCACTCCCCTTGCAACGGATTTGTTTAGCAGGATAAGTCACGGTTCCAAGCTAATGCGAACGGCTTAAAGCTGTAAATTGGGTTGTGTGCCATTAAGGGACTCAAAAATAATAAAATATCCCGGTAGGGGCAACCCTGGGTGGTTGCCCGTGAATACCGTGCGCGGTCAATGAGGGCAACCACCCAGGGTTGCCCCTACATTGGGACAATTATTTTTATTTGCTTCCTTAAGCTAAATAATTATCTGTAGGAGCGAGCTTCTGCTCGCGATTGAAGATACGGCTGGGTGTTCAATCGCGAGCGGAAGCTCGCTCCTACAGGGGTCAATATCTTTGCCTTTTGTTACAAATCCTCACCCTTAGAATTCACTCTGTTATCAAAAGAAACCCCCGACCCGATTTGCCAAAAGTTGAAAAAGATTTTCAGAGAGCGTATACTTCTGTAGTATGTACTACCTACTAGACCACCCCAAATTGCGTATGATAGACCTAATGCAAGCTCCCTTATTACGGCTGCTTTTGATTTGGCTTACAGGCGAGCGATTGTTCCATTACAAGGAGAAGAATATAAAAATGTTAAACCAATCCCGTTTTATCCGCGCCTGCCGCCGCGAACCGACCGAGGCGACTCCGATCTGGTTTATGCGACAGGCCGGGCGCTATATGCCGGAATACCGCGCTATTCGTAGCAAAATTAGTATGTTGGACGCGATTCGTTCGCCGGAAATTTCGCACGAAATTACGATGCAGCCGATCAATGCTTTTAACCTGGACGCTGCGATTATCTTTGCCGACATTCTGACCCCCTTGATCGGGATGGGTATCCAGCTTGATTTTATCAAGGGTGAGGGGCCGCAGATCGAGAACCCTTTGCATACCACCCGCGACATCGATATGCTTGGCACGCCGCCCGCCATCGAAGCTTTGCCCTTTGCGCTGGAAGCGATCCGGCTGACCGTCGCCGACTTGAACCCACGCAACATCCCCTTGATCGGCTTTTGCGGTGCGCCCTTTACGCTGGCGAGTTACGCTATCGAGGGCGGTGGCTCCAAGAATTACGAACGCACCAAAGCGATGATGTATTCCGAACCGTCCGCCTGGAAACGGTTGATGGACAAGCTTGTGACCGTGCTGACCGATCTGTTGACTCAGCAGGTCGCGGCGGGCGTTTCGGCTCTCCAGATTTTCGACTCGTGGGTGGGGGCCTTGAGCGCTTACGATTACGCCAAATTTGTCGCACCCTATAACCGACAGCTAATCCAGGCTGCCCAACAGACCGGCGTGCCGGTAATTTACTTTAGCACCGGGACGGGCGCGATTTTGGATCAGGTGGCGGAACTCGGTAGCGATGTGGTAAGCATCGACTGGCGGGTGCGGCTTGACAAAGCCTGGCGCGAGATCGGCTACAACCGGGCGATCCAGGGCAACCTCGACCCGTTGCTATTGCAAGCCCCCTGGCGGGAAGTCCAGGCCCAGACTGACGAAATTTTGCGACTGGCCGACGGTCGGCCCGGTCATATCTTCAACCTGGGACACGGCATTCTACCCGGTACGCCGGTTGAGACTGTCCGGCGTTTGGCCGATTATGTCCACGAAAAAACAGCTAGAATAGAGCAGGCAGTAGTATGAGCGAACAATTCGGCTCCGCGCCGATAGGCGTTTTGTTGATGACCTATGGTGGCCCGAATAACCTCGATGAACTACCGGGTTATCTGGCTGACATCCGCAATGGCCGCCCGACCACCCAGGCCGTCCTGAAAGAGATGACCCATAACTATGAGCTAATCGGCGGCAAATCGCCTTTGCTGGAAATTACCCGCCAGCAAGCCGCTGCCCTCGAAAAAATGCTCAATCAAGCTCATCCTGAAGGTCAAGGCTCGAACGGCCCTCAAGCCTTCAAAGTCTACCTCGGTATGCGGCATTGGTCGCCCTGGATCGAGGATACCGTGCGGGATATGGGCGCGGAGGGTATTCAGCAAGCGGTGGCCCTGGTGCTTGCGCCGCATTACAGCAGCTTTAGCATTGCCAAATATCATCAAAAAGTCCGTACTGGTCTAGAGATGTATAACGGCTCGATAGATTTCGAATACGTCGATAGCTATAACACTGCCCCAAAATACATTCAGGCGATGGTCAACCGGGTGCGCGAGGGGATCGCCCGGTGGCCCGAAGCCGAGCAGGATAGTGTTCACGTTGTCCTGAGCGCTCATAGTCTGCCGGTACGAATTATAAAGATGGGCGACCCCTATCAGGATCAGCTTTTCGAGTCGGCCCGGTTGATCGCTGCCGGGGCCGGATTGCGCGACGACCAGTGGAGTTGGAGCTACCAGAGCGCCGGACGCAGCCCCGAACCCTGGCTTGGCCCTCAGATCGAAGCCTATGTCCCGACCCTGGCCGAAAAAGGGATTCGCAACATTGTGAGCGTGCCGATTGGCTTTACCAGTGACCACGTTGAGATGCTGTTCGACATCGACATCAAAGCGCAAGCTGCCGCCCGCCAGCATAACGTTCGGCTCGAACGGCCCCCGGCCCTTAATACCGACCCGCTCTACATCGAGACGTTAGCCGACCTGGTGTTGGAGCGAAGCAGCCGTTGGGCCGGAGCTAGAGGTCAGGCGACCTTAGTGGCTGGCTATTGACCACTCGAAAGGAGACTATCAGGTGGGGCGCATTGTTATTATTGGGGGAGGGATCACCGGGTTAGCCGCCGCCTGGGAACTCCAACAGCAGGGGGCCGATTACTTGTTGTTGGAAGGTTCCGACCGCCTGGGCGGTAAAATCATTACCGAGCGAGCCGACGGCTTTATTATCGAGGGCGCGGCAGACTCGTTTTTGAGTACCAAGCCTGCCGCCTGGCAGCTTTGCCGCGAGGTCGGACTGGGCGACCGCCTGATTGGAACCAACGACGAGCGGCGCAATGTTTACGTACTCAAAGACGGCAAGTTGCAATTATTCCCGCGTGGCGTGCGTCTGCTGGTTCCGACCGACCCGGATGGGCTGCTGGAGTCGGACTTGCTTTCGGATGAGGGTAAGCGCCGGATGCTGGCTGAAACCGAAATCCCGCCACGCACCGAAACGGGGGACGAAAGTCTGGCCTCTTTTGTGCGCCGCCGCTACGGGCAGGAAGCGTTGGAAGTATTTGGCGAGCCGCTCCTGGCGGGTATCTATACCGGCGACCCCGAAGCACTCAGTATGCAAGCCACTTTCCCCAATTACCTGACGCTTGAACAAAAATATGGCAGCGTAACGAGCGGTACGCTCAAGGCTCCGCCTGCCGCGCCTGGGCCGGACGCACCCCAAACCGCTTTTATCTCGCTACGGACTGGGATGTCCGAAATGATCGAAGGTCTGCAAAGCGCCCTAAAAGGCGAAGTAAGACTCCAACAGCCAGTCGCCTGTATCGACCCCGATCTTACTCTACACCTGACGACCGGTGAACGGATCAAGCCCGAAGCGATTATCCTGACCGCTCCGAGTTATGCCGCCAGCCATTTGCTATCCGATGCAGTTCCCGCGCTTGCCAAAGGGCTGGGAGCGGTTCGGACAGTCAGTTCGGCGACGGTCACGTTTGGCTTTAAGGAGGCTGAACTACCCGGTCCGCTAAATGGCTTTGGGTTTGTGGTTGCTACCACCGAGCCGACCTCGGTATTGGCTTCGACCTGGAGTAGTACCAAGCTATCGGGCCGTGCTCCGGACGGTTACGCTCTGATGCGGGTCTTCGTGGGTGGGCATCGCCGCGAGAGCGACGCTTTCTTGCCCGACGAGCAGCTAATCGCCTTAGCCCGCGCCGAACTTCACAAGATTATGGGTATCGAAGCCGAGCCAGTTATTAGCCGTATCTTTCGATGGCATCAGGCCAATACCCAGTACGATGTAGGCCACCTGGATCGGGTCGCCCAGTTTCAAGCTTTCTGTCCGCCGGGGCTGTTCCTGTCCGGGTCGCCCTATGGTGGAGTCGGTATCCCCGATTGTGTGCGCCAGGGCCGCGAAATCGCCCGGCAAGCTATAACGGTATAGGTTCGGGCGGATTTCAATTATTTTATAAAAAGAAAAATTGCCGCGTCCGATTAGCAACGGACGCGGCAACTTTATTTCTGGATCAATTTATTTCCACCAACTGCTAGTAGCCTAACTTTCAGAAAATGATAAGTTTAGCATTAGCTTTTAAGCTCAAACCAACTTATCAAAAAATCGGGATTAACCTGCTAGTCTAGATCAAAGCGGCTTTTTGGCAAAGGTTTCTATAGCCGAGGTTTGGCCTTGCGCCTCAATTGTCAGATCACGGTAAACCGTTTCCATAATAGCGTTAAACTGTTGCTGGTCAATTTGTTTTTCTGTGAGAAAAGCAGGCTTAATATTTCGCATTATCAACAAAGAATTACGCAAAGCCAGCCGTCCCTGTTCGGTAGAGCCGCCGGTAGGGGTTCTTTTGTAGACAGTTTGAACCTGTTCCGCTCCGAACTCGCTTAACCAGTTCGAGGCTTCTTTAGCTACCTCAACCCCGTCGTTTATTTGGGCCATATGCGAATAGATTATTTCGGAAAGTGGTTCGAGCGCCGGATGGGTCGGTAGCCAGCCATCTTCCCCCTTGTGAGGAACGACACACCGCAGGTAAACCACTCCGCCCGGATTGAGCCTTTGATAAAAGCGTTGGAGTTGAACTTTGGCATTTGGTAATAGTTCAAGGGTAGCCATTAAATAGATAAAATCAAACCGAAGTTGGCTAAAAGCTCTCAAGTCCAGGCTGTTCTCGAAATCGGTGGTAGCATCGTGTAGCACAAATTTCAGATACGGCCTGGGAGGACTCGACAATCTGGAAAATTGGTCAGCGGTGGCTATCGCAGTTGCATTTTGCTCCATACCAACCAAAACCGCCCCGTCCAGCAAATTACGTTCTTCCAAAACCAGGGCCAAATCGTGCAAGAACAATCCCTCGGCGCATCCAATATCCAAAATTCCGAGTTTAACCTGGCTCAAGCGGGCCGCTTCCAGCTTCTTTGCCAGACCATATTCGTCTAACACCCGATCTACAGCTTGTAGAAAATAACCTTTGAAGATTTTGTGAGTTAATTGCAAGCGTTCGCCTTCGTAGGCATCCGCTGTTAAATATTCCCAAAGTTTCTTGTCCATTAATAATATTCCGATGTTGTTCTATAACTTAGTAATTTTTAATAACGTTTGAAATGTACACTTCCGCCCCTCTTCTGTCAAATTTTGATTTCTATGCGCCCGGCTACAATGGGGAAGGATTTCAAAAAGTTTAACTCTGAATGCTTTTCTTTGTCATGCTATAATCTAGGAAGCTAATTTCATCTAAAGCGACCAACTGGTAGGGTTGGCTCGGTCAGGAGTTTGAATCGATGTTGACTTTTCCAAAAGAGGTTAGTGTACGTGAGGTAGGGCCGCGTGATGGTCTGCAAAATGAAGCGGCCTGGGTGCCAACCGAGCAGAAAATTGCCCTGCTAAACGCGCTTTCGCAGACCGGCCTAAAGCGAATCGAGGCCGTTTCGTTCGTCCATCCGAAGGCAATCCCCCAAATGCGTGATGCTGCCGAGGTTATGACCGGGATCGAGCGCGGGCCGGGCGTGGTCTACAGCGCGATTGTGCCGAACGTAGCCGGGGCGCGACGGGCGGTCGAGGCCCAGGTGGATGAAGTAGAAATCTTTCTCTCTGCCAGCGAGAGCCACAACCGTAAGAACGTCCGCATGTCGGTCGAGGAGTCGCTCGTAGCGGCCCGCGAGATTGCTGCCGTGTTAGGCGAGGCTAAAATGCCCTTCGATGCCGTTATTTCGACCGCTTTTGGCTGCCCCTACGAAGGCGACGTGCCGGTGGAGCGTGTAATGTGGGTGGCGGAGCGGCTTTTGGAGCTTGCCCCGCAGCCCTTACGAATTACGTTGGGCGATACGACCGGGATGGCGAACCCGGCCCAGGTCTCGGTTATCGTCGAAGAATTTCAGCGCCGCTTCCCAACGGTGACCCTTTCTTTGCATTTTCATAATACTCGTGGGTCGGGGCTGGCGAACGTATTGGCCGGGCTGCAAAGCGGGGTAAGCTTGTTCGATGCCTCGCTGGGCGGGTTGGGTGGTTGCCCCTACGCCCCCGGTGCGACTGGCAACATTACGACCGAAGACCTGGTCAATATGCTCACCGATATGGGCATCCAGACCGGGATCGACCTCGAAAAGCTGATTGAGTGCGCCCGTCTCGCCCAGGATTTCGTCGGGCGGGAACTGCCGAGCCAGCTTTTGAAGGCCGGGCCGCGCACTCGGCTAACCCCTTTTAACTAGAGAGGTAGCGAAAAAATGCAACATACTGCACCTGCCCAGGAGAAATTATTTTTGCGACTGGCTCGGCTGGAAGACAAAGCCGCTCTGACCGACTTAATCGACCTTTCGGTACGGGTGCTGCAACGCCACGACTATAGTGGCCCCCAACTTGAGGCTATGCTGATCCACGTTTATGGGGTCGATACACAGTTGATCGAGGACGAGACCTATTATGTGGTGGAGGCTGAAGGCCATTTAGTGGGAGCAGGCGGTTGGAGTCGTCGCAAAACGCTCTTTGGGGGCGATCAAGCTAAAAAAGATAGCGAAGATAACCTGCTTGACCCGGCTACCGACCCGGCCAAAATCCGGGCCTTTTTCGTACACCCCGCCTGGGCGCGGCAAGGGATTGGTCGTCTGCTGATGCAAAC
Organism: Chloroflexia bacterium; assembly: GCA_038210655.1. Lineage (GTDB taxonomy): Bacteria > Chloroflexota > Chloroflexia > Chloroheliales > Chloroheliaceae > 54-19. The sequence continues at coordinate 140,907 of JBBQWM010000007.1, forward strand.
TTGCGAACAGGCCGCCTATGCTGCCGGGTTCCGACGACTCGAACTCATGGCGACCCTGACGGGGGAGCGCCTTTACGCTGCCAGTGGCTTTGAAGTGCTGGAACGAGTCGAAATTGCGCTTCCCGGCGGCGTTAACGGGCCGGTGACGCGCATGGCAAAAATCTTGTAAAGGTCTACTAAGGGGATACGGGAAGTCCATTCTATCTTGCTAATCCTGTCTATCCCTGTTAATTTTCAAGGAGCAATACTATTCAAACTATAGCATCGGGCGCTGACCTGACAAAGCTGATCGAGCAGGCCACTGTAACCGCTCTGTATTATTACCCAATCAAGTCTTGTGCCGGTATTAGCCTGACCGAGACCCAAATAGACGAGTGTGGTATCATCCACGACCGCGAATTAATGTTGGTCGAAGCCGACAGCGGCGAGTTTCTTACTCAGCGCGAACTGCCCCGCATGGCCTTGATCCATCCTAAAATCGAGGCCGACCGCTTATCGGTGGAAGCACCCGGTATGTCCAGGTTGGAAGTGCCACTGGTCAAATCCGGCCCGCCCCAAAGAGTGAAGGTTTGGACTGATGAGTGCGAAAGCATCGACCAGGGTACTGAGACCGCCAACTGGTTTAGCGAATACCTGGGGCTGGACTGTCGGCTGGTACGGATGTCAGCCGCTTTTACTCGCACGCTCAACCCGCGTTATGCTCTTAGCCCGCAAGATCAGGTTCATTTCGCGGACGGCTTTCCCTTCCTGCTCATTTCCGAAGAGTCGTTGGCCGACTTGAATGGTCGGATGGATGAGCCGTTGCCGATGAACCGCTTCCGACCCAATATCGTGATAAGCGGTAGCGGCTTGCCCTTTTGTGAGGATGAGGTGAAGCAAGTTAGGATGGGTGAAATCGCTTTTAGTATTGTAAAACCCTGCGCCCGTTGTAAAATAACCACCACCGATCAGATCACGGCCCAGACCGCCAAAGAACCCCTCCGCACCCTGGCGACCTATCGTAAGGCCCAAAACGGCGGCGTAATGTTTGGACAAAACGTGATCCATCAGGGGCAAGGCGTTCTGAGGGTTGGGGACGGCCTCAAAGTACTTGAACTTAAAGAAGACGCTGTACGTGGTGTGCAGTAGCCAATGAATTTAGCCAGTTTATCAGGGGTAAGGGGAATCGATTATATCCTGTTTATCCCTGTTAATTTTGGAGGAGTCGAAGAAGTATGACCACCGAAGTTGCCACCAAGAAACTTTATACTGTGTCCGAATACATGGCCCTGCCCGATGACGGCAAGGAATATGAGTTGATTAACGGGGAGTTAAAAGAGATGCCTGGTCCAAGTTTTATTCACGGCAAAATTATTGGCAAGGTGCTTACATACCTTAATAACTACCTGGATAGCAAGCCGGTAGGGCAGGCCATTAGCGGGACAGCCTGCGTATTCCGAGGAGATTACGCCCCCCGACCGGATGTAGCTTTTATCGCCGCCGAACGAACGCAGAGCATAGACGAGTTTGATGCTTTTCCAGGGCCGCCCGATTTAGCGGTGGAGGTATTGTCCCGCACCGACTCGACTTTCGAGGTGGAAGAAAAAATTCAAGAATATCTAAAGGCCGGGACACGCCTGGTTTGGCTTATCAACCCGCATAGCAAGCTGGTTTTGGTCTACCGCCCTGCGACCGATCTTACCCCCCAGGTGATCGGTTTACAGGGCGAATTGGACGGCGAGAATGTTATACCGGGTTTCAAGCTACTGGTAAATAAGCTTTTTGAATAAAGTGAGATAATATGAATATATCTAATAGGCCGATTGGTAAGACCGGGTTAGCAGTATCCAGCTTTGGGTTGGGAACCGCTTTTCTAGGCGAGAATTTTAAGCCTACTTCGGAGCAAGCCGCTTTTGAGACGATCAACTACGCCCTCTCAAAAGGCATCAACTTTATCGATACCGCGCCGCTCTACGATGCCGGGGTTTGCGAACAACGCCTGGGCCTTGCGCTCAATGCGATTCCCCGTGATAGCTACGTACTGGCGACCAAAGTAGGGCGGTTGGTGCAGCCAGATCGTTCGGTAACGTTCGATTACAGCCGCGACGGAGTGCTACGCAGCATCGAAGCCAGCCTGAAGCGGCTCCAACTCGACCGACTCGATATTTTGCATATTCACGACCCGGATAATCATTATCGAGAAGCGCTCGATACCGCTTTCTCGACCCTGGCAGAACTAAGAAGTCAGGGTGTAATCCGGGCTATCGGAGCCGGCATGAACCAGTGGCAGATGTTGGCGGATTTCGCTCGTAATGCTGATTTTGATTGCTTCTTGCTGGCGGGTCGTTACACCTTGCTAGAACAGGGCGCTTTAGCCGAGTTTTTACCGCTTTGCGCGGCCCGGCAGATTAGCGTCTTTTTGGGCGGAGTCTATAATAGCGGCATTTTGGCAACTGGCGGACGACCCGGCGCAATCTATAATTACGAGGCGGCCCCGCCGGAAGTACTCGAACGAGTAAATAAGATCGAAGCGGTTTGCGCCCGTTACGACGTGCCGTTAAACGTGGCGGCCTTGCAATTCCCGGCAGCGCATCCGGCAGTGACGGCTTTGATTGTAGGCGCACAATCCCCCGCCGAGATAGAGGCCAACTTGCAAGCCTTCCAACATCCGATTCCGTCCCAGCTTTGGGCCGACTTAAAAACGGAGGGGCTTCTCGACGAAGCCGCCCCCGTTCCTTAATCCTTATCCTTACAGCAAATTGCAGAATGATTTATCCCCGTTTTGGTAGGGGCGACCCTATGTGGTCGCCCTCGAAGACGCGGTACGGTGTTCACGGGCGACCACATAGGGTCGCCCCTACCAATAGATGTCTTTGCAATCTGCTGTAGAAGAAGAAAAGGTGTCAGGTAAAACCTGACACCTGACACCTGACACCTAATACCTGAGACCCCTTACTGCGGTGGTAGATTAAAGCCCGGAATACCCAAAATGAAGAAATAGGCTTTGGCTTCGTTGCCGCTCAACCTGCCTCGGAAGTAGATCGTATAGAGGCCCGGTTGTGTATTAGCGTTGGTCTGAAGATAGACGCTAAAGAAAGTAAAACCGGTTGGATTTTCGGTCGGACCAATTATCAGGCGACCGTTAAGCGGATGACCGTCGGGGGTGGTAATCGTGGTTTCAATATCCTCGTTTTGAATAAAGCGCAAAGCTTTGATGGCGATAGTTACACCGGGAAAGCCCGCTTCCGGCTTGACCTCGGTGCTAGATTGCTGTGGAATGCTCAGGTCGTAGCGCTGGTTATAACGCCAATCGTAGTAATGCCGCCCGACGTTGCCCATCTCGACTTTGAAAGGGTTGGCATTGGTGGGGGTGTAGGTCAGTACGCGCCGTTCGTAAAGTTGAACCAGCACGTCCCGAACTGTCCCACCTACAGCGGCCTTTGTCCAGTAGGCATCTGTTATTGGGTAGCCCATGGTCGAAGTCCAATCAAAGACCTTGCCAAAGAGCAAATTACTCCCATTAAAAATTTGCCCGCTCTGGTTCAGGAAATCGTAAAAGACCTTCGGGACGTTGTGGCCCAGGGTACGTTCGTAGAAGGTATAATTTACCCCTTCCAAACTGCCCAGCAGTTCGTTACGACCGACCGCGCCACCTTTGGCAATCGTTTCGGTGACGCGCTCATTGGTGCGGTCTGCCTGACGGTCGAGAATACGTCCAAACCCACTGATCGTGTTGTAATAAGTATTGAGCGCGTAGAAACTGGCGTAGGTTACGGTATCCGGGTTGCCCTGGATCGGGTCGCCGACGACCGCCACGTCATAGGCCGGGTAGCGCTGGGCGAAAACATAATCGCCGGTTTGCAACCCGCCCATCACCATCTCTTTGACAATCAAGCCGTTTGTAACAAAGTAATCGCTATTTGAGTTGAAGTCGGGGCGGGTAATCTCCATCCGAGCCTTATCAAAGTACTCGACCCGGCGTTGACCGTTGGGCGACTCGACATACGGTTCAAAGCTGCTGAAAAAAGGCGATGGCCCCCAGGTAAACCCACGTTGGGCGGCCCCGATCACCACCGGGTAATCGGCCCGTTGCCACAGGCGTTGGAAGAAAGGCGACGAAAAGGCTCCCGCCTGCACGACTAGCGTGTTGAGGAGGAGCGTGCTGCACAACACGGCCAGCATCGTCAGCCGCAGCTGCGCTCGGCGGCGTAACGGCCTTTTTTGCGTGTCTTTGCCAGTAAATTTTCCGAACATTACTTGCACCCTCCCTGGTTAACCTGGCTGGTGGCCCTGACCGTATTGCCGGGCTACTTAGTCTAAACTCTTAGCCAGCTAAGTTCGATTCTATTCCGTTTTATTCCGCGCTTTTTCGGTTTGAAGACGAGCCTACTCCTGCCAACTTGACATATTCATGCAACTTCTACTATACATAATTCCTTCCAAATTGGCAATAGATAACTGGCCCACTTTCCATAATTAGATGTAAACAGGACTTTTTTCTTACATGATTGACATAATATGATAAAATAGAGCCAGGCTGATCTACTCTAAGCCTACTATTTTGGTCTTGCTTATCGAAATTTTTGGCAACTTAGACCCACAAGAAACGTACCGCCACTATGGAAGAAACGCCGCGACCTACCGATGGGTCGCCCGACGTTGAGACCGAAGCTGCTCCCCGCCGATTTGCCGGACTGGAAGCGCTGCGCCGGGGACTGGCCCCCTCTAATATTAGCCGGGCGGTCGTGCGTCTGGCTTCTTTTAGCGTAGCAGGCGGCAATATTATAGTGGTACGGCGCGTGTTGGCTCCGGGCCAGGTTTGGGGTTGGCTGCGATCCAGTCGAAAACGGCTTTTATTTAGCCTGACCATCGCCTCGGTCGCCGCGCTTTTGCTGCTCGAATTGCTCTGGTTGCTATTTTTCACGGTAGCGCCGCTAACCACTTTGCAAAAAGGTCGGCAGCTTTATAGCAGTGGTCATTACACCGAGGCCAGCGCTCTTTTGCGCCAGGAAGTCCTGACCAACCCGCAAAACGATGAAGCCCGCCTATTGCTCGTCCAAAACCTTATCATGCTCCGCCAGTGGCCCGCAACCAACGGCTACCTGAGCGAACTTCTTAAAAAATACCCCAACGACCCACAACTCTATTACTGGACTGGTCGGGCGCAACTGGGCGCGGGCAGTCCTAATTCCGCCGAAAGTAGCTGGGGTCTGGTGCTGGGGCGGGCCGATGCCGCCGCTGAGGGGGTCAAACCCAGGGTGCAACTGGCGTTAGGGACTTTGCGCTTCCGGCAAGGGCAGTACGCTGAAGCTAACAAGTTGCTCTATGAAGCCTTGAAAAATTACGCCGGGTTGGAGACGACCGAACAACAGCAAGCCTTTTATTTGTATGGTCTGTTGCTGGCACGCGATTTGCGGTTCGAGGAAGCTTTAAGCCCACTACAACGGGCCGCTAATTTTACTCCACCGGGCAACCAGTGGGATAACGCGCCGCTTCGCCTGAATATGGAGCAGACTGCCGATCAAGCCCGCGCCGTCTTACAGCAACTAGCGGCGGCCATGAACGAAAAGGTGGAAGGAGCCAAACGCGCTCGGCTGGCTTACGCCTATTTTCAGGCCGACGAATACGCCGCCGCCGAGGAACAGCTTTCGCAGGTCTTACGGGCGGTGCCTAATTATGCCGAGGCCCGCGCTTACCTGGGGTTGGTCTATTGGCGTACCGGACGTAGCGACCGCGCTTTGTCCACCCTTAATGCTGCTTTGGCGCTCTCTCCCGGTAGCAAACTGACTCGGCAAGCGTTGGCCGAGTTTTTGATCGACCGGCTACCAGCATTGGGCGAGGAAACCGATACCTATAAGCAGGAGGCCGACCGCACTCGAATTTTGCTAGAAAGTTTAACCGCCGAGCAACCCGAAGACGCTACTTTACAAATGCTACAGGCCCGTTATTACATCGCCCGGCACGATTACCAACGCGCCCAGCAGTATTATAAGTCGGCAGTCGCGATCAATCGGCAGCGTCCGGTAGCCGGGCTAAATCCGGGGGCGGCTCTTTCGCGTTACTACTCGGAAAACAATTTTGACCCCTGTGTGCGCGGGGTTGATACTGGGTTGGAAGCGACCAAAGATTTGCCCGGTGAGGCCGAAAGTTGGTACGCTGCCGGTCTAGCTTATAGCCAGTGCGGACATTCTAATCTGGCGATCCCAATGCTGGAAAAGGCGCTTGAACTGCGCCCCTACTGGCCTGATGCAATCTACCGACTAGGCTTGGCCTATGATAGTCGTCAGCGTAGCGCCGAAGCCAATCGGCTTTTTACGTTACTGGCCGACCTTGACCCCGGCAAAGCCTATCGTCGTCAGAAAGATTCGTAATAAAATGTTTCCAGACTTGTAACTTTTGAACGTTGACAGAGTGTATTGTAGGGCTTAGAATCAGGATGTAAAATTCGTTAGAGGGTTTTAATTTAGCACAAGAGACGGAAGGGCAGATGGCACAAAGAACCAGAGGCGTGCAGCTTGCAGCCCAAAAACTATCGTCGCAATTTATGGTAGCCCTTTTGATTGTGGCTTTGATCGGCTTTTTGGGCCTTTTTTTGTGGCAATCGCTCCAGATTCAAAAGATGGAGAGCGATTATCACAAAAAGCAGGCCGAATTGGTCGCCTTGCAAGAGCGCAACGACCGTTTGCAAGAACACCTCGATTTTTACAAGGGGCCAGGTTATCTGCTTTATGTCGAAAAAGTAGCCCGCGAAGCCCTTGGTCTGGTCAAACCGGGTGAGACGGTGGTTCTGACCGTTCCCGATAAGGGAACATCCGGTAATGCGGTTTCAAATACAACCAATGGTAATTCGGTTAGTGGCATCGTAGCCTCAAACGAGAAAAAGAAACCTAATTGGCGTAACTGGCTTGACTTTTTTGTAGGGCATTAGTCGGTTGTGCTGGGGAGAAATCGGCGAGATTTTGGGGAGCTTTGGCCTTTAATATTAGTTTGGGAAAGGAATGAAAGTGCGCCAGGACTACCCTATTTTGGAATTTGATCCCACTCGCAAAGCTATATTGGAGCCACGTTTTCAAATAAATCCGGGCGAAATTCCTGAACACGCGGTCGCCTGCTTCTTTCAAGATGTAATTACCCGGATGTCTCAGCAGCATAGCGCAAAAGTTATCAAGCATCTAAAAAGCGAAATAGGAACTCATCCAGTCTACGAACTGAATTATCAGGGGCGGAGGGTGGCGATTTTTCATCCGGGGGTAGGAGCGCCGTTGGCGGCGGCTTTTTTAGAAGAGATGATTGCCCTTGGCTGTAACAAATTTGTCGCTTGCGGTGGGGCAGGCGTGCTGGATAGTAAGATTGCGGTCGGGCATGTGGTGGTGCCGGTTGCCGCGATCCGCGACGAAGGTACTTCTTATCATTATTTGCCAGCAGGTCGCGAAGTCGAGGCTGACCCCGAAGCAGTCGCCGCGATTGAGCAAGCTCTAAAAACCCACAAGGTCGAGTATATCTTGAGCAAAACCTGGACGACCGATGGTATCTACCGTGAAACGCGCAACAAAGTCGAACTTCGCAAGTCGGAAGGCTGTTTGACGGTTGAGATGGAAGCCGCTGCTTTTTTTGCGGTAGCCCGGTTTCGTAACGTGAAATTTGCCCAAATGCTCTATGGTGGAGACGATTTAGGAGGCGAAAATTGGGACTCGCGGAGTTGGACAAGCCATTCGGCCCGTGAAACCCTTTTCTGGCTTTCGGTAGAGGCGTGCTTGGCTATAAACTGAGTACAAGCGGCAATCAGGTGAGCCTGCTATGCTAGACTCTAAATAATCTTAAGCTGATTGCTTTCTATTTTTAATATTAACCTTGAAGTCTGGAGGATTATATAAAATGTCGTTTTTATTTAATAAAAAGGTGACTGACCCGGCGATTGCCGCTCGTATTCCCCCTGGTCAGTCTTTAACCGAGCGTTTCCCGGTGCTGCATTATGGCCCGATTCCCCGTACCGAGCTAAGCAAGTGGGATTTTAAGCTTTTCGGGATGGTCGAAGAGCCTGTTCGCTTTAGCTGGGAAGAATTTATGGCCTTGCCTCAAAGTGATGTGACGATGGACATTCACTGTGTCACTCGCTGGAGTAAGCTCGATACAACCTGGACTGGCGTGTTGACCAAAGATTTGATGAAGCATGTCAACTTGAAATCGCAGGCCAAGTTTGTGATCGCCCACGCTGAATACGGCTTTACCGCTAACGTCCCGCTCGAAGTCTTTTTACACGAGAAAGCGATTCTGGCCCATAGCTTCGACGGCAAGCCGCTCGAACTCGATCACGGATGGCCTTTGCGCCTGATTATCCCGGAAAAGTATTTCTGGAAGAGTGCTAAGTGGCTACGGGGGATCGAGTTTAAGGATAAAGACATGCTCGGTTTTTGGGAACGCAATGGGTACAATAATAGCGCCGACCCTTTTAAGGAAGAACGCTATTCAGACGATACCTGGTAAAGCTTGATCTAAATCCAATCCCTTCTCACAATTGTGTACCAAAATGCAGAAATATTGCTTCGTTCTCTTTCTCTGTAGGAGCGAGCTTCTGCTCGCGATTGAAGCAACGGCTGGGTGTTCAATCGCGAGCAGAAGCTCGCTCCTACAGGGAGTCAATTAGGCTGCATTTTGCTATAAACCCAATCCTTCCCACAGTTTTAGTCCTTGTTTAAAAGGTATTGGTCTTAGGCGTGCGGAAGCAATACTAACTTCCCGACCGTCTGGCGACTTTCCATTTGGGCGTGGGCCTGGGCTGCTTCGGAAAGCGGAAAGACTTGATCGGCGACCAGTTGGATTTTGCCCTCGGCCACCCAACCGAGAATAGCCTGCATTGCCTGGGCTAATTGTTGGGGCCGGGTGATGGTGTTAATCAGCCAGTAGCCGACCACCGAATGATTTTTGTACATCAGTTGAACCGGGTTGAGGGTCGGGATTTTGTGGCTGGCTACTCCAAAAATAACTACCCGCCCGTAGGGTGCTAGACACTTAAAGTTTTGGTTGAAGATTTCGCCGCCAACCATCTCTAATATAATATCGACCCCTTTTCCACCGGTTAGCTCTTTGACCTGTTTAAACCAATCTTCTTCGGTGTAATTTACCAGATGGTCAGCACCGAGCGAACGAGCCAATTCTAGTTTGGCCGACGTGCTGGCGGTGGCGATCACCTGACCCGCGCCCAGCAGTTTCGCAATCTGCACCGAGAAAACACCCACTCCTCCGGCGGCGGCGTGTACCAGCACACTTTCGCCCGGCTTTAGCTGACCGCTCATTTTGATAATATCATAGGCGGTTACGCCCTGGGCCGGGATGCTGACCGCCTGGGAATAGCTCAGGCTATCGGGAATGGTGAAAAGTTGACGAGCCGATACGTTAACATACTGGGCGTAACCACCGGTCGCAACCATTGCCACGATCCTTTGACCGACCTGAACATTACCCTCCGTTTCTGGCCCAATCTCCTCGACTGTCCCGGCGATTTCGCCGCCAATGATATAAGGCAAGGGGGTATGTTCGAGGTAGGCGTTGCGGCGGCGCATGGTATCGGCATAGTTTATACCGACTGCTTCAACCTTGACCAATACCTGACCTTTGCCGGGGGTCGGCTTTTCGATCTCTTCGTAACGCAGCACATCAGGTTCCCCATACTCATAAAACTGGATTACTTTCATAGTAGCCATGTTTAGCTCCTCGTAAATTAACAGGGATGTACAGGATTAACAGGATAAAATAAATTACCTATCCCCTGAATTGGTTAATTTGATTGTCCCACCTGCGCTCTGCGTACCATGTCTCCTCGTAAATTAACAGGGATAAACAGGATTTACACATCCTTACGGGTGTAAAAAGGTTGTATTTATCCCTGCTGAACTTGATTTACTTCTCTTTGCCTGGGATGCCCACCGGGTTAAAGCGCAAGTCGGTTGGTGTATTATAGCATTATAGCGGACGAAGCTAAACCCTGCTTGGAGCTTGGAGTGAGTGTCAGATTTTACACGGGTTCAAACATTAAGAACCAGTGACCGTGAAAACCCACGCCCAAATCAATCAAAAGTATATCTTAAAAATTCCCCGCAGAAAAATTTTCTAAGATATACCAACTCTCAGTTTAAGGTGTGGTACAACCTTGCCAGCTTGCAAAAACTGATGCTCACCCTGGAGCCGTCGATCCAGGTAAGCCGGTTGTTACTTTACAGGCGGCTATTTCGTATAATAAAAAATGATTTGTTACAAGGCGCAAGGTTTGGCATAATTGTTGTCTGTTATGGAAAGGACTTACGATGGGCAAGGATCAGGACAAGCAGGAGTTTTATGGGATGGTTCCAGGCCAGTCGTCCGATTGGGAAGGCGCTCCACCCTCTTTTTTGCGTTCGGAGGCTAGAACAACCAAGCGCGGACGGTTGGTAATGGCGACTTTGGTGAGCGGGTTGTTTGCTCTTTTCTTCGTGGGGCTGTGTGGCTGGTTTATTTTTCAGCATTTCCAGGAGCGCAGCAAATTCGACCGCGACGCACTGGCAAAGCCGGTCGTAATCGAAGGTAACGGCGGCTTTGCCGATGAAGACGATAAACAGTGGCTTACAGTCAATGGCACAACCGTCTATCTAACCCAGCCTTTCTATTACGGCTTGCTGAACGACGTACAACCCCAGGCTTCGGCGACGGCGGTCTATATTAAAGCCGCCTATCTACCCTATTCGCATCAGGCGGTGGCGGCTCAAATTTTGGACCGGGCGGGCGGCACATTGCTGGCCCAGTATAGCGAAGTACCCGACCCTAAAGAAGGCTACAAAGCGGCTCTATATGATCGCTACGATCTCATGCCCGTGATTTTGCTCTCAGCCTTGTCGCTAGTGTTGATAATAGTCAGCATTTGGGTGGGCGTATTGATCTACCGTCGTTACTAACTTTGCCACTATTTCGCCGTTATAGATTGGTGGGTATCAGGTATCAGGTGTTTATCTAACACCTGATACCTGTACCTGACACCTATCTAGCTAGACTAACGCTGGTACGAGCGCCTCTTTTTGCTTGAGTACCAATAGCGTAATGTCGTCAAAGACCTTTTGGGTTCCGATATGGCGCTTGAGGTCTTCGATGATGGCTAACTGAATCTGCCGGGCCGAGCCATCATGATTATCGAGAATGATTTGGCAGAACCGTTCCAGGCCGTAGAGTTCGCCTGCCGGGTTTTCGGCTTCGGGGATACCGTCGGTGTAGAGAACTACCACATCGCCCGGTTCTAGCTGGACATCCCGATAGGCTACAAAAGCTTCGATGTCCTCTTCCAGCCCGACCGGGAAGCCCAGGTTCATTGTATCAATCCGTTCGATATTGCCGTTAGCCCGCGCTACGATCATCTCCTCGTGCTGCCCACTCATCCGTAAAGTACCCTTGTCATAATCGAGTAGCGAAAGAGTCAGATTTTTATCTGAGTCCATCCGCTGGACATTTTCGTAGATAGTCCGGTTAACCACGTTCAGGTACTTGGAGGGGTCGGACTCGTTGTTGGCTAACATGGTACGGACGGCGGTCTGCACCATAATCATCAACACGCCGCTTTCGAGGCCGTGTCCGGTCACGTCGCCGATCCCGATCATGACTTGCCCGTTGTACTGAAGTACATCATAGTAATCGCCCCCGACCTCGTCGGCAGGTTCCATAAAACCGGCAATGTCCAGCCCACTTACTTCGTCAAGTTCATGGTCGCGGGGCAGGATCATTTTTTGCAAGCGGCGCGTAATATCTAACTCGGCGCTCATCCGCATATTATCGGCTTTGAGCAGGCTATTAAGGCTGGTAATTTCTTTGTTGGCCTGTTCAAGTTGCGTGGTACGTTTGTTAACGAGGTCTTCGAGGTTTTCGGTGTATTGCTTGATGTCGAGAGCCATCCCGTTAAAAGCATCGCTCAATTGCCCGAATTCATCTTTGGTCTGCACATTTAGATGAACATCATAATTTTTTTGCTGTATCTGGGTCGCCGCTTTGGTCAACGAGACGAGCGAACCAGTCATACGGTTGGAGAGCAGATAAACCAGACCCACCACGACGGCCAATGTCGCTAAAATGGCAACCAGTTGGAAAGCGAAAATATCGCGGGCTTTATCGCTAATCTCCTGCTTGGTAGTCTTAGCGATCTGCAAAACTTCTTCTCTGGATACCACAAATCCCAGTGTCCAGTACTCCGAGGTAATTCCTTTGCCCTGGGTGTAAACATTGAGCGGTTTGAGGCGGCGTAAATAAACCAGATAGGGTTTCCCGTTGATGTCTCTCTCCCCGGTAAGCACCGTATCATCCTGCGGCAGACTCAGTTGGGCAATCGTAGGGATCGTACTATCGGTTAGTTTGCGCTGGATCGAAGCGAGATAGTCGTTCTTGGACGGCAAATCTTTTAGCCCCAGGATTTTATCGCCACCTTCGCCTATAGCCAGTACGTTAGTATCAGCATTAGCCAGAAAAGCAAACCCGTTGTTAGATACTTTTAGATTTTGCACCAACAAAGTAAGCTGATCTTTATTGAGTGTTACCCCGATGGAACCGTTCACTTTTGTCCGGGTTTTATCCCAGATCGGATGGTGCATAACAAACACAACTTGATTAGAAGTACCACTAACATAGGGCGGTACGACTGTTACTTGCGTACCGGTGGCTTTTTCAACCGAGGCAAGCGTTTGAGGATTGGCGATCCATTTGTTCCAGCCGTCGAGTAGCCCTTTGCGTGGCTCATAGCTCCAATAATTGCTAGTCTGGTAATCTTTATTGTTGGGAATGCCTGCTGCAAAGTCGTACCAGGGGTAGGAACGCCAAAAATCGGCTTCGGGGGGGCCGGAAAAGAAGACCCGCGTTTTGTCACTGCCAAAATCCTTGACACCGGGGAAAATCAAGTCGAATAGCGAGGCTTGCTGTAAACGGTTGGTCACTTCGGGGGTAATTGAGTTATCCGGGTTGACCTGTTTGGGCCACACTATCGTAATCATCTTATTACAATTGATAGTCGATTTCTTGATAGTGTTGGGTAGACCGATTGCAGTGGGTACCCCGGTCGTCTTAGGATCGGTATCTATGCAGTCGTTCGGATTGACATTAACCACGTTTTGATAGGCTTTGGTCGCACTATCTTGTTTCAGATCGTTCTGGGTTTTGAAGAAAGGCAGGCTGGCGGCAGTATCGAAAAGTGGCTTAAGAGCCTCCCGGTTATCTTCGAGGGCCTGGGCCGTTCCATACAAAACTTCTACTTCGGAAACAGCTTGATTTAAGAGTACGTTGGTACGCTCGGCGTTAGCCTGGATATAATTTATATATGATTCTTTGCTGGCTTCGAGTAACCCTTTTTCCAACTTGTCGGAAGCGGCGCTGTTCAAATTATTAATCCCGACTAACGCGATAATGGTTGTCACCGCGATACTTGCCAGGAGACTGAGGCTGATTAGCAATACTAACTTGGTTTTGAACTTCATATTATTTCTCCTCCCCAATGGTCGGTTCACAAGCTACAAGCTTACAGCCTAAAAACCTATCCCGGTCGGTGCGATCTTTATCTTCGCTCGGTAGTAACTACCTATGGGGATACGTTCCAGGCGAAAATCAACTGGCGGAGCAGGTTCCGTCTGGTGGGACATTGCTCTGTCAATAAATGTTTTTGGTGGGACATCGCTCTGCCAATCGTTAAACCCCTTTTTTGAGCATAAGCGCTTGGAAAGAGGTCAATGAGATTGATACAATTATAATATGCGGTTATTGCAATTTTCGCAAGCGTTTTTTGATGAATCTTATTTTGGAGAGGATGACAAAGTTGTAAGAGATTTGCGGTTTAGGATTAGCTGTTCAATCGAAGACATTCTGAACGGTGTAATCACGAATGACCAATGCTGTCCGAGAAAATACAGCGGTGAGATCAAATCCAATGCCATAAAACCAAAAAAGAGCCTTGAGACTCTTTTTTAAGGTTGTGTCTAGCTAGTTGGACTAGCCCAGATTTGGGATGGGGAATGTGGGAGTCGAACCCACACGCCTTTCGGCACATGATCCTAAGTCATGCTCGTCTGCCAATTCCGACAATCCCCCTAAATTTGCAGAACGCTACGGCTTGATTATAACAGGTCTGAGGCTAAAACACAATAATTTTCGACTATTATTGACCTGAGCTTAAATAGCTATATCGGGGTATTCCATCGCGACCAGAAGGTCGCTCCTACAAAGTTAGTACTCCATTGCGACCAGAAGGTCGCTCCTACAAAGTTAGTATTCCATCGCGACCAGAAGGTCGCTCCTACAAAGTTAGTTAATTTTGCTCAGATCAATACTATGAGCCAGAAAATAAAAAAGCCCGGTCAGTCACCGGGCTTTTCATCTTCACATTTTAGGCTTAATAGCTTTTAACAGTTTACTAGCGTGGTTTACCTGGGCCGAGGAATGAGCCAATCCCGGTACGAATTCGGCCTAGCAACCCACCGCCATAATTCTGAGTTTGATCGGGATGCTTGTTGTCATAATCCGCGACCTGCTGAGGATTATTGGCATTTTTGATACTAATAGCATCCAGACCCCGTTTAATCCGGTCGCCCAAATTAAAGCCACCCTTATTGTTGTAATTACCGCTCATTTCTTACACTCCTTTTAACATTACCAGAGCCTGTCATCAGGTTGTCCTTAGTTTGCACCTTGTCAAAGGATGTAAAGCAATTAGCGTGCCAGCTTACTTTATAGCCGCTCCGATACTGTCGGCAACATACAATTTTGGAGCCGACGGTTTAATTCTTCGCTTGCCAGATCACGTGCAACCAACATAAAGCGAGCGGCAGTCAAACTGGTGCGACTGTCGGCAGGGCCGGGCATTATCCGACAAAAGACCCGGCTATCGGCAATATCCCAGGCTTGCAGGGTTGCGCCTGCCATCGGGAAAAGCCCTTTGGCCCGTTCGACTGGCCCGAAATAACCGGCCGCCAGTTCATCGTAAAGCGTTTTCAGGGCGGTTGGGTCGAACAGCCCGTGATATTCGCGGGCAAACGAGATCAGGCCGCTTTCCTCGCCATGATGGGTTTCGTCGAGCTGGCTGTCCTCGCCTTCTTCGGTAGGGGACGGCGTGAGCTTAAAAAGTTGGGTAGCTGAAACCTGTCCCTCGATGGCCGGGAAAAGCCGCGCCTGGGGGTTGAGGCTGGCGACCAGACTGAGCAAGCCGGATAATTCTCCCGGTAAGATCAGATCGGTCTTACTAACCACGACAGCGGAGGCCACCTTGATTTGGGTCAGGGTAAAGCTTTGTAGTCCGGTAGGAGTCAAAAGGCGGGGCGCATCGACGACTGCGACTACCTCAACCGGGCCAAGCCTCCCCAACAGACGCGGGCTTGCCAGCGTCCGCACGATTTCTTCGATCCCTGCCACCCCGCTCGGCTCAATCAAAAGTTGTTCCGGCTGATAATCGTCCAGCAGCTTTAGGATTTGCCCGACCATGTTCTTTTGCAGGGTGCAGCAAACGCACCCGCCCGGCAGTTCTAGCACGGCCCCGGCACTACCCTGCGCCCGGATCAACTCGGCATCCACCCCAACTGCCCCAAAATCGTTGACCACCACTGCCACTCGCCCATCCAACTGAGGCAGCAAACGTCGGATCAGGGTCGTTTTGCCGCTACCCAGGTAGCCGCAAACGATGTAGACGCGGGGGGCAAGGCTAGAGCGTTGCGGTAGTGAGGTGGCTAATTCAAGTTCAGTACGGGGCGTTTGGCCCTTGACCTCTGTTTGCAGAACCGCCGTTTCCGTTTCCCGGCGAGATTTGAGCGCCCATTCCCAAATCCGGGTCGGGACCGGCGTAACCAGCCACCAATGTTCGAGGACTGCCGCGATCATCATTACGAATAGCAAAGCCTGCCCAACCTGCTGTCCGGCGCTAGTAGCCGCTCCTATGCTGTTAAAAAGCAGGGTCGCTATTACAGTTGTAATGGTCGCCGAGAAGGGGAAAAAGGTGTTGAGTGATTTTTTGCTAAAATACTGGGCCATATATTTTAGGTTGTCGGGCAGATAATCGGTCGTAAGGTTGTTGACCCCCAGAAAGATATTGATTTTGGCCGACTGGTGCGTCCAGTGCAAAATCATAAAGGCCCACAGCCCGGTATCGTTCGCCCCACCCCAGCCCAGCAATACCACGATTAGACTCAGGGCGAGAATAGCCAACTCGTGATAAAGGTTGGCGGCAATCGCTCGCCGCAGGCGTAGGCTAGTCGGGGCATCCGGCTCTAATTCGGGAACCCGCCGCCCTACCACAAACCCGGCGTAATAGCTGGTTTCGATCCAACTCCAGATTATGATTGCCCAAAAGAAGGCGGCAAAAACTCCGCCGACTTCGACGCTGTTTTTTTCTTCCCACAACCGCCAGAAGGCCAGGGGTTGCACAGACGTTACAATCCCAAATACCCAGGGCCGCCAGGCTTTACGCCCGCAAACATATATAATCGTCCCGGTCGCGCCCCACCAAATTAAGACAGCCGCTGCGACCGGCGGTAAGACATCCAGCCAAAAATTCATTTCTCAAAAATCCTCTCTAGCAATGATCGAGGAGCTTCGCACCCTCTATCTGTCAGTATAGTTGTAAGTGGATTATAAATCAGGGCGGTCTTAGACCGGGTTATCTGGACTACACGAATCAGCAGATTACTTGCTAGAAAGTTAGGGCTGGCCCGCGCTACGGCCCAAAATTAGCTCAATTCGGCTTGACAATTGGCCCCCAATAGGCTATACTGCACTCTCGTCTTAGCCATATTTGAGCCAGGGCAAACCATGTGCAAAGGTCGGTCACGAAGTAAATTTAACTGCCGACGTAACTCAGGGGTAGAGTAGCTGTTTTGTAAACAGCCTGTCGTGGGTTCGAATCCCTCCGTCGGCTCCATCTATGGACAGTTCGTGGGGATACAATAAGTTAAATCCTACAAGTTAATAGAGTCTAGCCAATAAAAATGGGTAGGTGGCCGAGTGGCTAATGGCAACGGTCTGTAAAACCGTCGGGAGGAATCCCTACACAGGTTCGAATCCTGTCCTGCCCACCATTTTCAAAGCATAAAGGCCCATGTAGCTCAGTCGGTAGAGCACATTCTTGGTAAGAATGAGGTCAACAGTTCGATCCTGTTCATGGGCTCCATTTTAACGCTTACTGATTAACGCTTACTGAATGGTTAGTAAACTAACTCAATTTGTTGTTAACAGATGCTTTTGTAAAGGCTGGTGTGATCCCTCTGGACGGAACTCTAAAAGATTAAAAAGCAAACCAGAGAGGGAATGCAGCCGCATTCCTTTTTTCAAACCTGCTTTTTGGGAACCCAGCGATTAGCCAGATTTAGGTAAAACGAGGACGCTATAGCCAGTAGCGCTCTCTATCAAGGAGGACAAACAGGTGGCAAAGCAGAAGTTCGAGCGAACTAAACCGCACGTCAACGTTGGCACAATCGGTCACGTCGATCACGGTAAAACCACCCTGACCGCCGCCATCACCAAAACGATGGCGTTGCGCAGCAAATCC
>JBBQWM010000008.1:0-154869 GCA_038210655.1 Chloroflexia bacterium
ATTTGTGTTTCGAGGTAGGTAATATAGACCTGCACCTCGGTGGGCAACTGTTCAAGTATGCTAACTGGCAACTCTGGTTTTTCCATAGTGGGCAGTCTAACTACTTTTTGCTCACTTTGCAACTTCGTGAACGGTTACCACGCATCAGCAACTTGCCTTTCACCGTTTGGAAGAGTTTTTGCAACAACCTCTATTACGTTACCATCCCAATCGAAACGATAAGTTGTACCAGCTTTTAAGTGTGTAGCTAAAGGATTCTAGATTACTTAAGTCTTATATTTGAATAAATATCAAAGCCAATTTTCAAATTACGTTTACCTAGTTGGTTGAGCAATTCAGTCGAGAGTTCAAAACCTTCATTCATGCTATTAATGAACAAACCACAAAATACCTGTGTTGTAAATCTTTGGTTAATAGCTGTCCATATGACTAGGTCTTTCGTGGTTTTATCCAAAACATCGACAATTTTTGCTTCTAAATCACTTGTATCAGGCAGCTGAGATTGTAGAATCCAAAGACCTGCTCGTGCATAATAAACCTTACGAGCATTTTTAGGAGATTTTATTTCTCCTTTCTTCTCAATCCTTGTAGGTTCACAGGATAATAGTGCAGTAACTTCTGTAGGATCAAGAACATCTCCAGATATAGTTAAACTTACTTGAGAAGCACTTATAGGTGCCACTGGAACTCCTTCTCGTAGGTTTTTACCTCCTAGCCTTTTTAGCCTCACTAGGTATATTACCTAACCATTCACCATTACGTGGATCATACACATCATCGGTAGGAGAGATTACTGCATCATCGGCAGCTCCCATCCGTCCTTGCTTGAATTTATGTAACAATCTGCTAGACTCTTCAATTGGAACACCATGTTCTCCTGCCAAATGTTTATAAGCCTCCTCTATTCCATCTTTTCCATAGAAGAATTTTTGGCCCGGTATATCGGTATGCATCCAAGGTGGTCTTGAACGGGCACAAGAACCAGCATTATGGACCAGCCAGCGATCTTGACCAACGAAGAAGGTATGCGCCCCTTCGACGGTGAGATTGTACATCCTCTGCTCACGTTACACAATCTCAATTGCTTCCACCACCCCGAAGCTGCCATCGGCCTTGAGAACGTGTAAGCCTGGCCTCAATTGCCCTACTTCTACCCAAACTTGCTCTTGGGTATAGAAGGGATGCTCCAAGGTTGTCTCTAAGAGTTGACCATCAAGGGTGAGGTCTATAAGGCTGGGATCGATGTGTCGTATCAGGTCGATGACCGGGTAGTAGTCGAGCTTACCGGATTGCTCGTCGTAAGCTAGTAATTTACCACCAATTTTGATCTCGCTGATTGATCGGTAGCCTTCTTCCGGAGGTTAATCAATAGGAGGGTGGGATGGATGGACACTCAATATGACGCAGTTTGGGGGTGGTATTCTCGTCACCAACTACAAACGACCATCCAAATAGCCTATAATCAAGTGGAAGATCACACATACTACAAATGTTGGGCCAACCATCAAATCTTAGTTTGGCAAGTGCCATCAAAGATGCTCCATACACGCGAGCAGTAACTTCATACTTAGATAGTTGTAACCATTCCCACCATTCCGAATTAATCTCCCCAGAGTGAAACTTGCCAACTGCTTCATCCAACATTTGATAAGCTTCATCAAGAGAAAGCTCACCCAAATGAAGCAAAGTAAGCAGATCAATCATCCATTCTCCTTCCTTTAACTGGAGGTTTGTGCATTTCACCAGTTAATGGATTCATACTCCCCAAATGTCTTCCTTTTTGATCGTATACTTCAATACCCCCGTGTCTATGATCCCATTGGTAATATTGTGTATCTCTTCCAGAACCACTTTTCTTAGTTTTCCCTTAAAATTGTCCAATTCTTTCCATACAGGACTTTCAGCTGGTGAATTGCAAAATTTAGCATTATGCACCAGCCAGCGATCTTGACCGACGAAGAAGGTATGCGCCCCTTCGACGGTGAGATTGTACATCCTCTGCTCACGTTACACAATCTCAATTGCTTCCACCACTCCGAAGCTGCCGTCGGCCTTGAGAACGTGCAAGCCTGGCCTCAATTGGCCTACCTCGACCCAGGCTTGCTGTTGGGTGTAGAAAGGATGCTCCAGGGTTGTTTCTAAGAGCTGACCATCGATAGTGAGGGCGATTTCAATCTAAGCGCAAATCGTAAATCGTAAATCGCAAATCACTTAATCCAGCCCTGGGCTGTCAATAGCTCGGCGTTCAAGATGCTGGCCCCTGCCGCGCCCCGGATCGTATTATGCCCGGTCAGCACGAACTTGTAATCTAAGATCGGACAACGACGCAAGCGACCAACCGTAGTTGCCATCGCCCCTTCGCCATCGCGGTCGTAGATCGGTTGAGGGCGGTCGAGTTCGGTGCGGAGCAGCACCGGACGGCGGGGGGCCGTCGGCAGCATCAAGCGTTGCGGCTCGGCTTCCCAATCTTGCAAAGCAGCAGCAACTTCTTCCAGGCTGGCTTCCCGACCCAACTGGACCGAAACCGACTCGGTGTGAGCCTCGCGCACGGCCACGCGGGTACAGGTCGCGCTAACCACAAAATCGGCGTTGAGATATTGCGCTCCGCTCAGATCGCCCATAATCTTGAGTGGCTCGGTCTCGACCTTTTCTTCCTCGCCCCCGATATAAGGAACCACGTTGTCGATTATGTCAAGCGAAGGTACGCCAGGATAACCCGACCCGCTCAGCGATTGCAAACTGGTAACAAGCACTTTGGTCAGGCCAAAAGCGTCCTGCAAAGGCTTGAGAGCCAGCACAAGATGAATCGTAGTGCAGTTAGGGTTGGTCACGATAAAGCCGCCCTTAGCCGACCAACCGCGCTTTTGCTGCTGAATTTCCAGCATGGCGCTATGGTTGGGGTTGATTTCGGGAACCAGGAGCGGCACGTCCTCGTCCATCCGATGATTGCGAGAGTTGGAGAAAACCTTGTAACCCGCCGCCGCAAATTCTTCTTCCACTTCGCCCGCGATCTCGGCAGGGAGCGAAGTAAAGACCACATCACAATCCCAATCCGCACCCGGCTTACCTTCGACCAGCGTTATATCACGGACATAGGCTGGAACGTCCGCCGACAACCGCCACTGGGCCGCCTGCCCGTACTTCTTACCGACCGAGCGTTCGCTACCGCCGAGGGCAGTCACCTGGAACCAGGGATGACCATCGAGCATTTGGACAAAACGCTGCCCGACTGCCCCGGTCGCACCTAGCACTCCAACTTTGATGGGGCGGGCCGGGATAAAGGCGGCAGACTGGGCTTGCGAAAAAGGATATGGACTCATGCTACTTTACTCCTAACTTCTCCAGCAATTTGTAGCTGGGTTTAAAATTCTGATCGTCGAGGATCGCCTTCTTCAACTGACTGACTGCCTCATCTTTGCGGCCTACGTTCATTAAAGCGACGGCATACTGGTAGCGGGCCTGGGCATAAATACCCGTCCGCTGGATTTCGTTGGGGGACATCTTGATAACTTGCTGATAGTTACCTACTTGATTATAACATTCTATCGGCCAGAGTTGATACCACAAAAAACGGTTGTAAGGGCCGTTGTCGGTTGGTTCGAGCATTTTGGTGATGCGTTGCTCCCAAATCGTGAGCGCCCCTTTGCAGTCGCCCGCCGCGTAGCGCAAATAGCCCAGGTTGCGCCAGGCATCAATATCTTTGGGGTTGGACTCAGAATATTTCTGGGCTACGCTGGTCGCCCGGCTCAGATTAGCGTCTTCATTGGCATCGTCACCCAAAATCGCCATAACGGTCGCCTCTTGTTTGGCGCTGTAGACCGGCATATAGCGGCGGTTCCAGCCCTTCCAGAGCTTATCTTGCAGCTTGACCGAAACAACAGTACGTGGCTTGCTATCCATCGAGTCGTTAAAGATAATCGTATCGTTCTTCAGGTCGTAGCCCCGCGCCACCCGATAATGCCCAATATCGTCCGGGTCGTGCAGCCATTGCTGGGTAATGACTGGCACGCCTGCCGCCAGTAGCGCCCTTAGCTTGTCGAACGTACCGTTTTCGCGCACCATCGTCCGTAAGCCCTGCTTCTGGATAAAGCTGACCAATTCCTGGGGTTCGACGTGCTTATCCCCGACCGGGCTAGGACGGTCGCCTCCGTTGGGCCGCAAAGCCAGCCCACATTCGGCCTGGGTCAGCTTTATACCGTAATAGCTGAGGGCCATCAGAGCCGACATCGGGGCGCAATTGTTCCAGGTCTGGGCTTCCCAATTCATCGGCTCCAACAACACCGAGCTTTTGAGCGGAGCAGTCGTCGTCGCGACGGTTGGAGCGACAGTCGGTGCAGTGGTGGGGGCAGTCGTGGCGGTCGGTGCAACCGTCGCAGTTACGGCAACCGTCGCCTTTGGTGTGGCAGTGGCGGTTGGGGCGCTAGTTGCGGTTGGCGGTAAGGGCGTGCTGGTCGGCACCGGTTCGACGGCCTTAACTGCCTCAGTCGTAGTAGCCGCTGCCGTGGTAGCAACCGCAAGTTGGGCCGCCGGGGTCGGCGCGGTTTCATCTCCACAAGCCGCCAGTAGTCCCGCCAACAACAGGGCCGTCAAAAGTAGATAAAGTGCTTTTGGTTGGTTCAAAATAATTTTCAAAACTCAAGTCCTCCGAGGTTATAGGTGTCAGGTATCAGGTGTCAGGTGATAGGTATCAGCCAAACCATTTCTTATCAGATAATATTTCGTAGGGGCGACCCTTGTGGTTGCCCTCGTAGATCGTGCCGGGTGTTCACGGGCGACCACAAGGATCGCCCCTACCAAGAACGGACCAAGATTGCTATAAACCCAATCTACCTAATACCTCTCACCTGACACCTGATACCTATTAACTCCCCAGCCTAATCAAGTTGCTTAAAGAGCGGGCTAGGGTTATGATAGCCAGGCTGATTTTTGGATTATTAAACTACACATGAAGCTTATTGTAAAGCGATGACTAAAGAAACTAAGCCGCTTAAAATCCTGGTAACAGGCGGCGGAACCGGTGGACACGTCAGCCCAGCCCTGGCGACCGTCGGCAAAATTAAAGAAATTGCGGCAGCACAGGGCGACTGGAAGCCGGTTTTCCGCTATATCGGCAGCAAACACGGGGTCGAAGAAAAGCTGGCCCAGGCTGCTGGGCTGGATTTCGTAGGAGTGCAGACCGGCAAGTTGCGACGGGCCGAGCGGCTGATCGGCTTTTTTACACCCAAGAATATTATCGACGTTTTTCGTATCCCGGTCGGTATTTTTCAGTCACTCTGGCAAGTCGCCCGCTTCCGGCCTACCATGATCTTTAGCACCGGCGGCTTTGTTTCGGTACCGCCGATTATCGCAGGCTGGCTTTTGCGCGTGCCAGTTCTGACCCACGAGCAGACCGTCCAGGTCGGGCTGGCAAACCAGATCACGGCCCGCTTTGCCCGCCGGATTGCCCTAACTTTCGAGGGAGCCGCCACCGAATTGCCGCCCCGCCTGCAAAGCAAAACCTTTGTAACTGGCAACCCGGTGCGCCCGATTATCTTCGGGGGCGACCGCCATCGGGCGAGCCAGTTGTGCGGCTTCGACCCTGCCGACGACAATTTGCCAACGCTTTATGTTACGGGAGGCGCACAGGGCGCACGGCTTATCAACCGTTCGGTCGAAGTGGTCTTGCCCGAATTGTTGCAAATCTGCCGGATTGTCCATCAGTGCGGACAACAACCCGAAGAGGAAGAACAGGATTTCGACCGCTTAAAACAGGCCGCCGCCACATTGTCGCCCGCCCTACGCCGCCGCTATTATGTAACGCGCTTTGTGGGCGAGGAAATTGGCGATATTTTCGCATTGGCCGATTTGGTGGTCAGCCGGTCGGGGGCCGGGACAGTTGCCGAAGTTGCGGCGTTGGGCAAACCGGCCCTCTTTGTCCCACTGATCCCCACCGGCGGCGATGAGCAGACCCGCAACGCCCGCCGTTCGGAAGAGGCCGGGGCCGCCGTCAGTATCAAACAGGCCGATATGACCGGCCCGCGTCTGCTCTCACAAGTACAGCACTTGCTAAAAGATCGCCCTCACCTCGAAGCGATGGGCCGGGCGGCGCTAACTTTGGCCCGTCCCAATGCGGCTCAGGAGTTGGCGGAAGCGGTGATTAGGATGGCGAAGGGGGAGGGGAAGGGATGAGGGATGAGGGATGAGGGTGAGATTTTAAGTGGTGGAGTGGTTTATTTTGTAATACCAAGTCCGGTTAGGTATATGTCATTCTGAACGAAGTGAAGAATCTTTTTCCTGTACCTGGCTCTAGCCCACGAACCGAGACCCTTCACTTCGTTCAGGGTGACATAAGTTTACTACTTACCAGGACTTGGTATAAGTACTCACCCTACCCCATTTGGGCGACCACATAGGGTCGCCCCTACCCAAAATCCGTTGTAGGGAGCGACCCTATGTGGTCGCCCGGCTGAGTAGTTACTTATTTTTATAGAGAGGGGAGTAGAAGGTGGCTATTAGGACTGAGCAGGAGTTAGGGGAGGTGGCCCGGCCTTTTTTGCAGCCACATAACCTGCAAAGAGGGGTTTTAATGGCGGCCCTGGCGACTTTTGCTTGGTCTACTACCGGCATTTTTATCGACGAACTTATAACCCGTTATCACATGACCCCGCTCGAAGTTAGCGTCTGGCGCGGGCTACTGGTCACGCCTGGGCTGGCGCTCTATATTGCGTTGCGGGAGCCGAGCAGCTTTCGGCTTAGCCGCCGCGAAATCCCCTATTACGTCCTTTACGGCCTAATCGGGATCGCCATTTTTAATATAGTCTGGAGCAATTCGGTACAGATCAACCGAGCGGCAGTAGCGACGGCTCTGATCTTTAGCGCCCCGGTCTTTGTGGCAATCGGGGCCAGATTTTTGTTTAAGGAGCGGCTACATCTGGCACAAGGTGGGGCCATCGCCGTAAATCTGATCGGGTGTGCGCTAGTGGCAGGGGTCTACGACCCGACAACCCTGGTCAAAGACCCGGCTGGGCTGCTGGTTGGACTCGGTAGCGGCCTGACTTTTGCGGCCTCAACTTTGTTTGGCAAAGGAGCGGCCCGGATGGGCCAGCGCAGTTCTTCGACTATTCTTTTTTACATCTTCTTTTTTGCTACTATCGCAATGCTGGCGATAGGGCTGGCAGTCGAAGGCTGGGAAATCTTCTTGATACCGTTGGATAGCTGGGGCTGGTTGCTGCTGGTCGGGCTATCGCTCGGCCCGACCCTGGCCGGATATGCCTTTTTTACTTCCAGTTTGCGTTATCTACCTGCGGCAGCCGCCAGCCTGTTTAGCACCCTCGAACCGCCCATCACCGCCCTGCTTGCCTTGATTTTCCTGGGACAGGTGATGAACGGCCTGCAATGGCTCGGCACTTCCATGATCGTCGGCGGCGTTTTTGTGATGCAAGCGATCACGTTCAACTGGCGTAAAGTATAGTTTAAACCGACATACCTTCGACCAGATAGGCCGTGACTGGTTCGCGTTTGCCTTTGACGCTGATCGGCGGCATTTCGTAGCTGCGAAGACGACCCTGCATCCGGCGGTTGACTTCCTCGCTAATAATGATCTGACCGCGCAGAGCGGCCTGTTCAAGCCGTTGAGCCAGGTTCACCTGATCGCCGATGACGGTGTAATCCATTAGCCGTTCGGAACCGATGTTGCCGACTACCACTTCCCCAAAATTGATCCCGATCCCCAGGCCGAGGGTCTTCATTATCGGGTCAGTCCAGGCTTCGCTCATTTTCTCAAAGATACGCTGCATTTCGATAGCGGTCTGCAAGCAGCGTTCCAAATCGTCGCCATAAGAAAGCGGCGCACCGTAGAAAGCCAGAATGCAGTCGCCCACATATTTATCAAAAGTCCCCTTGTGGTTAAAAACCACTTCCGTAATATCGTGGAAGCACTCGTTCAAGACTTCGACCACTCGTTCGGCACTGGTATTCTCGGAGAAGCTGGTAAACCCACGAATATCGGCAAACAGAATTGCCACTTCGCGCTTTTCGCCACCCAGTTTGAGTCGTTTTTCGGGGTCTTCCAAAATGGTAGTAACAATCTCTTCGCTCATGTAGCGGTTGAGCAACCGAAAGAGCAATCGCCGTTTTTGCTCCACATCATTATGTAAACTACGTATCCGCAAGAGCGAGCGAATACGGGCCTTTAGCTCGATTCGGTTGAAAGGTTTGGTCAGAAAATCATCCGCCCCGGCTTCCAGACCGCGTACCTTGTCCTCCATCCGATCAAGAGCGGTCAGCAAAACAATCGGAATAAATTGGGTGGTCTCATCGCTTTTAATTGTGGAGCAGACCTCGAAGCCGTTCATGCCCGGCATCATCACATCCAACAAGATTAGGTCAGGGTCGCCTTCGGCGACTTGTTGCAAAGCTTCCTCGCCGTTAAAGGCGGTCAGAATGTCGTAGCCATCGGCGGTCAAGAGCGCTTCCAACAACTCGACGTTAGCCACAATATCGTCTACTACCAAAATACGGGCGGATTGGCGCTGCCCGTCGCAACCATAGCCCGGTGTGTCGGACTTGCGAGAACCATAACCAGCGCCGGTGCTGGAACCAGATTTTGCATTGACCGAAAGACTCATTTGGATTACTCCCTGACCTTATATTACTTTTGTACCAGACCGATGTTAAGCTGTCCTATCACTTCAAGACTGCTTACATTTAATTAGATGTTGCCTCTTTTTGCAAATATTCGGCAATTTGAGCCGGAAATTGGCGAGTATCAATCGGCTTTGAAATATAGCCATTGCAACCCGCTTCCAACACCTTTTGTTCGTCGCCCTTCATAGCATGGGCCGTCAGAGCGACGATAATCAAATCAGCCAGACGGCTATCTTGTCGCAAAATGCGAGTAGCCGTCAGCCCGTCCATACCCGGCAACTGGACATCCATCAAGACCAGATCGGGCCGTCTTGCCAGCACCGCATCGATCCCGTCCTGGGCGGTAGCCGCCTCCCGGACGATATAACCTTTTGCCTCCAAAAGGTCGCGGGCCAGTTCCATATTTAAGGGATTATCTTCTACAATCAAAATCTCAGGCATCTGACTTCCTTACCTTAAGGATGAGGGATGAAGAAATGCAGAAGTCAGAATGCAGAATGCAGAATATAACGTCTGCGCCTACAATCCCTCATCCCTCATCCCTCACCCTTCATCCCTCATCCCTTCTCTTTACCATTCACCACGATTGCTCAAATTGCTGACCGCTTCCAGCAAGCGTTCGCTTGAGAAATCGCCTTTTTGGAGAACAGCCTCGGCTTGTTTAAGCTGGTTGCGCTCGGAAGCATTCAGTTCTTTGGCGGTATAGACAAAGACCGGCACATCCAGGGTCGATAAGTTCTGGCGCAAACGGCGCAACACGCCGAACCCATCCAGACCGGGCATCATCAAGTCTAGCACGACCAAATCGGGCGGGTCTTGCTGGGCCATTTTCCAGCCAATCTCACCATTTTCAGCCGTGAGGACTTGCATTCCGGCAGAAGTCAGCACCCGGCTAATCAATTCTCGGTCGTCCGGGTTATCATCGATCACCAGAGCATGCAACGGTTCGCCGCTTTTGCGGTGTTCCTGGAAGTGCTGCTGACGACGCGACCGCAGGGCATCCAGTTGCAATTCATCCAGCTTGGCAACCAATTCTTCTTTGCGGACGGGTTTGACGAAACTGGCGACGGCCCCCAGCGCAAAACTAGACTCATAGTTATCGACCATCGAAACAACCAAAACCGGGATTGATTGGGTAGCAGGATCGGCCTTGAGTTCGCTCAAAACATCCCAGCCATTTTTATAGGGCAAGATAATATCGAGCGTAATAACCGATGGCTGCAATTCACGGGCCTGTTGGAGGGCTTCTTCGCCACTAGAACAGCGCACCACTCGATAGCCGCTCTGTTCCATATAAAGCTGTAATAACTCTGCCGCCTGATCTTCGTCCTCAATCACCAGCGCAATTTTTTCGCCCAGGCTCATCAAAGGGCGGTGGCGTGGTTCGGTAAAAGGGTGGTCGGAACGGTTTGGGCTGGGTCGTGATTTCAAGGGAGCGACCGGCAATATAACTGTAAAGGTGCTACCCTTGCCAAATTCGCTTTCAACCTTGATATCGCCCCCGTGCAAGCGGGCCAACTGACGGCTGAGAGCTAGACCGAGGCCGGTTCCCTGCTGCCGTTTGGAGAGCGTGCTATCGACCATCTGAAATTCTTCAAAGATGCGTTCGTGGTCTTCCGGCTTGATCCCAATCCCGCTATCGGTCACGCTCAGTTCGATCCAATCAGCCCCATTACGACGCTGGACAATGGTGCTAATCTCGACCGAACCACCGTCAGGCGTAAATTTTAGGGAATTAGAGAGCAAATTGTAGAGAATTTGCTTGATCCGACCCCGGTCGGCGGTGATAACTGGTTCGGGTTTGTGGGTCGTCGTACCCAGGTGGGTCGCCAGCGAAATTTGTTTTTTGGAAGCGAGGCTGGCAAGACTCTCGAATACCTCGTTAATCAGTTCACGCGGGGCAAACTTGTCGGGGTGAAGTTCCATTTTGCCGGCTTCGACTTTTGCCAGGTCTAGCACGTCATTAACCAGGGCCAATAAGTGTTTACCACTATTGAGAATGTTGCCCATATAACGCTCTTGTTTTTGGTTGAGCGGGCCAAAGGTCTGATCTTGCAGAAGCTCGCTAAACCCGATAATGGCATTGAGCGGAGTCCGCAGTTCGTGGCTCATGTTCGCCAAAAATTCGCTTTTATGGCGGGTGGCTTCTTCAAGCTGAGTGTTGGTCAGACGCAATTCATCGACAGTATTGTTTAGCTCGGCGTAAAGCTCGCCGGTTTCGAGAGCCATCCCGACCTGCTTGCCGATAGACAAGATTAAATCGTGGTCGTCGGCAACGAACTGATGTTGGCCCTTGCTGGCAAGCAGATAGCCGCCCAAAATACGGTCTTTGGCCTGGAGCGGCCCCATTACTAGCGAACGATAGCCGGTGCGCCGGAGCAATTCCTGGTCGATCTGGGGTAGCTCGGCCAGATTTTCAAAAATGACTACTTCGCCCGCGCCCAACACCCGGCGCATTAGTTTAAAGTCGCTCTGGAGCGGGCTAAACAGGGCCTCGAAATCTTCGTTCATCCCCCGTTCGGCCCCCTGCCGGAACTCGCCCGACTCCTTGAGCAAAATCATCCCACCCGTTTCGACCTTCATCGTTTCCAGCATACGGTCGAGACATTCTTGCAAAAGTTCGTTCAGGCCGAGCGGTTGGTTTAGCACCGAGGCGACCGAATAGAGGGCGGTCAGTTCGCGGTTGCGCTTGACGACCTGAGCTTCCATCTCGCGGCGGGCGCTAATATCGCGGATCAGACCGATATTTAGCACCGGCAAATTGTTTTCAAAATAATTGCGTCCGTTGCTTTCGACCGGGATACGTCGCCCGTCTTTGGTCAAAAGTTCGGTGGTAAAAGTCCCGGCAACCGCATTATGCATCTGCCGATTGAACCGCTCGACGACCTGGGCATGCAAGTCGGGCGGGATTACTTCCAGGAAATTGCGCCCCACCAATTCTGCGGGCCGGTATCCCAGGAAATTAACCGCGTTGTCGCTAACGAACGTAATGTTGCCGCCCTGGTCAACTGCGTACATCAAATCACCCGAATTTTCGATCAGGGTGCGGTATTTGCGTAGTTCGTTCTCAAGGATAGTTTTTTGCAATAGCAGGGTTTCGACGACGCTTTGTTCAGCCTCCGAAAGTTGGGCCTTCAAGTCAACCTCAGCGATTTCGGCAATAGTACTAGCCGCAAAAACCGATGAAGCGAGATAGGCTTTCAAACCCCGGTCTTGAAGCGCTTCCAATACAGCTTCGACCGGTTCGGCCTGATCCAAGAAGTCTTCTACTATTATTATTCTTCGGCCCATTTATACTCCGCCTGGATTTTGTTTTATCAGCCGAGGCTGTGATCTTATTATACTCGTCCGGCCCTAACAAAAACATTACTTCGCTCTTTGCCCAATTCTCAAGCCCTATTTTACTATATCATCCTATCACAATTTTAGCTTTTTTCACTGTGAGATTTAGCATAAATGGCTAATATTAGCTAGTGAAGAAAATAAATAGATCGTAGCAGTACACTAAAACTGTTGGCTTCTTCTCAATTCTAGTATCCGGGTAAGCCCTGGCAAACCTACTTTCAGCCTTAGTGTACCTTACACTGAACCCTGCTGCGTCGCTTTTTCAGTCATAAAAGTCTGGTTAGCCTTATATAAGTTACCGACAAGTTCAAAAGCTGTCAATAATAGTACCACATTTGTTACAAACGGTTAGGAAGCTATTATACCAGAAGCAGGAGTTTTAGGCTAAATTTCTGCCTTGCTATTGCCAATTTTTATGATAGAATAAATTAACGGGTGACGTTTAGAGTTACCATTCCAAAACGATCCTTATTTCAGGTTAAATGGGAGCAAACTACAATAGTTTGCATTAGTAAGGGGAACCATATGATGACAACCGATAAACCCCTCAATCTTGAAGGGTTAGCTCCGATTGTTGGCTTGCGCATCCGCGAAGCCCGCACTGACAAAGGCATGAGCCAGAAAGACCTCGTAGGCGAACGTTTCTCCAAAAGCTATATTAGTTCAATCGAGAGAGGTAAGATTACGCCCTCGCTTAAAGCGTTGGAGTATATTGCGCGTCGATTAGGAGTAAGCGTCGCTTATTTGTTGACAGGGGTACACCCCGGTCAATCTTCCAATTCTTCCAATGGGGTAAATAATTACTTGGTGGACGAATTAACCGACCAGGAGTCGTTTGCACGGTGGGACTTGTTGTTGACCGAAGCGCGGGTGTTACGCGAACAACGCCGCTACGAGCCAGCCCGTCACCTGCTTTCGACCAAGATTCGGGTGCGCCAACTTGGGGTTGAGCAACTCAAGCAGTACCATTTTAGCATGGCTCAAATCTGTATGGATATGGACGACACCGCCGCCGCCCTGAACGAATTGGAAACGGCCCGCGATCTGGCTGATAAAACCGGGGATAGCGAGTTGCAAGCCCGGTTACGTCAGTTGAGCGGGCAGGTCTACATGCGGCAGGGCAAACCGGTATTGGCTATCGAGCAATTACGGCAGGCCTTGCAATCTATCGAAAATGGGGCAATCAAGGACTTTCACTTTCGGTTGGTAGTCTATAGTCAGCTTGGGGGGTTGCATCATCAACTTGGGGACGACAAAGAGGCGGTCGAGATGTATCGGCAGGCTTTGCAACTAGCCGAGGATAGTTCGCGGCCCGACAAACTGGCCGTCCTCTACTGGAATTTGTCGGCAGTCTACCGAGATAGCGGCAACCTGACCCAGTCCAGACTGTACGCGACCAAGAGTCTGGCCCTGTACGAGAGTCTGGCTGATATGCGGATGCTAACCGAATTAAGATCGGGCTTTGGGGTGCTAATGCTGGAAGCCCATCAGTTCGAGCAGGCTCAAGAGCAATTTGAGCAGGCTCGTCACCTGGCCTCCGAGCAGAACGATCAGTTGGCCCAGACCGTCGCCAGTATGCACCTGGCCGATCTTTATCTGGAACAAAATGATCTGGAGCAAGCCCGCCAATATAGCGAGGAAATGGAGCAAGGTCTGGAGCAACTTGAGCCAGGCTTGCGCGGACAGGCTTTGAGTAGCCGGGCCGGACTATTGGCCGCTCAGGGCAACAACGATGCCGCCATCGAGTATTATCAGGAGGCCGTCGGCCTGATCGAGAATACCCCTGCTAAAGAACTACTCAGCAAAATTTACTTCCGTTACGCTCGTACCCTCAACGCACGTGGCGATACCGCCCGTGCTGCCGAGATGTTCGAGCGGGCCTACCGCCAACTAGGTCGCCCGACCCTGGTCGCCGACCGATAAAAAAGGTATCAGTCAGCGGAAAACTGATCCAGGTAGGGGCGACCTTTATGGTCGCCCGTGAACACCCTGCGAGGTCTTCGAGGGCGACCATAAAGGTCGCCCCTACAATACAAAAGTAGCCCAATTATTCCAACTATTTCGAGTTATTCCACAAACTCGAAAAGTCCTTCAAGCTGGTGTTGCTAACACTAATAAGCCTGGATTGAGCGGCATTCGCAGCCTGGCGTATCTCGATCACGGCGGCCCCGGTAGTGTCGGTGCGTACCCCTCGACCGGCTATCACGTAGCTCTGGTTGGCAGCCCAGCTCGATAAATCGATACTAACTTGTAGTTTGCCATTGCTATCCGCTTGATAGTGTCCCAGGCTCTTGCTCTGGCTATCTTTGTCGGTGTACCACAAGTCCACCCCTTCGTCTGGCGCATAAAAATCGCTGCTAACGCTCACTTTATGGGTAGTCTGCTCTATATTTAGACCAAAAAACTGGACTGCCCCATCGGTCTCGTTGCGATTAGTGTCGCTGGCACTCAGTACCAGCCGTACCCCGTTGGAACGTTGGAGGCGGCTGGCGGCACTATCGTCGCTCCAACCGACCGTAAAGGTCGTGAACAAGGTGCTGTTGGCCGGGGCGTTGCTTGCCGCTCGCATCGCCATCTTAAAGTTAAGGACGGCTCCTTTCTCCATATCAGGCAAGCCAATCACAATATAAGGGGTCGGGCTATCGCTCACAATTTGCTTAACCCACACTCCCTTTTCAGTGTTAATCAGATAACCGACCTGCAACAGAGCATCAATCGGCAAGTGGACACTGACATTGGTAGCCTTACCGGGACCGATATTCTTGACGCTCAGGCTATACACCAGGACATTATCTCCGCTCATTTTCAAACCAAGCTGACGGTCGGGAGTAACTCTAAGGATACCAACCAGATCAGCTGGCAGGCTGGCCGGTCTTCTTTGGATAGGCGGTGGCGTTACCGATGGACCAATCGCTAGGCTGTGAAAGACACCAGCCGAGATGGCGGTAGCCGTCATTCCGCTCGACAAGCTGACCAGCACCGGGACATTGTTACTATAGGCGTTGGTGCCGTTGCCCAATTGACCGTAGCCGTTGAAACCCCAAGCATAAAGTTTGCCTTCGCTGCCTATCGCCAGACTATGATAGCCACCAGCCGAGATGGCGGTAGCCGTCACCCCGTTTGGCAAGCTGACCAGCACCGGGACATTGCTATCCGTGTTGGTGCCATTACCCAGTTCACCGTATCTGTTGTAACCCCAGGCATAAAGTTTGCCATTGCTGCCTATCGCCAGACTGTGAGCGTAACCAGCCGAGATGGC
Source organism: Chloroflexia bacterium (assembly GCA_038210655.1). Classification (GTDB taxonomy): domain Bacteria; phylum Chloroflexota; class Chloroflexia; order Chloroheliales; family Chloroheliaceae; genus 54-19. The sequence goes on from JBBQWM010000008.1 coordinate 15,230, forward strand.
AGTAGCCGTCACCCCACCTGGCAGGTTACTCGCCACCGGGACATTGCTATTGGTGTTGGTGCCATTGCCCAGTTCACCAGAGCCGTTGTCACCCCAAGCATAAAGTTTGCTATCGCTGCCTATCGCCAGACTGTGAGAGAAGCCAGCCGAGATGGCGGTAGCCGTCACCCCACCTGGCAGGTTACTCGCCACCGGGACATTGCTATTGGTGTTGGTGCCATTACCCAGTCCACCAGAGCCGTTGTCACCCCAGGCATAAACTTTACCATTGCTGCCTATCGCCAGATTGTGAAAATTACCAGCCGAGATGGCGGTAGCTGTCACCCCACTCGGCAAGCTGACCACTACCGGGACATTGCTATAGGTGTTGGTGCCATTGCCCAGTTGACCCTCGATGTTGTAACCCCAGGCATAAAGTTTGCCATCGCTGCCTATCGCCAAACTGTGAAAGAGACCAGCCGAGATAGCGGTAGCCGTCACGCCGCTTGGCAGGTTACTCGCCAGCGGGAGATTGCTATTGGTGTTGGTGCCATTGCCCAGTTGACCATCGGTGTTGCGACCCCAGGCATAGACTATTCCATTGGAAGTGACCGCCTGAGTAAGCTGAACCGAAAAACAAGTTAGTAGCAGGCTCAACAATACTATACTCAGGCTACCTAAACTTAGCTGACGGTAACTCCGAGGCTTCTTTTGCATATTTGTTCCTTTCACCCTAATCAATCATTCTCTTCCTCACTAACAACCTGTCCCAGTAGGGCGACTGGTCCAAGCCGCACACCAGGTGAACATCAAAGTTACCCCAACCATCGATTAGTTATAAATTGAAGTTAGTTTTGTATTTGGACATTAATAAAGATTGTGCTAGTTGCTTGGACAGACCAACTCACTACCGACCTTTGCAGTTTTTAATCATTTCATGATTACTTATATATTTGTCGGAAAAGACGAGTAAAAACTTATTTACTATAGCATAGCATAAATGTAGTACAATAGATATTACAATTCTAATGTAACCCTAAAAATCGAGCATCTCAATAATGAGGAAAAGTATAGCAGCATTGAAAGATTGGCAATAAAATCAAATGATTGCTTATATGTCTTGGAGCGGGCCTACCGCCAACTAGGTCGCCCGATCCTGGTCGCCGACCGCTAAAAAAAAGGTATCAGTCAAAGTTGCTGACTGATACCTGATAATTAAACTCCTTATTGGGCGTGGTATGAAGCCCCTTCCGGGTGTACATGAGGCTGACTCAGCAACTCACCATCAAGGTTGCTGGTTTTAGCCTTTTTAAGTTCCTGGCCCAAAAGCTCAAGCTCTTTTGCAGGCAGGGTTTGCCGTACCTTCGGGAAAAGTTTCTCTTCCTCATCCTTGACGTGGTGTTTAATAGCGCCTTGCAGCTTGGTCACTTTGGTGTACCACTCGTCAGAACTACTGTCCAGATTGGCAATCTCACCCAGAGCCATCTTAGCCTCAGCGTGTTCACTGTAGGCATCCTTGAGCAAGCTCGAAAATTCAGGGAATTTCGCCAGGGCCGGGTAGAAAATTTGCTCCTCAATAATCGCATGAACGGACAGTTCGTGGTAAATCTGGTTAAACAGGGTCTTGCCTTTGGTAGCACTCCCACCCTTTTCGATTCTTCCAAAAAGCTCCTCGACCTTATCGTGGTCTTTTTGCAAAAACTCTAAAGCATCCATCACAAATACCTCCTAGATTAGATTAGCATCCAATAAATAAGTTGCTGCCAGTCTAAAGTAAGCAATTTACAGGCCAATAATCGGCTCTGGGTAAGAGTTTAGAAAAATTAATCGTTGACAACCTGGGAGAGTTCTACTATACTCATATAGTAAATCTAGGTAAGCAATTATCAGGCAGTCTTTGCTCTGGCGTTAAAAGACTTACTAACCACGTTACACACAGTCCCACAAGTTTGGGTAACTTGACTTGGTTGTTCAATCGCTAAAAATTTGAGCAAAGAAATTTTGTGGCGGATTGGTTATAATAAGAGAGACCGGCCTGATAATCAGGCATATATTTTGGGGGGATCGTTTTCGGCAGACAATAATAAAAGGAGACCGTATGGACTGGGGTGTAGGTAGGCCAATCAAATTAACCAATTCAGCAGGGATAGGTAATTTATTGTATCCTGTTAATCCTGTATATCCCTGTTAATTTTAGAGGACTACAATGCAATTGACTTTTCTAGGTACGGGGGCAGGCGCACCTTCTCGTACTCGCAACGTAAGTGCTATCGGACTTCAGTTTGACCAGCAAAGTCTACTCTGGCTCTTTGATTGCGGCGAAGGTACTCAGCAACAATTTATCCGCTCGCCCTTACGTCTGAGCCAGCTTGAGCGGGTTTTTATTACTCACCTGCATGGCGACCACGTTTTTGGTTTGCCGGGACTATTGGCGACCCGCTCTTTGCAACAATCTGCCGCGACCCCGGTCACGGTCTATGGCCCGCCCGGTCTGGAAGAATATCTTCAGACCTGTTTGCGCTTGAGTGGAACCCAACTGGCCTTCCCCCTGACAATCGTGACGGTGCAGCCCGGCTTGATCTACGAAGATGAAAATGTTAGCGTTTGGTGCGCTCCACTGGAACATCGCATTTTGGATTACGGTTACGCAGTGGTCGAAAAGCCTCAACCGGGCCACTTCAAGGCGGAAGAAGCGGCGCGACTAGGAGTTCGGCCCGGCCCGCTTTACGGACAACTCAAGAAGGGCGAGACGATTACCCTCGAAGATGGGCGGCAAATTGATGGCACAACGCTGGTCGGGCCGTTGCGTCCGGGTCGCAAGTTGGTCTATTGTAGCGATACGAGTTTCTGTCCGAACGCTATCGAACTGGCCCTCGATGCTACCGTACTGATCCACGAAGCAACTTTTTGCGAGGCCGATCTTGATCTGGCAGTCCGTAGCGGTCACACTACCAGCCTCCAGGCGGCCCAGGTAGCAAAGGCGGCCCAGGTTGGAACCCTGATCTTGACCCATTTTAGCGCCCGCTACGAAGCCGAGGAAGGGCCACGTATAGAAGATTTGCTGCAACAAGCCCGCTCGATTTTCCCAAATACTTTAGCCGCCAGCGATTTTTGGAGCTACAAATTATCCCACTCTAACCCATGATTCAAGGTTCGCTCTGGTTTTGTACAAGCTCATACAACAAGCATGGGCGAGCTTGGAAAACCTCCGCAAATTCTAAATATATTCAAAGCTAGTTTGGGAAGCGGCAGACTCTCGCTAGTTTGCACAAACCTGACGTTCACCAACCCTGATTCGACCCTTGACAAGCGTCCAGAATGAATTATAATGAGTTTATGACGCAATGCGTTATAGATAGTAGTAGGCTGAAAATCTGATAGCCACAAGGAGTAGAGAGCATGGAAGATATTAAAATAAAGGTAAATGAGCCGGGAACCCGGGTCGATGAGCCGATTGAAGAATTTGTGGGCGATTTTGCCGGAACTACCCGCTCGGTGGGGGGTGGGGTTGCCAGCCTGGTCGGACAGGTAGGCCGCTTGTACATCGGGGTGCTGACCTTGCCGCTCAATTTGCTGCCGGCCCGCTCGCGCTATCATGCCAAAAACGCCGTAAAAGAGAGCTTTCTGACTATCAAGGTGCTGGTAGATGAAATTAATCATTCGATTGAGCATAGCCTGGATCGGTCGCTAGAACGTGATAAAGTACGGGTCTCGATGGACGATCTGGACGATGAGATTCCGCCTGCCACCCCCTAATTCCAATCGATAGTCTCAGCTTTTATTATAATTTTAAGCGGTCGCTCCTGCCTTAACGGGCTGTCAGGGCGACCGTTTGATTCTCCCCTTCAAAATTTATTCACAGGGATATACAGGATATACAGGATTAAAACGATTAATCTGATCGAGCCTATTGCGCCCCGTTCATAAGCACCCCTATTGCTAAATTCTCCTTTCGGCGACGTAATCTAAACAGTGCGATCAGCTAGATGTGGTAAAATGAACCTATTAGCGATTAAAGTTTATGCCTGCCGCGTGCATAATAATCTAGGCCTTACAAACGGAAGGCCGCTCAAAGAAGAGGAGAAATATAGTTATGATTACCGCTGATCCTACTATTACCGGACAGGGCCGGGACGAAATTAACCTTGTTTTCAACGAGACCGAACGCGAAATTCTCGGCCTGATCCGCGATTTCGCCAAAAATGAAATCAAGCCCCGCGCCGCCGAGATCGACGCGACGGGCGAATACCCGGCGGATTTGGCCGCTAAGATGGGCGAACTGGGCCTGCTGGGTCTGCCGCTCCCGGAGAAATACGGCGGCGCGGGCCAATCCTACATCATGTTCGCCATAATGATCGAGGAGCTTTGCGCGGCCTGTGCCACGACTGGCCTGATCCCGGATGTAAATATTTCGCTGGGAGCCGAGCCAATCTTGATGTTCGGCACCGAAGAACAAAAGCAACGCTGGCTGCCGCAGATGTCGAGCGGTCAAAAACTTGGCGCTCTGGCGATTACCGAACCTGGGGCGGGGTCGGATGCTGCCGGGATCAAAACAACCGCCGTGCGCGAAGGCGATATGTTTGTTATCAACGGCTCCAAGACTTTTATCACCCTCGGTGGGGTAGCCGCGACGTATGTCACCTCGACCCTGACCAATCCTGAACTGGCTGGCAAACACCGCCACATGAGTACTTTCGTGGTCGAGAAGGGTACGCCCGGCCTAAGCTTCGGTCAACCAATGCACAAGATGGGTATTACCGCCTCGCCGACCGTCGAGATTTTTTACGATAACGTGCGCGTCCCCGCCGCCAACATGCTCGGCGTGGAAGGCGACGGCTTTAGAATCATTATGGATACGCTGGACGCGGGTCGGGTCGGGGTGGCGGCCCAGGCGGTCGGGATTGCTCGGTCGGCCCTGGAAGATTGCGTCGAGTACGCTACCCAGCGCAAGCAGTTTGGGGCTTCGATCACATCGTTCGAGGGTATCCAGTTCATGTTAGCGGATATGGCGACTGCCGTTGATGCCGCCCGCTTGCTGACCTTACGGGCAGCCTACCTGCGCGACAAGGGTATCCCCTGCGCCCGCGAAAGCTCGATGGCAAAACTCTTTGCCGGGGACACCGCCATGAAAGTCACCACCGATGCGCTTCAAATCTTCGGCGGTTACGGCTACATGAAGGAGTACCCCGCCGAGCGTCATATGCGCGATGCGAAGATCACTCAAATCTACGAAGGCACTCAGCAAGTCCAGCGCCTCGTCATCGCCCGCAACTTGCTCAAAGATTTAGCTAAAGGTCGCTAGACCATTTATAGGCTGGAGTATGATCTTGCAGATAGATTAAAACCTGTAAATGTTATACTCCATCATAAAACGATGCTAAAAGTTTGCAGCTTTTAAGGATATGCTCGTATGAATCAGTTCTAGATTGATCGCAAACAAGACCTTGAAAAGAATCTTCAAGAAATACGCGAACTATTAGCTAAAGTAGAGAATCGTAGAATCTATATGCAAGGGCATGAGCGAACTAGGTGTACCAAACAAATGAAGACACTACGGTTGCTTCTCGAAGAATATTTGGTTGAGTTGAAACGGGCCGAAGAGGAAATAAAGAGTGTTGATACTTTTGTTGATGCTCTTATGGAAATAGCTCAGTGAAACAGATACTCCTAAAGCGATTAGAGACAATCGAGAAAGAGCTTGAGTTCTCGTATGATTTGTTATCCAGGGTTGAACACGCTCAAATTCTAGCGAATGACCCAATTGAGAAAGCCAGGCTTGCCGAGAATCTCAAGACAATCGAAACTGGATGTGATAAACTTATTGCAGATTGGTTTTATGTGCGAGAGTTAATAAAAAAAGCCGAAACTTTGGGAAGTTAATTTTGGTTAGACCTGGAAAGGTTATTTAGCAATGAGTGAGACAATTTCTCGAATTGAATATGAACAATTGCTAGACAAAGCCAAAACACTAGTTTCCCACGCTGAGGAATTCAAACAATCCTTTTATGCTTTCTATGGTGTGCGTAAGACAGAAACCAAGCTGGAAGGAACCAGCCAAAATCAATCAACTGATTTTTTGGTTCAGACCTTTGATACTTTGGATAAGGCAGCAAAAACAAAAATAGAAGAGCTTGAGCAGCTAGAAAACACACGTGCGCATCTTATAGAGGAGTCTTTTGTAAATAGAACCAGGTCAAATTATGCTGAGTTAAAACAAACCCTCTTAGCTCAGATAGAGCCACGCAAGCAAAACCGAAAAGCGTTAGAACAAGCACATCAAGATTATATTCACTTATATCAAAAATTCTTGCAGCAAATCCAGCAAAGACGACTAGACCTGGACTTGCTCGAACAATTACAACAAAGCCAGGCTCATCTGTTACAATTGTTGCAGGATACCGAACAGGCCGACAAAGAGAGATTAAACCAACTTTTTCCTCCACCAAAATCGATGGAAGAACGGGAGCGCGAGTATCAAGAGCGTGAAAGACAAATCGAACAGATAGACCAGGCAATACAAAGTCTTGACCAGCAATGGCAGGAATGGGAAGAACAAGGGCTAGTGCCTAAAGTTGAGCGACCAACCACAAACTGAGTTACCCCACAAAATATATATTGCCCTCGGCGGCAATCTGGGCGACCGACGGGCTAACTTGCAAGCGGCGGTTGATCGGCTGCGGGCGGGCGGACATCTGCGGGTGGAACGGCTTTCGCGACTGTACGAGACCGAGCCTTTTGGATATGCCGACCAGCCGCGCTTTTTGAATTTGGCTTTGGAAGCCAGTACCGACCTGGAACCACTGGCCCTGCTCGATTACCTCAAGGCGGTCGAGGCAGGGCTGGGTCGAGAGCCAACTTTCCGCAATGGCCCACGCCCAATTGACCTCGATATTATCTTCTATGACGAGTTTGTTTATCAGGACGAGCGGCTTGAAATTCCGCATCCTCGGTTGCGTGGGCGTGGTTTTGTGATGGCTCCTCTGGCCGAGCTTTGCCCCGATTACGTTCACCCTGCTTTAGGCTTGAGCGTGACGGAGTTGCTTTCAGAGATAGATTTGACCGAAGCTGGGGTAGAGGTGGCGAATGAGGACGAGTTGGAAATACCGCGCCCGCGCTTCTTGTTCGTGACCGGACGGCTGGCGGAAGCCTGGCTGGAAGATTTCCTGTCCAAACTGGCTCCTCGGCTTGGCTTTGAGTATAGGGTCGTCGCGCTAAATATCGACGTGGCGGCCTTTTTGACCTGCCGTTATATCGCCGATAAGCTAATTGTCAACCCCGAAGAGGCCCAGGAACTCGATTTGCTTTTGCTGCCCGGTTTCGCGGGTGGCGAGATTGAAGCGGTCGAACAGGCAACCGGCCTGCGGGTGGTGCGCGGCCCAACTGACCTGACCGAGATAGAGCCTTTTTTGGCCGGGTTGGTGGCCCAGGCCCATAGCGGACAAAATTCACTCCCAGCCGAAAACCGGCCTTTGTATTACACCGAAGAACAGTTGCGCCAGATGCAAAGCCGCGTAACCGACCCAAATATCCGCATTTACACCGATGGCGCACGAATCTACGCCTTTAATAACGAGCTTTTTGGCAGCGCCGCCCCCACTGACAAAGAGTTGCGAACCCTCTTCCGTCTGCTCAAGGTCGAGAATGCTTCGCACGCCTTTTACCTGGGCCGCGAACTATACAAAGCCTCGGTCTGCCTCAAGCTAGGCCGTCCCTACCACCAGGATCGCGAGATCGAAGGGTTGTAGGTTTAGCAGAAGTGATCCTGGGGATGCGCGTGTTGGAGCATGGGTAAGTCGGCCTCACGCGGGCTTTCGCTGTTACTATCAGAGCGTTGGAAGGCCAGTTGACCCCCTTTAAAGACCATTCGCGGCTTGCGAAGGGCCTCGAAATCGGTCAGAGGATCACCCTCGACCACGATCAAATCGGCTAACTTGCCCGCGACGAGGGTGCCGAGTTGGTTGTCCAACTTCAAGGCTTCCGCCGAAACCAGCGTAGCCGATTTCAACACTTCCAGGGCGCTCATGCCCGCCTCACGCATCAGGCTTAACTCGGTCACAAGATCATTGTGGGGATTAAAAGGAGTCCCGGCATCACTACCGCAACCGATCTTGACCCCGGCCCGATAAGCTACCTCAAAGCTTTTAAAGTGAGCTTCCATCACGCGGCGGCTCTTATCAACCATAAATTTCGGTACCCCGGCAGCTTCACCAAAAACGACAATCATCTTGGGCGCAGCGAGGGTCGCCGATAAAAAAGTACCCCGCTCGATCATCATGGCAATCACTTCGTCGTCCAAGTAGATACCATGCTCGACCGTGCGTACCCCGGCCCGTACTGCGTTTTTGATGCCAGCCGTACCCTGAGCATGGGTGGCGGTCAGCTTGCCTGCCTTGATAGCTTCGTCAAATCCGGCCCGTAATTCGGCCTCGCTCAATTGGGTGCTGTTTGGATCGACCCCGGCGGTCATTACGCCTCCGGTCGCCATCATCTTGATACAGTCGGCTCCCATCTTGATATTCAGACGCGCCCCTTTACGAACCTCGTCCTCACCATCCACTTCAATCCCGATAAAATGACCGTGACCGCCTGTCATTGTTAGCACCTTGCCACTCACCAACAGGCGCGGCCCAGGCAACCAGCCTTCGTTGATCGCCCGCTTGAGCGACATTTCAGCATACTGATGGCCTCCCAGGTCACGGGTCGTCGTAATCCCGGCCTGAAGCATAGCCTCAAGTCGTTTGGCGGCTTGCAAAGTCAGGTAAGGAGTTGGCAACGCCGCCAGTGAAGCTTCTGGATTATTCCCGGCATCGCACATAATATGGATATGCAAATTCATCAGGCCCGGCAAGACGGTCAGCCCGCTCAAATCAAGCGTATCAGCCATCGCCGGGTTCGCGCTATCGGCAGCAGCATGTTCACCCGACGGCGTTACACTCTTAACCGTCTCCCCTTCCAACTCAATATCGACCCGTTCAAACACTTCACCGTTATCAATCACACGCACATTAAGCAGCTTCATCGGTATAATTTCTCCTCCTACCAAAAAGAGATGAGCAACGTTTACGATTTACGATTTACCCCCAGAGGGGGTGAGGCCACGATTTACGATTACAATATATGCTTCGCGCTTACTTCTCTTTTGCATTCCCTATTCTGCATTCTGCCTTCTGACTTCTGCATTGTTCATCCGTGTTCATCCGTCCCATCTGTGTTCATCTGTGTTATAAATCCCCTATTCTGCATTTCTTCATTCCTCACTTGGACGTAAGTCGTGCAGACGCAGTTGGAGCGAACGAAGCCCTTGCCACTCGTTTATTTCGATGCTATAGACAATATCCAGCCGTTTGGCTGACCGTAATTCGGCAATCCGCGCCCCTTCCCGAAAGGCAATCGCTTCTACTATCCGACTGGTGGTCGGGTCGTAAAGTTTGAGGCGTAAATGCGCTCCATCAACCCCAACCGGGCGCAATTCACGCACTTGCAGCCCATACGATACAAAGATTGGAGCCGGATTTTCGCTACCAAAAGGAGCCAGGTGGTTGCTTTCTTCCAGCGCCAACGAGAGTTGATCGAGACGCAAGGCCATATCAATATCAAGTTGCGGCAAGAGGGTCTCGTTTTGCAACCGTTCGTCGGCCAGATTTTGTAGCCGCCGGGTAAGTTCCCCCAGATGAGCGGTCTCGATGGTAAAGCCTGCCGCCTGCTTATGTCCACCATAGCGCACCAGCAAATCGTGACAATCACTCAAGACTTCGATAATATTGAACTGCGGGATTGAGCGGGCCGAACCTCTGGAAAATTCCGGCCCTTCTTCTAAAACTATCACCGGACGGTTAAACTCATCCGACAAGCGCCCTGCCACTAGCCCGACTACCCCGGCAGCCCAATCCGGCCCACTCAAGACCAGCAACCGATATTTTTCGTGCAGCCGTCCGGCGTAGACCTGCCCGCGTGCCTCTTCCAAAATTGTAGCCAATTTTTGCTGACGTTCGCGGTTTTTTGAAGTTAGTTCTTTTGCCAGTTCACGCGCTCGTTCCAGGTCATCGGTCAAAAGCAGTTCGTAAGCGATGATCGCATCATCGATCCGCCCGGCGGCATTGATGCGAGGAGCCAGCCCAAAGCCGATGGAGGCCGTATCAAGCTGACCAATAGTCATGCCTGCCGCTTCGACCAGCGCAACAATGCCGGGTCGTTGGCTTTTGTTAAGGGCCTTGAGGCCGGAAGCGACCAACACCCGGTTTTCGCCTGTCAGGGGCGCAATATCGGCGACCGTACCAAGAGCGACCAGATCGAGCAGATCGCGGGGCTTGAGACCGTTAGCTTTTACCCCGGCCTGAGCCAACGCCCGCACCAGTTGAAAAGCTACCCCAACACCCGCCAATCCTTTGTAAGGGTATTGGTCGCCCAGTTGTCGGGTATTCAAAATAGCGGTAGCCAGTGGTAATTCTTCGGGCGGACGGTGATGATCGGTGATAATCAAATCCATGTTCAGTTCGTGGGCCAGGTGGGATTCTTTTAGGTTACTGATGCCGCAATCGACCGTAATCACCAACCGAACCTGCTGCTCGGCCAGACGGCGTAGCGCAGAAGGGTTGAGGCCATAACCCTCGTCCACCCGGTGCGGAATACGCGGGATTACATCGCCGCCTGCCGCCCGGAAAAACTGTACCAGCAAGCTACAGGCCGTTACACCATCAGCGTCAAAATCACCGTAGATAGCGATCCGTTCGCCGGTTGCCAGAGCCGTTTTGACCCGCTCGACCGCTCGATCCATATCTTTTATCAAAAAAGGGTCGGCTAGTCGGTCGTAGGCAAGGTTAAAAAAGGCGGCGAGTTGTTCAGAGCTAGTTATCTGGCGGTTATAAAGAAGTTGAGCCTTGAGTGGAGAATACCCTTGTTCGGCAAGTTGGGCCAGCCAATCGGCAGGGGCAGCAGACCGCAGTTGCCAGCTACGCGCGACCCGCCGTAAAACTGGTGCTTCGCCACCTGTCGGGCTAATTTCCTTTTGGCTGATTGTGTCCATAAATTTAACAAGTGGGATAAATATCGATTGACAGAGCAATCTCTTACCAAAGGCGGGTCTTGTAGGAGGCTGCTCTGCCAATCTAGTTATGGTTAATTTTGCGAAACGCTAGAATTAAATCGGAATGTTCAGGAAGAACCTGAAGATCAGGAACGGGATTGCCACGATGATCGCTGCCCGGTTCCAGCTTAACCCGGTGCTGAAGCGTACCCCCACTACGACCAGACCCAATTGCCAGACCAGTGCCGCAATCTGCAAGCCATAGCCCGCCTCGGATGGCAGCGGTATCAAAAACAAAAAGCCGCTCAACCCACTCAACCGGGCAAACCCAACCACCGCCAGAAGTTGGAACATATTGGCGCGAGTATCGTTGCGATAGAACAGGCGGGCCGTATAGAAAAGCGAAATGGAAAAAAACGACCAGCTAAGCAACAAAAAGACCAGTTGGGCCACTATAAAAGTCACGCCCGGAACCGGCGGATTATTGAGAAAGCTGTTATAAGCGCGGATACGATCTTCGGGCTTTACTTTGTCCAGTTCGGTCTTAAAATCCTGCTCAAATTTAACCTTGTCGGCCCGGACTGCGGCAGTAGAGCGTAGATAGTAGGTAAATTTGACAAAGCGGTCTTCCGGGGCGAGTTGATCCTGGGCTGCCGGGTAGTCGCGGTTAAAGTTGGTTACTTCGGGTTCCACCTGGTTCAAAGTTAAAAGCGTGCTAATCACCCCTACCAGCAAATAAACCGCGATCATGCCGATCACGACTACAAAAGCCTGACGTACCGGGGCAGTTGCCGCGATGCGAGCCATGCCACGCAGAGGCCGGAAGAGGGTATCAAAGACGTTGACGACGGTTGAGGCCGGTCGTTGCAGGGTTTTTTCACAATTCTCACAGCTGGTTTCCCCAAGCGGATTGCTAGTACCACAATTTAAGCAGATTATCGAATCCCCGCTTGTTTTACGCCAAAAATCCCCCAGTAGTTGCCCCAGGGAAGTGGTTCGTCGGGTTCCAGAACTTTCAGTTTTAGTTTCACTCATTTTATTCTTACGCTCAAATCTTCTATTCTTAATTCTTCTCTTGATTAATCGCTCAATCCAAACAACCGAGCCTGATTTGCTTAGAGTGGGAGAAAGGAGCCGAACAGCATACGGGTAAATCCTGGCTAGGATTATAACACACAACCTATTGTGGTGCTTGAAGTGGACTGAGGAATGAGGAATGAGGAATGAGCATTTAGGTTTAGCCCGACTTTGAAGAATTACATCGCAGTACATCGCAATACATTGAAAGAAATCTGGGCGTATTTAATCGGTGGATGATATAATCGTAAGTCGATGGTGCTGGTTCGGTCAGCCGATTAAGGGAAGCAAATCAAAATAATTGTCCCTACCGGGATATTTTATTATTTTTGAGTCCCTAAGCAAAAGACAGCCAAGATTTAAATTTTGGCGGCGTTGCGTACATCGCTGCTGCAAAGCATATATTGTAATCGTAAATCGTAAATCGCGGCCTCGCCCCCTCTGGGGGTAAATCGTAAATTAGACAGCCCGTTAAGTTCAGGGGAAAGCGTAATGAGCAAACAACTACAAGAAGCGGTCATTGTGGCGGCCACCCGGACCCCCATTGGGCGGTATGGCGGGACGTTGGCAAAAGTACGCCCGGACGACCTGGGCGCAATTGCAATCTCCGAGGTCGTCCGGCGGGCCGGGATCGACCCGGCAACCATCGAAGACGTTTATTTCGGCTGTGCTAATCAGGCCGGGGAGGACAACCGGGATGTCGCCCGCATGTCGCTTTTGCTGGCGGGCCTCCCGATCAGCGTGGCGGGGGTCACGGTCAATCGGCTATGCGGGAGCGGTTTGCAGGCTGTAAGCGATGCGGCCCGCGCCATTATGACAGGCGATGGGGATATGTACATTGCAGGCGGGGTCGAGAGCATGAGCCGCGCCCCCCTGGTGATGGCAAAGCCGGAAGAAGCCTTCCCACGCGGCAGCACTAAGTTGGAGGACACCACCCTCGGCTGGCGGTTTATCAACCCCCGATTGTCGGAAATGTACTACCCCTATACGATGGGCGAAACGGCGGAAAATGTCGCCGAACAACGCAAGATCAGCCGCGAAGCCCAGGATCAGTTTGCCCTGGAGTCGCAACAACGGGCGGGCCGTGCGATAGCCGAAGGCAAATTCCGGGATGAAATTGTGTCGGTCAAAATCCCTCAAAGGAAGGGCGAAGCGCTCATTTTCGATACCGACGAACACCCGCGCCCGGATACGACTATCGAGATGCTGGCTAAACTCAAACCGGCTTTTCGCAAAGATGGCAGCGTAACCGCCGGAAATAGCAGTGGCATCAACGACGGAGCGGCGGCGTTGCTCCTGACTTCGGCGGCTAAAGCCAGCGAATTGAGCCTAAAGCCATTGGCCCGGATAGTCTCGATGGCTGTAGCAGGCGTAGACCCGGCGGTGATGGGTCTGGGGCCGATCCCGGCCAGTCGCAAAGCCCTGGCCCGCGCCGGACTAAAAGCCGCCGACCTCGATTTGGTCGAACTAAACGAAGCCTTTGCCAGCCAGAGTCTGGCCTGTATTCAGGAATTAGAACTTGACCCTACCAAAGTAAATGTCAATGGTGGCGCGATTGCGCTCGGTCACCCGCTCGGCTGTAGCGGGGCCAGATTGCTAACCACCCTCGTTTACGAGATGACCCGCCGCCAATCACGTTACGGATTGGCAACAATGTGTATTGGGGTCGGGCAGGGGATCGCATTGGTAGTGGAGCGCATATAACTTTGGCTATACCTTAGAAAGCTTTCCACCGGGAAATTTTCTAAGGTATATTTTTTAGTAAACTGGCTCGTGTGTAAGAAATTGCCTCTCACCCTATAAAATTAACCGTTGATTTATATCAAACTCTGCCGCTATAATGCCAGGTAGCGAATTACCGGGCCACCTTGTGGATTTATATATTTTAGCAGGAGCTACTTTACATCATGATAAAAGAACAGGCTGTTACGCAACTTCCGTTGCCGCCGGGCAATTTAGGCTTGCCCCTGATCGGAGAAACCTTTCAATTCCTGTTTGACCGCCAGTTTCATCGCAAACACGCCGACCGCTATGGAATGGTCTTCAAGACCAGTTTACTTGGCAAACCGACCATCTGTATGGTGGGGCCGGACGCGGCCCGTTTCGTGCTTTCGAGTCAGACGATGGAACACTTTAGCTGGGGCGACGGTTGGCCTCAGAGTTTCAAAGCTTTGTTGGGTCGCTCGCTCTTTGTCCAGGATGGCGAAGAACATCGCCGCAACCGCCGGTTGATGATGCCCGCCTTTCATGGCCGCGCCCTGGTTGGTTACATCGAAACGATAGAAACGATTACCCGGCGCTATCTCAATAAGTGGGAGCAGTTGGGTCGATTTAGCTGGTTTCACGAAAACAAGCAGCTAACTTTTGAGATCGCCAGCCAGATTTTTCTGGGAGCCAACCCTGGTTCCGACACTGCCCGTTTGAGCAAGCTCTTTACCGAGTTGACCGGTGGGTTGTTTGGCCTGGTTCCGTCGCGCAGCAAATGGACCCGCTTCGGTCGGGGGATGGCCGCCCGCGCCGAGCTTTTGGAATACATCATGCAGGCGGTCGAGGAACGCCAACGCAATCCCGGTCTGGATGCCCTTAGTCTGTTGGTGCAAGCCCGCGATGAAGACGGTCAATCTCTTAGCACCGACGAGTTGACTGCTCAGGCGATGCTTTTGCTTTTCGCCGGACACGAAACCACCACCTCGATGATAACCAGTCTATGCCTGGAATTGGCCCTTCATCCCGAAGTGCTGGCAAAAGCCCGCGACGAACAAAAGCAATTCGCCGCTACGGACGACCCTCTTACACTGGAGCAGATCGGTCAAATGTCTTATCTTGAGCAGGTTCTGCGCGAAGTCGAACGGCTGCATCCGCCGGTGGCAGGTGGTTTTCGAGGGGTGGTCAAAGCCTACGATTTTAATGGCTATCATATTCCGGCTGGCTGGAAGGTACTCTATAATATCCCCGACACGCAATCTATAGCAAAGGGTTACACCAGTCCTGACCGCTTTGACCCCGACCGATTTAGCCCCGCCCGCGAGGAACACAAAGCCCAGGCGTTTAGCTTGATCGGGTTTGGAGGTGGCCCACGCATCTGTCTGGGAATGAGTTTCGCCCAACTTGAAATGAAGATTATCGCGGCCCGTTTGTTGCGCGAATATCGCTGGGAAATATTGCCTAACCAACGACTCGATTGGATGCGTATCCCAACTCTTCATCCTAAAGATGGCTTGCGGGTCGCTTTCCAACGCCTGTAATCGCCAGAGTATTAAAAAGACATAGCTCCGCGAATGGACGGTCTGTGGGCGGAGCCATATTGAACAAGGGAGCAGTGGGTATTTGTTGGACATTGCTCTGCCAATGATGTTCCCCTTCATCCCTTGTTCGACCTTGCTCCGTCAATGGATAAATTTTGGATAGACTCTAAATCTCAGCCATCGCCCCGCCGATGCAGGTCGCGTAAGCGTTCGAGTTCGCCTTTTTCTAACTTGACTGGAATTTTGGTTGGTCTTCCTTGCACCAAAACGCCCCTGATTTGCCAGCCGATCAACCCGGTCAGGGCCGAGGCTAACATTACGGAAGGTAAAGTTCTACATAATAGATAAAACGCGGCCAGGACGGTCATCGCTATTAAAAAGCGGACGGCAGTCGGCCAATAATCACTACGTTGTGTCATGGCTTTAGGATACCTCGTGATTTTGCCTGTGTCACAGTTCTTAAAGTCCCTTTTCTTTGCGCTCAGGATACAAAGCGGTCAGCCCAGGCTAACCGCCTAAAGAAGTTCTCTTGCAAAACCCGTACCGATCTTTAGTTGGTCGGGCCGGTCCCATTGGGCCGGGCGGCACTTGAGGGGTGGGTGTTGGGTGCAATGGGCCGGGGAGGGCGACCGCTGCGCAAGGCCCCACCGCCCGGCAAAAGAAAAGACCAGCGTCGCAAACTTATTATGTCCCAACTATCGCGCCAGCTTTTACGTATCCAGTTCGGGTCAGTATCGGCATTGCCTAGATCACGGGCTAAGCGGCCTACTGAATGGGCTAAATCTTCGAGAGCGGCCCCGGTCCAGTCTACCAAACTATTGCTGTCAGGTTTACGCATTCCGGCCTCCTTTGTCAGCTCTAAAATTATCATCCACACTTTATGATCCCATTACAACTGGTTTTCATTCTTTCCTATTTTAGCACAGTCCTGAGAGAATTTGACTGTAGGCTTTCCCAACTTTTCAAAATCGCTTGATTGTCCCCGCCAGGGCGAGATGGTTCACTTACTTTATATACCTGGTGGTCGGGTGAGTGTTAGTTTTTGCACGGCTTCAAACCATAAGAACGGCGACCGTAAAAACCCAGGTCCAAACCACTCAAAATTATATCTTAGAAAAATTTCCTGCGAAAATTTTTCTAAGATATAATAAACCCTGGTTTAGGATGTGGTACAGCCTTGCGGGCAATTACAAAGTCGTAGTATAGGCTATCGTCCTGGGCAAACTCGCCCGACCCTATACCCTTTTAAGAACCTCAGAATAATAAAATACCCCGGTAGGAGCAATTATTTTTAGTTGCGCCCAGTATCTTGAGGGAGAGTGGTTAAACCCCTATTTGTTGGAGAGCTTGCATGTAAAATTGCTTGATTTCGGGAGCCGGTCGCAACCCAAGTTCTTTTTCCAGAGCTTGAGTGTAAAGCTGATAGCTGTGGGTCAGGCGGGTCGGGTTGGCCTGGTTCTTGTAAATGTGTAAGCGAAGCAAATGGGCGGCCTCGTTGCATTTATCCAATTCGAGGCACTCCCCAACGGTAGTAAGAGCATTATCGATTAGGCCCAGATGTAATTCCAGTTCAGCTTGTTTGAAAAGAATTTCAAGCCTTAAAGCGCTCAGGGCTTCCTGTCTTTCGATACACCAATCCGAATACATCCCATTCAGGTAGTCCCCGGCCCGACCAAGCCGCGCGGCTGCCTGATAACATTCCAGGGCCGCTTGCTTGAAAGCCGGGGGCGTTTGAGGATTGAGCGCATTCAGACGATTACCCTGGTGGAACAGGAGTTCAAGCTGCTGCACATCACACCAGTAAGCTACATTTAAGCCGTAGGTATTCTCCTGCCGTTTAATCCAGTCTGCTGAAGTAGCTTTGCGTAAGCGGTGGAGGGTAGAGCGAAACAAAGTATCCGCCTGGGTGGGTTCAACTTCCGGCCAGATTGCCTCAAGAATTAGCTCTTTACGAACCGGCTTACCCTGGTTAACCAGGAAAAAAAGTAGCTCACTGGCTTTGATGGTTCGCCAATCCTGGACTAGCGTTCCAAATACCATAACTCTGGTTGTACCCAGCGCATAGACTACAAGCGGTTGCTCGTGAGGCTGGATATTGGCTAAAAGGGTCCTGGCCGTCACCAGATGTTCGGTCAAATTCGAGGTTGGCCCTGTCGGTTGGGGGGCTGGCAAAGCAGCCCGATCCAGATGGACTGCGGGAGGGCTCAAGGCGGAACGGGGCAACGCTTCGGCTTCAAATGCAAGTGGTTTTTGTTCGTTCAGGGCCAAAATTACTGCCGAGGGCTGGTCGGCGCTGCTGACTATCGTTGGTAACGAGTCTAACAAGTTCTGGATCGCGGTTCGGATTAGCTGCTGACCACCCAGGCGGGCCTGAGCAAACTGCAAGAGAGGCAGAGCGTGGATCGCTTCTAGTTTCAATACTTGCCGACCACCCAACTCAGCCGAATAATTCAGGGCTATGACCAGTGCATCCAGGGCCAGTTTGTGTTTTTTCTGGGCGAATAACAACCGGGCCTTTAAGAAATAGCGGATCGCTAGTACGCGCTTGAATTCCTGGGGAGTATGCTGTTCGCTCAAATCACTGAGCAACCCTTCGGCCCGACTCAAATTAGATTGATTTAGCGCCAGGCCAATTTGTTCCAGACGGAGCATTTCAGCCATTAAACTATGGTTAGTTTCAAAGACCGGCAATAAGTTTAAGGCTTGCTCCAAAACAGCGGTGGCTTGGGGCAAATTGCCCAATGCTCGCCAGAGGCTCACCTGATAAGTCGATACCACTACCAACAAGCGCTTTTCGTTGGCTTGTTCGGCCAGGCGGTAAGCCTGCTGATAATAATTTTGGGCGGTCTTAAATTGATTAAGGTCTATTTCTAAATTACCCTGGTAAGCCAGAACATACGCCTGTCCACTCAGATAGCTACCCTTTTGGGCCTGTTCCATAGCCTGTTGCAGGGTGGTACCGGCTTTAACATAGTCCGCTTTATTCAAGTAGACCCCGGCCAAAATAATTAAAACGTCTACAATGCCGGTCAGGTTGTTGGCTTCCTGCCAATACTTCAGGCTGGTATCAAGATGAAGCTGACCAATGTCGGTCTCGCTCAAGCCGTTATGGGCCAGAGCCAGACACTGGTAGATGTGGGCCAGGTGTTCTTTGGAGCCGATACCATCCTCGATCAGACGAGCCTGTTGCAAAGCGTTGATTGCTAGTCGGTACTGACCGTTGATACCCAGACAAATACCGAGTTCCAGATAGATTTCCGATCTAAGCTTCAGGTAAGCATCGTGGGCCAGCACCGCTGCCGGGTCGGTCGGAGCATCCAAATCCAATAAAGGCACTCCCGACCGCGTCAGCACGGCCAGCCCTGCTTCCAGGCTTTCTACCGCCGCTATTAACCGGGTTTCCGAACGCAATATCCGACCTCGCCAGAAAAAAACTTTAGCCTGGATCAAACTATGGGCTGCCGTTGCCAAATCGTTCTTAGCGTTAATTTTAGCGGGCGACAGCGAAACCTCTAGCTGTTCGAGGACGCTGTAAGCCTGATTAAACGCCCCACTAAGACTCAAAGCCCGCGCTTTTAACAGCAACAAATCCGGTTCGGCTTTGAGGGTAACTTCGGGCAGACCATTTAGCCAGCTTTCGATACTCTGGGAATGACCAGCTTTTAGCTGATCTTCGCTGATGCTTAGCAGGGCCACCGTTATGGCCCGGTAATCTTGGGTTTGCAGCAGGTGGGCCATCATCTGAACCGTGTCGCCCTGTTCTTTGAAAAGGCTGGCACTCCGATAGTGCAAATCGCAAAAGCGTGCCGGGTCAGTTTGTTTGAGTTGGGTTAGCAGGAAATCACGGAAAAGGCTGTGAAACCGATAGTAATTGCGGTTACTGCCGCCCGGAAGGTTAATATTGCCGGGATAATTGCTTTGCTCGACCCGGCTCAAAAACAAATGCTGCCGTTCACACTCGCGCAAACACTCCAGCGCATCAACGCTATCGAGCAGATTGTTACAAAAGTCGGCCTGCAAATATTCCAACACGCTTGTATCCAGCAAGAAGCGGCTCAAGTGGGTCGGAAGATGAGACAATACTTTGGTTGCCAGATAATTAAACAAAAATTCCTGGTTAGCAAAATCGGGGTTGGTGCGCTGGCTTAGTACTTTTTGGCTACCGAGCAAGATACCAGTAACCCAGCCCTCGGTCTGCCGGGCTAGTTCGGCGGCTTCGTGTTGGCTGATCGCTAAATGATAATTATCGGCCAGCAGATGATGAACTTCGTCAGAAGTCATCATCAGTTCGGTAGTACCGATCCCCACTACCTCGCCGCGCAGCATGAGCGAAGTCAGGTTTAGCGGCGTGAAAGAGCGACAACTGAGCAGAACCCGGCAATTATCAGGCAAATAATTTAGGAAAAAACCAATCAATTCATTAAGCTGGGGCTGGTTCTCGACAATGTGATGATCGTCCAGCACCAATTCAAAATCTTCGGTAATTTGGGTGTAGATTTGGTTTACCAAAAGCCGTCCGCATACTTCTGGTCCGGTATGGAGGTCGTGTAGGGCTTCTACGAGGCGTAGCAACAGTTGACCGTTTGCGCCAAACTGGGGATAGACCCGGCTGATAGACCAAACCAAACTTTCAACAAAAATGGCCGGGTCAATATCGCTTTCATCAAAGGTGAGCCAGCAACTTGGCTTCAAGCCGCGACTGACGTAATCGGCTAACAGGGTGGTTTTGCCATAACCAGCAGGCGCGGAAATAATGGTCAGGCGGCTATCCTGATTTTCAACCAGAAAATCGATCAAATGCTCCCGGCGCAACATAGTAGTTTTGAAGCGTGGTGGAGCTAACTTGGTTAGTAAGCGGGGCAGAAATGAACCAGTTGTTTCAGTTTGACTCATTTTAGTTCGCTATTTACAGACCTTGCGCTTCAAACACATTTAATCCGAGTAACCGCCGGGCCGGATTATTGGTAAATCACGGCTGGCTGACCCAGATTGAACCTAATTAAAGCAAATAAAGCTTAAACTAACTTTTTGCGATGCGAGCAGGTTAGATAAAGCTATAGGCAAGCGCTACATCATTGTCGGCTGTAGCATAGCTGTAAACTAACGTATAAAAGTCCGAGCGATAAACGATTTTTGGCAGGTATTCTAACGAATTTGAGCATACCAAACTTATCATATTTAGGTTTGGTGTAATTTTTATTTTGACTTTATAAACATATCATACAAGAGAGTTTGTGTCAAGGTTTTGTCGATGTATTGTATAGATATAAAACAGCCAGACGGCTTTGCCGGACATTAGTTAGCCCATTTTGAGTGTTTTCAGTCGTGGTCACGAATTTCTTTGTTAGTGGCAACAAATTGGGCCAGAGTGGTCACAGATTGGCAACTCCCCTGCTTTATCATCAAGCCATAAGCGAAATCAAACTGCATCAACAAACAACGGGTCAGCTAACTACCAGTTCTAGTCTGCAAGATCAGCTTGCTACCCGATTTTGTTTAGCGAAACGATAACCACAAAGATTACACCTAGAAAGAAGAGGCTTTACATGTTGATTACAAGCGAAACGACCGAGTTGACCGATAGCACTGATACTAGGTCGAACCGGCCCAATTGGAAGTCGATCCGGGCGGTAATCCTGCGGCGGTCTATCGGGCTGGCAGTGGTACTCTTAACGCTTGCCCCGGCCCTTGCACCCTTCTTGAGGTGTGACCCCGGTAGCCCCTGGTAGAGGTTCGGGCGGGGCCGAGCCAGAGATAAACCCGCTCGATCAGGCCCACCCCAGTTCTGGTGAAGTTTGTAGTAGAAGATGAGGAATCAGGTTTAGGCCACACCATAACAGGGTAAACCTACAATCAGATAAAACAAATAGGCACAAATAGGCACAAAAGGTTCGACCTATGGCTTCGCAAGACCTTATAAGAATGTTAAATCGGTGTATTACCGATAAGAAATTTTGCCAGTTATTGTTAGCTCAACCGCAGGAAGCGATCCAGACTTATCAGCTTGAAGAAGCTGAACGCGAGGTTTTGCTAAGTATCTCAACCGATAACTTTATCTGGCTAGTGACTCGCTTGAACGAACTGGGTCTGGTTTCGGAGAGGGTCGGTCATAACCGAGAACCGGCCCAAAATCCTCACTATGGACAGATTGAATAAGACTGCTTTCAGAGAAACAAACTGGCTGGCATAGCCGGTAATTAGACAAAGCACAGGGTGGTTTAGTTTGGAAACTTACTTAATTGACACCAGACCTTTTACGGGCTTGCGTCGGCTCCTTCAAAAAATGGTCGCCCGCGTGGGCTACATCAAACAGGCGGGGGTGGTAGATCAGGTTCAGCAACTTCAAACCGCACATCAAGAAGCCCGTACCTTTAACTACGAATTGGCCCAGGTACAGGACCAGGAGCGCGAAAACCTGGCCTATGTGCTACACGATGGCGTGTTACAAAACCTGATTTTTATTGCCCGGCATGCTACTTTCTGCCTGGAACTATTCCAACACGAACAGGCTCCTTCCGCCAATGTCGCCAGCCAGATGCAAAACCTGAGTCTGGTAGCGCAGGATTGTATCCAGGAAGTGCGTAACATCTGCCTCGGTCTTTACCCAATTGCGGTTGATACGGTCGGATTGGCGGCGGCCTTGCACTGGCTAGGCGAGGATACCAGCCGTTGCAAGGCCCCGGATTTTGAGGTCAAGGTAAAGCTGGCAGGTCTGCATTTCGAGGAGCGCTTGCCGCGTCTGGTGGAGCATAGTTTATTTATGGTGGCGCGAGAGTGCCTTAACAACACTATCAAACACGCCCAGGCTAGTCAGGTCACAATCCAATTGGATTGTACCCAGCCCGACCTCATTTTTGAAATACACGATGATGGTAAAGGTTTGCCAGTGGCCTTTAGTCTGGCCCAATTTACCCGTGAGGGTCATCTGGGACTGGCCGGGTTGCGGATACGAGTCGAACGGTTGGGGGGACAGTTCGAGATTATAAGCCGACCGGGGCAGGGAACGCTAGTGCGAGTTCGACTGACCTGTGCCAAACTGCCATCAGTGGATAGTCTGGCTGATCGACCCGCTAACAGCCCAAAAGCCCGAACTGTTGCCGAAGCCCGGACGCTGAATTTACAAACTTAAGTTGAAACCACCGCAGATCAGCCCAGGGGTCGAGTTTAGCCCGGCTTTGTTACAGGTAAGAGACTAACCCGGAACGAAAGAGAGAGAGTGCTATATGGAAAACCGTAAAACCAAGATTTTGCTGGCGGACGACCACGCCGTAGTTCGGAGTGGAACCCGGCTTATTATTGATAACGAGCCGGATATGGTCGTAGCGGGGGAAGCCTCCGACGGTGAGCAGGCTTTGCGGTTGGCCCAAGCCATGCAATTCGATCTGGCCTTGCTGGACATCAATATGCCGCGGCTCAACGGTATTCGGGCTGGTCAGCAACTCAAACAAATTCAACCGGACATTCGGGTGCTGGTGCTGACCGGCTTTAACAATGATAGCTACTTGCAAGCTTCGCAATCTACCGGGCTGGATGGCTATCTGGTTAAAGAGCGTTCTTCGATTGAACTTCTTTCTACTATCCGAATGCTTATGATGGGTCAGCAGGTCTTTTTGAAACAGGCTGAAAATTCTTCGCAGTATTCAAATCTGCTTACCCGCCCAACCCAGCGCGAGAAAAGTATTATCCGCCTTATATCAGAAGGGTTGAGCAACCGAGAAGTCTCCCAGCAGCTTGGGATCACCGAACGTACCGTTGAATATCATCTGAGTAATTTGTATAGCAAAATGCTGGTTTCCAGCCGGGCCGAAGCGGTCAAAAAAGCCAGTGACGCGGGCTGGTTAGTCGAGGTCTAATTCAAGCTAACTACTCAGCTTGAACGAGGTAGCCCAGGTTGGCAAAGCTGGTTTGGGGTTTTCCACAGGTTGAAGCGGCCTATAACCGGGCAAAGCCACGTGGTAAACCGACCCAAATCGCCATAAAATAATCCAAAGGCTAAGTGTATAAGATACAGCCTAATCAGTTTCCAAAGGATCAGGTAGCAATTATGATAAATGTAATAGATAGCGCAGTGGCAGAGCCTCTTACCCGGACGGTGGCGGGGAGCGGCTTACCCACGTTAGCTTCAGACGAATCTGTTAAAGCGCCCTATGTCCAGATTCAAGGACTGGTCAAACAGTATGGCAGCCTGCCTGCCGTCAATGGCCTGAGTTTTTCGATCTATCCGGGCGAGATTCTAGGACTGTTAGGGCCAAATGGAGCCGGGAAAACCACCCTGATTAATATGCTGAGCGGTATCATTCCGCCGACCAGTGGAACGGCTAACATCGGTGGCTACGATCTGCTACGCGATAGTCCGCAGGTTAAACAGCTTATTGGAATTATACCGCAAGACCTGGCGCTCTATCCGATGCTTAGTGCTTACGACAACTTGTTCTTTTTTGGCAAAATTTACGGCTTGCATAATCGGTTGTTAAAAGAACGCATCGCTCAGGCCCTTGAAATTGTAGGGCTGAGCGACCGGGCTAAAGCCCGCATCGAAACCTTTTCGGGCGGCATGAAGCGGCGGGTCAACATTGCTGCCGGTCTGTTGCACAACCCTCGGCTTTTGATCCTGGATGAGCCGACCGTCGGGGTAGACCCGCAAAGCCGTAATCATATTTTCGAGAGCGTTCGGCGGCTAAATCAAGAATTTGGCATGACCATAATCTATACCAGCCACTACATTGAGGAAATTGAAACTTTGTGCCGGCGGGTTGCCATCATGGATCACGGTCAGTTAATCGCGCTGGACACCAAAGAAGCGCTGATAGCCAACCACGCTCAGGGTATGGTTTACCTGGGGCTGGATCGCTTTGAACCGCAGGTTATCGAGTACCTGGAAGCCCTGCCTTCGATAGAACAAGTTGAGGTAGTGACCGAAGAGCCACTAACTTCGACCAGCCAGAGTGCAAGCGAGGTTGGGTCTGGGACCCGCTTGCGTTGCAAAACCGGGCAGGCTCAAAACGCCTTGCTCGAACTTATACCGGCGGTCAATGCGCTCGGCCTGAAACTGACCAGTCTGGAAATCGGGCAACCAAACCTGGAAGCAGTCTTCTTACAGTTAACCGGCAAGAAGCTGAGAGAGTGAGTAGCAGCATGAAAGTATTTAGCATTACCGCCAAAGACCTCAAGATAATTTTCAACGAGCGAGGCAGCCTGATAACTCTATTTGTCTCACCTTTGATGTTTATTATAGTGCTTAGCCTGGCGCTGGGTCAGAGTTTTAACAGCCTCAACGACACTACCCCGGTACGGGTGCTGGTGGTCAACGATGACCCACAAGGGCCGTTGGCGACCCGCTTGCTTGCCAATATGAGTAAGGCTGGCAAACCCAACGGCATGGAGTTTGAAACCAACGACCCGGATGGTCGTCTGCTGGAAGCGGCCCGTGCCGAAAGCCTGATAAAAGACCGCAAGCGGAGTATGGCCCTGTTTATTCCAAAAGGATTTAGCGAGGATGTCCTAGCTGGGCGAAAGGTTACGGTGCGCTTTATGAGCGACCCGGCAGCCGCGCAGCAAATTGTCAAACCGACCCAAGCCGTACTGCTAAGTCTGGTAGACCAGGTGGTCGAGCCGGTATTACTCCAGGTGAGCGTTAGCCGCATGCTGGAAAAAGGGGGCGTGATCGGCCCAACCGCCACTGAGATTAATCGTCAGATCGCGGTGGCAGTTAGCTCCGATGACACCCGGCCCGAAAACCGACTGGGTGGGGCCACCTTCGAGGCGGTCAACCCGGCGGGTGTTACAGCCCCAAAATATCCGAGTGTCTACCAGCAAAACGTCCCCGGCTTTACGATTATGTACATCTTTTTTATTGTTACTGAACTAGCCGGGTCGGTTTTGCGCGAACGCACCGACGGTACTTTCCGCCGTCTGCTGGCGGCCCCGGTCGGTCGTCCGGCCCTCCTGATGGGCAAATTGCTACCCTATTATTTAGTGAGTTTGTTACAGGTTGGGGTGTTGTTTGGAATTGGTGCGGTGGTCTTTGGGATGGGCCTGGGCGAACATCCGCTGGGGCTGTTACTTATCACCATGTCGGTAGCGGCCTGCGCCACCAGCCTGGGGCTTTTGGTAGCAGCCTTTGCCCGCACCACCCAACAAATTAGCGGCATCGGAACGATTATTGTACTGGTGCTGGCTTCCATTGGAGGCTGTCTGGTTCCACCCGTCTTTATGCCCGACTTTATGAATAACCTGGCCTTGTTTACGCCCCACGGCTGGGCCTTGTTTGGTTATCAGGATGTGATGGTGCGGGGGGCCGACTGGATCGGTATTTTACCAAATGTTGGGGTGTTGCTGGGGTTCGCCGCCGTCTTCTTCCTGGTTGCAGCCCGGCGGTTCCGCTTTAACTAGGTTGCCTACGCTTTGGGAATTAACAGGGATGGACAGGATGCACAGGATTAAAAAAGATTGTAACTACTCAGCCCTGTCACCCTGAGCCACAGCGAAGGGTCTAAGATTCTTCGGCGGAGAGCTATCTTTGGCAAAATCCAGGTAATCCCCCGCCTCAGAATGACATGGTGGCCTGAGTAGTTACAAAAGATTTTGCCTATCCGTGCTGAACTGGGATCAGTTCTAAGTTGATTGGCCTGCTTGCATCCCTGTGTACAGCGTCTTTTGTGGGAAATTGGTGTCGGTGTTAAACCAGATTGTGACCGGGAGTGGTATGTGTAGCAGCCCGGCTCAAACCGAAAGGATTAGAAAAATGTCGTCAGTCACTACCCTTAGCGCAGTTCAAGACGCGCCGCCAGGTTTGCGCCTGGCTCCTGGCCCTCAAGATTACTCGCCAGATGCTTTTATGGATGAGTACCGACACGATCCGGTCTCGATGACCTTGCGGTTGCAACAGGAGTACGGCGGCATCGTCCGGGCGCAAATTGGCCCTTATCTTACCCATCAGATCACTCACCCCGATTATGTCAAGCACGTGCTACAGGATAACAATCGTAACTACGTGCGCGGCAAGTTTTACGAAGTATTTGAAAAGTTTATGGGCCAGGGCCTGCTAACCAGTGACGGCGAACACTGGCTCCAAAACCGACGGATCGCCCAACCGGGCTTTCATCGCCAGACTATCGCTGGCTTTACCCAGACTATGACCGAATCTATTAGCGCTATGTTGCAACGCTGGGGCGAACAGGCCGCTCGTGACGAACCAATTGATTTGCTCTCGGAAGCCATGAATTTGAGCATTGACTGTTTGAGCAAGCTAATTTTTAGCCTGGACGTGCCGGTCGAGCAGGCCGAAGTAGTTCATCAGGCCACCAAAGTATGGAGTATTGCCATGCTACGGAAGTGGTCGCTGGTCAACCCGGATGGGATGGACACTACCCCGGCCTATGATAGGCGGGTGGAACGCGCCCGTGATACCATGCGTAAGTTTATCTACCAAATTATTGAGACCCACCACCAAAAACGCAATGCCAAACCAGACCTGGTTTCGATGTTGCTGGATGCTACCGATGCCGATACGGGCCAACCCTTGCTGACCGATGAGCAGGTACACGACGAGCTTATGACGATGTTTTTGGCCGGACACGAGACCACTGGAACCGCTTTGTCCTGGGCTTTGTTTACGGCCTGCCAGCATCCTGCCGTTTACGACCGACTTGATAGCGAAGCAAGTAGCGTTTTGGGCAAACGGTTGCCGGGTCTGGAAGCCCTGGAAGCCATGCCCTATGGTCGGGCCGTGATTGACGAGGTTTTACGAATTTACCCGTCTATCTGGGCCTTTCCACGCGACGCGGTAAACGATGATGTAATTGGCGGCTACCACATCCCGGCAGGCTCAACCGTCTTTATCTCGCCCTATGCCACCCACCGCTATCCGGGCATTTGGGCCGACCCAGAAGTTTTCGACCCGGAACGGTTTATGCCGGGTAATCGGGTCGAGTTGCCCCGGTTTGCCTACTTTCCATTTGGGGGCGGGCCACGTCTGTGTATCGGTAATAGTCTGGCAATGCTCGAAATGCAACTGGCAATCCCGATGATTTTGCAATACTGCCGCCTGGAACTTGTTCAGACCGATATGTTCCGGTTTGGCTATGCCCCGTCATTGCTATCGTTACATCCTTTACAGGGCTTTCTGGCAAAAGTTCACCTTAAGTAAATCGCAGAAAACAAGCGGCGCATAATCCATTCACCAGGGGTGTTAGTAATAAGACGGACTATCGGATTGAACCCCGCTTAAGGGTTCAATCCGAAGCGGAGGGGTAGTTTTTAACGCCAGGTGGCTCCCGAAGCGAAAGTCCTGTGTGGTTAAAAAGTAGTCCACCGAAAGGAAGTTGAATATGAGTTCAGTAGTAACCGAGAGTCTACCCGCGCACCCCCTGATGCTTGATACGGTTGTGCCAGCCGACAACGCCGCTAAAGACATCTTTCATAAAGCTTACGAACACTTCTCCTTTATGCGCTATGCCCTGTGGCAGAAGAATTGTTACACTTTCGAGCGGCCTCTGGTGCAACCGCTCGACCCCCGCCCACTGGTGCGCGACCTTTATACCGGCGAACTTCGCTCAATGATAATGATGTCCAACAACGACTATCTAGGGCTACGCAACGACCCCCGCCTGGCCGAAGCCGCTATCGCTACGATCAAAAAGTACGGGGTTGGCACGACTGGCGCACCAATTCTGTCCGGCACCTTTGATTTGCAACTCGAACTGGAAGACCGCCTTGCCAAGTTATTGGGTTGTGAGGCGGCGACGCTGTTTACCAGTGGCTACGCCGCCAACCTGGGTACGATTAGCTGTCTGGGTGGCGAGAATGAAGCGATTGTCAACGATACCAACAATCACGCCAGCCTGATAGACGGTAGCCGGTTGAGCCAGGCCACTTTTCGGACCTTCCGGCATAATAACGTGCAGCATCTGGAAAAAGTCTTGCAGGAATGTCAGGCCGAATACGAAGGGACACTGGTGGTGGTCGATTCGGTGTTTAGCCTGGAAGGTGATATAGCGCCGGTTCCCCAGCTTTTAGAAGTGGTTCGGAAATATGGGGCGCGACTGTTGCTAGATGACGCGCATAGTCTGGGGGTGCTGGGCGAACGGGGTTACGGCACTTGCGAACATTTTGGTCTAAAAGGTCAGCAAGTAGACCTGATTATGGGAGTTCTGAGCAAAGCAATTGGGGTAGCCGGGGCTTTTGTAGCCGGGCCACGCGAGGTCATTCACTACCTGCGGCTTAACGCCCGTTCGCGGGTCTTTAGCCAGGGCATCACTCCACCGCACGTGGGCGCGATTATGGCAGCCTTGGACATTCTGGAAAGTGAACCCGAACGACTAACCGCCTTGCGCCAGAACGTAAATTATATGCAAACCGAGCTACGGCGGTTGGGCTTCGATATTGGGGCCAACCCGCAAAGTGGGATTATCCCGGTAATGCTCGGTTCGGAGCGCAAAGCCTGGCCGTTTGGAAAACTACTCCACGACCAGGGTATTTTCTGCAACGTCTTTGCCTATCCAGCGGTGGCGGCGGGTAAGGCCCGCATCCGGCTTTCGATCCAGGCAACTCACACTCAGCAAGACCTGGATCAAACTCTTTACGCCATCCAGTCGGCAGCCCGGCAATTAGTGGATTTCTCGATTTAATCAAAGAATATCCTAATTTTTGTAACTACTCAGGCCGGGCGACCACATCGGGTCGCACCCTACAACAGATTTTGGTAGGGGCGACCCGATGTGGTCGCCCAAAGGATGAGGCTGTGTAGTTACAATTTTTTATTCAGCTTTCTTTATAATGGAATGGTGGGAGGGATTTCTAATCCTGATTTGGCTCTATCGGGATTAGAAATCCCTCCCACCCCTGATAGTTACAGGATAGCGACTGTTCGGCTGACCGCACCTCGAATTAGGCTAGTCAGGTAAGCCGATTTAAGTTGAGCGAGGAATAAAATATGTCATCTTTTTTAATCGCTACTTTACCGATACGCGGTCATGTTACGGCAGCCCTGGTGGTTGCCGAAAAGTTGATCGAACGCGGTCATCAGGTAGGCTGGTACACCGGGTCGCGCTACCGAGCCAAAATCGAAGCGCAGGGCATCCAATTTTTTGGCTATCAGGCGGCTTACGATTTTGATGACCTCGATATGGAGGCTTATTTTCCGGGACGCAGCGGTCTGCGCGGGGTTGAAAGCATCCGACACGACTACCGTCACGTTTTTATTGAAGCTGGCCCCAAACATATGGCTGATTTGCAGCAAATTCTGGGCAGTTTTGCGGCTGACGTTATTCTGGCCGATTTTTGTTTTGTGGGAGCAAACTGGCTACACGAAAAAGGCGGGCCGGTTTGGGCGACCCTGGGCCATACCCCCCTGACCCTTAACAGTCGCGATACCGCCCCATTTGGCCTAAAGCAGGCCCCAGATAGCTCACCCGACGGACAGGCGCGTAATCGCGAGTTGTACCAGATGCGTCGTGAAGTGGTCTTTCGGGATGTAATTGAATACAACGATCAACTCCGCCGCAGTCTGGGTCTTCCGGCAGTCGCGGCTGACCCTGGCGAAATGGCCTTATCGCCTTATTTGTTTTTGCAAGGTAGCATCCCAGAGTTTGAATACCCACGAAGTGACCAGCCTGCTCAGGTTCATTTTGTAGGGCCATTGCTGCCGCCCGCGCCGCTTAGTC
This sequence comes from Chloroflexia bacterium, assembly GCA_038210655.1. Classification (GTDB taxonomy): domain Bacteria; phylum Chloroflexota; class Chloroflexia; order Chloroheliales; family Chloroheliaceae; genus 54-19. The sequence continues at coordinate 45,217 of JBBQWM010000008.1, forward strand.
AGGACTTTAAGCCGCCTCACTGGTGGCCGGAACTCATGCAAGGCCGACCGGTAGTCCACATTACCCAGGGAACGATTGACACTGACCTCCGCGAGTTACTTTTGCCCGCGATTGAAGCCCTAGCGGATGAAGAAGTGCTGGTCGTCGCTACGACCGGTGGCGGTAAATCAGTCCAAAGCCTCGGCCTGACCGACCTACCGGCTAATTTACGGCTGGAGCCGTACCTCCCGCACGCCGCTTTACTACCCTATGTCGATGTAATGGTCACAAATGGCGGTTATAATGGGGTGTTGATGGCCCTGGCGAATGCCGTCCCGATGGTGGTGCATGGCTTTGTAAATGATAAACCGGAGGTGGGTTGTCGGGTAGAGTGGGCGGGCGTGGGTCTCAACCTGAAAAACGCCCGCCCCGACCGCATACGGGCCGCCGTCCGTCAGATACTAACCCAACCGGGTTATCGCCAAAAGGCGCGTCAGCTTCAAACTATTAGCGCCCAGTACGATGGCGCTACCCATTCGGCCCGACTGCTCGAAGAATTAGCCCTGACTCAACAGCCAGTACTAAACCCGGCTCTACAGCCAGCACTATAGACCCGTTTTCGGTAGGGGCGACCCTATGTGGTCGCCCGTGAACACCCGGCACGGTCTCCGAGGGGGACGACCACATAGGGTCGCCCCTAGCAACCCAATGTCTTTCTCATTTGCTAGAATAGCCTTGCGCCAACTTATAAACCTGACAACAGCCATGCAGAACATCTCGTCTGCATGGCTGTTAATTTAGAGCCTGACCGAAAAATCCAGTGGCGGAGTAATGTCCAACAGGGGCCGGGATTATTTTGTTGGACATTGCTCTGCCAACGAATTGGGTCTAAATACGTTCCAAAGGTAATATTTAGGTGAGCTAGAATAAGGCCTGACGGCTCTGGGGAATTTTAACTGAAGTTAAGTTGACCGGAACGAAGCTGCCAGCCCTGGCCCTGTACTACTACCGCCGCCACATAACCCGGCTGAGGGGTCAGATGCTGCATTGACCAGCGTCCGCTTTCCTGGGGGTCGCGGGCTACTCGAAGCAACCGGGCCGGGTCACCCGGTCGCAGCGAAACATCAAAGCCGTCCAGTGGCTGACTCAACCCGCTACCATCGGCTTTGAGGTAAGCTTCCTTGCGAGTCCAGCAATTAAAAAACCCTTCCAACTGCTGCACCGAGGGCAGGCTTTCGAGCGTTTTAACCTCACCGGGCGAAAAATAGCGGCGGGCGATTGGCCCAATATCTTCCAAACCGCGCACTCGTTCCAGGTCAACCCCGATCTCCCGGTTCCAGGACACGGCATACAGAGCCTGACTACCCGAATGGGATATATTAAAGCGCAACCCGTAATCCCGGCGCAAGGCTGGCTTACCCTGCGGGCCATAGCAAAAAACTAACTGGGCGGGTTCGATTTGCAAATAACGACCAAGCAAAATCCGTAGCAAACCGCGCCCGCTACAAAAGCGATGCCGGTAACGGGCCACCGAAAAACGGGCCGCCCGGGCCTGTTCTGCCGGTGAAAGAAAGCGGGCCAGTTGCTCAAACTGAGCCGTCGGTTGGTCTAACGTAGTACCCCAGATGTGTACTTCATCCCGGTCGCCAACCCAGCGAATTTGTTCAAAATCTAACATAATTTACTCATAATCAATTTGACTAAAGGCACCAAATTACAGGCTTATTGCCTCGTTCTGTGTCTTTGTAGGAGGGAGCTTTTGCTATAGCTAAATCTAACACTCTATTTCACGCTTGCCAGCACCAGACCCGGTTTTTGGCAACCTTCCAGATAAGTCACGCCGTTGTAAAGCTGGCTTACTACTTCGCCCCGGTCTACTAGCCACTCGATGTACGATAAAGTACCACTTAAAGCCAGCCGGTAAGTGACCGGGTTCAGGGCATCGCGCCATAATTCCTGGGTAATCTGATAAGGGGTTTTTAGACCCTCGCTGAGGGCTTCACGCACCCGGTCTATTTTACGGCGGTGTTGTCGCCCAACTTTGGTAAGTACCTCGGTCAGGTTGGTAAAACTAGGACCATGCCCCGGTAGTATCAATTGGACATCCAGCCGACCAAGTTGTTCAAGCGAAGTCAGGTAATCAGCCAGTGGATTTTGAGCCGACCCCGGAAAGCGAGTTACACTGGAAGAAGTGGTGGCAAAGAGATGGTCGCCCGAAATCAAGACCCGACTGGCCCGGTTATATAATGCCAGATGACCGGGAGCGTGACCGGGGGTCCAGAGCAGTTCCCAGGTCTGGCTTTCCAGCTTTACCGTGCCGTTGCCGGTCAATATATGGCTGTGCGTGGCGCTGTTTCGGATAAAACCGGCCAGGTTCACTTCGGAAGCGGCATAACCAGAAGCCTCATGCACGTGCAGACCGTTCAAATCGTCCCAAACCTGGAATTGCCGGGCCACTAGCGAAGGAGCCAGTTGCTGCTGGGTCAGCAAATTAAGTTCAAGCTGATGAATATGAACGGTGGCCTGGGGCGCAAGCGCGATCAGTTGATCGAGCATACCAATATGGTCGATGTGAGTGTGGGTAATTACAATATCGGTAAGTTGCGAAAATTCTAGCCCCAACGAATTAAATTCGGCCTTGAGTATTTCCCAGGAGGCCGCACAACTCATCCCGCAATCCACCAGCATCAGGCGGCTACCGTCGCGGATCAAATAGAGATTAATACTACCGACCGCATGAGGCTGGAACATATTTACGGCGAAGGGTAGCGGCAACTCCAAAAGATAAATCTGGTCGGCCAGTTCGATAGCCATGTTTTTCCTTCTTTCAATTAGGACTTTCGCTCGAAACAACTTTCTAAGTTCAAAAGTCGGTCAAACCGGGCCTTTCTAACGTTCAGGAGCGAAAGTTGTGTCAATGTAACTATTCACCCAGCCTGGGAATTGTCATTCTGAGCGAAGCGAAGAATCTGGATTCTTCGCTTTGCTCAGAATGACAGGGCTGAATAATTACCTTTCAATTTACCTTACCGATATTTTTACAAAGTGACCCCGGCAGCCACCAACATTTCGCGTAACTTCAACATATCGGTATAGCACCGCGCCTCGATTACCTGATCGTCCTGGTCGTAGCGCAACCGAATAGCCCACCAGTGAGGCTGGTCGGCCTGTTGGTAAGTCCACTCGACCAACCCTTTATCACCACGCCGCCCGCAATTAACTACTTTAATATTCCCCGCCTCACCTATAAATTGGTACAGACCCCGAAAAAAATCAGTAATGGCCGGTTTACCCGTAAAACTGCCACTACTCGCGCCATTACTCAACGGCAAACCGTCCGCCAGCCAGAGTACGGCGGCAGGATGCCAGTCCTGCACAAAACCGGCCAGATCACCCTGGCTAAACCGGGCGTACTGACGCTCAAATTCGGCCCGGATAGCGCTCTGCGCCTGGGGAGGGCTATCGAGTAAATTCTCAGTTGCTTGCATCATTTAATTCTCCATCTTTGTCGTTTCGATTGCTTATAGCAGATTTGATGGCTAATAGACGTGGATACTGAGCGAAAGGCCGCCATCCACCATTAAGGTTTGACCTCGGATCATCCAGGCCGCCTCGCTACATAGAAAATTGACCACCTGGGCCACATCCTGAGCTACCACCAGCCGACCGGCCGGGGTTTGTTCAAGCGCCGATACAAGCGCTCGCTCGGCGTTGTAGAAATAGTGCAGGGCATCGGTTTGAACCGGCCCGGACGAGATAGCGTTAACCACTATATTGGCAGGGGCCAATTCCACCGCCAGATAGCGTGTCAGGGCTTCCAGGGCCGCTTTTGAAACTCCAATCGCGGTATAGCGTGGCAAAACCCGCCCCGCCCCTACGCTGGAAATATTGATGATTTTGCCACCCGACCCCCCTGGTTGGCTCATTAGCCGTGCAGCTTCCTGAGAACACTGCAAAATTGCCCGGCAGTTAAGGTCGAGCGCCCGTTGAAAATGTCGCAGGGGCAAATCCGCCACCGGACGCATCGCCCCATAACCGGCATTATTGACCAAAATGTCGAGCCGCTCGAACTGCTCCCCGATCCGGCCAAACAGACTTTGTACGCTATCCTCATCGGCCACGTTTGCTTCGTAAGCCCAGGCCCGCCCGCCCTGGGCCTGAATCTGGGCTACCAGGGCTTCGGCGGGGGCCGCATCGTGGGCATAATTTATCAGGACGGTCGCCCCCTGGCTGGCTAGTTCCTGTACAATCGCCCGACCAATCCCGCGTGACCCGCCCGTCACCAATGCAATTTTCTGGTCAAGGTGTCCGCCCATTGCTAATTACCTCCCACTTTCCGTCTGGGATTAGCCGGTTTGGTCTGGAAAAGGTTGGACAGTTTGATAGTGTCCAGATAATCGCGCATCACTACCACCTGTTCGCCCTGAAATTCGGCGACCGTCAGGCCCGGATTTTCAAAAACCTGACCATCCGGCCCGGTACTGCGTTTGACCCACTCCACCATAACCACGTCTGGCCCGTCGATCACGTCCAGCACCACAATCTGCACATCTGGCATAACCTGTTGCAGTATCCAGAAGCAGCGTTCGGCATCGGTTTTACCGTGATGAACCCCACTCAGGCGGGTATCGCCGGGGAAGGTAAAGACAATATCCTCGGCCCAATCAGCCGTAAGCGCATCCAGGTCGCGCCGGTTTAACCCGGCGTACCCGCGCAACATCACCTCTACTTGAGATTGTGACATAAATAGCCTGCTTTCCAGGGTTGTCTGGTATGTCAGAACTCGGTTCTGTGTTCTCTCACACCAGGGGATATGTTTACTCGGCGAACCGTTTGACCAGCAAGCTAACGTTGTTACCGCCACAAGCGACCGAATTTGCCAGAAAGTTATTCAGGTAAATATCCATTGGCTCCTGGGTGACGTGTTGTAGCTTGCAACCAGCGCCGGGCTTTTCGAGGCCCAACGTCGGCGGAACCCGTAAATCGCGCATTGCCAGCAACCCGGCTACTACATTGAAGGCCCCGGTAGAGCCGTAGGGTTCGCCAATCGTGCCTTTGATAGAACTAACCGAGACCTGACTAACATCGTCACCCAGAGCCAGTTGGATCGCCTGAGCTTCCGCCAGATCGCCCGCCCGTTGGCCGTTGGCACTGGCAAAGATGTAATTCAAGTCGGTCGGGGTAAGCTGACCTGCCGCCAGAGCCAGTTGCATAGCCCTGGCAATATGTTCGCCTTTGATGTCCTGCTGACCGGTCTGGGTAGCATCCGAGCTCATGCCATAACCAGCCACTTCGCCATAAATAGTAGCGCCGCGTTTCTGGGCGCTTTCGAGAGTTTCCAGCACCAGGGCCACCGCTCCCCCGCCAGGGGCATAGCCATTGCGCTGACTATCGAACGGGCGGGGCGTTTCGCTTACCAGATTGAGGCCAGTCGAGCCAGCCAGCCCGGCTTCGTGGAATTCATCCATCGCCACACATATAATGGCATCGTTCAGATTACGCCGGAGCAAATCGTAGCTGTAAGCCAGGGCGTGGGCGGAGGAGGCGCGGTCGGCGGTAATGGTCGAGGTGCAACCCTGCAACTGAAGATGGATCGCCACCTGGCCTGCCGCTGCATTAAAAACGGTGTTGGGGAAAATAGCTGGGTTAGCGGCAGGCGGGCCACCCTCAATCAACGGGTCAAAGAAATCTACCGCCGCCTGAGCCGGGCCGCTACCGGTTCCGGCCAGCACCCCGACCCGGTGGCGATTAGCGTCAGTAACCGCAAAACCGGCATCCGCCAGGGCTATTTTGCTGGTGATAATGGCGTATTTGCTCGAGGTATCCATCCGGCGCATGTCGCGGGCGGCGATAAACTGCCGAGCGTCAAATTCGGGGATTTCGCCACCGCTTTTGCAATAATAATCGGTCGTGTCGTAAGTTGTAATCGGACGTATGCAACTTTGGCCTTTGGATACCGCTTCCCAGAACGGTTCGACCCCGACCCCGGCAGTGCTAATCATACCTAACCCGGTGATAACGACGCGCTGCTCGACGACCTGCTCCTTGTAGCGCGGCTGACCAGTGTAGCGACCATAAGCCACCACCGCATTGTTGCCGCCAAAGGCAAATGAATTGGAGATTGCCACATCCAGGGCGGCAGGGCGACCGTGATTTGGTACGTAATCGAGACCCATTTCGGGGTCGTCGGCCTGGTAGTTGGCGGTAGGCGGCACAAACTGATGATAGATCGCCAGGATTGTGGCAATTCCTTCTATCGCGCCTGCTGCACCCAGGGTATGCCCAATCATCGATTTGGTGCTGCTAATCGGTATTTTGTAAGCGGTTTCGCCTAGCGCAGCTTTGATCGCGTTAGTTTCGGCAATATCGTTTTTGGGTGTACCGGTCCCATGACCGTTGACATACTGTACCTGTTCAGGCTCCAGACCGCTATCCAGCAAAGTAGCCCGGATCGCGTGGGCCGCTCCAACCCCCTGAGGGTGCGGCGCAGTCGGGTGATAACCATCGACACTCAGGCCATAACCCAGTATCTCAGCATAGATGTTGGCACCCCGCGCCAGCGCCAGGTCTAATCTCTCCAAGACTAACAAACCGGCCCCTTCGCCCAGCGTCAGGCCGTTGCGGTCTTTGGAGTAGGGTTGGCATGGTTCAGCCGATAGCGATTGGAGCGAGGTAAACCCGGCATAGGCAATATTCGCCAGCGTATCGGTACCACCGGCCAGCATATAGTCGGCCTGACCGTTGCGGATGTGGTCGAAGGCCAGCCCAATAGCGTTGGCTCCGGCGGCACAAGCCGTCGAAATAGTGGTCTTTGGCCCGTGCAACTGGAAAGCGGCACTAACCGAGTCAGTCGGTGAGTAAAATTGGTAGCCCAACAGTTGCGAATGGTCGGTCCGGTCGGTACCCAGCATTCGCCACTGACGATGCCATTCTTCGCCCTTACGCATCCCGCCCATACAAGTGCCAAGCACTACCCCAAAGCGGTTGGTATCGAGCGAGTTGCGATTGGATAGTCCAGCATCTTTGAGCGCTTCCTGTCCGGCGGCAACCGCAAAATAAGCACTGCGGTCGGCAAAATCGGTCAGGCAGGCACTCCAAGCCTCGAAGTCAAACCCTTTGACCTCGGCACCCAACTGAGAGCCGTAGCCGGTAGTATCTAACGACTCTACCGGGCCGATGCCGGAAATACCGGCAGAGATCGAGGCCCAGAATTCGGCCTGGTTCAAGCCCACCGGACTAATTACGCCCAGGCCGGTCACTACCACGCGCTGTTTCGGGTCAATTGCAACCTTCATAATCTTTCACTTCCCTCTACAAAACTTTTTCTTTCTCTTTTCGACTATACCAACTTATAGAGATATAGACCCCCTATAGGAGCGAGCTTCTGCTCGCGATGGAAGGGATGGCTGGGGGTTCAATCGCGAGCAGAAGCTCGCTCCTACAAATAAGTGGTTAGCTCAATCGCTTTGCATTCGGCTATAGCAAGACAAAATTAGCCGAGCGGTTTACACTAGGGCCGGGACAAGACCACCGCAATAGCGGAAGTTGCGGCGCTGGCGGTCGGCGGCTTCCGGCGAGAGTGAACGGGGGGCCAGCCATAACTCTTTGATTGAAGCAACCGGGCGACTATTTACCAGTGCTTTGGCTTGCCAGACCGTGCAACCGCCTTCCTCGTCGCGCAAGTGGCGGGCCTCGATTATTAGCTGATCGCCGGGCCGCACGTAGCGGCGAAATTTGGCCTCACGCAAGGTGTATAACCGGGTACCGACTGCAAAATCGGTCTGGGCAGCGTAGGCCCAACTAGCCGCCTGGGTCAGGGTGTCGGTAATAATCACGCCGGGCAGGATCGGGAAATTTGGAAAATGAGTTGCCAGAACGTCTTCGGTAAGGGTGACGTTTCGGACTGCCCGGATAAATTGGCCCGGCTCAAGTTCCAATACCCGGTCTATCAATAAGTAACGCATATCCAGCTTGCTCCCTTCAGCTAGGCCGTGATTTTGCCTGAGTAACACAAATTATTTTCGGTCTGTTCAACGAGCAGCACCACCAGTTAACCATTCGTAGGTTAGCCGCATCTGGGCCGGGTCTTCCAGGTTGCCGGTCGGAATAATGGCGCACATACATTCGTCCATTTCCATAATGATTTCGTCGCCAACCCGAATCCGTCCAGAAACTACCGCGTTATCGTCGCTGGCCGACACTACCCAGTCTTCCAGTAAAAGCTGGTCGCCGGGTCGGGCCGGACGGTGAAAGCGCAATTCGCCCAGCGAAAGCAGGACAGCGCGTTTCTCAAAATCGCTGGTAGCCGCCACAAACCAGGCCCCTAATTGAGCAAGAGCCTCAATTAGCAAAGGCATGGGTAGTTCTGGTTCGTCCTCGCTGGACTGGCCGCTAAAGAAATCCTCGACAATCGAGACATTTTTGAGGCCCTTGATGCTGACATCTTTTTGCACCTCCAAAATGCGGTCTACCATATAAAAGCGCATTGCACTCTCCTGACTTGCGAGCTTGAAAAGAAGTTACCAGCGGCCCGGCCTATCTCAGTAAAGGTATCCCCCACCGCGTTCTAGATCACCAGTAGCGATAGCCTGCTGAGATAGGCGTTAAGCTGCGTAACGACAAGGCTACATGCCCTGCCCGACCCGACGCACCATATCAGCCAGGTTCTGGACGGTAAAGAGGCCAAAGACCCCACTGGCATCCAGTTTGCCTTCCAGTTCGACCGGGTTTAGCTGCGGGAGGGCGGTTTGCAACTGCTCCAGACCAATCCGGGTGATATGCCCAAACTCGTCCACAAACTCCTCTTTCGAGAGATTGCCTTCCAGGATGGTGCTAACATCCTTCATTGCCACCTTGATACCCAGCTTCTTCTCGATCCGAAAAAGCATGTCCAGCATATCGAGCGACTCGGCTCCCAAATCGCCTACCAGGGTCGCGTCGCCGGTCACTTCGTCCGGTTCGAGGCCGAGGGCCGCCGCAATCTGGGCGCGGACAACAATATCCAAATCGGTAGTCGGGCTAATCGCAGTCATAGTCATCTGTTTGCTCCTTGTTAGCTAATCTTGGTTTTCTAAAACAACTTAAACTTTAGAAGAAACGCTCTTCTTGTTTTATACTCTCTATAACCCCATACTCATGTTCACGCCACCATCTACGTGAATGACTTCACCTGTGATGTAGCTTGCCTCGTCCGAAGCCAGAAATAGCACCGCCTGGGCCACTTCTTCCGGCTTTTCAAATTTCCGCATCGGAATGCGGCGAATGATCCGATCTTTATGTTTATCTAGTAAACCGCCGACCAGTTCGGTTGGCACAAAACCGGGGGCGACCGAGTTGACAGTAATCCCAAACCGAGCCAGTTCGAGGGCCGCACAGCGCATAAAGCCTTCGATAGCGGCCTTTGATGCGGCATAATTGGCCTGGCCCTCGACCGGGGCGCGTTCGGCTACCGGCGACGATATGTTGATAATGCGACCCCGCCGTTCTTGCATCATGTAGGTCATCGCAACCCGCGTCAGGTTGAAAACCCCGCCGAAATTTGTCCGCATTACATCCCAGCACTCGTCATAAGTCATGTTCGCCAGCAGAGTATCCCGGCTGATCCCAGCGTTGCTGACTACAATATCCAGCCGTCCGAAATCCTTGATGACAGTAGCAACCAGTTCTTCGACGGCGGCATAGTGGCTTACATCGGTCTGATAAGCTTTTGCCACGCCATCCGCCGCCTGGATTTCCTGCACCAATTCCTCGGCAGCCTGGGCGCTATGGGCATAGTTGACCGCGACCAGCGCTCCTTCTTCGGCCAGGGCTTTGGCGATTGCTCGCCCGATACCCCGCCCGGCCCCAGTGACGATTGCCACCCGCCCCTCAAATTTTTTCAAAGCAATGCCTCTCTTTCTATTTTCTTGCTCTTGCTATCTAGCTGTCATATATCTAGTCCTGAATAGCGTTCTATCCCAATCGGTTCACGGTAGGGGCGGTTCTAGGCCGCTACATCCACTTCCAGTTTTGCCAAAGCTGAAATAGGTTGAACCAGGTTGCTCGGAGCGTAGGTGGTCGCCAGAAGCTTCTTTTTCAAATCGAGTAACCGGGCCGGGCTATCAATGTTAAAGGTGCGGCTACCGACCGGTATAATCTGGCGAACCAACCCGGCCAGTACTTTGCCCGGCCCGACCTCTACAAAAGTTTGATAACCTTCGTCGGAAAGTCGCTGCACCATTTCGACCCACCTGACCGGCGCGGCGACCTGTTCATAAAGAGCCTGGCGTACCTCAGCAGCAGTCCGAAGATAGTCGGCACTGACGTTAGCCAGTACCGGCAGACCCGGCGCTTGAAAGTCTACCCGGTTCAAGTCGCTTTCAAAGGCTTTTTGCAAACCGACCATCAGGCTACAATGAAACGGGGCGCTGACATTCAGGCGGATAATCGCTCTGGCTCCGGCTTGCTCGGCCAATTGCTCGACCCGGCTAACCGCCAACCGTTCGCCGGAGATGACACTCTGGTATGGTTCGTTATAATTAGCAATCTCGACCAGACCGACCGACCCGGCTTGCTGGCATAATTCGGTCAGTTCGGCGGCAGTCAGCCCGATAATAGCGGTCATCACGCCCTGACTACTCTCGCCAACCTGGGCCATCATTTCACCTCGGCGGCGCACCAACCGAAGTGCCGTCGAGAAATCCAGCGCCCCCGCCGCCACCAAAGCGGCATACTCCCCCAGACTGTGACCGATTGCGACGGCTGGCTCCAAGCCTTCTTCTTTTAGGGCCGCCAGCACTGCCAGACTGACCACCAACAAGGCCGGTTGAGTGTTCTCGGTACGGGCCAGGGCCGCGTCTGGCCCCTCGAAGCAAAGCCGGGTCATATCGAAGCCCAGTATTTCACTGGCGGCTTCAAAATAAGTCTGGCGCAGGTGCGGGTAAGCCGTACAAAGTTCTTTACCCATTCCAATTCGTTGTGAACCTTGACCGGGAAACATAAAGACAAGCTGATTGGCCCGGTCGCTATTAGCACTGCTTTGCATAACTTTCTCTCACTTCTTGAATTAGCAAACTCCATCATTTTGCACCAGGGTGGGCTGGTAGTCCGAACTCCCTGGCCCACCCTTGCGGGTCAGATTAGCAAGCCTCGGTCGATACTAGCCTCGCTTCGAGTTCGGGTTCTAGCGCTGCATCTGGCTTACCAGTCGGCTCCGCTTGGCTTTCGCTGAGGTTCCAACGAGCGTAGATCGCCTTCAGCCAGCCTGGGGCGTACCAGTTGTACCGACCCATCAAGCGCATGGTGGCTGGAACCATCAGAGTGCGGACTATCGTCGCGTCAAGTAGCACGGCCAGGGACAAACCCAGCCCATCCTGCTTGATAAAGACAACCTCACCCAGCATAAACCCGGCGATTACCACCAGCAGCAGCAGGGCCGCACTGGTAATGATCCCGCTTGATTTTTGCACTCCCAGGGCGACCGCCTCAACCGTATCGCCGCTACGGTCGTACTGCTCCTTTATCCGGCTGAGTAAGAACACTTCGTAATCCATTGACAGACCAAAGGCCAGCACAAAAATCAGGACTGGTTGGGTGCCGTCAATGCTGCCGATAGGGGTAAAGCCCAGCCAATCGGACAGGTGGCCTTCCTGGAAAACCCAGACCAGCGCCCCAAAGCTGGCCGAAAGCGATAGGATGTTGAGCAAAACCGCTTTGAGCGGTATGACCACACTGCCCAGCATCAAGAACAGTAGAGCAAAGATCACCACCACTATCAGCCCAAACGCAACCGGGATAGAGCGAGCCAGACTGTCCAGGAAGTCCAGCGTCTGAGCGCTGTTACCGCCAATCTGAACCTTGAAGCCGACTGGTGGGTCAATTGCCCGCAGCCTTTTTACCAGTTGCTGACTTTCGACGGCCTGTGGTTCGCTGTCGTACAGCACGTTTATCAGGCTAAAATTGTCTCTGGCGTAGTAGCTGGCGGCCTGGGCGATTGGCTCACTCGGAGGGCGACCGGCCCCGACTTCGGTGTATAACTGCTGATAAGCCGCTTTGCTAAGGGTCGGGTCAAGTGTCACCAGACTTTCGACTTGCCGTACTCCCGGTACGGCGGCAAGTTGCCGGGTGTAATCGTAAAGCTGTCCTACGCTGGCAGCACTTAGGGCCGCCTCCGGCGACTGCACCACTACTTTAACCGGGTTAATATCGTGCGAAAATTGCGCCCTGAGTACTTCCCCCACTTCGCGGCTCTGCGCTCCACGTGGCAAACTGCGCTCGTCCGGCAGGGTAAAAGTAGCTTTGAGAAAGGGCAAACCCAGGAAAAGCAGAGGTACGATGGTCGCTATCAGAACTTTGCCGGGATGCCGCATCACGAAATGGCTGATCCGCCACCAGACATTGTTTTGGGTATCTGGCTGACCGGCCTTACGATGGCCTGGCAACCACTGTTTAACCGAGAGTGAGTTGACCCGCGTTCCGAGCAAGGCCAGAATAGCCGGTAGCAAGGTCAGCGTACCCACTACCGCCAGACCGACGGTAGCCGCCCCACCCATTCCAACGCTTCGTAAGAAAAGTTGGGGGAAGACCAGCAGACTTAGCAAACTGATTGCAACCGTCAGACCGCTAAACAGAACGGTGCGACCGGCGGTGCGGAGCGTATTGTGGAGAGCTTGAGCCACATCGTTATCGGTGCGGATAAGTTCCTCTCGAAAACGGCTGACCACAAACAGGCTGTAGTCAATCGCTAGTCCCATTCCCAGCAGCGTGATGATATTGACGGCAAAGACGGAGATACTGGTAAAGCTGTTTAAGAGCTTTAGGCTCAGGAAGGCCCCGACGATAGCAAACCCGGCGATTGCCAGGGGCAACCCAGCCGCCATAAAACTGCCGAATATCAGGATAAGCAGCAGGCCCATAATCGGGAAGGTTATTAGCTCCGAGGTCTGCAAATCACGCTCAACCTGCGAACTAACTTCTTCACCCCCGGCAGGCCCGCCCCCCAACCGGACTTGCAGCGTCGGGCTGGTCAAAAGCGGTCGGATCGCCTTAAAAGTCTTGTTTTGAGCCTGTTCATCGCCCAACATCCCAACCAGAGCGTAAGTACTGCGTCGGTCAGCAGAAACAAAGGTAGCGGCATTGGTTGTGTAATAAGTGGTAATAGCGCCAACTCCGGGCTGAGTGCTAATTTTCGCCAGCGTCATGGCGACCGCCTCTCGGTAACTTTCAGCCTGAACCGACTGGCCCCCGGTATCGGTAAAGAGGACAATCAGGTTATCCGGCGCTCGTCCCATTTTTTCGACCAGGGTCTGATTTGCCAGGTTAGACTGGGCCTGCGGGTCGATAAAACTGCCGGTGCCGCCTGCTGCCAGGCTGCTGACGAGGTTGAGGCTAAACACGCCACTGACCGCCATAAAGATCAGACTAATCGCTAACACCAGTTTGCGCCGACGGTAAGTTAGATTACTCAGAAAAGTAAACAAAATTATTACCAACCTTCCTTATATTAATGTTTTAGAGCCAGTCCCTGCCCGGCCCTAAATCGGGGTGATGCAACGGGCCGGGTCGAAAAACTCGGCCAGCTTACAGACCCGACACCAGGGCAGGCTAGAGATTGAAACCTGTTCGCGGTAAAGGCTCCGAACATCAAACACGACTGTATTTGCCAGATAGCTAACCGTCGGGAGATGCCCGTAATAGACATTCAGTACTTGTTGAGCGGCTACCATTCCCAGCATTTCAAGTTCGAGCCGGGCAGCGGAAGTCGGGAGAGTGGGCCGAGCGGCAGGCACCGGGTTGGGCCGACTTAGTAGCCAGCGATCCACGCAATCCAGACAGCCCGTCAGGTCGGCTTGGCAAACTACTGGCCCAATTGCCAGCGAGTGGTCGTTTACTCGTACCAGTCGCAAGAAGTTGACTGAGGAAGCCTGATTTAACTCAACTTTCAAAGCCAGTCGTTCAGCCGCCGCCAAAAGGCCGGGTTGATCGCTTATGTAAAGCACGAGAGCAGGCTGTTCGTCCAGGCTTGAGCAAGGTTCTACACTGGCTACTAATAATCTTTCGAGCAAGGTTTGCGTCGTAGTGAACAGGTCGCCCTGACCAAACCACCTTATCCGGGAGCAATTTGCCATTCAAATCCGCCGTTTTCTGTTCAGTTTAGGTCTGGTATTGAGCTTTGTCCAAACGGGTTTTGTTTTACATTCCACACCTCCAATTATAGTTAGCCCAGCCTTAAAAACCCTACGGATACCCACAGTTGCAAAGCTGATTTTGCAGGGTTTAGCCCAAATCTGGGGGTGAGCATCAGTTTTGGACTGCTCAACCAGTAAGAACAGACGACCGTCGCCCTTGAAAACCCCGACCCAAACCAATCGAATATATATAGAAGAAATTTCCGCTTTGCAAAAGTTGAGGCTACCTACCGCAAAATGCAGACTAATTAACCTTTTTGTAAGAGCGGGCTTCTGCCCGCGATTGAACACCCAGCTGCCCTTTCAATCGCAAGCAGAAGCTCATTCCTACAAACAAGGGTAGCGCTCAATGGCTTTGTATTGTGCTATAAATCCGGGCTGATTAAAGGGTAATAGGGGGACAGTGGGATTTTCCACAGGCCCTGGGCTGGAATGTCTGCGGAGAATACAGTAGGTTCCTGATACTTGTCGTGCAAAACTTGATTAGCTCATTATTGAACCGTAACCTAACCAAACATACCAAAGGAAGTGCTGCCTATGAATATCACTACTAATATTGATACTGCTACTGACCCCGCTTTACCTGCTGGTAGACATCGGTCGGGGCAACCCCATCGGTTCTTCCAACCCAAGCGGTTGTTTAGCGGTCTATCGGCCAGCTATCTTGATAAGCGAACGCTCCAAAACGCAAAGGGCGACATCTGGGTCAAGTGCGGACGTTGCGGCGAATTAAACTATGTTCGCCAGTTTGAAGTTAACGCTAAGGTTTGCTTCAAATGTAGACATCACGCTCGGTTGAGCGGCGGCGAGCGTTTAGCCAGTTTGTTGGATAAAGGTTCCTTTGTAGAAATAAACCAGGATTTAGAAACCGCCGACCCGCTCTCGTTCGAGACTGCCACTGGTAGCTACGCCGTCAAGACGCTTGCTATGCGCCACAAACTTGGTTCAAGTGAAGCTTTAATAACCGGGTACGGCACGCTGGGCGGGCGACCCCTGGCGGTAGCGGTAGCCGACTTCGCTTTTATGGGAGCCAGTATGGGCAGCGTTTTTGGAGAAAAGCTGGTGCGGTTGATCGAATTTGCTATCGAACACCGACTGGCTGTACTGACCGTTTCGAGCAGTGGCGGCGCTCGGATGCACGAAGGATTGTTTTCACTTATGCAGATGGCAAAAACGACCGCCGCGCTGGTGCAACTCGGTAAGCAACGCCTACCGCACATCTCTTTGCTGGTAGACCCCTGCTATGGCGGGGTAACTGCCAGCTATGCAATGGTTGCCGATGTAATTTTGGCTGAACCAGGAGCCAGAATTGGCTTCGCCGGGCCACGAGTGATCGAGCAAATTACCCGGCAAAGTCTCCCAGCCGAATTTCAAACTGCCGAGTTTCTATTTGAACACGGCATGCTCGATGGGGTAGTCGAACGCTACGCAATACGGGGAATGCTGGGCGAGTTGCTCGAATTATTGGAAGTTCCGCCGCCCCTAGCCCTGGCTATCGGTAAAGACCTGACCGGGAACCCCAGCCCGACGGAACAAGAACAACCAAAAACTAAACTGCTCTTTCGAGTGGCCTGAGCGCAGGAGGATAATAATATGGCAGCGCCCCTGGATGAGGCCGCAGTAACCAGCCAGTCACAAGATCAGGCCCTCAACTGGGCCTGGCAAAAGGTAAAACTGGCCCGTCACCCACTTCGACCACGCACACTTTACTACATCAAGCAACTCTGTTCCAGTTATGTCGAGCTACACGGTGATCGGCGATTTGGTGAGGATACGGCACTGGTAGGCGGGCTGGCCTGTTTTGAAGGCCGCAATGTAGTGGTAGTAGGTCAGCAAAAAGGGATCGACACTAACGATAATCTCAAACGCAATTTTGGGATGCCAGGGGCCGAGGGCTATCGCAAAGCGCTAAGGCTCTTTCACCTGGCAGCCAAGTTTGGCTTTCCAGTCCTGAGTTTTATTGATACTCCGGGCGCTTTCCCCGGCCTCCACAGTGAGGAACGGGGGGTAGCCCAGGCGATTGCCGAAAATCTGCTGGTGATGGCTGATCTACCAGTTCCAATTGTGGTCAGTATTATCGGCGAAGGTGGTAGTGGCGGGGCGTTGGCACTGGGTCTGGGCGACCGCATCCTGATGCTGGAAAATTCGATTTACTCGGTTGCCAGCCCCGAAGCGAGTGCCACTATTTTGTGGCGAGATGCTCAACTGGCACCCCAGGCCGCCGCCGCCATGAAGATTACGGCCCACGAACTTTATCAATTCGGGCTGATAGACGAAGTGGTTGCCGAGCCACCGGGGGGTAGCCATCTGGATGCCCGCACCGGATTGCAATTGCTGCGCGAGGCTTTGCGGCGCAATCTAGCCGAGTTGGAGGCAGGCTGGTCAGTCGATCAACCCGAAGCTATTCAATATCTGCTCAAGCAGCGTTACCAAAAATTTCGGGCAATGGGCATCTGGAACCAGCGAACGGCGGCAGTCTAGTCGTAAATTCAGGCCCCTAGAGGGATTATCCAGAGAAATTAGAAAAGTTAGAGTTAGTTAGTTAGTTAGAAGGAAGGAAGAAGATTAGATGGCAAGCTACGCTAGTGAAAACCCTGAGCGCCCCGACTGGCGCTATCAGGAAGCCTATCGTCGGGCCAGACGGCGGGTAAAAGCCCGGCTAAGTTTTTTCTGGCATCTGGCCTCCTATGTGATCGTCAATCTGATGCTGGTATTTATCTATTTCGCTACCCCGACCAGCGCACCGGCCCCTGCTGGACAAGTTCCCTGGTTTTTGTGGTCGTTAGGTGGCTGGGGCATTGGGTTATTGTTTCATTTTCTGTCAGTCTTTGTTTTCCCTGGCAACGGAACCGGCAAAATCCCGCGCTGGATGATCGAGCAGGAATTGGGGCAGCTTCAGGCCGAACCAGGGCCGAACCAACCAGACCGCCCTTATAGCTCAAGTTGGCCGAACGTTCGACCGGATTAGATATTTTTAGCTTAACTTAAAAGAAAGTAAGAGGTTAAATGACATGTCAGCTAAACAGGAGCGAATCCGGCAGACCCCAGCCACGATGCAGGCTTTAGAGTTGCGCGATTTTGACGGTTTACCGACCAGCCTGACGCAGGTCGAGTTGCCAGTGCCACAACCTGCCGCCAATCAGGTTTTAATCCAGGTAGAAGCCACCCCGATTAACCCCTCCGACCTGGTTTTTCTACGTGGCAACTATGGCATCAAAAAAGCTTTGCCAGTCGTACCCGGACTGGAAGGTAGTGGTATTGTGGTTGCCGCCGGGCCAGGCTGGTACGGGCGAACCCTGATCGGCAAACGGGTAACTTTCGGGGCCGCCGATACGGGCGGTGGAAGCTGGGCCGAATACGCCGTCACTTCGGCCTACCGATGTATTCCGTTGCAAAAGCAGGTCAGCCTGGAACAGGGCGCAACTTTGCTGGTTAACCCCTTAACCGCCTGGGCCATGCTCGAAACAATAAAAAAAGGTCGGCATGCGGCAGCGGTGCAAACGGCCGCCGCCAGCGTACTAGGGCAGATGGTCGCCCGGTTGGGGCAGCAACGTGGTATCCCGTTGATCCATGTAGTACACCGACCCGCCCAGGTTGCCATTCTAAAAGAGCTAGGAGCCGAGTATGTACTCGACAGCAGCCAGCCAGACTTTGACACCCGCTTAAAAGAGCTTTGCCATCAGCTAAAAGCAACCCTGGCTTTTGAAGCAGTCGGTGGCGAACTGACTGGTCGCATTTTGGAGGCACTACCCAACGGGTCGGAACTGACTATTTGTGGACGTTTGTCCGGCACAGTCTGTCAGATTGCACCCGAAACGTTTCTTTTTCATCAGAAGCGGGTTAGCAGTTTCTGGCTGACCGACTGGCTGGCCCGAAACGGTAAATTCAAGACTTTGTTGACCATGCGGAAGGTTCAAAAACTGCTGGATAGCGAACTACAAACCCCTTTGCGAGCGGTGGTAGATTTGTCGCAGGTTCCGCAGGCGCTAGAAGATTACACCCAGCATATGACGGGCGGCAAGTATTTGATAAAACCGGGTTTGCGTTTGGCTTCTGCCGCTAATACCTGGCAGGCGCAGCCCATCGATTCGACTCCGGTCTATCAAGCGGTTTGATAAAACCCGCTTTTACAAGAGGAGTATTTATTTTAGGATTTTCACCAACACAAGCCGGGAGATTCCCTAAACTTTCGTTTTGGTTCAGAGGCTAAAATCCTAGCTTTTTTTATTGTAATTACTCAGATCGGGCGACCACATAGGGTCGCCCCTACCCACAATCCGTTGTAGGATGCGACCCGCTGTGGTCGCCCAAAAGGGGAGGCTGAGTAGTTACCTTTATTTTTTATTTGAAGCAGAGGAGTAAATAGATGACGACTGCACTTGCCGACAAAAAGCCGCTGCGCCGGATTGCGCCCGGTCCCAAAGGCTTACCTTTGATGGGTAGCGCCCTTGATTTTACCCGTAATCCGATCCAGATGTTCCAGAACATGCAAAAAGAGTACGGGGATTTGCCCCGTTTTCAGATTGGGCCTTCGGTGCTGCACGTGGTAATCAACCCGAACGACGTTCAGTATGTGTTACAGCAAAACCACCGCAACTATGTACGGGGTAAATATTACAAATTCTTTAATCTGTTCATGGGGGATGGACTGTTAACCACCGATGGAGAATACTGGCTCAAACATCGTCGGTTGGCCCAGCCGATTTTCCACCGCCAGAGCATCAACCGCTTTGCCACCAGCATGACTGCCTCGACCAACGAACTGATTGAGACCTGGCAAGCCCGGCTAAACCCGGCAGAACCACTCGATATAGTGCCGGAAATGATGCGGCTCAGTTTGAGTATCGTTGGTAAAACGCTGTTTAGCCGTGACCTAGCAGACCAGGTAGACCAAGTATTACCGGCAGCCCACACCTGGATCGACTCTTTTATCAAAGAGTCGCTACCGCAAAACAGATTTATGCCGCGCTGGGTACCAACTTTGCAAAATCGGAGTGTGCATAAAGCCCAGCAGTCACTCAACTCGCTGGTGGACGGCTTGATCGAGGCCCACCAGGACGGAACGCTGGCTACCAGCGATTTTATCTCGACAATGTTAAGTAACCCGACCGGCCCGGATGGAGAGACTTTGAGCCATAGCGAAGTCCGCGACGAAATCAAGACTTTGTTGTTAGCCGGTCACGAAACCCTCGGTGTGGCGCTGACCTGGGTTTTCTACGCGCTTTCGCAACACCCCGAAGTCCAGCAAAAATTAGAGGCCGAACTGGATCAATACCTGGCCGGTCGGACTCCAACTGTAGAAGACCTACCGCACCTGAACTATACCCGGATGGTGGTAGATGAGGTTTTGCGGCGCTATCCGCCGGTCTGGGGAGTAGTACGGGACGCAGTAGAAGCCGACGAAATTGGCGGGTATCACATTCCGGCAGGCTCAACCATTTTTATCACACCCTACGTCACTCAACATCATCCCGCTTACTGGGAAAACCCGGAGATATTCGACCCAGAACGCTTTAGCCCTGAACAAGCGGCTAACCGACCGCGTTACGCTTATTTTCCCTTTGGCGGTGGGCCACGACAATGTATTGGTAACTATTTTGCGGTTCTCCAGATGCAACTTGTGCTGGCTACCCTGGCCCAACATTACCGATTTAAGGCTGTGGCAGGCTTCCCGGTTGAGTACGGTGCGCTCTTATCACTCCGACCGGTACAGGGCGTTATGATGCACCTGGAACGGCGGTAGCCTGCCAGGGCGGAATTAAAGGGTTTGTGTAGCCAACCCTCTATCGCAAATTGCCGACGTTATTGACCCGATTTTGGTAAGGGCGACCACCAGGGTCGCCCTCGGAAAGATGGCATTGTGTTCACGGGCGACCACAAGGGTCTCCCTACCAACCTAATGTCTTTGTAATCTGCTTATATTAAGCTTTGCTGCGGCTCCACAGTCCTAGCTTTGCAAGTACCTACTCGTGAGGGACTGCTTGGCCCCAAGCAATTGCTTAGGCGTACCCTCAAATATCACTTTGCCGCCTTTGTTGCCGCCTTCGGGACCCATATCAATGATCCAATCGGCGTTTTTGATAACATCCAGGTTGTGTTCGATGGCAATCACCGTATTTCCAGTGTCCACCAACCGGTTCATGATTGTCAGTAAGTGGCTAATATCCGACATATGTAAGCCGGTGGTCGGCTCGTCCAGCACGTAGATGCTGCCTTTCTTGTGCAGTTCGCTGGCGAGCTTGATGCGCTGGCACTCCCCGCCCGATAAAGTGCTGAGAGGCTGGCCCAGGCTCAAATAACCCAGCCCTACATCACTCATGGCCTGTAGCGTGGGGATGATTTCCTTGAGGTCAAAGAAGGCCAGCGCCTGCTTGACGCTCATTTCTAACACTTCGGTGATGGATTTACCATTGAGTTTGTAAGTTAGCACTTCATCCTTAAAGCGCTTGCCACCGCAGACTTCGCAGGGGGATTTGGCATCGTTCAAGAAGGACAGGTCGGTGTAGATAACCCCCAAACCCTGGCAATTTTCGCAGGCTCCTTTGGAGTTGAAGCTAAACAGCCCAGGGCTGACCTCGTTGGCCGCTGCAAAAGCCTTGCGGATACCATCCATTATCCCGGTATAAGTAGCAGGATTGGAGCGCGTCGAAACCCCGACTGCCGATTGGTCAATTACAATCGCTTCGGGGTGTTGGCGTAGAAAGACCTGGTTTATAAGTGAGCTTTTGCCGGAGCCAGCCACCCCTGTTACGACTGTCAGCACCCCGGTCGGTAGATCGACGCTGACATCCTGCAAGTTATTGAGTTTGGCGTGGGTGATGGGGAGCTTACCCGTAGCTACTCGAAACCTCTCTTTGAGAGGTAGCGATTGCTTGATATGCCTGCCGGTCAGGGTATCGGCCTCAAGCAAACCAGCGTAACTGCCCTCGTAGACAATCCTGCCGCCCTCACTCCCGGCGTGCGGGCCAACATCGACAATATAGTCGGCGACTTTAATCACTTCTGGCTCATGCTCGACGACGATGACGGTGTTGCCCTTATTGCGTAGTTTCACCAGCAATTCGTTGAGGCGGTGGACATCGCGAGGATGCAAGCCCACGCTTGGCTCATCAAAAACATACATCACATCGGTCAGACTGCTGCTAAGGTGTTTAACTATTTTGACCCGTTGGGATTCACCCCCGGACAAGGTGCTGGTTTCCCGGTTGAGGCTGAGATATTCGAGACCGATGTCAATCAGGTTCTGCAAGCGCTCGATTAAGGTTTTGACTATCGGTACCGCTGCCGGGTCTTTAACTTCTTTAACGACCTCGATTAGTTCATTCACCTCCATCGCCGACAGTTCGGCAATATTACGGTCATTTATCTTGCTACCCAGAGCAGCCTGGCTCAGACGTGCGCCTTTACAGAGCGGGCAGGGGGCCAGGGTCAGGAATGGCTCAACCGCTTTTTGGGTACGTTCGGACATGGTTTTTACATCGCGCGTGATGTACTTCTGGGTGAACTTGTCAACAATCCCCTCGAATGTGAAGTTGACAGCCCCCTCGAAGTTGGCAGCGTTGCCCCCCACCTGGATTTTACCCTTACGCGGTTGGCTGTGGAGGAGGAGGTCCATTTCTTCATCCGTGTAGTCAGCCAGTTTTTTGTCCATATCGAACAAGCCTGACTGGGGGTGAATACTCCATCCCCAAATCCATCTTTTCGCGGATTCACTGCTGACCGCATACTCCGGGAACAAAATAGCTCCATCGTTTAGGGATTTAGAGGTGTCCAGGAATAGCTCCAAATCCACCCCGATTTTGCGACCAATACCGTTGCAGTCGGGACACATCCCCTGCTGGTCGTTGAACGAAAATAGATTAGCCTTGCCGATATAAGGCTGGCCCACTCGCGAATATAGCAACCGCAATACTGTTGCAATGTCGGTAATAGTGCCAACCGTCGAATGTGACCCACCGCCCAGCCGTTTCTGGTCAACCACGATTGCCATGCTCAGGTTTTCAATTGCATCGGCATCGGGCTGGCTAAAGCGTGGCAGGAAGTTACGGACGAAAAAGCTGAAATTCTCGTTGAGGAGGCGTTGGGCTTCGGTGGCAATCGTATCAAAGACAATCGAGGATTTGCCGGAGCCAGACACGCCAGTAAAGATCGTGATTTTGCGTTTGGGAATACGCAAAGAAACCTCTTTGAGGTTGTTTTCGCGGGCATTACGGATTTCGATATATTCTTGGGACACACTACTCTCCCTTTCTTTTAAGGTTAAGCTAAGGTAGGTTCTCATGAAAATACCGAGAGATCAAGGCTATAACGGCCTATTCTCTGCATAGTCTAAAGCAGCCAAAGGCCCGGTCAGACCGAGCCTTTGCTTTAGGGCTTAGTCTGCCTCAAGCACTGACAGAATATTTCCAGCCGGGTCTTTAAACCAGGCGATCATTGGCCCCCCAGCCCTAACAATACCCTTTTCGTCAGTTTTAAGCTCAGCTTCGTTGTAGACCTCAAACCGCACCCCAGCCTGAATAAGAGCGTCTACGGTCTGCTCCACATCGTTTACCGGGAAATTAAGGATGGTGAAGGTGGCAGGAGTATGATTGGGCTTGGGATAGACCAATACCTTACTCCCGTTAGCAATCTCAAGTTCCAACATGCCATTGGTTTCGGTAACTTCCAACCCCAGAATTTGACTGTAAAACTCTTTGGCTTTTGGTATATCGTTTACCGCAAAACCACTAAATGCCTGATTATTTTTGAACATTTCTACCCTCCTTTTGCAAATAGTTTACAAACCAATGTTCTAAAGCTAATATAATCTAATCCCTTCAATAAGGCAAGCACTTATTCCAAAAAGGGTGAGCGTCAGATTTTTGCAAACTAATCAATTTGTGCTACCCACTAAACCGGAGTTGAGCATATATTGCAGTAAATTGCAAAGATATTGGGCCATCCGATTATTTGTAGGAGCGAGCTTCTGCTCGCGATTGGGACAACATCTGTGTGTTCAATCGCGAGCAGAAGCTCGCTCCTACAGGGTCAATAACTGTGCAACATGCTATAGAAGATACTAAACTTGAATTTAGATCGATTTTGTATTAGAGCTTGCTATACTGCCCGTATCAGGCCCTGCTAAGACGGTTCCTTTATTGAGGCGCGGGTGGCACTTGCGATAAACTCAGGAAGCGGTTCAAAGCCCCTGGCTCACCCTCGACCCGAATGAGACCACCGGCCAGGGCTACTTCTGGTTTAAGCTGGCCTGAGAACAACCCGATATAGGTCGGTATATTGGTCTGGAAAACTGCATCGGCTTTTAGGGTCTGTCCTTGCTGAACGTGCAGTTCCCCCTCTTTAATCTGCACTTGAAGCACTTCGGTGCCTAAATGCAATTCATAGATTTCGGTGATATTCTGAGCCTGCTGGGGATAGAAAAAGGCTTTGAGGGCTAAAGTGATTGTACCCACACTCGGCAAGGCCAGCCCTTCCATAGAGGGTGGTAAGAACAGAGGGTGGTAAGAATTGGCTGCCCCATTTTCCCAGTTCCAGCACCGCTTTTTCCAGCGCAAGCCCCACTGCGGTCAATTCGTAGACGGTTGAGCCTGCCGGGGGAGGAAGGACGCGACGGTGGAGAATACCGGCATGCTCCAAATTTTGAAGGTAAATCTGCGTGAGAGACTATCATCAAATGACAACTTTCGATCAAATCGGGTAGTTAGATATAAAGAATTTAATTACAATGTAATCGTCTTGTAACGTAAATATGTTATAATGCTCGATAGCTAGGTACTACCAAACGATTTTAATTTAATATTTTCTATAGGGAGTTAGACTTTATGTATCGTTCTACTAAATTATCTCCTTTAATATTTCGCAGTCTTGCTTTGTTTATTATAACTTGGTTAACTATATTGGTTTTAGCGGCTTGTGGCGAACAAGATAAAGCTGCCGAGATAGGGGTTTATATAGATAACGCCATTCAAATTCCGCGCTTCGATGGACTTAAAGAAGGGTTGAAGGGCCTGGGCTATGTTGAAGGCAGAAATATTCGCTTCCAGGTCCTTAACGGAGTAGGTACACTCCAGGAGCAAGCCAAAAACCCGGCTTTACGAGAATTTATAGATAAAAACTATCAGATCTATTGGACTACCAACGGTACGGCTGCTGAGCTTCTTAAACAAGCGGGATTGGTTAAACAACCCCTGGTAGTGTCAGGTTTTTCTGACCCGGTTGCTAGAGGTCTGGTACAAAGTCTGGACCGTCCGGGAGCTAATATGACTGGAGTGGACAGTATCAATACTGAGCTGACCACTAAGCGCTTGAATTGGCTACTCAAGTTCGATCCCACTATCCGTTCGGTTTACCTTATCTATGACAGCAAAAGTAGTTCTCAAACCTCATATCTTGCCGCTATTCGAGCTGAAGCGGGCCGATTAGGTGTAAAACTTATCGAAAAAACAGCTAGTTCCAAACCTGAGTCCAAAAGCCTTTTGGTAAACCTCAAAGCCAGCGAAGCCCAGGCAATTTTAACCGTTGGTATTTCTCCTCTCACCCAGACATTAGATGAAACGGAATTAAAAGCGGTCATCGAGCGTGAAAAGCTGGTATTGATCGGCGGGGACCGTACTCATCTTGAACTAGGGGCACTCCTGACCTATGGTAGCAGTTATAACGCAACGGGTCAGCAGAGCAGTTTTTTGTGGACAAGATTTTACGGGGAACAGACCCAGGCACTTTACCAGTTGCTCCTTCGGATAAAGTTATCCTTTTATTAAACCAGAAACGTGCTGACGAATATGGCCGGGTTTTCCCAGCCCAACTATTGGCCGCCGCCGATGAAATCGTGCATTAGGACATTTTAAGTAGCTTTAACTCATTCTTCTCGCAAAATAGGCGAGTGTAAACCACCTCTAATTTAAATTTAGGAAATATGAGCAAGGATCATGGACAACAATGAAGAAACTGGTCGAATTATTTCAGCGTCCTCAATTACCGTTACGTTGGAAGCTCCTGGGTGGCAATCTGGTTACGATCTTAGTGATTTTGGGAGCGTTGGTGTTGGCCCTTTTTACGCTGTTCAAAACTACCGAAAACATTAAAACCAGCAATGAACGTATCCAAGCCATCAACCTGATTGAACTCACTCAGAACGAACGAGTAACCAGTATCCTCGATTATATCTGGAGCGAAAACTTGGCGCGGTTGAATGAGTTTGAAATTGCCCAGCGTAATTTAGATAAAGCACTCGCAAACTTCCAACCTAGCCCGCTCCAAGTGGAAGATTTCAACTCTCTTAAAAAAGAACTGACCTCGCTAGATCAAATATTCAACCAAATGTTAAGTTTGGATAAGGCTAACCAGGAACAAGAAGCCAAGGTTATCTGGACTGGGCAAGGCTCTAAACAGGCCGACCGCGCCCTTCGGCTTACAAAACAGTTAAATTTGCTTGAATTACGCCAGGCTACGATTGACCTTGAAGCCATCCGAAAGGAAATTAACGATACTGCCTGGATGATTAGCTGGATATCGGGTCTGGCTTTGCTAGTAGCGATTTGCCTGAGTTTTCTCCTTACAGCGGCAGTGACCAGACCGGTAGGCCAATTGAAGAACCATCTGGTCGAAATTGCTAAGGGCGATCTAACTCGTTCGATAGTAATTATTAATCAGGACGAACTTGGGGAATTAGGTGCTACCTTTAATACCACCCTGGAGTCGTTACGAATGCTGGTCAAACAGCTTTATGAGCAAAGCCACCAAGTCAGTATGGCTACGGATGAGCTAAATAGCCAGGCCCGCAGCCAAGTAACCAGTAGCAATCAACAGGCTGGCGCTATTGCTCAGGCCACCGAGGCATTGCGGGAGTTGAACCAGACCGCCCAGGAAATTGCCCGGCAAGCCCTCAGCGCGACCCAGGCGATAGAATATTCCTTACAAAAAGCTCACCTGGTTAATCAAGTAGCCGATAATATGGTAACTGCCCAAAAACAAGGCCGGGCAGTAATCGCCCGGACGGTGCAAGCTTTGTACAACCTAAAGCAGCAGATTGTCGGCATCGAAGGACATCAAAAGCTTTTGGTGGAACAATCAAAAACTATCGGGAAAGTGATTGAGTTGATAGACTCTATCGCCAAAGAAACCCATCTACTGGCCCTGAATGCCGCAATTGAAGCGGCGGGTGCAGGGGCTTATGGCAGCCGCTTTGCGGTTATTGCCGACAACGTCAAACAATTGGCTAACCGATCCGTTGCTGCTACTTTAGAGGTGCGTACATCCCTGATCGGAATTGTCGGGACAGTCCAACAGTCCAATCAAAGTGCGATCCAGTGTTTACATGAAGCCGAACAAGCGGTGGAAGATACTGAAAATTCAGACTATACCCTGGTTACGCTGGCGGAATTAAGCGAGCAGGTCAAGGCCTCTGCCGATAAAATTGTAGAACATATCGAGGGAGTTGCCAATCTTGCCGGCAATATCGGAGTAGTGACGAAACAACAACAGGGAGCCAGCCAACAAATGTTAGAGGTTCTGCTGTCTATTGAGGCTATCACTGCTCAAAATTTGAGTAGCATCCGCCAAAATGAAAGCGCCACTTACCAACTCAGTAGTTCGGCCCGTGAATTAAAACGTTCTACCGACGGTTTTAGGTTGGGGTAGAGGAAAAGTACGCACCAAAAACTTCCTTTTCTCTATTCTTCACTTCTAAAATCCTTCTAAAACTCGACCCTTAGAGTGCGATACGTTATCAAAAAGTTTTGAGCCTTGACGCGGTCAAGTTTCAGAGTTAGAATAAAAGTGAAATAGCCAACAGGCAACCGAAAAAGAGAACTGGAGAAAAGGAGAAAGGTTCTCTCTGGCCGGAAATGGTAGCGCTTTGCGTTAGCCCCGGTTGGAGTTGAACTTTTTTTGTTACCTGCGTTTGGAGGAGTCAGTTTATTAAACCAAAGGATAAAAAGATGAGTGAAACTGGTACTCGCCTGGAGGCGCTGGAAAACACCCAATTTGATCTGGTCATCATCGGCGGTGGTATTATCGGGGCCGGGATTGCCCGCGACGCAACCATGCGCGGCTTGCGGGTGGCGCTTTTCGAGAAATACGATTATGCGAGTGGCACTTCTAGCCGCTCGACCCGCCTGATCCACGGTGGTCTGCGCTATCTGGAAATGTTCGATTTTGGGTTGGTACGGATGGATTTGAAGGAGCGTGAGCAACTGCTCCACATCGCGCCCCACCTGGTACGACCATTGGCCTTTTTGGTGCCAATGTATCGGCGGAGTTTGTTTTACCGCACCAAGTTGCGGATTGGGATGTGGCTCTACGATTGGTTGAGCTTCGACAAGAGTTTGCCCAACCACAAATTCTTTTCTAAGGAGGAGACCCTGCGCCGTGAACCGGGCCTCAAGGCCGATGGCTTGCAGGGCGCTTCGCTTTATTACGATGGGCAGGTTGCGCTGGCCGAGCGGTTGACCCTCGAAAACATTTTGGCGGCCCGCCAAAAGGGAGCGCAATGCTTCAACTATGTCAATGTTGAGGAGTTGCTACGCAAAAATGGCAAGGTAACGGGCGTAAAAATACGCGACGAATTGAGCGGCGAGAGTCGGGAAGTTCAGTCGAGGTTGGTTATCAACGCTTCGGGAGCCTGGTTGGATGGGGTGGAACAAAAGCTGACCGGTCAGGCAAGCCGCAAGGTGCGCCGTACCAAAGGGATACACTTTGCAGCCCCGGCAGCCGTCAACAATGCGGTCGTATTGTTTGCCGAAGAAGATGACCGCTTGTTTTTTGTAATTCCCTGGCTGGGTTACGCCTGGGTTGGTACGACTGACACCGATTTTGAGAGCGAGTTGGAAAGCGTGCGGGCCGACCGCGACGATGTAGAATATCTGTTGGAGTCGGTGCGTAAGGTCTTTCCGAAGGCCGATTGGGATACGATCTATTATACCAACGCGGGGGTACGCGCCCTCGTTCGCCAAAACCGCAAGGGTAACGTAGACGAGTCGGCGGTCTCGCGCAAGCACGCGCTGGTTGACCACGCCACGCAGGGGGATGCGCCGGGCCTGGTGTCGGTGGTCGGCGGCAAAATCACGGCTTACCGTGGGATTGCTGAAGAAGCAGTAGACCTGGCGGCTAAAAAGCTCGGCCTGACCGCCGAAAGCACCACCGGCAAGGAGGTTTTGCCGGGCGGCGCGACCGGCAAATTGGAAGATTATATGGCCCGCTTCCAGGTACAGGCGGCTAAACTTGGCATTAGCGAAATCCAGGCGACCAATTTGGTCAATTTGTACGGCAGTCGGGCCGAGCAAGTGCTGGCCCTGGTCAAGGCCGATCCGAGTCTGGCGGCTCCGATCCATCCGGCTTATCCCGATTTGCGGGCCGAATTACCCTTCGCAGTCGAGCAGGAGCAATGCCACACCCTGCGCGACTTTATGATGCGGCGTACTGCGCTCTACTTCTCGCCCGATCAGGGTCGGCAAGCGGCGGCGCTCGTTTCGACGGAACTGGCAACCAGACTAGGTTGGAGCGACACCCGCCAGCAGCAGGAAGAAGCGGCTTATGCTCAGGAATTGGCCTGGACCCAGGAATGGAAAGAGCAACCGGCCTCAAGCGCTGTGGCAGCCCTATCCGAGTTGATTGTAGCTAAATAACTTTGCTAAAAAGCCCGGTCTTGCCTTTCTGACTTGATGAAGGGAGGACCGGGCTTTTGTGTTAAGACCAATAACTATTAAATAAGGGTGAGAATTGTCATTCTGAGGCGGGACATTGCTCGGATTAGAAATCAACCGCCTAATCCGGGTGAGCGTCAGATTTTTGCAAACTAGCCAGGCTGGGCCACACCCGAAACCAGGGAGATGAGTATCTTAGAAAAATTTTCGCAGAAATTTTTTCTAAGATATATTTTTGAGTGGTTTGGATCGAGGTTTTCACGGTAGCCCGTTTGTATTGTTTGAATCTCTGCAAAAAACTGACGCGCACCTACCTAATCCCGCCGATGAGTCTTCTCGCTCAACCAAGCACTTGAGGTCAAGACCCGGCGCAGTCAAGAAGATTCTTCGGGGCTTAAATCTATGTCAAGGTAAAAGTTGGGTATTGGTCGCCCCTCAGAATGACACTGATCCGCTTATTTGAATGGTATTGGTGTTAAAGCGCAGTCTATTTAGCCAGGTTTTTTTGAGCGTTATCTTGTATAATCCTCTTACTGGCACTTAGAAATTACGATAGCTCAAGAGAGGATAGAGCAACCATGAGTTACGCCTGGAAATTGGATCAAGGTAAGAAAGTCGTGCTGAAGGATTATGATACGGCTTATAGCGGGGATATAACCAAAGAGGGCGCTCCGGCTCGGCTGGAAAAGTTGAACATCGAATTGGATGAGTTGCAGGAGTTGTGTTATGCCGCCGCGCATAATTCGATCCTGATTGTACTACAGGGGATGGACACTAGCGGCAAGGATGGCACTATCGAGCATGTGATGGCTAATATTAACCCGCAGGGTTGCCGTGTGACTTCCTTTAAATCGCCGACCCAGGAAGAAGTCGAACACGATTTTTTGTGGCGGGTACATGCCAATGCGCCTCGCAAAGGGATGATGGCAATCTTCAATCGCTCTCATTACGAGGACGTGTTGGTCGTAAGGGTACACGATTTGCTGCCTGAAAAAGCCTGGAAAGCCCACTATCAACATATCAACAATTTCGAGAAGCTCTTAGCTGATAGCGGTGCGATTATTTTGAAGTTCTTTTTGCATATTAGCAAGAAAGAGCAGGCCGAACGGCTTAAATCCCGCGAGGATGAAAAAGACAAACGCTGGAAGCTTTCGGCAGGCGACTACTCGGAGCGGCGTTACTGGGATGAATATCAGGCGGCCTACGAAGATTTGCTGGAAAAGTGCAGCAACCCGCACGCGCCCTGGTACATCATTCCCGCCGACCGCAAGTGGTTCCGCAACCTGGCAGTAGCCGAGGCACTGGTAGAAGCCTTACGTCCTTACCGCGACGATTGGCAGCAGGAACTCCGGGCGCGTGGCAACCGGGCCTATTCCGAATTGTTGGATGCGCGTAAGGCTGGCAATGGCGAATTATAACCCCAGAGCGCGAATGGTTCGCGCTTTGTCGGGCGTAAAGGAGAGCAAAATGGCAGAGGAAACCGAACAATTAAACCTCAAATTAGACCAGGAAGTCGCTCAGCACAAGGACGACTTGATAATGTTGCGGCGGGATTTTCATCAGCACCCGGAGCTTTCGTTCCAGGAAGGGCGCACCGCGCAGATCGTGGCCGACCGTTTGGAAAAGTCGGGGCTGGCGGTACGGCGCAAGGTGGGCCAGACCGGGGTGGTCGGGATTTTGGAAGGCGGCAAACCAGGTCGGACGGTGATGTGGCGAGCCGATATGGACGCACTGCCGCTCCAGGAAGATAGCGAACTCTTGTCGTTTCATTCCGAGGTAGCAGGGGTGATGCACGCTTGCGGTCACGACGGACATACCGCGATTGGCCTGACTGTCGCCGACATTCTGGCCCGCCATAAAAGCCAGCTACCAGGGCGGATCATGTTTGTCTTTCAGCCCGCCGAAGAAGTGGTAGGCGGGGCCGAAGCAATGCTGGCGGACGGCCTGTTTGAACCGGGTGGGCCGGGTGGCGGTCGCCCTGATGTAACTTTGGGGCTGCACCTGGGTTCGCTCTACGAGACTGGCAAGGCCCAAATCAAAGCCGGGCCGCTGATGGCTGCCGCTGATGCCTTTAGTATTACCGTCCGGGGCCGGGGCGGTCACGCCTCCACTCCGCACCTGACCATCGACCCGGTAGTGGTGGCTTGCGAACTGGTGGTAGCCTTGCAAACGCTGGTCAGCCGCGAAATCGCCCCGACCAGTCCGGCAGTCGTTACCTTTGGCTCGATTCATGGCGGTACTAAGAACAATATTATCCCGGTCGAAGCGCAGATAATGGGGACGCTTCGCACCTTCGACCTCGAATTACGCCGCTATTTGCTGGAACGGCTTGGCACGATGTCTGCCGATCTCGCCCGCGCTTTCCGAGCCGAGGCGACTTTCCAGGTGACGGAAAGCTGTCCTGCCGTCATCAACGATGCCGCGATTGCCGAGCGCGTCCGAGAAAGCGCCACTCGCGCTCTGGGAGCCGACCGGGTACAAGAAGCGACTATGCGAATGGGCAGCGAAGATATGTCGGTCTTTATGACCCAGGTGCCGGGCTGCTTTATCAATATCGGGGCCGGACGAGCGGGAGACCCGATCCGACCTCACCATAGTCCGCTCTTTGCTATCGACGAAGGCTGCCTGGAAGTAGGGGTCAAGGTGGCGACCCAGGCGATTGTGGATATGCTGGAGTAAACGATTTACGATTTACGATTTACGATTGTAACTACGCAACCCTGTCATTCTGAGGCGGGAGATTAGCTAGACTTTTGCCAAAGATAGTCCCCGCCGAAGAATCTAGACCATTCGTGGCCTCACCCCCTCTGGGGGCTGCGGCTCAGGGTGACACGGCTGTGTAGTTATTTACGATTTACGATTTACGATTGAAGGTGCAGACAGCAGCGTATTTTGTATTTTGTATTCTCTATTCTGCATTCTGACTTCTGCATTCTCTATTCTGCCTTCCCCAAAAGGAGTGTCCGTGCCGATAGTACAACTTGACCATAATATAAGCCTGTATTACGAACTGGCGGGCAATGAACAGGGTGAGCCGGTAGTTTTTTTGAGTGGGCTGACCGGCGACCATAACAACTGGCAACTTCAGGTGCAATCGCTGGGCGATAGTTATCGCTGCCTGAGCTTTGATTGGCGCGACACGGGCTATAGTAGCGATAGCCCAACCCACGACTATACGCTGGTAGATTTGGCGCAGGATGTTGCCGGGCTGATCGAAAAACTGGCGCTCGGTCGGAGCCATTTGGTCGGACTGTCGATGGGTGGCGCGGTCGTCCAGGAAGTTGCTTTGAATCATCCCGAACTGGTCGCCACTTTGACGTTGGCTTCCAGCTTTGCGGTGCGTTCTGCGCCGACCCTCTTACCAGCCAGCAAACGCACGCCCGGCAACTTGCGTCAGGCTGCCGCTATCGGTCTGCACGATACGACCGACCGGTTGCCCGCCTTAGACTTCCCGACTCTGGTGATTGCCGGGGCGCGAGACCACAGCACGCCACCCGACCATCAACAAGCCTATGCTGCGCTGATACCGGAGGCCGAGTTTGTGCTGATCGAAGGGGCGGGCCATCTCGTCCAGGTCGAGAAGGCCGGAGAGTTCAACCGCCGCTTGCGGGCCTTCCTTGCCGCCCATCCACTCAGATCAGCTTGATTACGCCCGAACCATCGATCTGACCAGTCTTTAGCTTTAGCAAAGCTTCGTTTAGCTCGGATAACTCGAAAAGCTGGACTTCGGTACGGATCGGGATTTCGGCGGCGAGCGCCAGCAGATCGAGCGCGTCTTGCCGGGTGCTGTTCGCCACACTGCGGACGGTGCGCTCGCCGTAGAGCAAAGCATAATCGAAAGATGGGATCGGGGTCATGTAAATCCCGGCCAGGGCCAGCGTCCCGCCCTTGTCGAGGGTTTTGAGTGCGTCGATTACCAGCGAACCCGCCGGGGCAAAGATAATCGAGCTATCCATCACGACCGGCGGGGCTTGCTCGGCGGTTCCGGCCCATTTCGCGCCCAGTTGCAAGGCGAGTTGCTGGTGCGATGCGCCGCGTGTAAAAGCATAAACCTCGCAACCCCAGTGGCGGGCGACCTGGATACAGATATGGGCGGAAGCCCCAAAACCATACAACCCGACCCGGCTACCCGGTTTGACTTCCGCCTGCCGCAAGGCCCGAAAACCGATCACCCCGGCACACAAGAGCGGGGCAGCCTGCACTGCATCGAAGCCCGCCGGGATCGGATAGGCAAAATCCTGCTGGACGACGTGATACCCAGCGTAACCGCCATTCGCATCATAGCCGGTAAAGCGTCCGTTCTCGCACAAGTTCTCACGCCCGGCCCGACAATAATGGCAGGTTCCGTCGGTCTGATAGAGCCAGGGAATCCCAACCCGGTCGCCAACTTGGTAACGACTGGCTCCCGGTCCGCAACGGTCTACTAGCCCTACGATCTGATGGCCCGGCACGACCGGTCGCAGGTGCGGCGCTAAATCCCCTTCGATGATATGCAGATCGGTATGGCACAAAGCGCAAGCCTGTACCGCCACCCGGATTTGGCCCTCGCCCGGTTCCGGGTCGGGTAGCTCAACCAATTGGAGCGGCTTCTGGTCGATAGGAGCCGACACTTGAAGTTGCATCGCTTTCATAAGCTTACCTCACTCGCAACTCGTTAAAGCTAATTGAAAATTACAAAAAAGGCGGACATATCAGGCTTCCAGTATATCCTGGACTTGCCGGACGGAAACCTGTTCGAGCGTTTTCACCACTAAATCGGCCCCGGCCCACTCAAGTGCCACGTCCGGGTGATGACCGACAAAAGTAACCGCGATACATTTCATCCCACCCGCTTTGGCAGCCTCTACCCCGGCCACCGCATCTTCCAGTACCAGACAGTTGCCCGGCACTAGCCCCAGTTTTTCGGCCCCGACCAGGAAAACTTGCGGGTCGGGTTTGCCGCGCTGCGTATCTTCCATTGCGACGACCGCCTCAAAAAAAGAATTGGTCGCGGTTATTTCCAAAATCAGGTCAACATTCTGGCGGGGAGCGCTCGACCCGATAGCCTGTTTGTACCCGGCAGCCTGTAGCCCTTCCAATAATATCCGCACCCCCGGCAGCAAACTTATACCGTGTTTGGCGGCTGCCCGGTAAAACTCTTCCTTGCGAAAGCCCAAGTCAGCTACTTCCTCGTCGGTATAATCGGCCCCGAAAAGCTCTCGCAAGATTTCAGGGTTGCGCCGCCCGAAAGTAGCCGTAAAATCGTCCCGTGTAAATGGTTTATCGAGTTCGCGGGCCAGTTCTGCCCAGGCCTCATAATGCAATTCTGCCGTATCGACCAGCGTCCCGTCCACATCCCAAATAATGCCGTAGCTGCTCATCATTTCTTTGTGCCTCGTGTATAACTTTTTATTTCACTACGGGGGCGGAACCGTAGCGACGACCAGGTATCGTCTATCGCAATTAAAGTCACTGTTTCCAGCCCAGCCTCGGTCAGAGCTTCCCAGCCATAATCGCGGTGAAGATCGGTCTTAATTTTGCCGGTCTTTTTGGGATAGCTGTACCAGAGCGACCCACCCGCTTTCAAAGCCTGCCACGCCTGCAACCCTTGAGCGTCAACCTCGGTTTTGCTATAGGCAAACAGCTGCACAAAATCGAACTCGCCTTCGCCCTCGGTCTGTAATTCGGCTCCTTCCGGCAAGGGGTCAAGCTTTTGTAAATAGCCTTCGGGTGCGTTCAAAATCAAGAGCTTCTGCTGAGGCTTGATCCCCAGCTTTTTGGTCAACAGTGTTTCTATCAAGGTATAACTCCTTTAAATTAACAGGGATAGACAGGATTAACAGGATAAAATCAGTTGCTCTTGTTAGGCCAAGCGCAATCAACGGCGCAAGAAACGGCGCAAGGTAGTACGTAATTCTTCGAGCTTTAGCAAATAAGCCGCCCCGGCATAGATGGCCCCCCCAAAGGCGACCAGCCCAACAGTCAGAGTCAGCACAACCAATTTGTTGCCGCTATTGAGTGGGTCTTGCAACAATTGCAAAGCGATAAATAGGGCTAACCCCATTGCGTCCGCCGCGATTACGATTTTGAAGATAGCGATAGGCAAGGCGCTGCGATTGTCCGGGTCGAACGGGCCGATTTTGCGGCGCAACCACCAGGCCAGCAAAATCATTTCAACCGTCGTGCTGATCGCCAACGCCAGCGCCAGCCCGCCTTGTTGGAACGGCTTGATTAAAATCCAACTCAAGATCAGATTAAGCGCAACCGTCACCAGGGCGACCCTGACTGGTGTTCGGCTATCGTGCAGGGCGAAGTAGGCTCGCGTCAGGATTTCCACTACGCCATAGCCTACCAGCCCAAAGCTGAAATAAAAGAGAGCGTGACTGACCATGTCGGTGCTGTCCGACCCAAAGCGACCGGATTGCAAAAGGGCCGCCACTATTGGCTTCGA
Organism: Chloroflexia bacterium; assembly: GCA_038210655.1. Classification (GTDB taxonomy): domain Bacteria; phylum Chloroflexota; class Chloroflexia; order Chloroheliales; family Chloroheliaceae; genus 54-19. Next base: position 80,433 of record JBBQWM010000008.1, read on the forward strand.
GAGCAACCCCAACCCCAACGCCGCTGGTAGCACCAGAAAGATGACCTGCCGCAAAGCAGTTAACAAAGTTTGCTTCATTCCCGGCACATTATTTTCGCCCAACAGCCGCGACATAGTCGGAAAGACCGCCGTCGCCACGCTCCAGGCAAAAATACCGTGCGGGAGCATGAACAATTGGTAGGCATACTCGAAAGCGGCGACCCGGTTTGGCCCGTCGGTCAGGCCCGACCCCAGGTTGGTCGCCACAAAGAAATTAGCCTGGAAAGCGGCCTGTCCGATCAAGCGCGGGCCAAGCGCCTTTAGTACCGACCCGATCCCCGGTGCATCCCGATCAAGCCCAGGTTTCCAGTAAAAACCGAGCCGGATGAGAGGTGGTAGCTGGACTACCAGATAAAGGAAAGCCCCCACCAGCACGCCTGCCGCCACGCCGTAAATCCCAAACGGCCCGACCAAAAAGAGCGCTCCGGCGATTACCGAAAGGTTGTAAATCAGGGGGGCGATAGCAGGCCACAAAAATTGTTCGCAGCCATTGAGCAACGACCAAATGATCCCACCGAGGCCCAGGTAAAATGGCTGTAAGAGCAGCATGCGGGTTAGATTGGCGGTAAGTTCTTGTAGTTCGGGTGGATAGCCGGGGGCCAGTATGGTCGAGACGATCAGGGGGGCGAACAGCCAGGCCAGGGCCGAGCAGACCGCCAGCGCGATCAGCATATAATTGACAATCGCGTTCGCCAATCGCCAGGCTTTTTCTTGCTCTTGTTCTCCCAAAAAGCGGCTGAAAACGGGGATCAGCGAAGAACCGAGCGCACCTCCGGCGAACAGCAAAAAAAGCGTATCAGGGATACGAAAAGCTGCTTTGTAAGCGCCGTACTCTGCCGAAGTACCGAACTGGTTCGCCAGCACGATTTCGCGGAATATCCCCAGAGCGCGGCTGGCAAGCGTCGCACCCATCAAGAGTAGCGTGCTGCTAAACAGGCTATGGCGCACCTTCCGACCGACGGCAGACGCTGGCACTGCTGGTGCGACGACCGGGGCCTCCCCAATCGGATTTGGAGGACTTGAGGCCGATTTTCTATCAATTCTCATGTGGGCAATTGTATCATAAAGCGGCTAACTTGGCTTTGGGGCTGCTCCGCTTTCAGGGCTTATGCGTTTACCTCAATCTTACTTTGAGCCTAATAATTTAGGAGTGAGGCTAAAAAGCCTATCAAAAGACTTTTGACTTTGGCCTAAACGCATAAGCCCTGCTCCGCTTTGAGTGAGAGTCAGATTTTGCACAGGTTCAAACATTAAGAACAGGCGAACGTGAAAACCCTGCTCCAAACCACTCAAATAGGTTAGAAAATTCCCCCCGGAAAATTTTCTAACCTATAATCAATTCCAGTTTAGACCAGACGCATTATTTGCGTCCGGTGGTGACGGTAAAGAGGCCGACTTTTTCGCCCCGGCTTTCGATCTTCTTAAAGCCAGCCTGCTTTGCCCAACTTTCCAACTGCCCGACCGCACGGCATTTCATTACCCAGGGCAGACCGTCCCGGTTGGGCAGTACATTGGCGATAAATTCAAGCTGAGGGTGATTGGTCTGGGTCGTAAAGTAGATCGCGCCACCCGGAGCCAGCAGTTCATAAAGTCGCTCTAGCGATTTTTGGATCGTTTCGTCCTCCAACAATAGCTCGTAAAGGCCCGAAACGACGATTACATTGGGCGCACCACCGAGGGCTGCGTCGGTCGGGGCCGGGTTAAAAGCATCGCCCTGTTCATAGTGTATGGCTTGTAAGCGGTTGGCCTCGGCTTGCCGACGGCCTTGCTCGACCCCGGCAGGAGCCAGGTCGCGGCACAGAATACGTAGATCGCCCTGTTGCGGCCCACATTCTTGTAATAGCTCCTGCAAATAACGGCCCGGCCCGGCAGCCACATCCAGTAGGCGGGTCGGCTGGCCCAAAGCCCGGTTATGTTCTACCTCGGCGGACAGCATGCTCTTGAGTAAATCGCGCCGCGCCCGGATCGCCCGCCACCCGACCGCATTCAGGTAGACCCGGTCGATCAGCTTGCCAACCCCAAAAGTGCCGTGCGCCTTATTCACATAGACATAATCGAGCATGGTTCCGCTATCAAAACCGTGTTGGTAGCCGGTACGCACGCCCTGGCTGCTTCGTCCGGCGGTCGAAAGCACTCCGCGCATGGTAGCCCACTTGAGCCTGCCGAAGAACCCCGACTGGCCTACTTCCAACTTATTCTGGTTTTTATCTACTACTTGCCCGGTCATCGCTTGCTTGGTCTGGGTGGTCATCCGATTGCTCCTTTCAAAGTTTATTGGTAACTACTTAACCTAACCCTTTGGGCGACTACAGCGGGTCGCCCCTACCCAAAATCCATTGTAGGGGCGACCCGCTGTGGTCGCCCGGCCTGAGTAGTTACGTTTATTGATAAATTTGCTTCACAGCCCTAGTTTAGCGTCTGGCAAGCTGGCGATTACAGGTCTTTTGCTGTAAAAAAGCTGGCAAATACTTTACTAGCAGAGGTGAGAGACTGTACAGAACTGTAAAAACTGTAACAGGAGCTAAAAGATGAGCGAGATCGACCTAACTAAACTTAAAAAAGCATTCGTTCGACTCTGATCGGCGGCTGTTCATATTTAGTTTACCTTCTGAGCCTTAAATAAAAAAGCCAGCTACGTTACCGAGCCAGCTTCGATTAATTTGGTTACAACATAACTTTGTACATGAAGAAGTCGGGCTGGGGTCTAGCCCTGGCCTACCACATGCACTTTTAGAAGATTGCTCTGACCGGGAATACCGACCGGGATACCAGCAGTAACGATTACTATATCACCTTCTTTGACCAGGTTCTGCTCGACGATCACTTTTTCGGCCATTTCCAACATCTCGTCGGTACTTTCGTAGCGTGGGCAAAGGGTCGCTTCGACCCCCCAGACCAGGGCCAACCGCCGCAACGTGCGCGGTTCGTGGGTGACGGCGTAGATCGGCAGGTGAGGGCGATTGCGCGAAACCATCCGGGCGGTATGACCGCTAGTAGTGGTCGTGATAATAGCGTGCGCTCCCAGTTCGCGCCCAATGCCGCAGACTGCCTGGCTAATCGCATCGGTAATGCTGAGGGCGGTAGTATTAAGTAGGTCTCGGTAAGGCTGTTTGTAAAGCACCTCTTCTTCGGTCACGCAGGCGATTTTGTTCATCGTGCGTACCGCTTCCACCGGGTAAAGACCGCTGGCACTCTCGCCGGAAAGCATAATAGCATCCGTTCCATCGATGATAGCATTGGCGACATCGGTGGTTTCGGCGCGGGTAGGACGTGGATTACGCATCATCGAGTCGAGCATTTGGGTGGCTGTAATAACCGGCTTACCGGCCAGATTACACTTGTGAATGATCGTCTTTTGCAAGACCGGGACTTGTTCGGTCGGCATCTCGACTCCCAAATCCCCGCGTGCCACCATTATGCCGTCGGCGGCTTCCAAAATCGCATCGAAATTGGTGATGGCTTCGTGTTTCTCGATCTTGGCGATTATGCGCGGCAGGGTCGCTTCTTCTCGGTCGGGGGCGGCCTCCTGGAGCAGTTGTTTGAGGTTAAAGAGGTCGATAGGCTGGCGCACGAAGGATAGCGCGATATAATCGACCTCATGCTCTACCCCAAATTTGAGATCGGCTTTGTCTTTCTCGGTGATGGTCGGCACGCCTAGGGTGACACCCGGCACGTTGATCCCCTTGTGGCTGGAAAGCTTGCCGCCAGTAATAATAATACAGCGTACATCCTCGTTAGTACTCGAAATAACCTTGAGTTCCAGTAGCCCATCATCGATCAAGAGAGTATCGCCTGGCTTTACGTCCAACGGCAGATCGGGATAGTCGATACCGATTTGGTGAGCATCACTGGCGACGATTGGGTGGGTAGTCAAATTGATTTCGTTGCCGGGAACCAGTTCGACAAAGCCGGGTGGGCTGGCGATCTCGCCGGTACGAATGCGCGGCCCCTGCAAGTCCTGAAGGATCGCCACATTCCGGCCCAGGTCTTGGGACAAGCGCCGCACCAGTTCGATAATCAGGGCCGCTTTGTCGTGGGTGGCGTGCGAGAAATTGAGGCGCACGACATCCACCCCCTCTTGTAACAGGTGGCGCAGTACTGGCTCCTCCCAGGAAGCCGGGCCAACGGTTGCGACAATCTTGGTTCGGCGGCTCATAAAAACTCCTTTCAGCTACTGGTTAACTGCTAATAATTTTCATCCGAATACATACAGTCTCCCGTCAAAGGAAGTGATATAGACCCGTCCACCCGCGACTGCCGGAGAAGAGCCGATCAAATCTTCGGTGGCAAATTCCCATTTCTTGGCCCCGGTCGCCCGGTCGAGCGCATACAGGCGCGTATCGTTGGAGCCGATCAAAAGCGTATCGCCTACGATAGTTGGCGAGGACGTGACCGCTTCGGCGGTGGCGAACTCCCATTTTTTGCTGCCGTCTTTGGCATCAAACGCAAAGACTTTCTTGCTGCTGCTGCCGATGTAGACGACCCCATTGGCGACGGCGGGCGAGGAGCGGCTTGGCCCACCTAGATCGGCAGCCCATTTCTTGAGACCGTCGGCGGCATTATAGGCATAGAGCTTGCCGCCCTCGGTGGCGACGTAGACGACCCCATCGGCGACCGCTGGCGAAGAGAAAATAGCCTTAGCATCTTCGGTCTCGATGATCCATTTCTTTTGGCCGTTGAGGGCATCGTGGGCGTAGAGAACCCCATTATTCGCGCCGTAATAAACGACCCCATCCGCGACCGCCGGGGAAGAACCGATGCCCGCCGCTAGTGGGTTGCCGATTTGGGCCGACCAGATTTTCTGTCCGGTGTTGGCATCAATTGCCCAGAAAACCCCCAGGTTACTGCCAATATAAACCACCCCGTTGACGACTGTCGGTGAACTTATCACATATTCGATGGTCGGGAAGTTCCAGCGTTCGGCCCCAGTCGTAGCGTCCAGGGCATAGACAAACCCGGTGGTCGTGCCGAAGTAAACCGTATTGCCTGCTACCGCCGGACTGCTGGCTACGCTACCATAGTTACGTACCCATCGGACTTTGCCGGTCTGGATGTCTACCGCGTAAAAACTGCCGTTGGCACTACCGAAATAGGCCAGACCGTTAGCGATAGCCGGGGAAGATTGGATTTCGCTTCCCTTATTGCCGACCTGGACATCCCAGATTTTTTTGAGCGGGAAAGTTAGATTTGGGCCAGGCGCGACCCGCGTGTGGGCCGGATTGCCCCCCGCCATCAACCAGTTTGTACCCTGTGGGTCGCCAAGACTGCTGACGGGAGTACCTACCGGGGTGGGCGGGAGAGGAACTTTGGTCGCAAGGACTTGCCCGCTGATTGCGGTCATGGCAGCATTGATCGTGGCCGGGTTTTTGGGTGTCAGAACCGCCAGCACTGCCGAAGTCGGGTTGAGCGTTGGGTTGGGTTTGGCAGCATTCTCGGAAGGGCTGGTCGAAGTAGCGATAATCACAATGACAATCGCCAAAACCAACGCACCCAGCACTAGAGCCATTGCCAGTTCTATGCCGCGTCCGCCCGATTTACCTCCACCGGCCCGTGTGGTCGGTTGAACGCGCGTCACCCGGCTATTGGCAGTGCGGGGCCGCACCGTAGTCGAAGCCGGAGTGACCTTTTTGACCGGCGCAGAGGTCGCGCCACTATCGGCGGCCCCGTTCTCACCCGTCCTTTTATCCGGCTTTACGCGCTCTTTTTCAGGCTCTTTATTATCCGGTTGCTTTCTGGTTTCCTGGCTCATCCAAAACCCCCCAATGTATAAGGACTGAGGGATGAGGACTGAGGACTGAGTTATATCCAGCATTTTGCAAAGATATTGGGCCATCCGATTATTTGTAGGAGCGAGCTTCTGCTCGCGATTGACGCATCAGCTGGGTGTCCAATCGCGAGCAAAAGCTCGCTCCTACAGGCAGTTCTATATCTCACTTGCGTTGCAATTTGCTATAAATACTCAGTCCTCCGTCCTCCGTCCTCAGCACTATGATTCGTCCGGCGCTGCCAGCGAGAGCATATCGTCGGGCGAACTGCCTTTAAGCTGTATTTGCGATTGGTTCCGCAAGGACAGCCCGTAAATATTGATAAATCCGATAGCGGCATCGTGATTATACTGGTCGCCTTTGTCGTAAGTTGCCAACGAGAAATTGTAGAGCGACTGCGGTGAGCGCGTCCCGGCCTTGCTGATCGTCCCTTTGAACAGCTTGAGACGCACCGTCCCGGTTACATAGCGTTGGCTGCTGGCGACGTAAGCGGCCAAATCCTGATGAAGTGGGCTAAACCACTGTCCGTTATAAACCATGTCGGCGTATTCTGCCGCGACTTTGTCTTTGAAGCGGGCCGAGTCGCGGGTCAGAGTCATATCTTCCAGCCAGCGATGGGCCTTGTGTAGCACGACCCCAGCAGGTGCTTCGTAAATCTCCCGACTTTTGATCCCGACCAGCCGATTTTCGAGATGATCGATCCGGCCCACCCCATGCCGTCCGGCAATTTCATTTAGTTTTGTAATCAGGGTCACACCGTCCATTGGCTGCTCGTCGAGAGCTACCGGCAGACCGCGCTCGAATTGGATCGTCAGTTCCTGCGGTTCGTTGGGCCAACTTTCAGGGTGGCCGGTCCACTCAAAGGCTTCTTCGGGTGGTTCGTTCCAGGGGTCTTCGAGTGGCCCAGCCTCAACCGAGCGGCCCCACAAATTCTGATCGACACTAAACCGCTTTTGGCTGACCGACATGAGCGGGATATTATTCTTATGGGCGTACTCGATTTCCTCGTCGCGGGTCATCCGCCACTCGCGCACGGGCGCGATAATTTTCAAGTCGGGGGCCAGCACATTGATCGAAACATCGAAACGGACCTGATCGTTACCCTTGCCGGTGCAGCCGTGGGCTACCGCCAGACAGTTTTCCTCACGGGCGACCTGGGCCAGATTCCAGGCGATTAACGGGCGGGCCAGGGCTGTTGCCAACGGGTACTCACCTTCGTAGATCGCACCCGCCTGGAGCGCAGGCCAGATAAAATATTTGACAAATTCTTCTTTGACATCACGTACCAACGCCTTGACTGCTCCGATTTCCAGCGCCCGCGCCCTGATCGACTCCAAATCACGGTCGTTCGCCCCTACGTCTACCGTCAGCGTTACCACGTCCAGATCGTATTTTTCTTTAATCCATTTAATTGCTACGCTGGTATCCAGCCCACCAGAGTAAGCCAGCACTACTTTACCCATCCCTGAAATATCCTTCCTGTCTTTCTGGGTGAATATAACAATTTAGGTGTAAGCCAGCGTGCCTACCTTGCGGGGGCCGCGTCTTACACCTAATTGTATATCACTTATTTTCCTATCCGCGCAAACTTACATAAAGCAGAAGAGCTAACTAGCCTGATTGGATTTGCTTATCCTATATCTTCAGGGTTAAGCTCAAAAATGTTCCGTTGGGGACTGCCTGTTTACAGATTTTCCTATAGTTAGCTACTCTTAACCGGCTTGATTATAACCTTTTTTTTGGCTAAAAGCAATATGGTGTAGCGGGTGCAACTTTTTGGGGTCAGGGCGCTAACAAATTCTGTAGGAGCGGGCTTCCGCCCGCGATGCGTGACCTCGACCCTTGGCGCTTGATCGCGGGCGGAAGCCCGCTCCTACAGGTGAAATTGGAACTTTGTTATGACCCTGCTTTTGGGGTGAGCCTCAGGTTTTTGCATAGCAGCAAGGCTGGGCCATCCTATAAACTGGGTTTAGCTATATTAGAAAATTTTCTAATATAGCTGTTTGAGTGGTTTGGAGCTAGGTTTTCACAAGTTCCCGTTTTTACTGTTTGAACCCGTGCAAAAGTCTGGCGCTCACCGATCTTTTGGGTTAGTTAGCCAGTTTTGGCGGGTCTAGCCAGGGCAAAATCTGAGGGACAAACTTGGTACGGACTGCCCTTAAATTGGGGTGTATCCCATCAATCGAGTCGGTTTGCCAGCTATAGTTATTGATTTCCAAATAATGCGCCCGGTTTGACAATCCGGTTCCCTTGAGAGCCTCTTGAATGGCACGATTATATTTGCCACGCAGGGCTTCGTTGCCGTCCTGACGGGTAAAAATACCGACTACCACAAAATTTGTCCGGGGCAACCCTTCGGCCATTTGAATAAGCATATTATGGTAGGCGGCCTGGAACTGATTTAGTCCTACTTCCTCGCGCCAGTCGTTAGAACCATAATTTATTACTACTACGTCGGGTTGAAAGGGTAGTACATCATAACCAAGCCGGTTTTGACCCTCCCGTATTACGGTTGTACCCCCGATCCCCCGGTTGATCGCTTCCCAATGTTTAGCCTTGCACAATTCCCAGACTAGCCCGGAGCCATCGACCGTCGAAGAGCCGTAACCCAACAGCTTGACTGGTCGTGGGTAGTTCCCAACTATCCAATCGCCATCGGTGCGTAAGGAACGTGCCAATAGTTGTCCGTCGGCCCGATTTGCCAGCCGTAACCGAAAGTGATGTACACCTACAGCCAGTTTATCGAGCAGCTTGAAATAACCATATTTTTGAAGATCAGGGGTAGTGAGGAGTTGCGGGTTGCCTTCGTCCAGTTCCAATTCAAAACCTTGCCCGGTCAGGCGGGCAAAAAGCTCTAAACGGGTGCCGCTAAAAGTCCCTTCGATAACTGCATCGTTGTAGCGGCTACGTTTTAGCCGGTAGCCATCGACTTCGACCTGCTCCCAACCGCCACTTAGATTGATATAGTTATCTTTTTTGAGAACGTCGAGGTTATCCTCCCGGCTAAACTCTTCCACCAAAACTCGCCGGTCTTTTACAATCTGACCACCCGAAGTTTGCTGGGTAGCGGCGGAGGCGATTTTTAGCTGAGCGGGAAACAAAAGTAAACTCAGGTAAATAAGGCTATACAGCCCTGTCCTAATAAGAGACCTTTTCACTCAAAAACTCCAGCTTATTTCTTGTTATTTTGGGTTCCACCCACCTCTGAACGTTTCAGGCTTCCGAGGGCCGAATAGGTTCATTTATAGTTGGGCCAAGTCTTGGTTTTCCGATTGTAAAACACCCCAAAGCCAGGATGATTGTACACACTAATCGAACATTATAATGCTTTTAACACAAAAGAGTATGACATAGCGAGATGAATACGGAGTGAAATGTAGTAGAGTATGGTTATAGAGTTATATTTTGTAGGGGCGATCTATAGGATCGCCCGGATTGTTCCGAACTAGGCGACCAATAAGGTCGCCTCTACTGGGAGCGGTTCTTGGTGAGAAAGAGCTAGTTGTTCTTGGCGAATTTGACCCGCTCGCCGTGATCTCGAATCCGCTTGCGAAGCCGAATGTTCTTGGGTGTGACTTCGACCAATTCGTCCGCTTCGATAAAGTCAAGCGACTGTTCCAGGCTCAAGACAATCGGCGGAGTCAATCGTACTGAAATATCGGAAGTCGAGCTACGAATGTTAGTCAGTTTCTTTTCTTTTGCGACATTGACCGGCAAATCGGCTTCCCGGCTATTCAGCCCGACGATCATACCTTCGTAGATAGGAGTACCCGGTTCAACAAAGGTCTGACCACGCTCCTGAGCGTTTGCCAAACCGTAACCGGTAGTCATCCCATCATCCGAAGCGACCAAAACCCCGTTGCGGCTCTGGCCCATATCACCGTACCAGGGTTCGTAGCCAGTGAAAAGGCTGGACATCGTACCGTTGCCACGAGTGGCAGTCAGGAAGAGATTACGGAAGCCGATCAGACCTCGCGTCGGGATCGAGAACTCCAAACGAGTCTGGCCTTTGCCATCCGGCATGTATTTAATCATCTGAGCCTTGCGCCGTCCCAAAAGCTCGATTACCCCACCTTCATACTCTTCGGCGGTATCAATGATAAGATGTTCGACTGGCTCCATTGTGCGGCCTTCGATTTGCTTGGTGATAACCTCCGGGCGCGAAACCTCAAATTCGTAACCTTCCCGGCGCATCGTCTCGATCAAGATCGAAAGGTGCAATTCACCGCGTCCGGCTACCAAAAAGACATCGGCCTGATTGGTATCATGCACCCGTAAAGCAATGTTGACATCGAGTTCGCGGTAGAGCCGTTCGCGCAATTGGCGCGAAGTACTGTAGGTCCCTTCACGTCCACCAAAAGGCGAAGTATTGACCCCAAAGGTCAACTGCAAGGTCGGCTCTTCGATATTGATAGTCGGCAAGGCTTCCGGGTTCTCGGTGTCGGCAATGGTCTCGCCGATACTGACATCGCTGATCCCGGCAAAACTAACAATATCCCCAGCGCTGGCTTCATCGATCTCGCGTTTACCAAGACCCTGGAAAGTGAAAAGCTGGGTAACTTTCTGGCGACTAATCCGACCATCGCGGGTGATCCGACTGACCGGACTGGCCGCTCGGATTGTACCACGCGAAATCCGTCCAACCGCGATCCGCCCCAGGTGCGAGTTATAATCGAGGCTGGTGACGAGCAATTGTAGATGGGCATCTTGTTCGACCATTGGTGGTGGGACATGAGTTAGGATAGTTTCAAACAGGGGGGCCAGGTCGGGCGCAGCAATCGTATCCTCGGCCCGCAACGCGGCGCGGCCTTCTTTGGCAATCGTGTAAACTACCGGGAAATCGAGTTGATCCGCATCGGTCGCCAGTTCCAAAAACAAATCCTGGGTCATGCTTAGAACCACTTCGGGCCGGGCGTTCGGGCGGTCGATTTTGTTGATAACCACAATTGGCTTGAGGCCCATCTCAAACGCTTTAGTCAAGACAAAGCGGGTTTGCGGCATTGGCCCATCGACCGAGTCGATCAAAAGCAAGCAACCGTCCGCCATGTTGAGGACGCGCTCGACTTCCCCGCCAAAATCGGCGTGACCGGGCGTATCAATAATATTGATCTTAACGGTCTTGTACACGACGGCGGTGTTTTTAGCCAGGATCGTAATACCTTTTTCACGCTCCAGGTCATTCGAGTCCATAATAAGCGTGCCGACCGATTCATTTTTACGAAAGATGTTGCTCTGCTTGAGCAAACCATCTACCAGCGTCGTCTTACCGTGATCGACGTGGGCAATAATTGCGACATTCCGAATATCGTCGCGTGTAACGTGTGCCACTTCTAAATAACTCCCTTACCGGGCTTGGCCCCGGCATAAAAAGACAAACAACAGGCGGCCTGACTCGCCGCCTCATTCTTTGAGTTCTCATATTTACCTGATTTTTCACTTACTATTGTACCACGAATCGCTTCATTTTGCTTGCTCTACTTCAAAGGATAAGTCAGTTTTTGCAAACTAGCCAGGCTGTGCCACTTTCTAAACCGGAAGATGAATATATATTAGAGAAGAAGTTTAATAGGCTATCTGGTTCGGTCTGGTATTGCCAGGGTTGGCGAGGCGGGTTACAATAGGCCATTCGGGTGACGGATACTCCGGGTAGCCAAATCTAATGAGGTCGGATAGGAGACAAAGAATTGGGCCGTCTGACTACTATTATATTAAGAATGTTAACAGAAAGGAATTAAGGCAGAAGCATAGCGCGGTTCTGCCGGGCGCAATGAGCCAACTTCCCAATACCAGTGTTGTACTGCGGCAGGCCCAGGAAGCCGGGGTGCGGCAAGTACGCTTTCTCTACTGTGATAATGCCGGGATTATCCGGGGTAAAGCGGCAGGCCGACAGGCCCTGGCCGCTTGTTTGAATAGTGGGGTCAATTTGCCGGTCGCAGTCCAGGCCATGAATTCGCTTGACCAGTTGCAGCCGCTAGAGGGTATGGGGCCGGTCGGCGAGATTCGGCTGATGGCTGACCCGCGCACGTTTCGGGTGCTACCCTACGCACCGCACACCGCTGCATTGCTATGCAATCTGCTGGCCCTGGACGGCACACCCTGGGAAGCCTGTCCACGCTCTTTTTTGCGCCGGATGGTGGAGCGCATCCAGGGTGAGGCGGGCCTGACGATCTTGGCTTCCTTCGAGTCCGAATGGTCGTTGGCTCGACGCAGCCTGGATGGAACCTATGCCGCTATCGACGACAGTTTGGGCTACAGTTCGATAGGCATGCTGACCCCGACGACCGTGATTGACGAAATTTTGACCGCCCTGGAAGCCCAACATTTACGGGTTGAACAATATTATCCCGAAATGGGTCACGGTCAGCAAGAAATAACCCTCGGCTATACTCCGGCCCTGGAAGCCGCCGACAACCAACTGGCCTACCGCGAGACCGTCCGCAGCGTAGCCTGGAACCAGGGGATAATCGCCTCTTTTGCGCCCAAACCATTTTCGAGTCAGGCTGGCAACGGTTGTCATTTGCACCTGAGTGGCTGGTCGGGCGACCGCGATAGCAACCTCTTTTACGATCCTGCCGACCGCTACAGCCTGAGCCAACTTGGATATTATTTTATCGGTGGATTGCTGGCTCACCTACCCGCCCTGGTCGCTCTGACCTGCCCTAGCGTCAACAGCTATCGCCGCCTCAAGCCACGCACCTGGGCGGGGGCCTACACCTGCTATGGCCCGGACAACCGCGAGGCGGCAGTGCGGATTGTCTCGCCCCAACTCGGCAAGGAAAGTACCAGCATCAACCTGGAACTCAAAACCTCGGATAACACTGCCAACCCGTACCTGGCTTTGGGTGCGGTGATCGCCGCCGGACTGGACGGCATCCAGCGCTCGCTACATCCGGGCGATCTCTTGCTGGCCCTGACTGACCCTGATACGATCCCCGAAGCTGAACGGGCCGAACGTGGCATTCTCCGCCTTCCGATCAGTTTGGGCGCGGCCCTGGACGAGTTGGAAAAAGATAACGTGCTGCTCGACGCGCTTGGCCCCTTACTGGCCCAATCCTATCTAGCCGTCAAGCGTTCGGAAGTCGCCGCCTTCGCCGCCCAGGATGAAGCCTTCGAGATTAACCAGCATTTTTTCAAGTATTAAACATCGGTGGCAACCCCATTGCTAGTAATGATATTGACAACTGAAGAACTTTTCTGGCAATATATAAGTAATCAGACAAGACGAAGTAGTATTGAGATAGAAAGTGAGCGGTCTTATGAAGAAAACCCGTATAACCAATAAAACCTTAAAAGGTAAATCAGTTAAACCATCCAATACTAATAGGGTAAAAAGAGATGCTCACATTGGTAACGTAATCAAAACCGCCGATCATACTAGACAAGATATTGGCACTCGAACGCATTATTGTAACCCGGTTGCGGCAGCTAAAGCCAAAGAGCAAGCTGATGAAGTCAGAAATAGCAGAGCGCCATTTGACCGACATAAATTTGAAGAATTTGTAGATAACGATCCATTGTTTTCTAAACTTCATCTTTTATCTACTTCAGACGAATAATGCCCATTTACACTTTTGAAAGTGACCATTCCCCTATTAGAATAAAAGGTAAGACAGTAATAGCTGACTCGTCTTATCTTATTGCTTTATCTGAAAAAAATAAATCAATTAGAGACTTTCACGAAAATGCTTTGGACAATGAGGTGGTATTCTATATAAATATGGTTGCCCGTCAAGAATTTATTAAACAAGTTCGGAAAGTCCAGTTGATAGAAACTATAATAGCTCTGGCGAGTTCTGATAAAGTCTTGGAACAACGGTATAGGGATCTGCTAGGAATGCCGGACAAAGAATTTACAGTTAAAAATCTTGATAGTACTTATGATAGAATTTTCAAAAACCATGTTCAAAAAAGGATACTCATCTACTGCTCAAAGTACTAAGAGGGGATATAGTAAAAAGAGTGCTGGATTTTGAAAAAGAAGGTGGCTTTACCTATCTAACAGGTTCAAAAGGTATTTCTTGGACTAAGTTAGGTAACTTGATGCAAGATTATTGCCTCAATTCCAATGATGCTATGATTGCTAACATTGCATTTAGTATTGGTGCAAGCGCTATAGTAACTACTGACTGTAATTACGCACAGGTAGCAGACGAAATTGATATTTATATGCCTTCAGATGTAGCCGACTCGTGTGTTGCTTATGATAACGCTAACGATTAACGTTCAAAAATATTTTTGATCTAAAAAAGACACCAGGATTATTTACTTTCCTGGTGTCTTTATGTCTAAACTAGAAGCTTTCTAATCGAGATCGGCCATTACCTTAGACAGCGCCTCTTTGGAGGGGCGGAGTTTGCTGGCGGGTAGGGCCGATAGCGGGCTATCAGGCAGGTCGTGGATTTCGGGCAGGGTACTGCGCGACTGGTTGATATAGATCAGGCCGGTGATGAACTCCTGATTGGCGTGAGCCTCTTCCAGGAGAGCAGTAGCCGCCGCCCGACTGGTCGGGTCGTAGTCGGTGTGAAGCTTGCGAAGCTTGATGACTGGCCCTTCGTGCATCCTCACTATCTGGGTCGTACCGGGGTCGTAATCGACCTGAATTTCGTCTTTGGCCTCGATAAAGCTGATGTCCTGCAAGCGATCCTCGTGGGCTTTGCCGTAGGGATAGCTTTTGGTCGACTCCTCGTGGTTGTTAAAGGTCACGCAGGGGCTGATAATGTCCAGCACCGCCGTACCTTTGTAGCTAAAAGCGGCCTTGAGCAGTTCGCGCACCTGCTTGGCATCGCCCGCAAACGAGCGAGCCACAAAGCCGCAATCGCCGATAACCGCTTCCAGGCAAAGGTCAATCGGGGTCAGTTCGTTGGTTCCAGAGTACTTTAGCTTCTGACCGATGTCGGCAGTAGCCGAGAACTGGCCTTTGGTCAGACCGTATACACCGTTATTCTCGATAATATAAACCATCGGAACGTTGCGGCGGATCAGGTGTTTGTACTGGCCCAGGCCGATGCTGCCCGTATCGCCATCGCCGCTAACCCCCAGGGCCAGCATGGTATGGTTCGCCATGATCGCGCCGGTTGTGATCGAGGGCATCCGACCGTGCAACGAGTTGACGGCGTGCGAACGGCCCAGGAAGTAAGCCGGGGATTTGCTGGAACAGCCGATCCCGCTCATCTTGATGACGCGGCTAGGGTCGAGGCCGAGTTCCCAGGCGACCGCAATAATCTGGCTAGAAATCGAGTCGTGACCACAACCCTGGCAAAGGGTGGAAGGGCGGCCCTTGTAATCGAGTTTATCGAGGCCGATGCGGTTGAGTTTTTCGCCGCCCAGAGGGGCGGGTTTGGTTTCGACAGTCATAGTTAAAGCTCCTTCTCGACAATCTTCTCACAAACGAAGTGGGCGGTAAGTGGCAGGCCGTCGCACTTATTAACCGACACAAAGTGGGTCGCCATTTCGGGCATGTGCAACTGGAGAAGCTGCTTCATCTGGGCATCAAAGTTTAGTTCGACCACATAAACGTGATCGTAACGGGCCGAAAATTCGCGCACCGTTTCTTCCAGGGGCAGCGCCCGCAGCCGCAAATAACTCGACTCGATCCCCTGCTGGCGAAGGTTATCCCGCGCCTCGACCACCGCCGGGTCTGCCGAACCATACGAAATAATCCCGATTTTTGCATCCGGCTTGAGGTCTATGATCGGCTTGGGAACCATAGTACGGGCCGTTTCGTGCTTGCGATGCAACCGGATCATATTGTCTTCCCAGTCTTCGGGGCGTTCGCTATAAGCGGCCTGGGGCGTGTGGCCTGTGCCACGCGCGAAGTAAGCGGAGGCGGGGTGACGGTTGCCGGGTAAAGTGCGGTAGCCGATACCATCGCCATCTACATCCTCGTAGCGCCCAAAATGACCGAGCTTTTTGAGGTCTTCTTCGCTCAAGACTTTGCCCCGGTCAAGCGGCTTTTCGGGATATTCAAATGGATCGGTCATCCACAAATTCATGCCCAGGTCAAGATCACTCAGGACAAAGACCGGGGTTTGAAGGCGTTCAGCCAGATCGAAAGCGGTCGAGCCAAACTCGAAACATTCCGCCACCGAACCGGGTAGCAAACAGACATTCTTGCTGTCACCGTGACCCAGATAATAAACCTTGAGGACATCACCTTGCGACACACGGGTCGGTAGGCCGGTACTTGGCCCCATCCGCATAATATCCCAGATTACGCCCGGTATTTCGGCAAAATAACCCAACCCGGTAAACTCGGTCATGAGCGAGATACCCGGCCCGGAGGTAGCCGTCATCGACCGCGCCCCGGCCCAACCTGCACCCAACACCATACCAATAGCCGCCAATTCGTCTTCGGCCTGCACGACAGCATAAGTCGGTTTGCCGGTCTCAGGGTCGGTTCGTAGTTGGGGCAAATATTCATTCATCGCGTCTACCAAACTGGTGGAAGGCGTGATCGGATACCAGGCTACAAAGCTTGCGCCACCAAAGACTGCGCCCAAACCAGCAGCACTATTTCCGTCGATCATTATTTTGCCAGCAGTCGCATTCATAGGCTCGACCCGGTAGGGGTCTTGCTTGGGCAGATTTTCTTTAACATAGTTGGCGGCAGCCTGCACTACCCCAAAATTCAGTTCGACCGGTTTGGATTTACCTTTGAAGTGCTTGCTCAAAGAGCCTTTGATCTGGGCCGGGTCCATACCAAGCAATTCCATCAATGCGCCGACATAAACCATATTGGCAATATAATCCCGCAACTTGGCATCCACACCCGACTCTCTGACGAAAGTTTTGACCGGCAAGGGATAAAAAATAATATCGTCCCGGCGGCCCCGCTCCTCGAACCTTAAATCGTTCGGATAAATACAGACGGCTCCTTCTTTGAGCGAAGCCAAATCAGCTTCGGCAGTCTGCTGGTTAAAGGCCACCAAAATTTCGGTCGCCTCGCGCCGGGCCACATAGCCATCTTTACTTACCCGAATGGTGTACCAGGTGGGCAGGCCAGATATATTTGAAGGGAAAATATTTTTACCGTTGACCGGGATACCCATTTTAAAGAGCGCCCGCATCAGGGTTGTATTAGCCGTCTGGCTACCGGAGCCATTGACAGTCGCAACTACAATATTAAAATCGTTGACGACAGGTGGTCGGCTTTGGTAATCGGACTGTTCTAGTGGTTTATCAACTACAATACTCATAAAGGTTTTCTACCTCCTTGTAGTTAACCTCGTGTGGGGGTGATCCCGACCGGACGCTATCCCGGCGTTAATTCGTTTTGAGGAGTAATATCAGGGTTTTCCTCATCATCGCCGGATTCCGTCAGGTTGGGCGGGCCACTCACAGGAGGCATAACTGACGTAACATTATCTTCCATCGCACCCATATGGCTCTGTGCATCGGTCTGGTTTTTGGAAGGGCGCATTGGCTCCCCTTCGTGCGAAATATTGTCCTGTTCGAGTTCATCTCGAACTTCGCTGGGCTGTACTTCGGGCGAAGCCGGGGTGTGCTTGTCAGTATCCTGGCTCATGATTCACCATCCTTTTTGCGAATTATTTCCAGCGGCTTGCGCTAGAAAAGAACCGTTTGCCCGCCCCTTAACCATGCTGATACAAAACGCCTGGCGCGTTGTGTAGCCATCATAGCATATAACACTCTCAGGTGCAGGCTCAAATAGATCACTAATCGTTATCAGTCATATTAAGCAAGATTATGATTTGGCCTCATTCGGGCTGGGGGTTCTCGGTAAGAGAGCGGTAATGTTCCAAAAAAGCTCTTGCTGATACTTCAATATGAGCTTGCAAGATTTGTTCCGCCGCCGCTGCATCGCTTTGACGAATCGCCTCGAAAAGCGCTTCGTGTTCGGCCTGGGCTTGCTCGGCCCGCAGCGAAAGGAACCATAGACGACTAAAGGGGAAGTGCTTCCACATATCGAGGATCATTTGGAGCAGCAGGGGGGAACGAGCTTCTTCGTAGAGACGTAAATGAAGATCATAATTAACCTGTACTACCTCGCCTTCCCGACCTTCACGGATCGCGCCGCTCATGGCCGCCTGATATTCTTGCAGGTCGGACAGCAAACGGGTAAGGCGTTCTGGCTCCCGCGCTAAATGGCGCATGGCCTCGCGGATAGCGTAAGTCTCAAGTAGGGCGCGGAGGCGGTAACGTTCTTCCATTTCTTCGATGCTCAAGCGGCTGACAAATACGCCCTGATGCGGCACCGACGTAACTAACCCTTCCGCCTCGAGCAACCGCAACGCCTCTCGGACAGGGGTGCTGCTGATCTGAAAGCGGGCCGCAAGCTCTTCCTGGCGCAGTTTTTGGCCCGGCTTTAACTCGCCACCGGCGATAGCCGCCCGTAATTTTTCAACAATATAATCACGCTTTAGCTGAAAACGGTTCGGTTCGCTCATGCTATTTTCTCACTATAGCAAAATGCCGAATATTCGACCCCCTGTAAGAGCGAGCTTCTACAGACAATTCTTTAGCCCAATCTCTTTGCAATGTGCTGTATAAGAGCGCCCTATCAAATCGAGCCAATGTACCCAACACCTGACACCTAACACCTGACACCTAACACCTGACACCTACTTACCTTAACCCTGCCTGCTGACAACCAATTCAGACTTGGCTGGTTCGGGTTCGATTTTAGCCGGTTTGTGGCTGGACGGCATCGCGAGACTAAGAGCGACGACCACCAAAGGCAACAGAGCTATGATAACCATAGACTGACCAATACCGGCGGCATCTGCATATTTGCCCAGGGCGGTCGCGCCAATCCCACCGGCCCCAAAGGTCAAGCCGAGGGTCAGGCCGGAAGCGAGGCCCACCCGGTTCGGTAGCAAGGCTTGAGCCATTACGACCGTCAAGGTTGAGGTCGAAATTAAGGCTCCCCCGGCGATACCAAGCGCGACAACCTGGACTATTCCACTGCTATTCAAGAAAATCAGCAGCATTGGCGTGACAAGTGCCAACGACCCGGCCATCACCAACCGTCGATCAAAACGGTCGGCAATCCGTCCGCCCAGCAAGGTTCCAACTGCTCCGCAGAACAAAAAGACCGACAACAAGAAAGCGGCATATTCTTTGTTGCTGCCGGGCAAGGAAGCGAAGTAAAGCGGTATAAAGAGGATCAGGCCGGTCGAGATCATCGAGCGCACTGTTATAATCGAAAGCAAAAAGGCCAACGGTTTGGCAATGCTTTGCTCTGGTTCGGCGGTGGTGCTGGCTGCCGCGCGTGCTGCCCGACGCTGGGCCTGCCCTTCGGCAGCGTAATGAGCATAAACCGGCAGCATCCGCCACAAAAGGAAAGTCCCAATGGCACACGGGATCAGCATTCCGAAGGCTCCACTCGGCCCAAACAAACCAAGCAAAAGCGTCGCCGCAATCGGCCCGACCGCTTGCCCGATATTACCACCAACGAAAAAGACCGACATCGCACTGGCCTTGTTTTTGCCGCTTACATAATTGGCGTTGCGCGACCCTTCGGGGTGGAAAGAGGCCGCCCCCAGCCCGCTGACGATCACGACCAACAACACCAGCCAGTAACTGGGCATAAACAGCACCAACACCATCCCACACCCGGTCAGCAAACAACCGAGCGGCAAAAGCCAGCGCAAGGAAAACTTATCGCTTATCAAGCCAAAAACGGGCTGGATTACCGATGAAGTAATGCTGTTGAGAGTAATGATTAAAGCAGCGGTAGCGTAATCCAGCTTGAAGGATACGTACAACAACGGTATCAGCACCGCCAGCGACCCAGTTTGCATGTCCGTAACCATATGACCGAAAGCCAACACTCCCAGGCCAAGTTTATTTGTTTTAGTCTCCAATGCAATTCTCCATAAATGCAGAAGTCAAAACGCAGAATGCAGAATATAAAATCTGCTCCTACAATCGTAAATCGTAAGCTGAATTTTCGCTAATACAGTAGCCCTAATTGTAACACTGCTATACCAACCACGCCAGTTGATGGATTAGATATTATATATAATATCTAATCCTAGAGTAACAGAAGTCGGGTAGACTTGTCAATACGATTAAACACCGAGCGGCTATCGGTTTGATAAACAGGATTTGTTGTGGACCCAGCCACGTTTGCGTGAGCTTACTCAATTTGAGTTGTGGACGGCTTTGGTAAGTGTGGTACACAATCAGTTGATAATCTTGGGCGTGGCGGGCCTGCGACCCTGGGAAAGTAAAGACCGCCCGGTTAGCCCCAAGCAAATTCGGCGGGGCGGGGCGGCAATTATGGATGAGTTGGGTAGCGTGGTCAAACGGTCGCAAAGTCGCGGAAAAGGGCGTGTTCGGGCGTTGAGTGCTAAAATTGAACCGGCACTGCGGCACAAGGTGGTCAAAAAGACCATTCTTAAGGTCAACTTGGCTTAATTTTGGCAGTCTAGTACCTAGTCCAGAATTTTTTGCTAATCACTACCGAGGTGCGAAAGCCCAAAATTGATACTCAATCAAATCAGGACTAGATACTAGGTTTGTTTTTTAGCATTTTAGTTGTGAGCCTGCCTTCAGCTCATTACTTCGTTTGCCCAATTATATCTAAACGTCAGTTTTAAGGGTAAAATAGAATTGCCTGTTTTCAAAGTTTATGCTACTATGTGTTTTAGATATAAGGTAAGCAAATTCAACCGTGGACTATCCATAGCCTTTTCACCTAATTTATAAACACCTTTAGCGCGACAGCCAAATCAAACAATGTCCGTCTAAGGATACACCTATGCAAAATGATTCGATTACTCGCTTTACCAGGCAAGGTGAGATAGAAATTCATCAACGGTTATTACAAAACGATCCTCTAGCCTCCTCTGATCTGGCCCAAATCTGCCTTGAACCAATGCTTGAATTTCTTTCCCGAAAATACCCCCAGACCGATCAGGAACTGATTTACGAAGCGGCTACCCAGGCTTATTTCAATTATGTTGAGCGACCGAATAGCTACGATCCCTCTAAAAAAGGCTTACTAGCTTTTTTGAAGATGGCTGCCGAAGGCGACTTACAAAATCTGCGGGCAACTCAAAAGCGGCGAGCTAAGCGGGTGATTTCGCTTGAAGATGTCGCACTTCACGAATGGGCCGGGAATATAAATATAGAGGAAGAATTTATCAACCGAACCGAAAATATTGCCAGGTTAGAGCAATTGAAACAAACAAACTTACGGCAAATGAAACTGACGGCGGACACTCCGCTTGACCAAAAGTTAATAACCCTGATGCAGGCAGGTGAACGAGACACCAGGGTTTATGCTCAACTACTTCAAATCACTCAGTTACCTGTAATTGAGCAGCGCCGGATTGTTAAGCAACATAAAGACCGCCTGAGAGTTCGACTAAAACGACGACAAACCCGTTAACCAAGCTGATTGGATACTTTTATGAACGACGAAACCCCCCAAAAAGAAGATTTTTTAGGATTTACAGCCCGTCGAGCGGCTGACCGGCCTTATTTTATGGCCTCAGCCCTGGAAAGTTTCCGGCAACGTGAAGGGCTGGATCGGGTGGGCCTGGCCGCTTATTTAGGACTACCCCTGGAACAGTTAGACCGATTGGCCTTATGCGCCCGACCTAATATAACTAATTCGAGGCTTTTCCGCACTCAGTTAGCGGCAATTACTGTCCGCTTTGGAATTGCGCCAACTCCATTAGCAAATTTATTACGCAGAGTGGCGGCATACGAAGCTGACTCGGCTCCGGCTAACTTGATGGCTGCCCGTGACTACGACGAGGAGTCTTCAACCGATAGTTCCCAGGAAACTCCAAAAGATGAATGAGCTATGGCTAAGTGAGGCCGCCGAAGAGTTCTGGCACGAAGCAGGCGGTTACAGCCAGGGCTTTGAACTGGCCTTGTTGGTTGCCTTGCCGATAACGTTTGAACGCTTGAGCGGGTTAAGTATTAGCAGTGCCAGACGCTGGCTGGCAAATCGAAGAGTATCACCCACAATTGATCTGGCAACCCTGGCTGACCGACCATTAAGAGCTTGTTTGATAGCGCTGGGGGGAGCCAGTAACTTTATCCTTCTGGAAGCTCAAGATGCACCCGATGAACAGCTTTTTAGCCTGGCGCACGAAGTCGCTCACTTTCTATTGGATTACCTGCGGCCCCGGCGACAGGCCGAGCGTAAGCTATCAGCTTCAATCCTGCCGATACTGGATGGGCAGCGTCCGTCCACTCTGGAAGAACGGGTTTATGGGCTGTTGGCTAACCTCTCCTTGCAGCCTTATCACCACCTGATGGAGCGCCACACTCCCAACGAAGCGACTGGTAAGGTTATCTTGCAAGCCGAGGATCGGGCCGACCGACTGGCAATCGAATTATTGGCTCCACTCGAACTGGTTCTACCTCTGGTAAAAGAAGCCATTATCGGTCTAAAAGATTATTCAGTTCGCCGTCAGGCCACTCAACAAATCCTGACGGACACTTATCGGCTACCAGTTTCAATAGCAGAAGGCTACTCTCCGCGAGTATTAGAGGAAGCTGGTGGAGGTCGCACCTTCCGGGAGTGGTTGAACTATCACGACTGATTATCAGTCTGCTTAGACGATTTTAAGACCAGGAAGATTATACAAAAACTTTTTTAGTTTGGTCGTAACCCTCAAGAAAGTTGAGTCGCACTTTACCCGACAAGTGCGGAATAAGATTAGAAGGGCTAATTGATTCTGACCTGAGATTTTTTAATGGTTTGCGGTACGCCAACGTAACACACAAGTGACCGCCACGATGAGGCCAGTATGACTAACCACGAAAACACGACTAACGAGATAAGAGCCAGGCTGGGAGAACCGCTAGAAAATATTCTAGACCTGGCAACCTGGCAGTTGGGCGATGATCTCTCCGAAGCCTATACGCGGCTGGAAAAGGAAATTAAGGAGGCGGTTGAACAAGAGGAGCGGGTCGGTGGCGAGGTACGCCGCCGGATATTGCCTCTGATCTACAACCGGCCCAATGCCCCCAAAGGGGCCGGTCTGTATGCTGCTACCCTGGAACAAATCCAATGGGCGCATCGCCACCTGCTGTTCAACGGAGCGACCGTCGCTGCCGACGGCACGGTTATGACCCATGACACGTTGCTACTCACGGCGGCCCAAATAGGGATTTGCACGGTCAGCTATTCGGGCCAGACCAACGAGTTTCGTCGCCAGCTTTTCCGGCGTGACGTGCGCTTGGAGGTAGATGACCCGGTCGAAGAGATGATCGAGGTTTTGGAACAACGCCAGCGTCGGGCGGCCCTGGGTTACGAGGACGAGCGCGAAGAATTAAGTAACTTGATGCGTCGTAGTTTGATGAGTTATGGTGAGAGGGCTATTTTGCTTAAGACCGCACCAGACCGTTGGCTGATGGGTCACGGTAGCCCGGTTCCTCGCGAAATTCTGACGGTTAGCTTACAAACTATGCTTGCCAGTAGTCTTGATCTCTTACGCAACCTGGTGCTAAACCACCGCAAGTTTGTTTTCGTACCTAGCGCACCCCGCGAACTTTTAATTACCACTTTGGGCAACGTGTTACAACCTTTGCAATTCCTGATCGTGGATACCCTTTACGATCAGTTGAATGGTTGGTTAGAGCAAGCCAGTTATAGCCGCGAGATGGGTCGCAAGGTACGCGAGTTTGTAGAAGAGGTGGGGCCACAGGTGGTACGGGGAGTTTACCGCGCTTCGTCCAGCGCCCCGGCCTACCTCTTTTACGCTCACGTAGATCACGCTCAGGAGGCCGCTCTACTGGCTCTAGCCGATAGCACTTTACAAGAACATCGGGGTTTCCCGGTACTACTCGATCTGGCCGACCAGCTTTGCCGAGCCAATTTCGAGCCTAACGCTTTCCGTACTGTGGTGCAGCAGGGTTATGCCCAGGCTGGTCAGCCCTTCCGTTATTTAACCGAGCGGGAAACCCGCCGCTAATTTCAGCCTCAAGAAAAACCAAATGCGCTAGGCGCAGCTTTGCCAATGAAATTAGCCAGTTCAAGCGGATAAGTGCAAGTCAATTTATCCTGTTAATCCTGTTAATTTTGAGGAGTTTTACAATGGAAAATTCTGCTAAGAAAATCGGTCGTCAGGGCTTTGAATATATCCAGAATGAACCCGTCCGGCAGGTGGCTGAAAGCCCGTCCAAGTATCAAGTACCACCGACCGCGCCATTGGGGATCGACCCAGTGGTTTTCCAACGGCTAGAAGAGGATGCTCGTCGGGTTGGCGGAGCCTGGGAACCGGCCCCCGGCCTGGAAAATGTAGTGGCCTGGACTATGTTTGATAGTTCTTCCAGCGAAGATAATACCCTGACGATCCTACTAGAGCGCGAGAATTTACATTTGACCCCCTCCCAATCGCTGGTGCGGATTAAGAGCAAAGATATTAAAGGCAACGAGCGAACCTACCTGGGGATTGTGACCGCTGGGCCATTTGCCGAACCGGACGGTCTACGGGCCGATGCACCCCTGGTTATAACTACTACCGTCAAAGGGACACTGTTCACACCCCAATACCACGGTCGGTGCCAGGTGGAATTATTGGGTGAGGAAATCGAGGGGCAGATTATGCCGCCACGCTTCCGGCCTTTGCCCAAAAGCCCGGTCTGGATTTTGGACGACGAGGAAACGGCCCATTATTTGCGGGTGGAAGGTGATATTCAGTTGGGACGGGCCAGTGGTCACGAGAATATCCTGGTCGGTATCCCCAGCGACCGCAAAGGAGTACTACCTCGTCACACCGGTATATTGGGAACTACCGGCGGCGGCAAGAGTACGACGGTCGCCCGCCTGATCGCCGAAGCTCAAAAGGCCAATTACGCTGTCGTAGTGCTGGATGTCGAGGGCGAGTATACCTATCTGGCTGAACCCACCGAAGACCCGGTGATGCTCGCTGCCCTGGATAAACGAGGACTGGTGCCACAAGGGGTGGACAAACCTTATCTGCTGCACCTTGTAGGCCGCGAAACTGCTAACCCGGATTACCGGCTTAAGCGGGCCTTTAGCCTGGAGTTCGCCAGTCTCTCGCCCTATTTGCTCAACGAAATCCTCGATCTTAATGAGGCTCAGGAGAGCCGGTTCCGGCGGGCTTACGATTGGACTAAGCTGCTATTACGCGATCTCAAGATTTATCCAGCTAACGAGCAAGAAGAAGCCGAAGCCTTTAATCTGGATGAGTTTGAAACCGGGGTGCCACGCATGAGGCTGGAACACCTGATTGATGTAGCGACTTATTACCTGCGGCAGTTGCAAAAAGGGAGCAGCAAAAGTAAGAAACCCGAGGATACTGGCCCGGACGAAGACGTTTTCCTGTACACGCCTCAGTTCCGAAATAACCGCGACAAGCTGGCCCAGCGTATTCGCAAGGAAGGCACCGACAACGAGTCTAGCTGGATGGCATTGTTAGCTCGTCTGCACCGTTTGAATCGTCTGCACGTCTTCGATCAGTCCGAGGATCGTTGGCATCATAAAGTCACGCCGCTCGACTATTCACAAATGCTAGAGCCGGGTCGGGTTTATATTGTAGACCTATCAGACACCGACTCGCCCGACCTTAACAATCTGGTGATTACCGAAATTCTGCGCGGTCTGCAACAGCAGCAAGACGCGGCTTACGATAAGCACGAAAAAGAAGGCACGCCGCTCACCAAAGTAATGATTATTATCGAGGAAGCTCACGAGTTTTTGAGTGATAGCCGGATCGGGAAGATGCCGCTTTTATTCCAGCAGGTCGCCAAAATTGCCAAGCGCGGTCGCAAACGCTGGTTGTCGCTGGTCTTTGTGACCCAGTTACCGCAGCACCTGCCTCGCGAGTTGCTGGGCCTCATCAACAACTTCATCCTGCACAAAATCAACGACGCGACGACCATCAGCACTTTGCAAAAGACGATTGCCGGGATCGACCGCAGCCTGTGGCAACGCTTACCCGGTCTCGCCCCCGGTCAAGCCATCGTCACCTTCGGTCACATGGCCCGCCCGCTCCTGGTCGCGGTAGACCCAGCGACCGCGAAGCTGCGGATGATCGATTGATAGCAAGATTGAAAGCGGTCGAGTCGAACTTTTAGAAGTAGTGCGGAACATGAAGTAGAGAGTTAAAAGAACCAAGTTATCGGGAGGTACTGATGCCAAGTTTTGACGAAGGAACCTTGCAAAAAAGTTTTAGAGAATTGTTTGGAGTCGAAAAAGCCTATGACTTTCAGATAGAAGTAGCCCAACATCTTTTAGAAGGTCGTAGTGTAGTCTTGCAAGCCCCGACTGGGGCTGGTAAGACTTATACTGCCCTCTTCCCTTATTTGTTCGCACTAAGGTACCTGAAAGCTCACGAGTTTCCTCGCAAACTGATTTATTCAGTCGAACGACGAATTTTGGTAAACAATTTCGAAGCGGAAGTAAAGGCTAAGGGTTTGCCAGTTGAGGCTGGGGTATTAACCGGGGAGCGACCCGAAGAACCTGAAATGCTCAAGCCGTTACTTTTCACTACAATTGACCAGACTTTAAGCAGTTTTTTGTTGCGCCCCTACTCACTCTCAAACCGAATGGCTAATCTTAACGCTGGGGCAATTGCCTCTTCTTACCTGGTCTTTGATGAGGCTCATCTTTTTGACCCGGAACGCGCCCTGCCTACGTTGATGTGGATGCTTAAAACTTTGCAGGGAATAACACCTACCTTGTTAATGACCGCTACTTTCTCCCAACCGGTGCTGAAAGAACTAGCCGATCTAACCGGGGGCGTGATTGTTACAGTCCCACCGGATCAGGTCATGAACATTCCGGCCCAGGCGACCAAGCGGCGTTATTTCAAAGCAGCAGACGAGTTTCTGACCGCACAAGCAGTGCTGAAGGAGCATAAGTCTCGCTCAATCGTAGTGTGTAATACGGTAGACCACGCTCAACAAGTTTATGAGGATTTGCTCAGTCAAAAAGACGCTGACACACAAGTTTTGATGCTGCACGCCCGATTCTGGCAGACCGACCGCAAGCAAAAAGAGCATGATTTAATGACATTGTTTGGCCCGCGCCGTTCTGATACAACCATCAAAACTGGCAGCGCCATTCTGGTTGCCACACAGGTAATCGAAGTTGGAGTTGATATAACCTCAGAGAATTTACATACCGATTTGGCCCCAGCAAATACTATTTTGCAACGAGCGGGTCGTTGCGCCCGTTATCCAAACGAGACTGGCACTGTTCACGTCTACCAGATTGAAAACGAAGCACCTTATTTGAAAGATAAAGACCTCTTTGATTTAACATGGCAAGGTGTTGTAGAACTGGCGAACACCAACCAATCGGTCAAGTTCGAACACGAGCAACATTTAATTGAGCAGGTTCATGCTGCGAAAGACCAACTACACTTGCAACGGATTAAAGATCAACGCTTATCTCACCAGGCCAAAATTGAAGAGACTATCAATCTTCTCAAGGATGATTACCTTAAAGACCTGATCCGGGATAGCGACTCGCGTTCGTTTCTGGTTCATACTAACCCACAAACTCTCGAAAACCCTTATGACTACGAAAGCTTTTCGGTTTTTGATGGCAGCTTTCGGGGTAAATTAAAACAACTTTACCAGGAAGCCGCTGAGCTGAAGCTAGAGTGGGTTATCAAGTTTCCCCAACTGGTAGAAACCCCCGAAGACCAGCAGGAAATTGAGCGGCATCGACCTAAGTATCAATGGTTAGATTTAACCGAGGAAGAGAGTCGTAAGTGGTATCCACTGGTAGTAATTAACTCGGCACTGGTAAGCTACGACCGAGAGCGAGGATTCCGCTTTGTCCCTAATCAGGGGGAACCTTGCGAGTCACCTAAAGTCGCGCGAAGTTTGCCAGAACATATCGGTTACAATTATCGACTGGAAACTTACGCCGAACATATCAAGAACGTTAACTGGGCTTATGGTTATTTCAAATTCGACGATGAGATTGCTTTTGCTGTCGCGCAGCTTGAAAAGCGGTTGGGAAATGGAATACCATCCGGTCAGCTTGATCGGGCGATTCGCCTGGCCTTTGTCTTCCACGATGCCGGAAAACTAACCGAAGGCTGGCAATCGGTTGTTCATAAATGGCAACAACAAGTTGGACAACCAGTTGCTAACCCCCAAACCATGTTGGCGCATACTTATCTTGATCGGCAATTACATCGTGATCTGCAAAAGGATTTTGAAAAACGTGGCAACAAAAGACCACCTCATGCGGTAGAAGGAGCCTGGATCGCTACCAAATTTCTGCAACAGGAACTCGGAACCGAGCTTACTAGACCAGTCGTCAGTGCGATTGCTCGTCATCACGCTCCTGCCGCCGATAAACCGGGGGATTACCTTTTACATAAGGCAGCAATTGATGCTATTCAAGAGAGCCTGATAATTATCGAGCGAGAGCAGCCCTGGACTCTTTCGACTAGTACATTATTGTCAGCCCTGGGTAACAAAAACTCTTTTGCCGACAAACTGTTGGTACGGGCAAGCTCTAAACTGGATTTATTAACTTACATGCTGATAACCCGTGTCTTACGCTTGGCCGACCAACGGTCATTTGAGTTCTACAAGACTCATGATGAATCAAGCATGTAAAACATTTCAGTCCCCTTCAACGGGGCAATTAGATCGAATTAGAACAGTTCGTTAGAGCTGTTAACTGAAGTAGTTTCAGTCCCCTTCAGCGGGGTTAGAATTACAGACCAAAAAGCAAACCCTACTTCAATTAACAGTATAACATAAAAAAGACTGTTTGCTGTTTTCTCAAAACTTGCCTGTTTGAATCCTGTTTTTGTGCTATAGTAGGCAATAGAGGATAAAATCCTTACTAAATTTAGCAGCATTAACATAAAAAGGGAGGAGGTACAAATGCAGGGAAAAATACGACTAAGAAAGCTGTCAGAGCTAGATTTGCGTGAAGTAAAGTTTTTAGCAGACTTAAACGTTTTAGCGGCCAATATTGTGCTGGGTGCAACTGAAATGCAACGACGATCTGATGAAATTGATGTACAACAACTTGCATTTACTTATCATTGTGATGACAGCACAGTTCGCCGCGCTATTAACAAAGTAAATTTTTATGGCCCACCTGGTCTGCGCTCCATGGGTCGTCCAAAGAAACAATAAGAATCTAATTACAGAAGTATTGTAAAAATGCCCCTGTAAAAGAAACGAGGTGTCATGTACCAATCTACTTATTATATAGATAAAACCAGCAATACGCCAGGAGATACGTTAGCGGCATATGGGTTAGCTAGGCTGGGCCATTTCATCCTGGGTGCTTCGGATTATTCTGGTCCTAAAACTATTAAGATCAAAGACGAGGGGGAAAGATATGTGATCCAATTGCCCGTAGTATTTACTCAGGCAATGGTAGAAAACTGTCCCTTCTTCTCGATCATCGAGTTTATTCTCACGCCCAAGAACGTAGCTAAAAAACCGAGTCGTAGCGGGTTTCTGGATTATGACGCGACTAAAGAACGTAATACCCGCTATTACGAGGCAATTCGTAATTTGCCGGAGACTGCACGCGGTAAGAATGCCGATCCAAACGATACTGCCTTACAAGAAGCCCGTGATTTAACTCCCCGTGCTGATTGGCCCTTGTTCCAGGCAATTAACCAGATGTCAGCGATTATCGGTTACAACGATATGGTGGTGCGTTGGGAAGATAATGCTTCCCAGTTTGGGTCGATGCTAAGTTTGATCTTGATGATGACCGCTAGTTCGCCTAATCAAGTCGAAGAAGCCCAGGCTGGGTGGAACGCAGGTGTTAAACAAGGTCGGTTTAAGGGCAAAGCTGATGCAACGGCCTCGCAACTTTTCAACCCAGCCTGCGGCAAAGGCCAGAACTCGGCTAAATCCAGCGCCCTGACAATGGGAAATTTGAATAATTTCTGGTTGCTGGAATTTTTGAAATGCATCGGTGCTTTTGAGTCAGCGGCCCCTCGGATTATTCGCAATCCTAAAAACGCCAGAGCCAAAGACCGCAAGCTATATGTGCTGGCTCCTAAAGATATTGAGTTAGAGCTTAACAAGGGTATTTGGGAAGAATTTCAAAAAGCCTTTAGGAGTGATACTTCGGTCAAGATGGATATTAAGGCCGCGCTAACCTATACCCGGACTTTCCTTAACCGCAATGAAACGATGGCCCAGGTGGACGATGAGTTGGCCTTTCTGGGTTCCGAACCGGAGAACTATGTTCATGGTCTTTGGTCGGTTTTCTACAAAGACCTAGGTAATAGTTCGGCGGTAATGAATCTATCTTTTATAGGATTGCCCGGCTGGATTACTTCTATTCAGACGCGTGATCAGATTAACGAATACCTGGGGTTGATTGATGAGCACGAAGCTTTGCTCAAAAATTTGAATGAGGAACGGGCCGAAGAGTACGATATGTTGCTGACTTATCGTAATTTCTTGAGCGGTCACGAACTAACCGCACTATTGGATTTTTACGCCGATTATGGCCGATTTTACATGGGTGTGACCGAGCGTGAATGGGACAGGCGGGGGCGTTACTTGCGTCTGCCTGATGTAGCCAAGTTGGAGGTGATAATGAAGGACGACAAAATAAACCTTAGCACAATTGTACAAGACGAAGGCTTTTTACAGGTGGCTTATGCTCTGAGGCATAGCACTGTTATTCCTCAACGCAACAAGGCGCGGGGCGATCAGCGTTTGTACGAGCCGCGCTACGGGCTAATCCAGGAGCTTAAACGCAAGGGCCAGTACAAGGGTGATTTTATCACGGCCCTGACCGATTTTGTTTCCAGCTACAACCTCGAAACCGAACAGATTTTTGAGCGAAAAGCCGGTTTTAACAAGCCGGAAGATATTCCTTCACGCCGATTGCAACGCTCCAGGGTCGAGAAGAAGCATCTGGATGCGTTGATCAGTCTGGTAGATACTTACGGTGCCTCTCTGATTTGTAACCTGCTGGCAGCCTATGGTTCAGCCGTAGATATTCGCTCAAAGCACGAGCAGGAAGCGGCAGGCCCGGCGGTTGAGCCGCAAGCAGATGAGGCGACCGAAATTGAAGTTGGACTTGCAGAATAATCATTGAGAGGAGATTAGAACAATGGCTACCAGTATTTATTCGCTATCTATTAGTGGGCAAGCTACCCTTGACCTGCACTCCCTTAACAACGAGGGCGGCGAGGGCAACCAGATCGCAACTCGGATGGTTAATATTGTCACCGAGGACGACCGGTTGCATCAGGTCAACGCTATTTCGGGTGATATGTATAAGCATATCCAGGCTGAACATCTGCAACGGATCTCCAAGCAACGCAACTTGCCACTCTGCAAGGGCTGCCTGGAATTTAATGCTAACCGCATTCTCGCCGATAGTGATTTTATCGGCAGTTTCAATAAGCAAACACCTGACCGGGACGTGGTGGATAGCATGCTCAAACGCTGCGCCCAGGATGACTTGGAAGGTATTTTGATTACTGCCCAGAGCAAGGCGTTGGGTCGCAAATCGGTGGTTGAATTTGGCTGGGTGGTTGGCATACCGGGTGAGGTTACAACCGATAGCTTCTTCCATGTCAAGTATGTTGAGGATAGTGGCAAGCTAGGCGAGAACACCGCTAAAGATGCTTCTAACCTGGGGCAGAATATTTTCCATCGACCGGCCAGTAGCGGTAATTACGCGGTGGTGGCAACCGTGGAAGTAGCCCGGATCGGTTTTAATGATATTCGCCAGGAGTACGCGATTGATGATGCCAGCCGACAAGCTCGCTTTGTGGCCTTGATGGAAAGCCTTCTCTATACATTTCTTCAGACTAACGGAGCTATGCGTAATACTCAACATCCGCATCTGGTTAATTTCAAGGGTGTTATCACGCTGACTTCTGACGTGGTTCCCGCCCCTTCGATTAGCCCGCTTAATTCTAATTACAAGGAAGAATTGGGCCGAGTGGCTCAAAGCCTTAACACTTTGCGCGGGGGTGAGGTAGTTCAGTTGCGAACGTTCAACTCTATAGGTAATTTTGTCGAAATAATGACCGATTTGAGCCTCAAGGCCGTACCGTACAAACTCAGTTACACGCAGGGTTAGCAGGAGAAATTTATGTGGGTTATTGCAGAATACGAAGCCAGCAGTCTTTTTTCGCTTAAAAGCAGTCTGGCTACCAGTTCAGCCGGGAAAACTCTGCTGGTTCCTACCCCGTTTGCCCTCAAGATGGCTTTGCTTGATGCAGCTATTCGCACACGTGGTCTGGCGCAAGGCAAACTTGATTTTGACTGGATTCGTGATCTCGGAGTGGCGATTAGCCCGGCGGCTATTGCGGTTGTAACTAACTTGTTTGCTAAAATCCAAAAGCCGCGCCGTACCGATAAAAGTAAAGAAGAAGCCGGAACTGAGGCAAACGAAGACCAGGAAATTGCTGCCGATGGTCCTTTTGGCCCAACTATCGCCTACCGCGAGTACGTTCAGCTACAGGGGCGCTTAGGACTGGCTTTTGAAGTGTTACCCTTATCGCTACCTCGTGATGCACCGGAAGTGTTAAGTGAACTACTGCTACACCTCAATTATCTGGGCAAACGTGGTAGCCTCTTTCAAGTCGTGGATTTACCACGGAAAGCTGAGACTCTTCCGATTAATTATGTTAATGTTACAGCCGAGGGTAGCTCAGTTTTCTTTGGAGGGGTTTTACAGGTACTGGACGATTGTGGACAAGACTTAACCTTCGAGAAAGCTGACATTTACTCCGACAAGAAAATCAGGCTGGGAAAAGAGCGGGTACTACATTCGGTCATTCTGCCTTACCAGCTAAAGCGTTCTAGTCGTAGTTACAGTTTGTACCAACGCATAAGTTAAGGATGGATGCCTATGCCATTATTGCAACACAGAGGGTTTACGGTTCAGCGGTTGGTGGTGCGCTGCGAGGTGGTCTCGCGTGTCGTACTGAACGAGCATAAGGGGTCGGCTTTGCGGGGAGTGCTGTTTAACAGTTTACGTAAGGCTGGGTGTAGTCACCGCGAGTTGCAAAGCTGCCGACCCTGCCCATTGGTCGAGGTTTGTCCGGTCTCGTTCTTGCTGGCCCCGGTGGACGACGCTGCCAGACGCGGCGGCGATGTCCCACGACCGTTTGCGATCCAACCGCCCCTCGGCCAGCAGAATATCTACGAACCGGGGGACGATTTTGAATTTGGACTTACTCTGTTTGCCCGTTCGGTCAATTTCTTGCCGTATCTGGTGTTAGCGCTGGGCGATTTGGAGCGGGAGGGGTTGGGTGCAAAATACGAGCAAGCTCCCGGTCGCTGGCGACGCGGTACGCTTAAGGTGCGCCAGATCGTCGCGCATAATCCGATTACGGGAGAAGAGCAAAGTTTGTTCGAGCTGGGCCGCCGGGGAGTGGAAACGCCTGACCTGGCAGTAACCGCCGAGCAGATCGAGCAATTAACTTCAACTGACACTGGCAAGCTTTTGAAGGTGGAACTGGACTTTCACACCCCTACCCGGTTGATCGCGGACGGTAAACCTCAAATGGCTCCAAGTCTGCCGGTGCTGGCGCAACGGTTGGTTGAGCGGTTGAGTAGTCTATCGCGTGAGTATGGCGCTCAGGAATTAGTTCTGGATTTCCAGGCGATTATGGTCGAGGCAGAGGCGGCGGTGTTAGTTGAAAGTCGGGTAAGGTGGGCGACCGTCCGCAGCTACAGCCGAAGACAGGAGCAGGATTTGTCGTTAAGCGGGTTTATGGGAGAGGCGGTTTATGTGGGCCAGTTCCAGCACCTTTTGCCGCTACTGGCCTGGGGGCAGTTGATCCAGGTCGGTAAGGATGTTACTAAAGGCAACGGTTGGTATACTTTATCGGTTTGTGATCTTGAGGACGAGTAAGTTTATTATCCGTTTGTTGTGAAGTGAGAGGCTACCCTACCGGTAGCCTCTTTTATTTAGCCGGGAATGAAGTTGTCGCAGTTTTCGGGTGGCGCGGGAATAAATATATGAGGGAAGTTTTTTAGACTCACGGCGGTCTTTGTCGAAGAATGGAAATATAGACGGAAAGGATGTTAAAGAAATGACTAAAAAATTAGCTACTACCGAGGAAACTACACCAACTGATAGCATGATGGATGCTGAAACTCTTACGGCTATAAAGCCGGTGACTGAACTGGTGGTGGATGAGCGAGGCACTTTTATCGGTAAACACAGCGAGCGTCTAAAGTTAACTCGCAAGAGCGGGCCGGTGCAAGAGGTTCCACTCGCCACTCTGCGGCAGGTGCTGATTACGAGCAGTGGGGTGAGCCTGAGCAGTGATGCGGTAGAGGAGTGCGCCCAGCGGGGTATTGCGATCCATTTTTTGGATTACGCCGGACGTGCTTATGCCAGTCTTTTTTCCGGTCAGCTTACCGGGACGGTCAAGACCAGACGAGCGCAATTGTTGGCCTATACCGACGAGCGCGGTTTATGGTTGGCGAAGGCTTTTGCCAGTGGGAAAATTCGTAACCAGTTAAATGTGCTGCGTTATATGAGCAAGAACCGGGCAGCTACTAACCCGACCCTCCACGCCGAGGTACGCCAGGCTACTAGCCAACTTGAGGTGCTATTCGACCAGTTACTCAAGTTGCCGGGTGCTAATGTGGACGCGATACGCGCTCAGCTTTTGAATATGGAGGGCCGGGCAGCCCAGCTTTATTGGGCGCAATTCAAAAATTTATTGCTGGTGGAAACCGATTGGCCGGGGCGGGAGGGTCAGGGAGCGACCGATCTAGTGAACAGTTTGCTTAATTACGGCTATGGGGTGCTTTGCACGCGGGTGGAACAAGCCCTGATGCTGGCTGGTCTCGACCCGTTTGCCGGGTTTATTCATACCGACCGACCGGGTAAACCGAGCCTGGTCTACGATCTGGTAGAGGAGTTTCGTCAGGCGGTGGTGGATCGGGTGGTAGTTTCTTTGCTCAATCTAAAGGTAGATCTGGCGCTGGATAGTGAGGGCCGGTTGGATGGGGAGACCCGTAAACTGCTAGTTCGGAAGATTGTCGAGCGCCTTAACGATAGTTCGGAGAAATACGAGAAAAAGCAGCATACTCTCCAATATATTTTGTACAGCCAGGCCCGGCATATTGCTACTTATGTACGAGGTGATCTGGGCCGTGAGTATGAGGCTTATGTGTGTAGCTGGTAGAAGGAGCTAAGTTGTGATTACATTGTTTGTCTATGATATTACGAGCGACCGGATCAGAAACAAGGTAGCTCAGACTTGCCTGGATTTCGGCCTGAAGCGTATTCAGTATTCGGCTTTCCTGGGCGATCTGACCCTTAACCGTCAGGAAGAACTCTGGTTGAAATGTCGGCGGCGGCTGGGGGAGTCGGCAGGCAATCTTCAATTATTTGTCTTAACTCCGCAGGATTTGGCGCGGTCTCGCAAATATGTAAGGTTAGGCCAGTCCCAGGAAGAAGGCCAACCTAAGTTGTTGAAAGGAGCTACGTCGGTATGACCATACAATTAACCGTTAGCGATCTACGCCAGTACGAATATTGCGCTAGAATTCCGTATTTCACGCATGTGCTAGGAATGCGGCGTATCCGCCCAACTACCTATAAGATGCAAGAAGGTTTGTTGGAACACGAGCGGGTAGCCGAATTGGAGGAGCGCCGCAGTCTGCGGAGTTATGGTTTAGACTCCGGTCAGCGCCTTTTTAATGTTAGTCTTTACTCGGCGGCTTTGGGAGTGAATGGTCTGTTGGATATGGTGATCCTGGCAGAGGACGAGGCGATCCCGGTCGAGTTCAAAAATAGCTTGTACAATCAATTGTGGTCTAATCATCAGATGCAACTGGCCGCCTACGCCTTGCTGATCGAAGAACGCTGGCAGCTACCGGTCAACCGGGCTTTCGTTCATTTTATCCCGACCAAACAGTCGAGCGAGCTTATTCTCTCGGAGGTTGTTAAAGCCAAACTGCGGCAGAGATTAAGCGATCTTCAAACGATGATCGAGCGAGAGTATTTGCCGGAAGCTACTACGGCAAGGGGGCGTTGCACGGATTGTGAATTTCGCAATTTTTGTCCAGACATCTGGTAAAAATAATTTAGTATGATATACTGTAGTTGGGTGCAGATTGGCTCTCAGAAGACCCCTTTCGCAAACCCCCCTGTCTTAGTCTCTTTGGAGGCCATTTCAGAAGGTTTGAGAGCCAGATTTAGACGGTTTTGAGCTTAGAAAACTTTCGCAAACCTCCTGCGTGGGGCTTGCAAAAAAAGGTTTGCGAAAATCAGGTCAAAAAGCTTCAAAAAAGTCTTTAAGGAGTAAGATTTTGAACCCGCCAGAAGCTCTACAAGCCTCGATTAGCCCGTTAGAGGTAAAAATGTAGCTCAGGGGGTTTGCAACCTACTCGGTCGCACCACAATTGCCCCGTTGAAGGGGACTGAAACCAGGTCTAACATTGCCTATCAGCCGGAACCACAACAGTCGCACCACAATTGCCCCGTTGAAGGGGACTGAAACCAAGATCACCGGCGCGAAGCGCAGCGGCCAACGCCGTCGCACCACAATTGCCCCGTTGAAGGGGACTGAAACCGCTCACATCCCTTCGGGCGTGATCGCCGAGTTTAGTCGCACCACAATTGCCCCGTTGAAGGGGACTGAAACCTTCCCCCTCTTCGCTATCCGCTACTAACGACGGCGTCGCACCACAATTGCCCCGTTGAAGGGGACTGAAACTAAGTTGTGTTATTTTGGTTTTAATTGGTCTGGCTCGTCGCACCACAATTGCCCCGTTGAAGGGGACTGAAACCAAACACTGGTCAATCAGCCCGGCTATCTCGCCTTGGGTCGCACCACAATTGCCCCGTTGAAGGGGACTGAAACATTTACTAGCGGCTGCTACAACTTCCGGGCTGTAGTTGTCGCACCACAATTGCCCCGTTGAAGGGGACTGAAACAGGTCAGACTTAACAAATACGATGCAGGCGTATTCACTGTCGCACCACAATTGCCCCGTTGAAGGGGACTGAAACCGTGGCAAGCGGCTTGCCGTCTGGCCCTACGTCCTGGTCGCACCACAATTGCCCCGTTGAAGGGGACTGAAACCAGGTTCAGCCAGCTAACCCCCACGTTCCTACAAAAGTCGCACCACAATTGCCCCGTTGAAGGGGACTGAAACCTTGCACCGCCGCTTTACCTAGATAAATCGGGATGTAGTCGCACCACAATTGCCCCGTTGAAGGGGACTGAAACGACATAACCAGTTGATGATATAATTAAAGTGGGCTTAGTCGCACCACAATTGCCCCGTTGAAGGGGACTGAAACCTTTGCATCCTTACGGGGAGTCGTTTTCTCTTCCAGTCGCACCACAATTGCCCCGTTGAAGGGGACTGAAACATTTTTTTAACTATCATTATTCCGTATATCCAATACGGTCGCACCACAATTGCCCCGTTGAAGGGGACTGAAACGGATTATGCGAGCATGCCTGACGCGCAAAAGAAGGCGTCGCACCACAATTGCCCCGTTGAAGGGGACTGAAACTGCCTTGCCAGCTTTCCGGCAGCGTTCCACACGGGCCAGTCGCACCACAATTGCCCCGTTGAAGGGGACTGAAACTCGCGGGTGGCGCGGCTGACAGCCGGTAGCATATAGGTCGCACCACAATTGCCCCGTTGAAGGGGACTGAAACGTTTTTAACAGTGCGCTGTACCCGTCCTCGGAATTCGTCGCACCACAATTGCCCCGTTGAAGGGGACTGAAACTTATGTTATCAGCTTCGGCTTTAATCCGGCTATAAGGTCGCACCACAATTGCCCCGTTGAAGGGGACTGAAACTCTAAAGCGAGCTTAGCAATACACGGGTTGCAAATGTCGCACCACAATTGCCCCGTTGAAGGGGACTGAAACTATCCCTATCGCCTATAATTATTTTTTGTTCTTTTCGTCGCACCACAATTGCCCCGTTGAAGGGGACTGAAACACTCTGAAAAAGGTTTCTTGATCTTCTGTGTCGAAAGTCGCACCACAATTGCCCCGTTGAAGGGGACTGAAACATTTACTTCTACATCGGTAAAGTCGGCACCTGTTAAGTCGCACCACAATTGCCCCGTTGAAGGGGACTGAAACAATGCCCTTTTCATTCTGATCAGAATTGGCAAGATCAAGTCGCACCACAATTGCCCCGTTGAAGGGGACTGAAACATGCAAGTGTGCGGTCAGCCAGTAGCTCCCAAAGCTGTCGCACCACAATTGCCCCGTTGAAGGGGACTGAAACGAGACTTACGACTATTTAAATGGTGCTGAATCTATTTGTCGCACCACAATTGCCCCGTTGAAGGGGACTGAAACCTCTGCCAGGGCGGTCGGAACGATATAACCAACCTGCGTCGCACCACAATTGCCCCGTTGAAGGGGACTGAAACTTGAGGGGGGTTTAGCGGGGAACTGGCCGGAGAAGCTTTACCCAACCAGTACGAGGCTTATCACAACCTGACGAACAAATTTATCACCTAGCTAAAACAAACAGATTGCCCCTAGAAGAGCACGCCTTCTAGGGGCAATGATTTATGACTTGCTAACCTGCATAGACAACCCAACCCAGGATGTAGGCTACTACGCCTGGGCTTGGGTTAAATTAACGACAAGGTTAGAGCGCGAACTGAGTAGCGGTTCCCGCCACAATTATCCAGGTGATCAGAATAGCGTTCATGAAAGCACCTACATAGATATGGCCGGTCTTGCGGTAGAAATAGGTTGCGATCAAGGCTACAACCGACATCAGTGGTACAAACTGGAAGGCCACAATGCTCAGAAGCGCTTCCGCCGAGAGAGTTAAGGTTCCACCGGTCAAAAGCGGGATATATTGGAACAGGATCAGAAGGACAAACCCGCTCACCAGTAGCCCTATATTTACCAGCATGGCCCGGCGCAGGCTGGGCATGCTCTCAAAGCGCATCTGACCCTGTAGCACCATACTGAGTACCAAAAAGAAGAAGGTGAAAGGCAGCAAATAGGTCAGGAAAATCCGGAACTGCAAACTGCTCATTAATTTGACCGCCAGCACCCAGATTCTGAAATCGGTCTTGAAGGCCCAGTCCGAGAAAGCCAGCAACAAATAAGCGCCCGCCATAATGGTGGTAGCCAGCAGGGCCGATTTACCGATTTTGGCCCACATCGTGCGCTGGCTCGACCAAGTCAGGCCGTAATTGGCAAAACTCGCCCCGGCCCGGCGGTTGATAAAGAAGTGCCAGAGCAAGAATAGGCCGAGGCTGATTAGGCCGTTCAGCACGGCCCAGGTCATAATGCCGTTGGTGATGGACTGCGGCCACCAGGCCGTTGGCTTCAGATTATCGTCGCTCCAGTGCTGGAACCAGAAATAGGTAATGGTCGGGATCGCGATCATAAGAGCTGCGCCAAGCCACCAGCCCCAGCCAGTCAAACCTTTCCAGACCGGTTGCGGCTCGCGCAAGTCTTTGAAGAAAGGCGTGCGGAGCAAAAGCGCTCCCGCCGGGAACAGGAAAAGCATCATCCCAACCAGCGCGACCAGCGTGCCGAACTCCTTCCAGTACCAGATTTGGTCGGAGGTTGCCAGCGGTTTGCCGCCCTGCAAGGTCAGGCCCATCCATTCCATAGCATTGCCGATAGCGTCCGACGAGATATGGTCTTGCGGGTGGGTGGTGCTGGGCTGATAAAGTTTGCGGGCGGTGCCGTCGGCCACCGAACCGTAGAGCTTGCCAACCTCTACCGTATCGGTGGTGTTAAAAAGGGTTTGGAGTTTTTTGGTTTTAACAATATCAGCCGCTATCGCCGAACCCCACATCAATTGCGAAAATTCGTCGTATTTGCTGTATACCAAGCCCAAATTTCGCGGGAAAGTAGGCGTACCTTCCGGCGCACCGAACGTACCGGTCGAAGAGCCTTCCAGCACAATAGCCTTGTAATCGTCCTTGAAAACTCCCGCCGCGACCCCCACAGCCCAGCCACCCATCGAATGGCCTTCCAGCCCGATATTCTTGGTATCTACGATGTCCAGCGAACGCAGATATTTTAAGCCATCTGGCCCGCCAAACCCATTGCCAAAAGCGGGCGGGTCGGAATAGCCGTGTCCGGTCTGGTCGAGGGCCAGCACTACATAGCCGCGCCGGGCGAACTCGATAGCAAAGCCATCCTGGGTTTCGCGCGAGTTAATATAGCCGTGGATCGCCAGAATGCCGGGAGCAGGCTTTTTGTTGGTAACACCGTTTGGGATATAAAGCAAAGCGCTCATCTGGGTGCCGTTGCTGCCCATAAAGCGCACATCCTTGATTTTCACGTTGCCGAAATCGGTTTGGGTCCCCCAGGCCAGCAAGCCGCCCAAAAATACCAGCGCCAGCGCTATCCCCATCAAATACCATAGTACCCTGGAAGGCCCCTCACTCAGCACTGCCACCACTCTTACATCTGGCTGGCTGGCTTCCGGCTCATGCCCAATTGGGCGTTCTACCTCTCGCTTGGTTGCCATATCGCTCCTTAACTCCTTTGTTTTCAGTCGCCGTGCCAAGCGCCACCTTAAACTTTACCGCAATTTTCGATCAGAATAAAGCCGGTAAAGTAAAATACCAGCAACACTTGCCAGACAAAGTTTTCAACCTCGAAAACCTGCCCAGGATTTCTTTTCAAAAACGCCAGGCAGTCCAACTTTTTGATTCAGGGTTACGAAACAGGAATGTTTAATGTATAATATAAGAGTAAAAGCTCATATTGTCAAGGTTTTCGAGCTAATGCTCATATAACTCAGGTTGATTAAAAACTAATGAGGTAAGGAATTTTGACTATCTCGGATTCAATCGCCAATTCACCGGTTATGCGGGTGCAACCCCAACGCACCAGGGGCCACCAGCGCGTAAAAACTATTCTGGATACCGCCGAAACTCTCTTTTTGGAAAAAGGCTACGAAGCGGTTACTACCAACGAAATCGCCAACCGAGCCAGCACCTCAATCGGCTCGCTCTACCAGTTCTTCCCCAACAAAGAAGCGATCTTGCAGGCCATTGTGGAGCGCTACCGCATTGAACTACGCGAGATGTACGATAGTCGTTTTACGCTCGAAACTCTCCGACTCCCTTTACCCCAACTAATAGACTTGTTGATAGATTCCCTGGTCGAATTCTCCCGCTCTCACCAGAGTTCGATTATCGTTATGATGCACGTCCAACCCGGCGAGAAATTTATCCCGCCCATTCAAGACCTGCGAGAAGACTGGATCGCCCGGTTGGAAGCGATCATCGAAACGCACCGGCCCGACTTAAACCCAACCGACCGCAAATTATGCGCGACCTGCGGGTTGAGCAGCGCCAACGCCCTTTTTTCCCTGGCAATGCAATCCAACCAGGCCGGAAACCGGGTCTTTGGCCGCAAAGTAGTCGAGCAGGTCAAAAAGGTTTTAACCGCTTATTTTAGCTCGATTTAACCCAGCAATTGAAATGGTTTTCCACCGCGAACCTCTGTTGGACCTGCCAAACACCTGGAACGAGGGCAGCAAAGGTTTCTTGTTCAGGTGTGGTATGCTTTAAGCGCATATGATCGTTAAAAAAGGGGCATGGCAGGGACAGCAACCTTGCGCCGGTAGATCAGGCGCAGCTTAAACAAATGGATTAGGCCTGGAAATTAGGTCCAGGCCAATCTGAAAATACTAGGACTCGACCACCACCTGACAGGTCATCTCCAGGGCCGGGTTATCCTCGTAAGGGTCCCAGCCAAAGCGAGTGCGGGGGTCGTTGATGTTGTCGAAGAAGTTGCCGTTGAGCGTAACTTTTACGCGGCCTTTAAGTTCGCCGTTCTCGATCACCAAACAACGTGGGGCCGAAACCGAATAGCGCCCACTGGTGCTATCCTGAGTGTGCATGCCCAGCACCGAATAAACCAGCAAGCCTTTATCGACGCTTTTTACCAACTCGTCCATACTCTGACGTACCCCGCCATCGTCCAATTCGGTGTACAACCCACCACCGAGCGTCGCCGGAAAGCCGGTAATCCCAGCATATTTCAAATTGAGGGCCGGAGCAATCAAACGGCCCTTTTCG
The DNA here is from genome assembly GCA_038210655.1 of Chloroflexia bacterium. Lineage (GTDB taxonomy): Bacteria > Chloroflexota > Chloroflexia > Chloroheliales > Chloroheliaceae > 54-19. The sequence goes on from JBBQWM010000008.1 coordinate 122,171, forward strand.
ATTAACGCACAGCGCCCGCCCGGAATACCCTCGCCGGTCGAACGGCTGGCACTACCCTCAAAGGGTCGCGTACCGTCGATCACTAGCGAAATGTCGGAACGGATCACCTGCTTATGCTCCTTAAAATCGTCCAGCGAGTAGGCCGCCTGACGGTTTGCCACGCTGCTCCCGGCCAGATTGCCGCTGATATACTGCCCCACAAACGACCCTGCCAACCCAGTATCCAACACTACCCGATTGCCGGTCGGGTCAGCCCTAAAAGTACCGTCCTGTTTAAGCCGAATAGTCGTCTCGCGCACGTCCTTTAGGATACGGTCAAGTTCTTCTTCGGGGGCCATTTTGAGCTTGCCGTAGCCATTGCCGTAAAGCCGGTCGGCAGAAAAAGAATAACCAAAGCCGGTGCTGGGATAGGACAAGTCCAGTCCTTTGGAATTACGCAAATAACGAACGCTACTCGACGCGCTACTCCCGGCATCCAAAAACTCGATGTCACCCTTGCCGAGCAACTCGTCATAGCCGGTCTTTAGAATTTTAAAGAGCAGTTCGGTATCACCGCGTACCAGCGTCTCGATCTGGGGGTCGTACATCTCGACTTCGGGGTAAGCTGGGTCGGGCGGGCGGATGTCAGGGGCGCGGTCGTCCGAATAGGCACTGGCCCGCCATTCGCGCAGCCGTTCCTCAAACTCAGGGATAGTTAGACGGTCAACCCAGGCATTAGAACGTTTCTCGTCCTCCCAAATCAAGTAGAGGTCTCCACCCAAACTATCGCGGGCAGTGGCGGGGCCGTAGACGCTACCGAGCTTGTTATTGACAATAGAAATCGAGACGGCCCGTCGGTAGGCCAGGTCGTAACGCCAGCCGCGCAATTTTGGCAAATCGGCCCACCCACCCTGCTCGGCTTTTTGCAGCAGGGCGGTCAATTGATCGGCGTAGTCGTGGCCTTCCATTTTTAGCTGGCTCATTAGCTGGCCCCTCCAATAGTTACGTTATCGTTGCGGTCGATCACGACAAAGCTGTGAGCGCCACCGCTACTTGGCACACTCTGCCCGCCCTTACCGCAGTGTCCCATCGCATCCAGATGAATCGGCCCTAGCCCACCCAGGATCGAATGCAAAGCCGCCAGCACCTTGCCGCTAAAGATAGCAGGCTGGTAGAGCGGCAAATCAGGCTTACTTAGATCATAGATCGCCACACAGTTAAAGACAAAATCGCCGTCCTTTGGGTTGACCTGCCCACCCTTGTAGCCCGCCAGATAGAGGGCCGGTTCGCCCTCTTTCAAAAAGCCGTTTTGCAGTAAGGTCTCGCGCAATTCTTCCGGCGTGACCTGCTCAAAGCGCGTTTCCAGTTTGGCCGGGTTCTGAACCGTAATCCGAATATTGGTCATACGCGGCAAGGGCAGATTGCGATAGCTCTCGATCCGCTCGGCTCCACTGATCGGTACACCGGCCTTACCCGCCGAGAAGAGATCACCCAACCCGGCTTGTAGCACACCAGCTTTGAGGATTTCGACCGTCTGGCGGGGCATGCCGTTGGCACTGATCGGCTGGTAGGCATAGTCGCCCAGCACCGGCCCATCCGTAATCGTCACAATCGAGGCCGCGACCTTCTCGCCCAACCGCATTTTGCCATTTAGCCCCAGTATAGAGGTGTCCATCCCATCCGTCTCGCTGGCATGCCCAAAGGCTTCGTGGGCCAGCCCTTTTGCCAGAGCGTAATCTATTACCAGCTTATAATTACCGCCTTTGATCTGGGGAGCGCTAACCAGATGTTGGGCCAATCCTGCGGCTTTTTGGGTGCGTAGTTCGAGCCGCTCCTGGAATATTTCGTCCAACAGCACGGCGGCATCGGCCCCGCTCACGCTGGCATTGACCGTCGCGGCCTGACCACCGTTGGTCGCGGCTGCCGTCAGACCCATCCCAACTGAGGCGTGCGGAGTATCAAACATGATGTCGGTGCCATCGCTACGGACGATCCGCCAGTGCGGGTCGGACACGCCGTGCCAGCTACGTACCGAAAGATCGTTGCCATAGGCTTTCGCCCGCTCGTTGATCTCCTGCAAGGTTTTGACCTGTGCATCGTAGCTGGTCTCGTCCAAAGTCTTAAAATCGGTGGCGATTACCTGCCGCCCGTTCGACGCGATCTCGAAGGCCGCCTGATTGGTCTCGGTTCCAAAGGCCGAACCGCTTCGGGCCAACCGTGCTGCCGTCTCGACCAGATCGCGGCAACTTTCGGGCGTAACTTGATCGCTTGACACAAAGCCGGTAAAGCCCTCTTTGGTAAAGACCTGCACCCCGACCCCGACCGCATTGCCTGTATCGATCCGTTCCAGCCGCCCATTGTTGACCGTCATACTCCGGCCCTTGCTGTCCTGCACCCGCCCGATGGCATAGACATCGAGTTCTCCGGCACGTTGCAGCAGAGCCGCCACCGCATCGTTATATTTTTCCACCCGCAATTGTTTGGGCATGTTCTATTTCCCTCTTAACTTCTGATGAATAGTTGCAAATTCAACTCTACAAAGCTTATTATATACGAGTTAGAAGTTTAGAGCCACCCAGGTGCAGTTGTGGATAGTTTTCTTGGAAATCGGTCATAGTAAGGTGAGACAGAAAAAGTTATAATTGGAGAACATAGTTGGAATTTTACCGTTTAGATTTACAAAAAGCCGAACAGGTTGGCAAGTGAGTGAGCCTAGTATCCCCGGTAGCCGGGCGATTTTGCGGGAGTTGGGGCTGCGACCAAGCAAAGGGTTGGGGCAGAATTTTCTGGTGGACGAGAGTGTACCGCCCAAAATCCTGGCGGCTGCTGCTATCGGGCCGGAAGATGCCGTAATCGAGATCGGGCCGGGGGTCGGCGTGCTGACCTTGCGACTGGCCCCGGTCGTTCGCAAACTGACGGCGGTCGAATTGGACGCGCGGCTGTATCCCTATCTACACGAGGCACTGTCGTCCTATCATGGCGCTCGACTGGTTGAGGGCGACGCGCTCAATTTTGCACCTGCCGAGCTTGAGCCGGAACCCTATAAGTTAGTCGCCAATATACCCTACTATATTACGTCGGCGATTTTGCGTCATTTTTTGGAAAACGAGCATCGCCCCACCCGGATCGTGCTAATGGTGCAAAAGGAAGTCGCCCAGCGGATCGTGGCCCAACCGCCCGACATGAGCTTGCTGGCGGTTAGCGTCCAATTCTACGGTCGTCCGAAAATTTGGAGCTATGTGCCAGCCGGAGCCTTCTTTCCGCCACCCAAAGTCGATTCGGCGATCTTGCTGATCGAGACTTACCCGCCGCAAGAGCGGCCCTGCCCCGACGTGGACGAACGGCGGTTCTTTGAGATTGTACGGGCCGGGTTCGGGCAAAAGCGCAAACAACTAGCAAACTCGCTAACCGCCGGCTTCTCTCCCACTATCGAAAAAAGCCAGGTGCAAACCGCCCTGAGCGAGGCCGGTATCGATGGCTCTCGCCGGGCCGAAACGCTCTCGCTACCCGAATGGGCCAAACTTTATGAAAGGATGAAGAACGAGGGATGAAGAAATGCAGAATTCAGAATTTTAATCTTTTGCATTCTGCACCTACAATCGTAAATTGTAAATCGTAAATCCCTTTCATCCCTCATCCTTCATCCCTCATCCCTTATTTGGCTCCACTGAGGATGACCAGGACGTTCTCGCCCTGGGCGGTAGGGAATTTGGCGGAAGCGGCGTTGCCGGGGGTTAGTACCAGCGAGGTAAGTTTGCCGCCCTTTTCGTAGATCAAGGTCCAACCACCGGGAGTCTGTTGTTGGCGGGCGACCTCGGCTACTTTATCTTTCTGATCGGCCCAGCCCTTATCTTTGTACTGAACTTCGTAATAGGCTTTGACCAGCGCCGGGTCGTCCTTGATAGCAAAAGTTTCCAGCTTAACCTCTTTGATACCCTTGAGGGCAGTCTTAACCGAGTCGGTCGAAGCTTGATCGAGAGGTAGGGTTCTGGCCCCGGTGTAAGGAGCGATCTCGCTGGGGGTTTCGTTACCACAGGCCGCCAGCCCTAACGAACACAGCAGCAACAATAAGGTCAGGCTAATTAGACGGGCATTTTTTGACATTCAAAATTCCTTTAATTCAACTTGTTATAACACAACTTTCAAAAGCTCCGATAGATACAGCCCGAATTATAACGGCTGTCCGCAGCCTTGACAAGAGACCTAAATCACAGGTCTACTATCTTCCGGGTCTTGACCCTTGCCCAAAAGGATAAAGCCGAATAAGAAAGGGCCGAACTGCGTACAATTCGGCCCCCTTCTCGTTCTAGGTCAACTACCTCTTAGGGGATCGGAGCGTCGATCTTGTTGGACGGGCTATCGTAATCGGTCAGGAGAATATCGAATTCAGCCTGGGGCGATTTGATGATAGACTCGACCACCCGGAACTGGCTATCAAACTTGTAGGTAACTTTGCCAAGTTGCTTGATGGTAGGGTCCTGGGCATTGGTCGTGTCAAATTCCAACACGCCCACATCTACCCCACCGACTTTCTCATCGGGCAGAACGGTTACAGTGCTACCGGCATACTTTTTCAGTTCGTTCTTGTCGATAGTAGACTGATTGATGCTGGTGAGCGTTTGAGCGAACTGCGCTTTAGTCGCCTCGTCGGTGACTTTCTGCCAGGCTCCACCCACATTCAGGTAAGTATCGGTGCCGATTAAGACAAAACCAATCTTCTGTCCGGCAGCGCTAATATCAAAAGAGACTTTGTCCGGTTTGATAACCACCGCCGACAGGGTAAGATCGGTCGATTGACCAGCAGTAATTGTTTTACCCTTCATGTTCAGCTTGACCGATTTGTAGTTGTTCGAGCTTGTCGTCAGCTTGTCGAGCAAGGTCAAAACCGCATCGCCGGTAAGCGTCAGGTCGCTTGGGATAGTAGCTTTCGCCCCTGCCCCAGACGAAGCACCTGCCGCCGTAGTAGCGGCGGCGGTCGTTGTACCACCTGAAACTGCGGCGAAAATATTCTGGACCAGGTTTGTACCACTAAAGACGGTCAGCAGATTCTTTTTGCCTTTGACGGCATCGACAAATTTCTGTAAACCGGCCGGGGCCGCCCCACTACTCGGCAGGCTTTTTTCAAAATCAGCCGTAACCGGAGTTAGAGCGAAAACGATGTCGGGCGACCCGGACTTGGTGTAATAACCGACCACCGTGCCACTTACACTAAACGGTTTGTTTTGGCCTGGGGCGGCAAATTTATAGCCCGTCCCGACCACATTAGCGTCCACATCGGCGGCCAATTTGTCCGCATCTACGTCTGAAACATAAACCTGGACGTTTGCGTTGGCTCCACCGGCCAGCGACTTGGTGAACAGAGCGGCAACTTCCGGGCTAACTTCAACCTGGGTAATGCCGTTGACCAACGGAGCGCTGGTCGCTGCCGGGGTAGCCCCACTGCCAGCCTGAGCATAGGCGGCACCCAAAGGCTTAACCAAATCTTTGCCGCTCACGAGAGCAACCGTACTCTGTTTGCCTTTCAATTGATCGGCAATCTTCTGAATAGTAGCGTCGCTGACCCCACCATCCTTCAAATTTTGGATCGCACTGGCTGCGTCAGAAGCTGAAAAGAAAAGATCGTCAGAGCCAGACTTAGTATAAAACCCTAGCAAGGAACCATTATACAAAAATGGTTTAGTCTGTCCGGCGGGGCCAGCAAAGGTGTAACCACTACCGGTAGCGTTGAGCGCGGCCAGTTCAGCCGTCTTCTCTTTGGTCTCGTCGGTAGCGTAAACCGTTAAGTCGTACTTGGTAATGCCAAGCGAAGCATATTGTTTGGCATATAAATCTTCAATTTCCTTGCCCAACACAATCTCTTTGAGACCGGCAGGCGCGGGCAACCCGGCAGCAGTCGTCGCAGCAGTGGTTGCAGCGACAGTGGTTGGGGCGGCAGTCGTCGCGGCAACGGTGGTTGCGGCGGCGGTAGTGGCGACGGTGGTTGCGGCGACGGTGGTTGCGGCGGCAGTCGTTGCGGCGGCAGTCGTTGCGGCGGGAGCGGTCGGTTTAGGTGCGGAAGTAGCGGTTGGGCTATCGCCACAAGCCGCCAATGCTACCGTCAGCAGCATGCTCAATACTACAATTAGTATCGAGCGAGGGCCAAAGGTATGCTTACCCATTAATCTTGTCCTCCTTGAGACTTTGGAATAATGTACAAGCCCAAAGCTTGTCATTATCAGTTAGCACTATCATTAGAATTGAAACAATTGGTGCAAACAGTTAGCCAGTAATCAATTTAAGTAGAAACTAAATTGTAACTAACAAAACCTACAACCGTCTTAACCTCAATCAATTTAGCCCATAAAGCGGGGCCTGGTGGAATTGCGTAAAAATTTTGTTCCAAAACTACTTGCAGTATACACTAGGAACATTACAGATGAGATTACACTCAGTATATTCGAAATGTACTTACACCATCCGAATACATAAACGGAGCGTGAAGGGGAAATTTCGATTGAATATGTGGATAATTCCAAGAGGGTAAATGAACTGTACTCACCCCTCAGTTTAGGGTCTGGTAGAGCCTGGCTAGTTTGCAAAAACTGACGCTCACCGGGTAAACCAACCAGACTTGCCCCATCCCGCGCCTATAGAGTACAATGAGGCTAACTTGTGAAAGATTGGATTAAGCAGGTGAGAGGCAAAAATTAGATGAGCGAGAGCCAGGCACGATTAAGTTCTAATTCCAACAGCCAGGAGCGGCCCCGGTTGCGGTTGGCGATCCAAAAAGAAGGTCGTCTGACCGATCACACCCTGGAATTACTACGTAGCGTCGGCCTTGAATTTGAAAGTTACAAGCAGCGGCTTTTTAGCAGCGTTCGCAATTTTGAAATGGATATTCTTTATAGTCGGGACGACGATATTCCCGAATATTTGGCTTCCGGCACGGCTGATTTGGGCGTAGTCGGACAGAACTTGCTTTTTGAAGAAGGGGTCGATGTAACCGAATTACAGCCAGTCGGGTTCGGGCATTGCTCGTTAGTGGTAGCCGTACCCAAAGAGAGCCATATTACCGACCCAATCCAGTTAGCCGGGAAGAAAATCGCAACCAGCTATCCCAAGTCGGCTCACAAATATTTTCGTAGCCTCGATATTGAGGCCGAAGTGGTTACCTTGAGTGGGGCAGTCGAACTAGCTCCCAATTTGGGAGTAGCCCAGGCTATCGTCGAGATCACGGCTACCGGTAGTTCGTTGGCGCTCAACGAGTTAGTCCCGATCTATACGATCTTAAAGAGCGAAGCGGTACTGGCGGCTAACAACCATTCGCTGCTACATCCCTACAAGGCCCGCAATATCAATCGGCTTTTAGTCAGAGTACGGGCCGCCCTGGCTGCTAAACAGTTCAAGTATATCGTGATGAACGTACCACGCCAGGCTTTGCAACAGGTGATTGCGGCAGTACCCGGACTTAAAAGCCCGACCGTCGTGCCATTAGCCGACCCCGAATGGGTCGCCGTTCACACTGTCGTTAAACAGGAAACTTTTTGGGATGTAATGGAGCAATTGCGCGAAGCGGGTGCGGGTGGTATCCTAGTAGTACCGATTGAGCAAATCCTACTGTAATGACCTTAAACCGCGCTCGGAATACCTTGTATCTGTTTTTACAGTAGAGTATAATTGAAACAATTTGCTTCTAGGTTTTTATGTCCCACCAGCAGGCTAAGAAGGAATCGGCGTTGGTCGGATTGACCGATCAACCAAACCAAATATTAGCAGAACAGCGTTTATAAGCCTAAAGACATTTTCAATTCGCTCCTGACCTAAAATTGCTAATCCAGGGTGGCCTGGGAGGAAGGGACGACCTAAGAGGACGGGGAACCCATGCTGCGTAATGTGAAGGTAATCGTTGCCGGAGAAAAGACGGTTGGCAAAACTAGCCTGGTAGAGCAATATACGCTGGGCAAATTTAGCGGCCAATATAGTCATAGCCTCGGCCTGAATGTCACTACCCATATTGCTATGGCGGGCAACCGCCCGGTGAAATTGGAATTATGGGATATTGCAGGCGAATATTTCGAGCGCACCGAGTTTTACCGCAATGCGGCGGCTTGCATGCTGGTCTACGATGTAACTAAAGACAAAACCTTGCAGCAGTTGGCAACCTGGCTCAATGTCTGCCGTTCGACTATTCCACAGGCCGGGATCGTAGTGGTCGGCAACAAAAGCGACCTCGGCTATCGGTTTCCTCAAAAATGGGGCGAAATCTTTGCCAAATACGCGGGCGCTCCCCATCTTACGGCCTCGGCCCGTACTGGCGACAATGTCGATGGTATTTTTAGCGAACTAGCCAGGCGGGCTTTGGAAAGCCGCGACAAACCGGGGGTGGGAGAAGGCACTAACTAGCTTTAGCCGCCTCTGAATTTTTCGGTGTAATCCGACCGCCAGAACTAGTGGCGGCTTGTATAATCCGGGTCTCTGTTTTTTGCTTCACAACATCCTTAAAAATTATATTTTCTAAAACTCTTTTCGAGAGGCACTTTTGAAAGTATAACCAGGCCCCTGTTTTGTGTCGGGCAGGGCAAACCCTTTCGGTTGAACAAAATCGCCCTTCTGTCCCTTTATCAGTAAGCAATCGTTTACGGCTGGACTGCTTTATAGACCAAGATTCTTCGGCGGGAACCAACTTTGTCAAAGGTATGGTAAGCGCCTGCTTCCGCCCCCAAAGGGCCTGATGCGTCATAAACGGTTATATTGGCAAGCAACATTTGATGTATTTCCCGTGTATTTAGTAAGCTGAAAATCTTCTGAACAAGCTAAAAGAGAAGATACGAAGAGCAAAAAAGATGTATGGCATTTCTAAAAATAGCTTCTTAGAATAATTAAATTGACCTGTAGAAAGGAGCAACGCCCCCATGTCTGATAGTATAAATGCCAGCAATGGCCCGGTTCAGACCGCCTTCGCGGCCTCAGTCAGTGGCAACCCGGCGGTTTTTACGGCGCAAGGTAGCGCCGCCCAGCAAACCATTACGGTTGACCCCACCGAGCTTGGCATAACGGATCAGGGCGCAGCAGTTTCGGCCCTTCTAGCCCCCGATGGCACTCACCTGGCTTATTGCGTTAGTACTGGAACCCTTGAAAAGTCGGTGCTGAAGTTGGCTAACCTCTCCGACGGCAGCACTATCGTCCTGGCCGAGGCTAAAGACCAGGAACACTTTAGCGGTTTTGCCTGGAAGCCGGACGGCTCCCAACTCGCCTATATGACCCAGCAAGCCACCCCAACTGACAATGACCCCGATCTGACCGAAATCTGGACGGTCGTTCTGGGTGGACAGCCGACCAAACTCTATGGCGATGATGTCTTACAACTGCTCGGCTGGTCGAGTGATGGCTCCAAAATCTACTTTACCCGCCGCCAACACGATTCTTTCAATTATTCAGTCCTCGATAGTGCTACTGGACATGTGACCAATGTCCTGCTCCCGGACGAAGCCGATGGTACGCCCTTGAGCATCGTCGGCCTGACCTACGGTTTTGGCAAAGGAGATGGGCTACTGGCTTATAGTCTTAGCGCCTCATCCTACCTTCAGAATAGCAAAGATAGCCCGATCCTGATTGTCAATGTCGATAATGGAAAGATCGTTAAACAATTCAAAAGCGCCGGAGCCGCTGTTAATCTAGTTTTCTCACCCGACCAGTCTATGTTAGCCTATACCGATATTGATTTTGGCCTGAGCGAAACTGATAAGGATGATGGCAGCTCAATCCAGATTTACAATTTATCCGATGGAACTACCAAACCAGTCCTTCCTAACAAAGTCGGTATCGTTGATTATCGAGTGCTGGCCTGGGCCGGAGATAATAGCGGTGTATTCATCACCTGCTCCGACAAATCGGTGCAATTCGTGGATTTGGCAGGCAACCAGACGACCGTCGTAGAAGGCGAAGCGCCCGAAGAAGGTTTGTCGGTCGGTGGCGATTTGCGAGTAAGCGCCTTTGGGATCAGGGGTGCGGTAGTCAACCTGGATGCCCCTTATATTCATCAGGTCAAAGAAGTGCCGGAAGGCTTTGATGGTAACTGGGCCTGTAACGCCTGCTCTGCCACGATGGTAGCGGCTTACTACGGCAAACTGGTCGCCCGCAACGATACTTTCCGGGGCAATAAAAGCGCCTACGGCTGGTATATATCGAACGAGTTTACCAGTCCTGCCGACGGATTTGTCTTTAATCGGGTTCAAAATGATGCTTCTGGCAGGTCCTCTAAAGGTGCTTACGCCCAATGCACCGAAGGTGGGGACGGCTACGCCTGGCGCATCGTCGAATATCTCAAACACCTCGGCCTCAAGGCGGTCTTTCGGGGTAGCGTTACAATGTCGATGATAAAAGATTATCTCAACGCGGCTAAACCGATTGTACTCAGCACTCAAATTCATGGCTTTGGACATATCGTCTGTCTCAAAGGCTATTTGCCGGACGGTCGGCTGATAACCAATGACCCTTATTGGGGCCGACCCGGTGCAGGCGAATGCGTCTACACCTGGGGCGATCTGGGGACAGCCTGGTGGATGGTTACGGTGGATGATGAAGCGCCCGCCGCTGGTACGCCCCCGGCGACGGTCGAAACCCCGACCCCCCAACCGGTCGCACCTCCGCCGGTAGCGGCTCCTTCTACCCCGGTCGTAGCGCCCCCGATAGAGGTGGCGGCCCCTCAAGTGATCGAGGTTGGAACCGGCAACGAAGCGGTGGCGGCTCGTTTCAGAACTACCTACGACCGCTGTGGTGGCGAAGGTGGTTTGGGCAGGCCCACTAGCAAGGTCTATAACTACAACCAGCGCTGGATTCAGGAATTTAAGGGTGGGTCGCGCAACGATAGCCTGATTATGCTGGATGAGCGGTTCGACCGGGCGGGCGATACGCCAGTTCCGACCGTGCAACCGGCCTTCACGGTTGGCGGCGCTTTCCTGCGTGTCTGGCGCGAGAATTATGGCGGTAGCGCCGGGGCGCTCGGCTCTCCGGTGAGCGACGAGTTCGTAAACTTGCAAGGCGACCGCCAGCAAAACTTTGAGGGTGGTTACGTCACGTTGCAAGGGACAGGCGATGATCTGCAAGGGGCCTTCCCCTGGCCCGATGGGTTCAACGCCTGGAAAGCCGAGTATTTTAACAATACCGGGTTGACTGGCAAGCCGTCCTTTGTCCGCGATGAATCGCCCAATGCTTCGGGTGGGATCAGCTACGACTGGGCCAATAGTGGGCCGGAAGGTGGCAAGCTAGGCGTGCTGGCCGATAATTTCTCGGCCCGTTATACCAGAGCGATCAACTTTGGGGATGGCGGCATTTTCAACTTCTCGGTCAGTGCCGACGACGGCTTCCGCTTCACCATTGATGGGCAGAACCTGGCCGGGCCAAACCCGAACCAGTTCTGGCTCACTGGTGGAACTGGCCCGCAGAGCTTCCGGGTACAAATCGGGGCGGGTGTTCACACCCTCGTTCTCGAATACCTCCAAATCGGCGGAGGCGCGTCCTTTGCCCTCGACCTCAGCCAGGGGTGAGGGATAAGCATGAGGGATGAGGGATGAGGGATGAAGGTTAATGCCTTCATCTCAGGGGTTATAAAGTTGGTTCGGTCGGGGAGGGTACTTTCTGACCGAACCGTCTTTAATTCTTTGAGCCTTATCGACCAGAGCAGTAGGTATTCCTACAGCAAATTGCAGGGTTATTGACCCCTGTAGGAGCGGGCTTCTGCCCGCGATTTTGCCCGTAACTAGGTTTACCTCGTCAGGCAAGGCCTGTGGTACAGGGGTCAATAACCCTGCATTTTGCTATAAAGCTCCTTCAAATCGTCCAATCCACGCTTTAAATCAAATTGCAAAAATATGGGGCTATCCGATTCTCTCAGGGGTTCAATATTTCTACATTTTGCTATAGTTTCTTGACCCTCATCAACCGAAGAAGTAAAGTCGATGAAGGAGTACCGCCAATGCAGAGCAGATTACAACCTGACCTAAATCGATCTAATATCTCCGACAAATCCAATTCCAGACAGTCAATGGGGATAAGTCGTCTGGTTTTAATAACCTGGCTTCTATCACTATGGCTGGCTGCTTCGGTTGGCTTTGTAAGCGCCCAAACCACTACGCCAACGGTCGCGGCCCCTTTGCCACCCGCGCCCACTCCACCCGCGACCGTTGCCGCCGATAGTGCAATTAGTCGGCAGGCTGTGACGCTCGAATTTGAGGATGGCTTTAAAACAAAGGCTGAGATTGACGCACCGAGCGTCGGTCAGTCGCCCTTCCCGGCGGTCTTGATGCTGGGTGGTAGCGGAGCCACCGATATGGACGGGGCTACTCCCGATACGCCTAACTTGAAGATTTACAAAGAAATGCTCGATAATCTGGTGCGACGCGGCTTTATTGTCTACAAGTACAACAAGCGCGGCCTGGATAGCGGCGGGCGGGTCATCAACCAAAAAGCCTCGGACGAACGTACCAACGACGTGCTGGTGCGCGACGGCACAAATGCCTTGCGCCAATTGGTAGCCGACGCACGGGTCGATAAAAACCGGGTTTATATTTTGGCCCATAGTCAGGGGACCTTGATTGCGCCGCAGGTAGCCCAAAAAGCGCCCGGCACGGTCAAGGCCCTGGTACTGACCGGCACGATAGCCAGTTGGCCCGCCGCCTTTGATTATCAACTTGTCACCCGCTTTATCGAAGCGGCCCAGGAAGCCGATACCAACAAAGATGGCTTGCTTTCGTCGGACGAACTGAGCGTAGCCGCCAATGCCGACCCAAAAGTTTACGCCAACGCCCGCCGTAACGACTTGCTCCAGGATAGCGCTCTGGTTTTCTTCCAGGTCTTTACTCGACCGGGCCAGCCCAAAACGGTCGGCCCGATAGTCCCCGATATTGACCAGGATAAGGACGGCAAGCTTTCGATAGACAAGGAACTAAAGCCGGTCCTGACCGCTCAACGTGACGGTTTACTGACTAACCGGGGGATTATCCAGCGGTCGCGGGAGTCGGCTGCCGCCCTCAAAAGCTTGCTAGAAGGCCCTAAACTGGTCGATGTGTTGCCACCGCTAAAAATCCCGGTCTACTTCCAGCACGGCGCTGAGGACGAACGTGCGCCTCTCGCACCTGTCAAAGAGGTCAGCAGCCAGCTTACCAGTGGCGGTACTCTCAATTTGGTCAGGGTCTACCCTGGCCTCGGTCACACCTTTGTCCCGGTCGAATTTCAGGTGCGTCTGAGCGCCGACCAACTAAAAGCGCTCGACAAGGCCATCCCAGACGATCTATTGAACGAGCAAGCCAGTTGGATCGTCTCGCGCTTTCCGGCCCAGGGTGGTAGTACACCGAACCCTAGCGGCCCGACTACCGACCCAATGCCAAATAGCGGTCTGGGGCAGGCTACCGCCGAAAGCGAATTTAGCTGGCAGCCGATAGCCCTATTGCTGCTAAGTGGAACCGGCGGCGGAGCTTTCCTGCTAATTCGACTTGAGCGGCGTAAAAGAGCAACTCCAAATCTACACGGCTAAATCTAAATGGAAAATCTACCAACTTCACCAACTTCTTTTTCTTATTGGGTGCGGCCCGGTCAGCTATTGGCGGGCCAGCACCCTGGCTCCTTCTATATTACCAAAGCCAAACAAACCTTACACCAACTGCTTGAAGCACAAGTGACGATCTTCATAGACCTGACCGAAGAAAAGGAGTATCATGATTATGAACGGCTGGCCCAATGGGAAGCTTCCAGGCTACGCCGATTTATCGCCTACTATCGTATACCAATTGAGGACAACAAAACACCTTCGCCCGAAGTGATGGTAAAGATTCTCGACACTATAGATACAGCAGTGTCGGCAGGTCGAATAGTTTATCTGCATTGCCTGCACGGGACAGGCCGAACCGGGATAGTTGTAGGGTGCTATTTAGTACGGCATGGTCTAAACGGTGAACTGGCGCTGGCTGAAATTGCCCGAATACGGCAGGGTAGTATTGATGCCGATATTAGCTCGCCTCGCCATAAGGAGCAGCGTGAGATAGTGCTAGACTGGCCTGTTGACAAATAAGAACCTATCCCAATCAGTTGCTGGTAGGGGCGATCTTTATAATCGCCCGGCGTGATCCGAACCGGGCGACCATAAAGATCGCCCCTACTGAGATCGGTTCTAAGTATGGATGAAGATTAGAGATTAGAGATTAGAAGAATAACAGGGAGGAGCGGAGATGCTACAGATTAACCGAGGAGAAAGCAATATAGTAAAGCGTACCCCCATAATTGCCGCCAATTGGAAGATGAACAAGACAGTCGAAGAAGGGATTGCGCTGGTAGATGACATGTTGGAAGACCTCGATAGTTTTGAGGGGATCGACATCGTGCTGGCCCTGCCTTACATCTCGCTCTACCCGATCTGGGAACTGTTGGAAGATACCCAAATCAAATTAGCGGCCCAGAATATGTACCACCTCGATAGTGGCGCTTTTACGGGCGAGATTTCGCCTTTGATGCTGCGCGAAATGTGCGATTTTGTTATTATTGGGCATAGCGAGCGGCGGCGCTATTTTGGCGAAACCGACGAGACGGTCAACCAGAAAGTCAAAGCGGCCCTCAAGCACGACCTGACCCCGATAGTAGCAGTCGGCGAAAGCCTGGAGCAACGCGAAGCAGGGCAGACTAGCCCGGTTATCACCAGCCAGTTACAAATCGGGTTGCGCGACCTCAGCCCTGCCGATGCTGCCAGTCTGGTGATTGCCTACGAACCGCTCTGGGCGATTGGAACCGGCGTACCGGCGACCGGCGCAATCGCAAACGAAGTCGCCCGGTTGATCCGTGAAACGCTGGCCGGGTTGTTCGGGCCGGAAGTGGCCGCCCAAATCCGTATTCAGTATGGCGGGAGCGTAACAGGCGACAATATCAGCGAGTTTATGGCTCAGTCGGATATAGACGGGGCGCTAGTCGGGGGGGCCAGTCTGAAAGCGCCCGAATTTGTAAAAATCGTTGCAGTCAGTCAGGCTACTAATCTCAAGAAATGAAATTAAATTTATCGATTTCAACGCTATATTAATGTTGTTTGTAATGTCTGTGCCTTAAAATTAACTTAAGACGGGGAAGCATCCAGGTTACGTCTTTCTATTCGATCTGCACCCTGGGATTCAAAACTGATAGTACCGAGGAAGAGTATTATGCGTTGTCTTTCGTGCGATTTTGTGAATGTGGCACAAGCTTATGAATGTGCCAATTGTAAAAAGATTTTAGACCCTATTTTGGCCTCTCTACTGGTCGAAAGACCGTCGAACACCCCGGTTGGCACTGCAAGTGGAGTGCCAGCCTCGTTAATGTCTGCCCCAGCCTGGCAATCTAGTGGCAGCAAAACCGCACCACCACGCCCGCCTTTGCCTACCGCGCCCGCCGCGCCCACCACACCCGCTGCCGAGGCTCCTAACCAGGAGCGATTTTCTAACCGCTATGTACCCTCAAGTGCTGACCTTGAGTTTTTGGTAGACTCTATCGGCGGAAACCGCCTCAAAGAGACTAACTCGCAACTCAAAGAACCGCCCCAGCCATTTGAAATCGAAGTTATCTGCCCTTCCTGCAAACGACAGGTTGCCCGTAGCACGCTGGTACTAGACCCCCAGGGCCGCTACGAAAAAATTTGCCAGGCTTGTCAGGCGCGGACGGCAACTCGTCAAGATGCTACTCCCCGTCGGCAGGCCCGAATCAGATTGGCCGGTGGTATTATACTTGGTGGAATAGTAGCACTAACCTGCATCTTGTTGGCAACCCAATTTGGGGTCTCGCTGGCAAAGCGTGAGCTAAATTGGACGCTGACCGCCATAATCGGGGCCGCTATCGGGGTTGCCGTCCGAGTGGGGGCCTTTAACAAACCCAATATGGCCCATCAATTTATCGCTGTAATCTTGAGTGGGGTGGCGATAATCGGCTCGGTCTATATGTGCCTCAACACATTGGCGGGGGTTAGCCTCACACTGAACTCGGCAATTGACTCCTTCAAGACTCTTACAGTAGAATTAGCTGATTGGGGACTGGTAGGTCTTGGCCTGCTACTGGCGTTCGTTATTCCATCCGGCGTTTTTGCGAACGACAAAGAGCCAGAGGCAACCCCTCCAACTGACTAATTTTAATTTGTAAGAGGAGAATGAGAATTGAATAGTGAAAACCAGATTAGCACCCTCGGCCAGGCTGTGCCAGGGTTTTTCCCTTTAGCCGAGGTCGAGTCCATCGAAATGGCTCCTGGGGTCAGCTTACAGCTAGTTTGCGGCGACAAGGCTATGATGAGCTTTGTAACGCTCCAACCCGGTTCGGTTGTACCGCTCCACAGCCACCCTCACGAACAGATGGGAACCGGGTTGGAAGGCGAAATGTTGCTTTTTATCGGCGGGATGGAAGACAAATACTCGCGCATAATCCGGGCTGGTGATACTTATGTAATTCCGGGTGGAGTACCACACGCTGCCAAAGCTGTCGGAGATGTCCCTGCCGTCGCCCTCGACGTTTTTAGTCCGCCTCGCGAAGACTATCTCGAAAAGTTCCGCGAGATTTATAACAAGCCCACCGCCGGGTTAGCCCAAGTATAGCGCACATAAGCGTTCGTACCGATTTTTAGGGTAATATTTGATTTGAATGGATCAAACTGTCCGAAAGATTATGTTCTCGGCATAATTGGTTGTGCATCACTTTTGATGATCAGAGCCAATTCTTTGCCTTATGGGACGATGTAGCACCCGCAGTCGCAGTAAGTCAAATTTCATCCGTCCATATCCAGCCCGCTTGATGAATTTTAAGCGGTTCACCTGACCTTCCGTTTGGCCCTGGCTCCAAGGCTGGCTCATGGCACCGAGTACGGCAGCCTGGTCCCGTTCGATCCCGATCGCGAAATTGCGCAGCTCTGCTACGCCGCTCTTCTTAGCATCATTTAACCAGCTTGCCAACCCCTCTGGCTGTCGTTCTCTGATCAGGACGCCGAAGCGTTGGGCTAAATCGTAGGCCGTTGCTATTGTAGTACTTACCCTGCACAGTAATGCCCGCCTTTGTTCTTCTTCAACCGAGAGGTTACGGGGTGGTTGGCATAAAAGCCAGCGGGCCGCCCGGGCCGTTAGGGGTTTTACTTCTTTCGGTTCAGCTCGTATTTCCGTTGCCACCCCACTCTTTGGTACCTTAGATGGTTTTTTGGCTGAGCTACTATTGGCACCACTACCAACACCATTGGGCTGGCCGATACACCGCACCAGCAGACGGTAAATACTGCTATAGCTGCCCTTGAAACCCTGCTCTTGCAGCTCCGCCCACAGCATGACCGCATTGTGACAACCTTCGGCCCACCGTCGGCGCAAATAAGGCAGATACGCTCCTGCTTTAGATTGATGCTGCGGTCCATAAGCGCGCATAGGCGGCTGCTCTACGAGCATGTAACGACGCACCGTACGCCGATGTAAGTTGAGCCGTTTGGCAATCTCACGTTGCCCGTATCCTTTGGTCTGCAATTCCTTTATAGCTGTAAAACGACGTTGGACTGCTGGCGTAGCAGTTGGCGTTGCACTTGAAGCTGTGGTAACAGGCTCCACCGTCGGCGTAGGTATTGTGGTTGCATCCACCGGCTGCAGATGAGTTTGGGTAGGAGTGGCACATAGTGCTGCTGGGCTACCTTGGTCTGTATTGTGTGGTTCTTGCTTGCCCAGCTTTGTATTTGAATGTGGATGTGCCTCTGGCAGCACAGTGGCGGCCAAAGTAGCAAATTCAGCCACCGCCCCTTGCGCCAACTGCTCGGTCACAGCCTCTAGCACCCCCGGCTGACGATCTAATAGTCGCTGCAACGCATCACCTAAGTTCGCGAATAAATGATAGCGATCAGCAACCTGAACTGCATCAGGGGCGCCGTCACTGGAAGCCTGAGCATAGCAGCTAGCGCGGTCACGGCTGATTATTTCTACGCCAGGGTGCTCAAGGAGCCATTTAGTTACAGTTTGGGGCTCGCGATCAGCCAGGAGATCGACAGGATAATGGCGTTCAAGATCGACGAGGATGGTGCCATAAGTCTGCCCTTTGCGGAAGGCGAAATCGTCCATAGATAGCACGCGTGGTGTGGGAAGTGGTGGTAAATCGGTAGCGCGAACGAGGCGCAGAACAGTAGAAGGGCTGATGGGAGTACCTACAAGTGAGGCCAAGGCTGCCCCAACGGCGCCACCAGTAGTCAAGCCGAGTTCCTGCAGCCGCTTCGTCAGCACAGTAGTGCGGCGGGCATAAGCCCGCAGGGCTGGGCCGAAGCGCTCAGAGAAGATACGACGCAGGCAAGTAGGGTTATCACAGAAAAACCGGCGTACAAGAAGAGAATAATGCACTGAGCGGTCAGACCAAGGAAGATCAGCGGGGTGTCTGTAATAACGGCTGTGAACATGTTGCGAAAGCTGGGCGCAGATTGGACAGGCCGCAACATTAGCGGTGGCGGCCAGTTCGCACATTATCTCCTGATCATTGAGGGTGAGATTGCTTAGCTGCAGACCAGGAACACTATTGAGCAATTGCTGTTCAAGCATATATAACCTCCCAATCCAGTAAGTAAGGAATGGCAGTATTCTACTTGAAAAATAGGAACCTCGCACGGATCATCAAAAGTGATGCACAACCGCATAATTGCACCACGGTCTTTTCGCCACTTGTGACCGCTTTTACAATACTCAACTTGAACTCCGGCGTAAACACCCGGTTTTTCATGTTTATAACCTCCACAAATTACTGATCGTATTTTACTCGATCCTGCTTAATTTGTGGTCTGGTAAAACCGATGCCTTGCACTTGGCAGACTGCCCAAAAATAGTGGGCAGATTTTGTGAATAATCCGCAAAGAGACTTGACATATATTCTAAATTCGATATAATTCTCACAAGCTAAGAAATTTCGCTGCCTAATTGCGTTGGTAGTTTCAGGAGTTTGAGAAGTTTTTGATCTATCGAAACTATTAGGCGCAAGGCATTCCCTACACTACTAGCCAGGTGAAAGAATCGTTTTGCGTTGCACCTGGTCTCACTAGCTTGTGAGAATTGAAACCATTACCCATTTGCAATGAAGCAAACCTAATCGCGCACGGTTTAGCGCACTGACCTCGAAGATGATGCGTCAGCTTTAGCGTAACTTTCGCGTATGCTTAAGTCTTACGCTGGCCTGTATGGTAACTTTGTGGCTTTGCTGGGCTGCTTTCAACCGAAACAGCCGGGGCAAAGTTTTAATTTTACCTGAACCCAGGCTTGTATTCGTGTACCTTTTTTTCATTGCCGTTACTACCTATCGATAGTAACAAAAGCAGGCGGGGTAGGAGAACTTAGAAATTAGAGATCAGAAATCAGAAAGTGGCGATTAGAGCTTAACAGCGGCGAAAAATCTGATTTCTAACTTCTAATTTCTACGTATCAGTTTGAGGGAGGAAGGCTTTAATGCAGATCAGTAATGATAGCGGTGGGGACAGTAAGCAGCCAAAGTTAAAACATTTACCATTGGTAACACGTTCGGATTTTAAAGAAGCCCGCGAAAGTGCGGCAAATTGGTTTGCCGGAGTAGAAGAAAAAGCGGTTGAACTGGTCCCGGAGTTGGATAGCGAGTCGCCTTTCAGCTTGTGGGGCAAAGAACGGGACGCTTGCGCCCTGATGAGTGTAGTAAACCGCAACGGCCTACCTAGCCGCGAGAGTGTGACGCGGGTGCTGGACGGCCTGATTAAAATGAGCCACCGGGCCGGAATGGTCAACGGCGAGGGGGATGGCTGCGGCATTATGATCGATCTGCCGAGGGCCTTCTGGCAAGACCGTCTGGCGGGTGAGGGACTGGACGGCGAACTAGCCTGGCGTGCCGATTTTTGGGTTGGGCATGTGCTGGTCAAACGGGGCGCTCAAGACGAACAGGTTATGAGCGAACTGGCAACCGAGTTTGAGCGGATCGGCTTCCAGGTGCTATACAAGCAACGGGGCGAGACTGTGAGCGAAGAGTTAGGGCCACAGGGTCAGGCCGAAGAACCCTACTTCTGGCAAGTAGCCGGTGTAACCCTGCTAGGAGCCGAAACTCCCGAAAAAGAACGCAGCCTGTTTCACCTTCATTTGCGGCTCGAAAAATTGCTGCCAATCCAATTCGCTTCCCTCTCATTCCACACCGCAATTTACAAATTGCGTGGCTCCCCTAGCGTCCTGGATCGTTACTACCCCGAACTGCGCCATCCCCAGATGCTATCGGTCGCCACGCTGGGCCACAGTCGCTATTGCACCAACACCGTTTCCAGCTTCTTCCGGGTGCAGCCTTTTACCGTTCTGGGCCACAACGGTGAGATCAACACTATCGCCCGACTTCAACAAGAAGCCCGGATGCTCAACGTACAGTTGGGGGCCGACAGCAGCGACTCGCAAGACCTCAATCGGCTGGTCGAAACTCTGATCTTTGAGTATGGCTACGGCCTGTTGGAAGCGATGGAAATCGCCTTCCCGCCTATCGTCAACGAGATCAAGCAGCTTGAGCCAAACTTGCAAAACCTCTATATTTTCTTGCGGCAAGCCTTTGGGCCGTTTGCCCAGGGGCCGGCCGGGATCGTTTCGCGGCAAGGCAACGAATGTGTTTTTTCGGTCGATGCGCTTGGTTTGCGCCCGCTCTGGATCGGTCAGCTTGAGGATGCCTATTTCTTCAGCAGCGAAAAGGGGGTCTTTGCCATCGAGGATATGACCGGCGACCCCCGACCGCTTGCGCCCGGCGAAAAAGTCTATGTTCAGTTGAGCGGTTCGGCGGAAGAAAACAAAATTTTGGCCTACCCGCGCATGCAGCAAGAAGCCCTCAAACGGCTGGAAGCCCGCCTGGTTATCCCCAAAGATACCGCCAAACTGATTTCGTTTAGCCAACCTCCGGCGGTGCTGCCCGGCGATGATACCGCCAGTCGTATTCTACCCGAAGTCCGTATTCCGCACCCCGATGATGTGCGAACCGAAATGATGATGGCAGCGCTCGGTTGGGGCGGCGACGATTTGCACTATATCGAATTTCTGGCGGACACCGGCAACGAGCCAATCGGCTCGCTGGGCTATGACGGCCCACTGGCGGCCCTCAACAAAGAACGCCGCAATTTGTCGGACTTCTTTAAGGAAAATGTGGCGGTCGTGACTAATCCGGCAATTGACCGCGAGCGCGAAATCGAACATTTCTCGACCCGCGTGGCCCTCGGTGCGCGGCCTTCCCTGACCGGGCAACCGGACGGACGGATCGGAACCGGCCCCCTCAGCCGTAACGGTAGCAATTCACTTAGCCGCAACGGTTTCTCGAACGGTGGCAACGCGGCCCAACGCATCAAGCCCCGCCCTAGCCGCATGGTCGAATTGAGTTGCCCGATTTTGCTAGGCGGTCACGCCGGACACGGAACGCTTTTGCCGCCCGATCTTTATTGGGAAGCGGCCCGTCATAGCGACACCTATTTATTGGAAGAATTGGTTGAGTTCGTAACCCAGAACGGCTTCCGACCCGAAGCGGTTTGTATCATCGATAGTTGCTTCCATCAGGAGGAAGAGCCTTCGGACGCGCTGCGCCGGATGGCGGTCGATGCTATCACCGCCGTTGAGGGTGGGGCCAAGTTGGTGCTGGTGGATGATACCGCCGCAATCGGTGGCGAAGACCTCTGGCTTGACCCGCACGTGGTAGTCGCCCACCTGGACGAAGCCTTGCGGAATTACGAGCCATCCCGCCGCCCCGGTGAAAGCTATCGCAATCTACGCCGCGAAACCAGCCTGATCTTGCGAAGCGGCTCGATCCGCAATTTGCACGATTTGATCTTTGCTTTTGGGGTCGGTGCGGACGCGATCAACCCTTATTTGATGATTGAAGCGGCTGCCGCCAAATCGCGCACCGAAAATGACGATGAGGAGGCCCGCAACAAACATACCCAAAAGCGGATCGAAAATCTGGTCGAAGGTCTCAAAAAGGGGCTTGAGAAAGTCATCAGCACGATGGGTATCCACGAGTTGCGGGCTTATGGGCGGATTTTCGCCTCGATTGGCCTGGCTCCTGAGGTTGCCCGTTATTTTAACATCAAAAATTACGCCGGTTCAAACCGGGGTGGTTTTGGTTGGAACTCGTTACGGCAAGACTCTATCGCCCGCCGCAAGGTGCTGCAAGGCGAGAACGACCCAAAACTGGCCCGCGATTTCCACCTTTACCCGAAGGTCTGGAAGGTTGGCGGACAAGTCGCTGCTGGACAAGCGCCTTTCGAGAAGTTTGAGCAGGCAGTCCTGGCCCTCGAAGCCGAAGACCCGATCTCGTTACGGCACGTCCTCGATGTAAAATATCCGGAGATCGCTACTAATATTAGCCCCGAAGAAGTCGATCTTTCGGTCGAGCGGCACAATCTACCCTTTGCGATTAGTTCGATGTCGTTTGGGTCGCAGGGCGAAACCGCCTACAAAGCCTATGCAGCGGCAGGGGCGCAACTAAATATGGTCGCGCTTAACGGCGAGGGTGGCGAGATCAAAGAGATTCTCGGCAAGTACTATCATACGCGCGGGGTCCAGATCGCCAGTGGGCGTTTTGGGGTCAATGTTGAATTGCTAAACTCGGCTCATCTGCTCGAAATCAAGGTCGGACAGGGAGCCAAACCTGGCGAAGGTGGTCACTTGCCCGGCTCGAAAGTTACCCACAAAGTCGCAGCAGCCCGTAACGCTTTCAAGGGGGTTGACCTGATCTCACCTTCCAACAACCACGACATCTACTCTATCGAAGACCTGGCCCAGTTTATCAGCGAACTGAAGACCGCTAACCCGGATGCACGAGTAGCAGTCAAAGTGCCGGTCGTTTCTGGGATCGGGACGATTGCTATCGGGATCGCCAAAGCCGGAGCCGATATTATTACGCTATCCGGTTTTGACGGTGGAACCGGTGCGGCCCGTTCGCACGCTCTCAAGTACGTCGGGCTACCTTGCGAGATCGGCGTATACGAAGCGCACCGGGCGTTGGTTGCCAGTGGCCTACGCTCTCAGGTCGAAATTTGGGCCGACGGCGGACTTAAAACCGCGACGGATGCACTTAAGATGGTCTTGCTAGGCGCGAACCGGGTCGGCTTCGCTTCAATGGCGATGGTCGCTATCGGCTGTACGATCTGCCGGGCCTGCCAAAAAGACACTTGCCACGTTGGGATCGCCACCCAAATCGAGTCGGAGGAAGAGGCCAAAGAGCGCGGCCTAAAGCGGTTTATCCCCCAGGAAGACGACCGGGCCGTCCGCCAATTGGTGCATATGTTCAACTCTATGGGCGACCATTTGCGGCTACTGGTAGCGCAGCTAGGCTTTAGTCGGTTGCAAGATTTGGTCGGGCGGAGCGATTTGCTCGTGCAGGCCCGCAATTTCGAGCAGCTAGACTGGACTGATATGCTATCGGCCCCGGTCGAATGGCTCGATCAGCAGCGCGAAGCGGCGGCAGAACGGCAAAGAGCAGCCCAGGCTTGCTTCCCGTGTGCGGCTCAGCCAGTACCTATTTCAGTCGGCGAGACCACCAAACTTATCACGGCGCAGGTGCGCGAGATGGTTATCAACCAGCATCTAGTCGGGGCGGCAGTCGGGGCCGGGCTGGGGATCGGCAATAGCGATCATCGTAGCCAGACGGTTCACTACGAAGGCGAACGGTTGGGCGCAGTTGACCGAGCGGTCGGGACGCATCTCTCCGGGGCGCTGGTGCGAGACGGCTACGGAGCAGGGCCGGCCTTCGCCCACAATATCGCGGCGCGTGGTCTGACCAATTTGTGGGGTATCGCCGAAACGGAAGAACCGGTACGCGGCGAGGAGTCGGTGGAGCTACATCTTAATAGCGGGTCGATCCCTGGCAATGGGCTGGCCGCCTTTAACAGCCGCACGCTCAAGATTATAGTCGAGGGTGGAGCGCAAGACGGGGTAGGCAAAGGCTCGCTTGGCGGTCAGATCATTATCCTCAAGGGCAAGAACCGTTGGGGCAAGCGGGTGGACGGCTCGGTCGGCAAGAGCTTTGGCTACGGAGCGCAACGCGGTCTGTTCATCATTCAGGGCAACGCCGACAGTCGCTTTGGTATCCGCCTGAGCGGGGCGGACATCGTAGTGGGCGGTCAGGTGGTGGAGCCGATAGACGATAACCTGGGTTATATCGGGGCGCGGGCCAACCTGAAGGGCTTCGCCTTCGAATATATGACTAACGGACGGGCGGTAGTATTGGGCGACCCCGGCCCCTGGGTCTGCTCCGGTATGACCGGCGGAGTGGTCTACTTACGGTTGCAGCCCGAAATGGGCCTGGACTTAGCGGCCCTCCAGCGTCGGCTTGCCAAAGGCGCGAAAGTCGCGATGAGCCGCCTGAACGACCGGGATAAAGACAACGTACGCGAACTGCTCGGCTATTATCACGCCGAACTGGAAGCGACCGAGCAATACGAGGAGGCCGCCCAACTCATCCCGCTTCAGTCTAATCCGGAACACCACTTTATCAAAGTCCAACCGGTCAACCAACAGGTCGATCCGTCAATCTCGACCGAGTGATCCAATTCCAGCCCGGCTTTCACCATTGGGCTGGCACTAAAAATAGCGCTTAATATATTGCTAATAGAATTGGGAAAAGGTCGCTTTTCCCAATTCTATTATTTTAAGTAACTACTCAGACCGGGCGACCACAAGGGTCGCCCCTACCCAAAATTCGTGGTAGGGGCGACCCTTGTGGTCGCCCAAAGTAGATAAGCTGAATAGTTACTATTTTAATACGTTGTTGACTTATAGCTAACTACTAAGTATCATAGGAGTGGAATAATCTAGGGTTGCTATTCTAGCATTTACTAACATCAGCCGATCAGTTTCAGGAGATTCTAACATTGCCAGAAAGCAAGCAAAACGGGTCCGTTTATAGTGAGTTCAAGAGTAAGCTTAAAAAAGGCTGGCAATCGCTTACCACGCCTGCGTCTGGTATCCAGGGCGATGCCCGCAAACGAGAAGCCCGGCTATTATCAGGACTACTACTAATAATATTTGCAATTGTTGCAATAGTAGCCAACCTCATACCATTTTTCTTCCCAAATAATTTCGCTGTAGAGAAATCCTCTTTTAATCCGATCTCAGTTAGCCTCATCTGCTTGGGTGGGCTTTACCTGCTTAGCCGTACCCCACGCTATCATTTAACTGCGATCCTAACGGTTTTTGCGACCTCAATCCTGGTACTCATATCGGCCTTTTCTAGCGCATTCGGTACACAAGAACTTGTCTTTTATTTTTTCTTGATCCCAATTTTGCTAAGTAATCTTTTACTTTCGTTGCGCCTGCTAATAGGGGTGTTTGTTTTTGATATGTTGTGTATTCTATTGTTTGTTTTAACCAACCAGCAGGCCGGTTTTGAAAATCTGTTATTTCATGCGCCACTTCTTATAACCATCGTCACAATTTTGCTGGTAATAGCAACCGACCATCGCAACAAAATCGAAATAGATCGACAAACCGAACTTAAAGATACCCTTTCGCTGCTGACGGCTACCCTGGAGTCCACCGCCGACGCGATTGTGGTGGTAACTAGAAACGGAAAAGTAACCTGGAACCAAAAGTTCCTCGAAATGTGGGAGCTTTCGGAAAGTTCTATGAGCAACCGACCAATAAAAGCGATGGAAGAAGCGATTATCTCGAAAGTCGAAGACTCGAAGACTTATTTACAAAACACCCAAATCCTCTACGAGCAACCAAATTTGGAAAGCTTTGATTTGGTAAAATTTAAGGATGGCACGATTTTCGAGCTTTATACCAAGCCGCAACGGATCGGTGGGGTCACGGTCGGGCGGGTCTGGAGTTTTCGAGATATTAGCTGGCGTTATCACTCCGAACAAGCGCTGGCGGCTGAAAAGGAACAGTTGGTCGTTACGCTGCAAAGTATTGGGGATGGTGTAATTACGACCGATATAGAGGGGCGGGTAGTCTTATTAAACTTGATCGCTGAAAAACTGACCGGTTGGAGCCAGGAAGAGGCCGAAGGCCACTCACTATCGGAAGTCTTCACGATCCTTAATCAGGATACCGGCCAATTCGCCGAAAACCCGGCCCAAAAAGTACTCGAAACCGGCAGAATCGAGGGGCTTGCCAACAATACGACCCTGATCGCTAAAGATGGCAGTCATCGGCTAGTGGCCGATAGTGCCGCCCCTATTCGTAATAACGCTACCGATCAGGTAATTGGGGTGGTTCTGGTCTTTCGGGATGTGACCGAAAAGCACAATATGGAGCTTGAAATACAAAGAACTCAAAAGCTGGAAAGCCTGGGGGTGCTGGCAGGCGGGATCGCCCACGATTTTAATAACATTCTGACTTCGGTAGCCGGTAACATTGGGCTGGCCCAGCTAGAAGCGGATGACGTACCAAAAGTTCAGGAATTGCTGGTAGAGGCCGAGAACGCTGTTTTCCGGGCTAAAGAGCTAACCCAACAGTTGTTGACCTTTGCCAAAGGAGGTGCGCCGGTTAAGAAGGTCGCTTCACTCTCAAAGCTGCTAGAAGAGACCACCCGCTTTACCTTGCGCGGGTCGAAGGCGCGTAGCCAATTCCAAATGGTGGCGGACTTGTGGCCGGTCGAACTGGACGAGGGCCAGATCGGGCAGGTTATCAACAATCTGGTTCTGAATGCCGATCAAGCTATGCCTAATGGGGGAACCCTGAGTGTTACAGCCGAAAATATCCCGGCCTATAAGCACGACTTACCGTTGCCCTTGAAGAACCATCCTTATGTCAAAGTAACCTTTAAGGACGAAGGGGTCGGTATACCACAAAAAGATATGCTCAAAATTTTCGACCCCTATTTTACCACCAAGCCCAAAGGTAACGGTTTGGGGTTGGCAACCGCTTTCTCAATAATCAACAAGCACCAGGGTCGGATCGCTATCGAATCGGAAGTGGGCAAAGGAACGGCCTTTTTTATCTATCTCCCGGCTTCGCCAGCCTCGGAAGTAGTTATCAAGCCGATCACCCCGAACGAGGTTAAAGAAAGAAAAGGGCGTATTTTGCTGGTAGACGATGAGCCAACCATCCTCACGGTCGGGAAAAGAGCGCTCGAACGGGTCGGGTATGAAGTAGATGTAGCTTTGGAAGGTCGGCAGGCCCTTGAACTATACCGGGGAGCCTTAACCCATATCCACCCTTACAAAGTAGTAATTATGGATTTGACTATCCCTGGTGGCATGGGTGGCAAAGAAACCATCCAGCACTTGCTTGCGCTTGACCCGCATGTAAAGGCGGTAGTAGCCAGTGGTTACTCGAACGACCCTATTTTAGCCAACTATCGGGCCTATGGTTTTTCTGCTGCGCTTGTCAAACCCTTTAAGCTAGGGGAACTAAGCCAGGCTATCGAGGATGCGGCGCAGGCTAATTAAAGCAGTTGTGCTATTGGTCGGCGGGTTTAGAGTTGCCCGTAAGTACGTTTTTCGTCGGTAGCCCGGTAACGGTTCAGACAACTGGTCAGAGCCGCGACCGCCATAACTTTCAGCCCGGAGGCGACCCGCAAGTAACTCCACTCGCTTTCGCTATACTCGGCCAACATCAGTTGCTCAAAGTTTAGCAAATGGGCTTTCTCCTGTTCGGTCAATTCGATAACGACTCCCTTTGTCACCAACCGCTCGGCTAAAGGCTGACAAGCTCTCAAGGTACTAACCGCCTTAGCCAATTGGTGTGGCGGCTTCGCTAGATTTTCACTCATTTTTTATCCTATTCAAAGTTAATATCGGTCTAAGATGTTTGCTTTTGTAAAGAAAACTAAAGGTAGAAGGGGTTTTGGAGAAAAAGGGGATGGCCCAACCGTTTAAGGCGGGCCATCGATACTACTTAGTAGCGGTCGTTTCTTTGGCTGTAGCTGCTGCGCTGCGGACGCTCGGTCTGCGGCTTGGCTTCGTTGACCGTAATATTACGGCCTTCAAAGTCGGTACCGTTGAACATCGTGATAGCGCGGGTCGCCTCGCCGTCGTTGCTCATTTCGACAAAACCAAAGCCTTTGGCCCGTCCGGTGTCGCGGTCAGTAATAATCCGCACCGAGTCAACCGCACCGGCCTGGGTAAATAGGGTTTCCAGGTTGGCCTCAGTCGTGCTGTACGGAAGACCACCTACATATAACTTCTTGCTCAATTTAAATTCCTCATGATCTTAAAACTAAAACATCTGGTCAATGCAAAGCTTGTAATAGTTGATACTTACGCGCGGACAGC
The DNA here is from genome assembly GCA_038210655.1 of Chloroflexia bacterium. GTDB lineage: Bacteria > Chloroflexota > Chloroflexia > Chloroheliales > Chloroheliaceae > 54-19. Next base: position 150,327 of record JBBQWM010000008.1, read on the forward strand.
TTATTAAGGCTTACCGAGGCGTTAAGTGGCAGCTACCTGAAAGAGAAAGCAGTAAGTTCAAAAGAGGAAATCAAAGAAGCGGATCTTACGAGAAGCTCTAATCGGAAAAACTCTAACGAGACTATGCGATTGTCAAACAGGCTTTATTTACCTTACCCGTGTATTATACCACAGATTGTAAGCCGATGCCAGACCTATCACGTTAAATTACCTTAAGCGGCCAGAGTTTTGACCAATTCATCCGAAAGTTGTTCGAGATCAACAGTGGTAGTTCTAATCTGACTTCTTTAGCGAAGTAAGTTGGTATATAGCGATTCTTTTTCCTAGATAATACCACAATTAGCCAAGAAGGGCTTCTTTTTTTGAAAATATTACGAGAATTTCACAAAATTTTAATAGACATTCATAAGGCTTATCAGTTACTTATAGGCTCAACTGTTTTACTATTACCGGCGTAAGACCCATAATATCTTCGACCGAGTCAAAAGCAAGCGCGGCAGGGCCAAGAACCAGCAAGGGAACCGGGTTGAGCGTGTGTAACTTGGAATTGAGGTCTTCGATATTACCGTGATCGCTACAAATCACCAGGCTGGTAGCAGCCTCCATATTTGCCACAATCCCTTCGATCAGGCCATCTACATCGGATAACACTTCACGCGCCTGAGCCATCTCGCGGCTATGGCCTGCGAAATCGGGTAAATAGCACTCGAAAAGGGTTACGGCGTACTGTCCGGCAAGCCGGGCCAGTCGCGCTCCGGCTTCCCACGGCTCCAAATGGGTCAGTGGATAGCCGCGCCGCGAACTGTAACGGTTGGTAATGTCCCACGAAATCGCTTTACCTAACTCATAATCGGCAGGCATGCGAAACGGCACCTCGGCGGTTATGTTTAAGAGCGCTCCCACCGAATAACGTAGCTTGCGCTGCTCGATAGCGGCAAAGTAGCCCGGTGTGTACAAATTAGCCGAAGTCGCCCGCCCACCCAAAGCCTGCACCTGCTTAAAAAGGCTGCTTTCTTCTAGCAAAATCCGCAACGAACCGTTGGCAAAGCCGGTCAAGTGACGACCCAGAAAGGCCGGAGCATTGCGGCCCGTATAAAGCGCGGTTTGTCCGGTCGCGCTTTGGGGACGACCCGGCACTCCTAACCGGGCATCGACCGGCTTGAGCAAAAGGTCGGCCCGTGCGATCTCCAATCCGGCTAAAAGCGGCCCGCCCAATCGCGCTGCCAAATAGGGCATCGGCTCTACCGGGCGGCCTGTACTATCGTCAAAATAAGGGCCAAGTGGATTTTCCGGCCCCGCCATTCCCAATCCTACGCCATCCAGGAAAAGATAGATAAAATGAGATTTCATTATGTATTCACGACTTTCGCTCCTGAACCTAAAAATGCTCGGTTTGACCGACTTTTGAACTTGGAAAGTTGTTTCGAGCGAAAGTCCTACAGCAAATTGCAAAGATATTGGGCCGTCCGATTATCTGTAGGAGCGAGCTTCTGCTCGCGATTGAACACCTAGCTGTTGTTCCAATCGCGAGCGGAAGCTCGCTCCTACAGGGGTCAATAACTGTGCAACATGCTATAGTATTATTAAGTTTCGGGCAATCGATCAAAGTCATACTGAGATTTGCTGCCTATCTAAAATTTAGCTGCCACAGGGTATTATCGACCGCATTACGAAAGACCACTATTTTGCCATCCGGCCCGATTTGCCACTGGTCGAGGGCCACCCGCAAAGGCAACCGGGACAGGTCGGTCAGGCGGGTCGTCTGGTTGGTAAGAGGGTCGTAACTCCATAGTGCGCTACCGGCAGCCCCGCCCGACCGCGCAGGTAGATAGAAAAGCTCGCTGCCCTGTGGCGACCAGCGAAACCCACCGACCCAGTTTAGCCTGCGGGCCTGGCTGCCATCCGCACGAGCCAGCCAGAGTCCACTACGCTCTGGCCCCTGCAAAGCAATCCACCAGGCGATCCACTGCCCATCGCCCGAAAGTGCCGCGACGGTCAGTCCTTTGCTTTCGACCAAAAAGGTGACTGCCCCGGTCGTGCCATTGATGATCCACAACCCAAAACGGCGATTATCAAGATCGCGCCCGGTCAAAAGCAAACGCTGACTATCCGGGAACCAAGCTAAATTCGCCAGTTCGCGACCCTGCCAAACCGCCCGTGCATTACCTCCCTCGACCCCCGCCAGCCATAGCTCGAAACGCTGGGGTGCTTCGGCTCCTTCCTGTTGGAGCGAACGAAGCAGATAAGCCACTTGCTTTTTGGCGGGCGCAAAGAGCGTCGGGCTGGCCCGGTTCGAGAGTGTCGCCAATCGTCGCCCGTTCGCCAAATCTTCGAGGGTCGTACTACCCGCCGCCCGGTTGGAAAGTGCCGCCAACGTCAGATCAGATGAGAAAAGGCCAAAACCTGCTGTAAGGTACTGACGTGGCCCGTTCTGCAAATTTAGCGCCCAACTTCCGGCCCGGTTGTCGTCGGCAGGTTTATCATAATATACCAATCGCCCGTCCGCCGCAAAACTGAAATCATAGCCGCCCACCAGCCCCAACGCTTTCCAACTCGGTTCAAACGGGGTCGGCGTAGAAGTCGGGGAAAGAGTAGGCAGCGCGGGAATAGCAGTAGCGGACGGCTCAAGCTGGCTAGTAGGAACTATTGCCGGAGCGGTCGGCCTCTCAGTCAAAGCCGGAGCAACCGTATTTGTGGTCTGGGCCGTTGCCTCAACTTTAATCAAAGTCGGGGCCGACGTAGCGGTCGGGCCTGAAGTTGCCGGAGCATCCGAACATGCCGCTAACCCCAGCGTCCCAAACCACCAGCCTCTTAACTTCCCAAACAACCCTCTTTTCACCATCTAACCTGATCCCAATCTTAAAACTACAGTAAATCGCAGAGTTCTCGACCCCCTGTAGGAGTGCATATCTCAATTCGCAAATCACAATCGCAAATCACAATCGTAAATCGTAAATCGTAAATCGCTAGGGCCACGACCGGGCGTAGTCGTTAAACAGGGCCGCCCCAAAACGTACTCGTGGCTGATCGTAGATAGTTTGCCAGCGTTCGGGCCGGTCAAGGTCAAGTTGGAATTGTAAGCCCTCCCCGCTCGCACCCAACGTCAAATCGTGCCAATCGGCCTCGATCAGCCCAATTGGGTTGAGCGCAGCACCCAGGTTGCCCTCCCGAATTTCCAGATGCAAGTGAGGATGAGTATCGCAATCCCCACCCGCCGGAGTTGAAGCGCCGGTCACGCCCACCGGGTCGCCTCGTTTGACGCTCTGGCCCACGCGCAAGGTCGAACGCTCTTGCAAATGACCGTAAAGCGAGGCCAGCCCGCTCGGATGGCGCACCAACAAATTGTGAGGCCCGGCCCCATACGGCCCATCCACCGACTGTACCGTCCCGTCGCCGATTGCCAGCACCGGCCTACCACACGGCGCGAAAAAATCCACCCCAAAATGAAGTCCCTGCCCACCGCTATAAAGCGCCCGCCGTTGCCGGTAGGCCCAGCGTGTATTGCCGTACCACTGACGCAAAAACCAACTGGTTGGGCCGGGTAGCCCGGCATAAGGCAACCCAAACGTTCCAGCCTGCCCGACTACTACTTCTTCGAAGCGGGCTGCCGGTTCTAAGCCCAAAGCCAGCCCGGTTCCGCCCAGCAGTCCTACACTCAGATAACGCCTTCGGCTAATTTTTAGCTTTTCCAATGCCATAGGCGATCTACTCCAAACAAAATCTAGGCTGTGGCAAATACGCTACTTTCTTTATTGTAACGTAACTACTCAGGCCGGGCGACCACATAGGGTCGCCCCTACCAAAATCGGTTGTAGGGTGCGACCCTATGGGGTCGCCCAAAGGATGAGGCTGTGTAGTTACATTGTAACATTAAATTTTGAGATTAAAAATAGGGAATTTATTAGCGGGTGCGGGTCAATTTTTTGCAAACTAGCCAGGCCGTACCAGACCCGAAACCGGGGAGGGGAATATATATTAGAAAAATTTTCGCCGAAAATTTTTCTAATATATATTTTTGGTAACTACTCAGGCTAGGTCACCCTGAGTCGCAGCGAAGGGTCTAAGATTCTTCGGCGGGGAACTATCTCCGGCAAAAATCGAGGTAATCTCCCGCCTCAGAATGACATGGCTGAGTAGTTACTATTTTTGAATAGTTTGGAGCTAGATTTTCACAAGCTCCTGTTATTACTGTTTGAACCCGTGCAAAATTGACGCTCACCCTTTATTAGCTTATAGACTTCTCAACCTTTTAATTCCAGCTTGACGTTTAGATAAAATTGGGCAAACGAAAGTAAGGAGCTGATAGGACGCTCATAAGTAAAATGCTAAAAAACAAACCTAGACTGCCAAAATCAAGCCAAATTAACCTTAGGAGCGGTCTTTTTGACTACTTTGTATCGCAGTGCCGGTTCAATTTTAGCTCCCAAGGCCCGACCAGGCCCTTTTCCGCGACTTTGCGACCGTTTGGCCGGGCTACCCAACTCGTCCATAATTGCCGCCAAGCCCCGCCGAATTTGCTGGGGGCTAAGCGGGCGGTCTTTAC
>JBBQWM010000009.1:0-148437 GCA_038210655.1 Chloroflexia bacterium
TTATACCAAGTCCTGCTAAGTAGTAAACTCATGTCACCCTGAACGAAGTGAAGGGTCTGGGTTCGTGGGCTAGAGCCAGGTACAGGAAAAAGATTCTTCACTTCGTTCAGAATGACATCTACCTAACCGGACTTGGTATTATTAGCGGCTCCCGGAAACTATAAGTGTATCATCTTATAGTTTTAAGCTAAACTTTAGCGGCCTAAATCATCCAAATTTGGGCTTTTATCTAAAATATCCGGGTCGCCTGGCTCGTAAAACTGCAAACCTGGCTAACGAACTAAAAGGATTGTTTTCGCCTGGATTAACCTTCACAGCCATAGTTAAGCGCTTAACTATGGCTCCAAACTTTAGTTAAGCGCTTAATGACCGGGTTACGGAGGCCGTTAAGCGCTTAACTATTTCTCGACAAACAACCAATCCTCTGATAAATGCTGTTTTCGGCTGATTAGTTTGGAATCTTTTCGGATACAGGGTTAACCCGCGATTATAATCGCAATACTACTAGCGTAAGTTAAATATAACTTAATTTTTGGAAAAAGCAATAGGTTGTAGGAGGTTATTTAGGACTGAATTCTAAAATTGGTCAAAACCGCTGACCGGGACACTTTTAGGTTGGGACGGGTAGCTCGACATGATATAATAAGGCCAGACGCATGCTGAATTGAGTGAATTAAGTTAGGAGATCGCCCCATGCTTGATACGAACCTTGCTACCCCTGTCGTGACCGAGGAATTGCCGGTCTTTAAGGTATCGCTGATTCCGGCTACCCCGGAAAATATCGCCGAATACGGCCTTTATCTTGGCCCCGAAGTTCCGAATAGCGGCCTGACGATCCCTTTTTACAAAGGGGAGGTGCTGGAAGGTCATAATTTTAATTTTGAGTATACCGGGACAGCGGTGGTTCGTTCGGCCAAAATCTTGCAGCGCAACCCGCAAATGAAATGGTTCGAGCGTCATCTGAATATGACCCAAATGTTTGTCCCGCTCGGCACAAAGGGTTATATCATGGTGTTGGCTCCACCCAACCATGCCGAAGGCAAGCAGGTGCCTGATCTCGACCGGGTAAAAGCTTTTGTGTTCCCGCCGGGCGTGGGCCTGATGCTTCACAAGGGAACCTGGCACGACTTCCCCTACCCGGTGGAGGACGAGGTAACTATCCTGACCGCCAATTCGGACGAGGTGGTGAAGGCTCTGGCAAACTGCCCGACCCCCCGCGAATTGTTCGATGGCGACGTGTATAAGATCGACATCAGCGCCCGACTTGGCGTTCGCTTGGTAGTCGATCTGCCCGGTCAGGCGTAAGACAGTTATTTAAAAGCATCTGGAACCCGGCTGATCGGTGGAATTGCAGGCCCAAAGGTGGAAAAATATAACCAAATCCCGGTTCTAAACGTATATTTAAGGGTAGGCTGTAACGTTAGGCTAGAAAAGTAGCGACAGGCAAATGACTCAGGATGTAAACAAAGGGCTACGTTTCGATTATTCACCGCTACCGGGTCGGCCCGCTTTGAATTGGGCGGGCGGGGCGCGGATGGCGGTCTGGGTGGTCTTGAATATCGAGCATTTCGAGTTTGGCAAGCTCGGCACCGCGATCCAGCCTCACCTGACCAGCTTACCCGAAATCGCCAACTATAGCTGGCGTGACTATGGCAATCGGGTTGGTATCTGGCGGATGTTAGAGATTTTCGATCAGTTCCCGGCTTTGCCGGTCACAGTCGCGCTCAACTCAGACATCTGCCGCCTTTATCCGCCGATCATCGAGGCAATCCGGCAGCGTCAGGACTGGGAGATTATGGCGCACGGTCTAAACAACTCGACCGGGCAAAGCGGAATGGACGAAGCTACCGAACGCGCTTTGATTGCGGAAACGCTTGGGGTGATCGAGCAAAGCAGTGGGCTGCGCCCGACCGGGTGGCTAACCCCTGGCTTTTCGGTCACGTATCAAACGCCCGATTTGCTGGCGGAGGCCGGAATTAGCTATGTTGCCGACTGGATGAACGACGATCAACCCTATTGGATGCGGACGACCGACCAACCGCTTGTCGCCGTACCCTATACGGTTGAAACCAACGACATAACGCTTTGCCTAAGCGCCCGCTGCACCGGGCCGGAGTTTGTCCAGGCGGTGCGCGACCAGTTTGATACATTATACAGGGATAGTGCAACTGCCGGGCGGGTGATGTGTCTGGCGCTGCACCCTTTTATAATGGGTCAGCCCCTTCGGGCGCGGTATTTGCAGGAAGCCTTAGCTTACATCGCCAGTTTTGAGGATGTTGCCAGGCTGACCGGACGGGAAATTGATTTTTACTTTCGCAAGAGTCAACGGGAGATTTAAAGGTGATTTGGACATTATTAGCTTTGATAACCTATCTGGTGCTGGGTTTAGTCGGTGGGGTCGCCACCGAGCAAATTGCGAAGCGCAAGTTTTGGCCGCCTATCGGGTTGTTGGGGGCGATACTGATAGCCTTTGGGGGGGCTTTGATTGGGGCCTGGTTCTTCGCCGATGTGCTGGGCTTGAAGGAGCCGCGTGTGCTGGATATACCGATCATTCCGGCCCTAGTCGGCTTGATTATCTTTATGATACCCTGGTTTATGGTACGGGGCGGCTATACCAGTTATGGCAAGCAACGTACCTGGCAGCGCAAGTACCGAAGGTAAATCGTAAATCCCATTTGGAGCATTTGATGAACTTCAGCCAGCTACACGATGTAAGTGTAAGCCTGTCGCCGGAATTGGCAGTTTGGCCGGGAGACCCAGCTATCGAGATTGAAGAAGTTAGTAAGATGTCCGAGGGGGCCGAGGCTAATGTTACCCGACTACTGCTAGGGGCGCATAACGGCACGCATATGGATGCGCCGCGCCACTTTATCGAAGGTGCGACCGGCGTAGATGAGATGCCGCTTGAGGCTTTGGTGGGAACGGCCTATGTGGTCGATTTTAGCGAGTTGCAGGCAGATATTGGGGCGGCTGATTTGGAACGGGCCATTATTCCCCGCGATGCCAGCCGCGTTTTGTTCAAAACCCGCAATTCGTCAATTTGGAGCCGTTCTCCTCATCTTTTCGTCCACGAATATATTGCGCTGGCTCCCGATGGGGCGGAATGGTTGGTGGAGCGTGGAGTTAGGCTGGTTGGGATCGATTATTTGTCGATAGAGCGGTTCGCGCCGGACCGCCATCTCACTCACCAGACCCTGCTAGGTCAGCGGGTGGTAATAGTGGAAGGACTTGATCTGAGTGCGGTCGAGCCAGGTGAATATACAATTTTCGCGTTGCCTCTCAAAATCAAAAATAGTGATGGCGCACCGGCAAGGGTGCTGCTGGGCCGTTACTAATGGAGCAATTTTATGGAACAAGTACAAGTGGAGCATCTAACCCACCAGCTTTATGCTATAACGCCGGTTTTGATTGATGATCTATTGACTTCTTTCCAGGCTGAACCGCAACTGACCGCCCGTTATAATAGCTCTAGCTTGCGTTTGATGGCCGAGCAAGGGGTGGTCTCTTTTCGGGATGTTATGCTGGGAGCGCTTGAGTTTGATGCACCGGGCCTGCTCAGCCACGAATTGAATTGGCTCGACCGATTGCTACAGGCCCGTCACCTTGATGGCGACCAGGTACACACCTTTTTGCAAATCTTCGACCGTCGCATCCGTTCAGACCTCACTTCGGAAGAAAGCGCTCCTTTGCTCGTCTTGCTGAGAGCCGTTAAATCCAGGTTAAATGAAATGTAGCGGGCGACTTACCAACTTGAAAGCGTTTGTTAGTTGCCGATTGCGTGCCAGGCGTTTAAGACTGCGCCCGGCAGACGGCTAGGGTTGGTCGTGGCAAGATAGCCACACAGCCAGCAAGCTACTATTTCTTCCGGCGTAAGACCAAAGGGCGCGTGTAAAGCGGCCAGGGCGGTTATATCGCTCGCGCTCAAGATCGGCCAGAGATCATAAAAAATGGCTCTGACTTGATGAGAACGTCCTGCGTCCTGGTTTAACCAATTTGTAACTTGCTCATAAGTCGTAGGAATATCGTAGGTGTTGATAATAGATGTAGTCATGATGTGTCCCTTGTTACGTATAACGAACCGATTTACCCTTTTTCATATATATTGGGTTATACAAAGCATAACACCCGGCTATGACGTTTTGATTACGAGAGTATTACTTTTCGACCACGATTAAGGAGTATACCAGCGTGCCACCCAACCAGCAGCCTCCCAAATCCAATCAGCCAAAAGCTAAAATAGACCCACGAGCGCTAGTTGCCCACCTGAACCAGCAAAGCGCTGCCTTACAAGAGCGGGAGATATTGGCCCCGCTATTGCCGGGTGGTACGATTCGTACTCGCCTGGATGGGTTGCTCTACGAGTTCAAACCGACTGGGGCGTGGGTTGGGTGGGGTCGCTTCCGACCCATCAACGAGCGCGAAGCCGAGCCAATCGGCGAAGTTATGCCCTGGCAACGTTCCGAATATCTGGCCCTTTTTCCAGCCTTGCGGGTCATTTTGCTCTGGCCGCTAGAGGCTGTCAGCCATCGGCAGGCCCGGCCCAATCGTCGGGCTGCAACTGCACGGTCGGAAGCCGCTTCGCCACCGGTCGGCACCTGGTTGGCTTTAGCTTATAACGAAAGTGATGCGGGGCAACGATTTGGGCTGGCGAGTGGGGAATTGCTGCCAGTCTTTTTGTGCGACCCGTTGGGCGGGGCGGCAAGGTTCGAGCGGGTGATCGTGCGCGTCGATGGCAAAACGCTCTGGTTTGATGGCCCGGACGTGCTTGCCGACCCACTCAATGCCGAATGGTTGCGCGAGGCTGCCGCCCAACCCGAACTGCCTGAAAAGTACCGGCCCGGTCTTGCTGGTTCGGAGCGTTTAGCTTTACTTTTCTGGCAGATTCGGCAACTCGAACTTTCCGAAGCCGCCAACCGCCAGCAAGTAAGCCAACGCCCGGAACGCGAACAACGCGAATGGTTGAGCCGACAAGTTGGACAAAGTCGGTTGGAGCAACAGCTACGCCGCGCCCTCGAAAAGGCCGACGCGACCCTCCACAGCTTTGCCGAAACCACTAACCCGGACGGCACACCCGGCCCATTGGTAGTAGAGTGGAGCGAACGCGGTCAGACTTATCGCTACCGTTCGACTATTGAACCGGGCCTGACGGTGGTGTCCAGTGGGATTTGTTTGAGCGGGCGGGACAGCGATTTTGACCTGACCAGTCTGGTCAGCGTAATGAACGAGGCCGATAGCTAAAGCCAGTTGGCAAGTTGGGTTCTTTTCTTTTTGCCGGGCGATTTGTGTTAAAATATAGTAACTACTCACACCGGGCGACCAGATAGGGTCGCCCCTACCCGAAATCGGTTGTAGGGTGCGACCCGGTGTGGTCGCCCAAAATGGGTAAGCTGAGTAGTTACAAAATATAAGTCTCAGAGCAGGATTAACGACCCAGACAAAATCAGCCCAGAAGGGGAAACTTATGATAAATGAAATTCGGTTGCGTGATATGCTGCTTGATCTGTGCAGCACCGATAGCGAGTCGCGGCAGGAACGTGAAGTAGCCTTGAAATTAAAAGCGGCGATGGAGGCTATCGGCGCGTCAGTCGAAATCGATGGCGCAGGCGAAGCGGTCGGCGGTAACACCGGCAACGTAATCTGCCGGATCGCGGGGAATGCGCCCGGCGCTCCGCCGATCTTTTTGGCGGCTCATATGGATACGGTTGTGCCGGGGGTCGGGGTTAGCCCAATCCTGGATGGTAATATTATTCGGAGCAACGGCAAGACCGTGTTGGGTGGCGACGATAAAAGCGGTTGCGCGATCATCACCGAGATTTGCCGGGTCGTGACCGAACAAAACTTGCCGCACGGCGATATTGAAGCCGTCTTTACGATTTGCGAAGAAGTCGGGCTATTAGGGGCCAAATTTTTGGATGTGAGCCGTCTCAAGTCGCAATATGGGTTGGTGCTGGACAGCGACGATATTGGGTTTTTGTTTACCCAGGCTCCCGCCGCCGATAAAATGGAGTGGACGATTTACGGTCTCGAAGCGCACGCGGCGATGGCCCCCGAACAGGGAATCAGCGCGATTAAAATCGCCGGCGAAGCTTTGGCGGCTATGAAGCTTGGCAAGGTCGATCATGAGACGGTGGCGAACGTTGGGTTTATCCAGGGCGGCGGCCCGACCAATGTCGTTCCCAACAAAGTAGTCTTGCGGGCCGAAGCGCGGAGCTTGAAGATTGAAAAGCTGGATGCCCAGGTGCAACACATGGACGACTGTATCCGGCAAGCCGCTGCCAAATACGAAGTTGTGGTGGACGGTGTAAAGCGCACTGCCAATGTCGAGAGCAAGTTTATGCGCGAGTACGAGCAACTGGATGTCGCGGCGGATAGCACGATAGTCCAGCTTGTTTTGCAGGCGGCTAATAATCTGCATCACAAGGTCGAGCCAATGCCTATGATGGGCGGTTGTGATGCCAATGTCCTAACCCGCAAAGGGCTGATTTGTGCCAACCTGGGAACAGGCATGCGGGCGATCCACACCGTCAAAGAATGGCTTGACGTGCGCGATATGTACAAGTCGGCGGCAGTCGTGCTGGAGATCGTCCGGCTAAACGGGGAAAGAAAATAGGAAAAGCAGATAATGGTAACGCTGGATGATCTAAAACTGGCCCAAAGCCTATTGCGGGGTGTGGCGGTTCGCACGCCCCTTTTGCCTTGCCCTCGGCACGAGGCCGACCGCTTGCTCTATTTCAAGCCGGAAAGTTTTCAGCCGATGGGTGCATTTAAGTTGCGGGGAGCCTACAACAAGATAGCCTCACTTTCCGAAGCCGAGAAAGCGCGGGGTGTGATCGCCTATTCGAGCGGGAACCACGCTCAGGGGGTCGCTTATGCCGCCCGCGCTCTGGGTGTAAAGGCGATCATTGTGATGCCGGGCAACGCTCCGGCAGTCAAGCGCCAAAATACCGAGGCCCTGGGAGCCGAGATCGTGACGGTCGGTAACGGCAGCGAGGAGCGGCGTATCCGGGCCGAAGAATTGGCTGCCGAGCATGGTTATGTGGTCGTGCCGCCCTATAACGATGAAACCTTGATTGCAGGGCAGGGGACGATTGGGTTGGAAATTCTGGAAGATTTGCCGGAGGTCGATACGGTGCTGGTTCCTTGTGGTGGCGGCGGGCTAATCAGTGGCATAGCGGCAGCCCTCAAGTTGAGCCGACCGACCGTGCGGGTGATCGGGGTTGAGCCAGAACTGGCGGGCGATGCTCAGGCCAGCTTTCGGAGCGGACAAATCGTCAATTATACGCCGGAGCAGGTCAGCCGGACGATTGCGGATGGCTTGCGGACGCAACACCTGGGCGATATTACTTTTGCCCACATTCGAGCTTATGTTGACGATATGATTACAGTCAGCGAGAGCGAAATACGCGAGGCCATGCGGCGATTGGCTTTTGGGGCGCGGTTGGTAGCCGAGCCGAGCGGGGCGGTTACATTTGCCGGGTTTTTGTTCCACCGCTCCGAGTTGCCTGCCACCCGGCTAAACGTCGCAGTGATTAGTGGTGGCAATGTCGAGCCGCAGTTATTGGCCCAAATTCTGGCCGAACAAGCCTAGAAAAGCAAGGTTGAAATGCAAAATAGTCTTTCCAGCTTTAATTTTAAGGAAAATATCCTGACCCGTTGTTTTATCAGCTTCTTTTTCGGGGTAGCGGCAGTCGTTATAACAGTCGCCGCCATCCTAAAGCTGGGGGATGGATTGGCCTGGATCGTGTTGGGGGTGGCAGCCGCTTTGCTGGCTCTCTCGCTGTTCTATTTTGTCATAATTTCGGTTCGCAACCGGCAGGTTATAAATGTCACCGCCCGCGATATTACCAGCCAAAGCACCGCTTTTGGTACGATCCAGATTCCCTGGCGCGAGATCACCGACATCCGGGAAGTCCAGACCCGGATCGAACGGGTGCGTTCCGCGGCACCCCTGGTCGAAGTAATGCTTTCGCTTTATCTCAATCTGCCCTTTCTGGCCGGGATCGAGCGCCGCGCTTTGCTGGTCTTTGAGGCGGGCGAGGATCGCCGGATCGAAATCCGTCAGCACCTGATTTACCCGCATCGGCTGGATCAATTGCAGCAGGCTATCGAGCGTTACGCCCCGGTTCGCACTCAGGGTGAAAAATTCTTAAAGCTCAATTTGAATAATTAGGACACGGAGATCGGAAGATGGGCGCTCGGCTTAAGCTCGGTTGGAAAACCCGGCGGGAAAAGGCTCTCGAATATAAAAAGCTGCAAAAATCGAATGACTTGCTTGCAACGCTGGCCGAAGGGTCTGCCGCTTTTTTTGCCGGGGTCGGTCTTGATGGCAAACTTATCGATATTAATTCAACCATGCTTAAAGCCCTGGGCTATATTCGGGAAGAAGTTATCTATACCGATTACCTGTCAGTCTTTGTTCCAGCAGCCGACCGCTCAAAGGTAAAGCTGGTTTTGGAAAATTGCGTCCGGAGCCAGCAACCCTCTCTTAGTGAAAGCCGGGTCTTGACAAAATCCGGACAGTCCTTGATTGTAGAGTGGCGTAACCGACCGATCAAGCATCTAAATGGCGCAACTGACTATATCTTGTCTATCGGGGTCGATATAACCGAGCGCAAGGAAACCGAAGAAGCTTTGCGTATTTCCGAAAAGCGGTTTCGGACTCTCTTTGAGCAATCTTTGTATTCTTTCCAGATTTTTGGGTCGGATGGCCGAGTAGCATACCTCAATCCGGCCTGTCTGAATTTGTGGGGGCTTAGCCAGGAGCAAGTTCCAAACAACTATAATATACTTAAAGATGAACAACTCGAAGCGAATGGGGTGCTATCTTATATCCGGGAAGCTTTTGAAGGCAAGCCTAAGTCGATCCCGCCAAGTTACTATGATCCGGCGCAAACCTCTGGCCTCAGAGTAGGACGAGGACGCTGGACCCGCGCTTTAGCCTACCCGATCAAGGATGAGAATGGGAAGGTGCGCGAGGTGGTTTTGAATCACGAAGATATAACCGAGCAAACATTGGCTCAGCAGCGGTTAAAAGAAGCCTACCAGACCCTCGAACAACGGGTCGCCGAACGTACTCAGGAATTATCGACCCTCCTGGAAATTTCGCGTAATATGGCCTCTACCCTCCAACTCAGGCCTCTTTTGAGCCTGATTCTCGATCAGCTAAAAACGGTAATCGATTATAGTGGTTCTTCTATCACGCTTATCGACGGGGAAGAAGTTCATATTCTGGAAGCCCGCCGACCCGGTACAAATGAAAGAATGCCCGAACAAGTCCTAAACTTTCCTTTGGAAAAGAGCCGGGCGCTCTGGGAAACTGTCAGGGATGGGGAGGTGGTTATAATTGATGATGTACGAAGTGACACTCCTTTGGGGCGAGCTTATCAAGAATTTGCCGGGGACTATCTGAATAGCTATTTTAGTTATATCCGTTCCTGGATGGCTGTACCGCTCGTTCACAAAGGCCGGGTAGTCGGCTTGATGAGTATGAGCCATATCCAGCCCGATTTCTATAAACAAAATCACGCTACACTCGCCAGGGCGATTGCTAACCAGGCTGCGATTGCTATCGAAAACGCCCGACTATACGAACAGAGCCAGCAGGTCGCAGCCCTCGAAGAACGTCAACGGTTGGCCCGCGAACTACACGACTCGGTTTCGCAGGCTCTTTTTGGAATTTCGCTCGGAACCAATAGCGCCCGTATTTTGCTCGAACGCGACCCTGGTCGGGTTGCCCAATCGCTGGATTATATTTATTCATTGGCTCAGTCTGGGATGGCTGAAATGCGAGCTTTGATCTTTGAGTTGCGCCCCGAATCGCTCGAAGCCGAAGGTCTGGTAATGGCCCTGACCAAACAGGCTGCCGCGATCCAGGCTCGCTATGGCATCGATATTCAGTCTCAACTTGGCCCCGAACCGCCTATTCCGCTCGCTTTCAAAGAATCGCTCTACCGTATCGGGCAAGAGGCGATGCATAATACGGTCAAGCATGCTCAGGCGAGTCGCATCGATTTGCGGCTGGAAACTAGACCCGAAATGTTGGTGCTTGAAATCACTGATAACGGGATCGGTTTCGACCCGGACAACGCCTTTCCCGGCCATTTGGGTTTGCGCTCGATGCAAGAGCGGGCCATCAAGTTGAACGGAACCCTCGAAATTATTAGCGTTTCTGGTGGGGGTACTTCTATCGTGGTCAAGTTTCGGGTTCCCGCCCTCGTTTAACCTTTAGCTGATTTATTGATTTCCCGCTTTGTAAGATTTGCGTAAGAATGTTAAGCACTAGGCAAGCCCTGTGTGTTTAGATTAGTCTGTCATAGATAAGGGTTCGATATAGTAAATCGTAGTTAGGATTTCTTAAAGTTTGGGCGAGAATTTAGCCTGTAAATCCGGTCTATCGCTGTTAATATTATAGGAGTAATAAAATATGTCTATTCAGACCAGTCAAAAGTCCGCAATCGGGCCGAAGATTATCAAACCGCTTCGCTTGCCAGTTTTCTACGGCTTTTTGGTGGCGGCGGTCGTTACTATCGGCGTGTTGCTGATAATCTTCCCCAACCTGACGGGCAATCCGGGCTATCTGGCCCTGACGGTTCTGACGACCCTCTTTAGCTTCGGTTCGCTAGGGCTGACCTTTTCCGGCTTGCGGTCGCGGCTACCGACCCCCGCCAAATGGCTGGTCAGTCTCACTTTGTGGGGTTTTGTGGCGCTTGATGTAATCTTCCTGGTTGTGCCGCTCTTTGCACCCGGCGCGACCGCCAACGATGCTGACCCCTTCGCCAGCAGCGCGAAACCGGCGGCCCAGGCGACCGTCGCAACGGTGGTAGCTAAAACGACCGAAACAGTGCTGGTCAAGCCGGGCCTGACGTTATCCGGCAACTTTAATAACGTGGGGGCCGAACCGGTCGCCGGGAAAGCGGCCCTCGGTAAGACTGGTGATGGCAAAGCGGTGCTACGGTTGGAAAACTTCAAAGCGGCGAACGGCCCTGACCTGTTCGTCTATCTGACTAAAGAGGCCAACCCAACCTCGGCCCAGGTCAAAAACGGCTTCGAGGTCGGCAAACTAAAAGCAACTCAGGGCAATCTGAACTACGACCTGGATGGTTCGTTCGATCTGAGCCAGTACAAATCGGTCGTAGTTTACTGTAAATCGTTTAGTGCAGTCTTTGGTTTCGCTAATTTAGGGTAGAGGTGTCAGGTGTGGGTTATTTGTAGGAGGGAGCTTCTGCTCGCGATTGAACCCCCATTGGCGGCTTCAATTGCGAGCAGAAGCTCCCTCCTACAGACAAGTGTTTAGCTTTGCAATGAATATCAATTGCCAAGCCTTCGTTGTGACACCTAATACCTGACACCTAATATCTGATACCTAATACCTCACACCTCTACCCTAGATTATCACAAAAGGCTATCCGCAAAGGATAGCCTTTTATCTTGCAACTTGGCGACTAGAAGCGTATAATTCCGCCTGCCTGAACAGCGTGGAAAGATCGCTCCGTCGGACTGGAACGTTGCAAAAGCGGAAGGCTCATTTTCCCATTGTTAAGCTTGATAAACGCGGAGGCGGTTGTGGTCCGGTGGCTGCCGCAGTCTTCAAAACTGTTCGTGCGCCGTTAGGAGCGGCGCAGGTGGGTTCGACTCCCATGCGCCTCCGCCACCTTGCCTTCCTTGAAGACTTTACATAAATATATTGAGGTGTTCTATAGAACCTTTAGGAGAGATGAGATGGACGATAACGCGAAATCAACTAGCCTGAACCAGATCGGTTATGGGCTGTATGTGATCGGTAGCAAGTCGGGCGGCGAAGAATTGAACGGCATGACTGCCAACTGGGTTACGCAGACTTCTTTTGACCCCCCTCTGGTAGTAGTTTCGATAGAGAATGACTCATATACTCGCAAGCTGATCGAGGCAAGTCAGGTCTTTTCGGTCAATCTGATCGAGGATAGCGAAGAAGGTCGGGCGATGATCGAGCGGATGGTCAAACCTCAGCGGCGCGTCCATAACAAGCTCGGTGACGACGATTTTACGACCGGCGAGACTGGCGCACCCCTCTTGAACGCCGCTCTAAGCTGGTTCGAGTGCGAGGTAGTCCAGACTGTCGAGACCGGCGATCATCAGTTATATGTTGGCAAAGTGGTTGGGGCCGGAGTTAACAAAGAAGGCACTCCCCTTTCCCTACGTGCGCTCGGCTGGCACTACGGCGGGTAGGGTTATTCAATAGAGGTTTGTATGAGGGCGTTTATTGCGCCCTCATCTGGTCAAGGTTTAGCGAGTTACTTTTCCGCTTCCCCCAACTTTTTCGGCTTACCAAAGATCAGCGCGTTCATAGCATCAACCAGTGCTGCCAGACGGGGGTCTTTGTCAGCCAGGTGTTTTTCGATCTCGTTTTTATCGTTTACCACAAAAACCCCGCCATTATTATCGGTTTTCAATTCGGCGGTAGCGGCGTTGTCGATATGAGTTTGGTCCTCGATCAGCATTGCCAGAGCGCCACCCAGGGCTTTTTCGCTTAACTCCAACTCCACTTCTAGCTTTTCGGTAGTGATGTTTGCAATCGGCAAATCGACCTTTACTTTCGGAACCATGCAGACGCTTCCTTTCTAATCTAATTCTAAGCAGCTTAATAGGCTACATTTTCTTTTGGGGTAGTGTCCGGGTGATCGCCTGTATTTGGCCCGGTGGTTGGCTGGTTTTTGTGCCGATAGGCTTCATCTTTGTAATTGGGCGATGACGAGTCGTTGTGGAGGGCCTGGTATTCGGCATCGCTAGTATGCGTCCCGGCTTGCGAGGCGTCGGTTGGCACCGCGTCTAATTTCTCGCGTTTGACTGGTGCATCGGGGTCAACCAGCGATGGTTGAGGCATGGCAGGTTGGGTTACTTGTCCCGGTCGGTTAGTCCCTGGTTGAGCGGTTGTTGCGTCCTCGACTACTTCGCTTGGGCTTAGCACGCTGCCCGCCGCAAAGTTCGGTTCGCCGCCGCTCAAAAGCTCGTTGGTATCCGGGTTAGTACGTTTATCTTTGTCTTTATCCTGGTTTTCCTGAGCCTGAATCTGGTCTATTTTTTGATTGTCCATAAATCACCGCTTTCTTGATTAATGCCGTTGCGCCCTAAACCGGGCGACGGAAGATTGCAAGTAAGCAAGAACGCAATTTGTATGCCAGCATTTGCGGTGAATAGCTTCAAATCTGATCTTGAACCTGAGCCTTGAATTAGTCAAGACCCAGGCTGGTTGTTTATAACTACTCAGGTCGGGCGACCACATAGGGTCGCCCCTACCTATAATCCCTTGTAGGGTGAGACTCTGTGTGGTCGCCCAAATGGGTTAGGTGATTAGTTACGATTGTTTTAGGCAGGTAAATTGAGAGCGTGTTGAAGTTTGGCTAAAAGTTCGAGGACCTGCGCTGAGTGGGCCGAAGGCTCGATTTTAGTAAGCTCGGCCTGAATTTGTTCAAAGAGAACGGCGCTGGCTCCTTTGGCCTGATCGAGCCGCGCTTTTTCAATCATAGCCTGGGTCATAATAGTTTGAGAGCGGGTCAGTTCGTCGTAAAGCCACCGCAATTCTTGATGAAGAGTATTACGCTCAGTTTCAGCCAATTGTTTAGCCGAGTCCACTTCGTGCAAGAGGTTGGCTTGCTTTTCCATCTCGGTTAGCAACTGCCGATTGTGGGTAATCTGGTCGAGCGCCCGCCGGTTGGAATTTTCCATCTCGACCATCAGGCGGTCGCTTACATCGCGGGTGAAGCGCAGTTGCTGCACCGGGTCGTGAGGGGTGGCTACTACTTCCTCGACCACTCTGGCAACCGCCTGATCGGTTTGAGCCGCCAGCATCTGACAGGCAAAATCGACCACTTCCGGGTCGTAACTCCAGATGCCCAGAAAAGGGCGCATACTTTCGCGAGGAGTTTCAAGCTCAGCATCGACTTCCTGACAGGCGACTACCGCCTTGAAGCGTGGCTCGTTGACCACCACAAACCAATCCTTTTGGTAGTTGGTTTGGTGAGACAGCGAACGCCCAAAGACCGTTACCGACCGGGCGGTCTTTCGCAGCTGTTCATAACGGGTTAGCTCGTTTTGATAATAACGGGCATCCTGAAAAGCGGCAAAGATAACCGGGGCTAGACGATGGTTCAAGACCTCGTCTTCCAGGGCGTGGCTTAATACGACCAGCGTCGCCTTACGCTGAAGTTGAGGTTGGAGTCGTGCGCCAAATTTGTTATTAAGTACAGTGTATAGTGACAATGCTTGCTGTTCCATTTTTGCTAATCCAGGCTTGGAATTTATTTCCTGTTCGATCTAAACTGGTTACAACCTAATTTTGATATATTACTGAGCTTAAATCTTACTTTTATTTGCCAGCACACTTCGCTCTAAGCTCTTAATTTATTGTACAAAACTTGTACAATCTTTATTATAGACTACCTTATGAAGTTACCTAGCGTCAATAGGTCTGATTGATGATACTGTAAAGAGCGTGTTATAATTTGATAACCCTTATCAATCCTCTTACTAGAAAACTGCTTTGGGAGGCTCTATTTTGGAAGAAGCGATCCTCAAAACAATCCGTAGCTACGACCTGACCGCCGCCAGCTTTGCTCAGAAAAACTACCAGATCGAACTTCTGGAACAGAAAGAACGGTTCATAAGTATGTTGCCCGCCGAGGAACGGCCTGCCCTACTTGACCTGGGGTGTGGGCCGGGGCGGGATACGCTCTACTTTGGCGGGCAGGGCTACCCGGTCGTTGGGGTCGATTTGTCGTGGGGAATGCTGGACGAAGCTTTGCGGCGCGTTCCGGCAGGCCGTTTTGTCCAGGCTGATATGCGGCGGTTGCCTCTGGCAGCGGGTAGTTTTGGTGGTATCTGGGCCTGTGCTTCGCTGTTGCATTTGCCAAAAACGGCAGCGGGGGTAGCTCTGGCTGAAATGTATCGAGTGTTAAGACCGGGTGGGACGCTCTTTTTGGCGGTCAAGCGCGGGTCGGACGAAAGTTGGCGTGGGCCGGAAGGGGCCGAGTTGCGCTTCTTTTTCGCCCACTACCTGCCCAGTGAAATCTGGAACCGGGTCGCCGAGGCTGGCTTTGAGGTGCGCGGTATTGCCGAGAATGTTTCGACTACCAATGTCGAGCCGGATGGCAGCCCGGTGCGCTGGATCAATTTGTACGCCCGCAAGGTGGAGGAAGTATGAACGAGCCACAAGCCCTCAAAAGCCTCGAAATAGGCGGACAGCGTTTCGAGTGGGGACAGCGTACTTATCTGATGGGGATCGTCAATTTGACCCCTGATTCGTTTTCGGGTGATGGCCTGGGTAACGACCCGGCCCTGGCTGCTGAACAAGCCCATCGCTTTGACCCCCACGCCGACCTGCTTGACCTGGGCGCGGAAAGTACCCGCCCCAATGCCGAGCCAGTTTCGGCTCAAACCGAACTGGTGCGGTTGTTGCCAGCTTTGGCGGCGGTCAAAGCGGTCAGTTCCCGGCCTATTTCGGTTGATACCCTCAAGCCGCTAGTAGCGAAGGCGGCACTTCAGGCCGGAGCGCATTTTGTGAACGATATAACCGGGCTGTCTGACCCGGCTATGCGCGAATTAGTGGCCGAGTGGGGTGTTCCGGCGGTCGTGATGCATTCGCGTGGCACATCCAAAACCATGATGCAGCTAACCGATTATGGGGCTGACCTGGTAGCGACGCTTTTAGAATGGTTTAGTGCGAAGCTAGAGCAATTGGAGCAGGCCGGTATTCAGCGCGAAAAAATTATTCTCGACCCCGGCATCGGCTTTGCCAAGACCGCCGACCAGAACCTTGAGATTTTGGATCGGCTGGGCGAGTTCAAGCAATTGGGCCAACCGCTTTTGGTCGGGCTTTCGCGCAAAGGGTTTATCGGGCAGTTGGTAGCCGGGCCGGGCCAACCTCTCCCGCCCGGTTCGGAGCGCGACTATGGTACGGCTGCCGGGGTAGCCCTGGCTATCGCGGGTGGAGCCGACATTGTGCGGGTGCATAATGTAACGGCTCTGGCCGGAGCGGTACGGGTAGCCGACGCGATTTGCCGCCGGGGAAGTTAACTTTCTTTAGCGAACGAAAGGAAGCCGAAATGTTGAGCGTGGAGCAAATCCTGGCGCGGCGCGATTGGGCGCTGGGTGGGGTAAATTTGGACGGTCTAGGCCAGATCGGGCGAGGCAAGGTACGCGATTTTTACGAATTGAGCGAAGGACGACGCTTGCTAGTTACGACCGACCGCCAATCGGCGTTCGACCGGGTGCTAGGGCTGATCCCGTTTAAGGGGCAGGTCTTGAACCAGCTTTCACAATTCTGGTTCGAGCAGACCGCTTCGATTGTGTCGAACCATTTGCTGTCAGTTCCCGACCCGAATGTGATGTTGGTGCGACGGGCCGAGATGTTCCCGGTCGAGGTGATTGTGCGCGGCTACCTGACCGGCGTGACCGATACGAGCGTCTGGGGGATGTATCAGCAGGGTCAGCGCGAGATGTACGGCTTGCGCTTCCCGGACGGACTGCGTAAAAACCAACCACTACCCGCCCCGGTTATCACCCCGACGACTCACGCTGAGGTCGGTGGGCATGATAAACCGCTCTCGCGCCAGCAGATTATCGAGGAAGGGTTGGTTGCGCCGGAGCGGTGGGCCGAGATCGAACGGGCGGCACTGGCGGTTTTCGCGCACGGAACCGAAATTTGTCGCCGGGCCGGGCTAATCCTGGTCGATACGAAATATGAATTTGGGTTGATCGACGGGCAGGTGGCGCTGGTGGATGAAGTACATACGCCCGATAGCAGCCGTTTCTGGCTGACCGAGACCTATCAGAGCCGCTTCGAGCAAGGTCAGGAGCCGGACAATTTTGACAAGGAACTGTTACGACTATGGATGCGCGAACAGGGTTTTACCGGGGATGGCCCGACCCCCGCTCTCAGCGACGATATTGTGGCCCGCCTGAGCCAGCGTTATCAGGCGTGCTACGAGAAGATTACCGGACTGCCCTTCGAGGTCGATTTTACGATCAAACCGGAGGCCCGGATCGAGCGGAATTTACGGGCGGCAGGTATTTTGTAACCATTCAGGAAAACTAAGAGCGTAGTAGTGTAAAAAGACATTAAAAAGAGGGCTTGAAAATGAAGATAGCAATTGTAACCTTTGAGGGTTTTAACGAAATCGATTCGTTTGTAGCACTGAAGATACTAAACCAGGTAAAGCTTGAGGGTTGGAAAGCTGAAATTGTTACTCCTGGTCAGACTGTAACATCGGGCAATGGAGTAGTTATTCACGGTCAAAAGCCGCTAAGCTTTGCAAACGAAGCCGATATAGTTTTGTTTGGGAGCGGCAAGCTTACCCGCGAAATGATTGAGGACGAAAAACTGATGGCAAGTTTTCAGCTTGACCCTCAGCGACAATTGATCGGTTCACAATGTTCGGGAGCGTTGATCCTCCAACGACTTGGCCTGGTCGAAAATAGAGCAGTTTGTACCGATGTTATCACCCGTCCCTGGCTAGAAGCAAAGGGGGTGGCCGTGCTGGATCAAGCTTTCCTGGCGGAAGGCAAGCTTGCGACTGCCGGAGGTTGTCTTTCCTCCCAATATCTGGCAGCTTGGGTTATTTTGCAGACTGCCGGAGAGCTAGAAATGACCACAGCACTCCGGTCTGTAGCCCCGGTAAGCGAAGAAACCGCTTTAGTTAAGCATGTGCTAGAGGTTGTGACGGGCAAGGTTAGTGTATTGGTTTAGCGGTAGTGACGAAAATTATGACAGGTATCGAGATACACGAAGTGAAAATGAGCGACCAGCCCTTTTTGATCGAGATGATGGTGCTGTCGTTACAAAGTTTGCCGACGCTGGCCCATAAGAGCGGCATGGAACTGGAAGGAATCGCTCGGCTCGAAGCGGGTAGTTGGCCGGGCGACCGGGCGCGAGCTTTTGTGGTCTGGAAGGACGAACAGCGGGCCGGGGCGCTCTGGCTGCATCAGGGCGGCGAGATTGGGGCCAGCCATTACACGCTGGGTTTGGCAGTCGCGGCGCAGTTCCAACGGCAGGGGGTGGGTAGTCACTTGATGCAGTACGCCCTTGATTTTTGCCGCGAATACGGCGGACAATCGCTTAACCTCAAAGTGCATCCCTCTAATGAGGTCGCTTTGCGGCTGTATCGTCGTTTCGGGTTCGAGGCCGCCATGCTGGATATGAAGCGCAAGTTGGTTGAGTAAAAGAAGTGAGCCTGGTTTGTTTGTAGGGGCGACCCTTGTGGTCGCCCTCGGAAACCGTGCAAGGTGTTCACGGGCGACCACAAGGGTCGCCCCTACCGGATTAGGCTCGTAGTCTTACATCCTAACCAGACCTTGCGCGTAAGCCGGTAATTCGATCCGAACGGTATCGCCTTCGCTGATTGTACCGGCCCGCTCTACCCAGCCGACCAACCCACGTTTGCGCCAGGCCGCTTTTGGAAAAGTGGTTGCCAGTTTAGCATTTTGAGCATACTGTTTTTGGATGACATGACCGGGGCCGGTGCAAGGCTCGTTTTCGCCTTCGATGACCAGCACGGCTCGATCCGGGAAGAAAAGCCGGGTTGCTGAGGGTAGTAGGGTTAGGTCTGGTATATCTTGCAGGCACAAATTAGCGCCCAACCATTCCGGCTCGATCAGTGGGATTTGCATTTTGGCGGCTACTTCGGCTAGTTCTTCGAGCGAGACGAGCGACACCTGCCGATTATTTTTGATAAGGGTTCCACGCGGATACTGACGTTGTCGCGCCCCGGTGATTAAGGTCGGGCCACTGTGGACATCGCCCTTAAAGCCGTCCAGGGCGACCTCGATTTGTGGGACGATCTGAGTGACCAATGTATTGGGGCTGTTACCGAGCATCACCCGCCGGACTTGCCCGTGTAAGCTTTTCTTTTTTGGCATAAACGATCCTTTCTTAAAAATTGAGGCATACTTTATATTTGAGCTATTCTGAAAGGTTAAAAATAGCATGGAATGGTACAACGAGCCGCCGAGTTGGAAGCTACTGGAAAATACGCTGGAAGTGACTACTGGGCCAAAGAGTGACTTTTGGCGCAAGACCCATTATGGTTTTATCCGGGATAACGGTCATTTTTACTTTCAGCCAGTGCAAGGTGATTTCGTGGCCGAGGTAAAGATTACCGGCAGCTATCAAACTTTGTACGATCAGGCCGGATTAATGCTGCGCCTGGACGAAACAACCTGGCTCAAGTGCGGCATCGAATTTGTCGAAGGGGTGCAACAAGCCAGCGCGGTCGTCACCAACGATTTTTCCGACTGGTCGGTCCTCCCATTACCCCAAAACCCGGCCTCCTGCTGGTTGCGGGTAACACGCCAGGCCGAAGCGGTGGAGGTGCATTACTCGCTGGATGGTACGCTTTATAATCTACTCAGGCTGGCTTATCTCAAACCGGCCCCGACAATCCAGGTCGGCCCGATGTGCGCTTCCCCCGATGGCGAAGGTTTTTCGGTGGTCTTTGAGGGCTTTACCGTTCGCGCCTTATAAAAAGCTATCTCAGTCGTAACTATTCAGCCAGCCTCAACCGTGTCATTCTGAGCGAAGCGAAGAATCTAGATTCTTCGCTTCGCTCAGAATGACAAGGCTGAATAGTTACTCTCAGTCATTGTAAATGCCGCGTGCTGCCGCTACGCCCAGTCCACTGGCGACGTTGGAGAAGGCATCCTGAAAGCGCAATCTTTGCCGCCCGAATTTGCGTTCCAGCATCTTCTGGACGGCGGGAATATAGCTGCTACCACCCGTGCGAAGTACGGCCCCGATCTGATCGGGTTGCAGGCCCGCCTCGGTCAGGGTCTCATCTATACAGGTCTCGATCCGGCGCAGGTGTCCGGCCATAACCGCTTCAAAACTGACCCGGCTTAGATATTCGTCGATGGCGATGGCTTCCTGAAAGAAGCTGATCCGGGTCTCCCACTCTTTGGAAAGCGTTACTTTGGCCCGCTCGATTTCCTGAAAGAGCGAATAGCCATAATTCTTGCTAATCAAACATTTAAGGGCTTTGATCTGTTTGCGCCCATCGCTCAGGCGGGTGATGTCGTCCAGAAAGCTGTAAAATTGCTCTTGCTGTAAGTTAGGTATGGTATACCAGCGCCGTAACATTCCGAAGATGTAGTGCGGCAAGTGCAATTGCTGGTCGCCCCAGCGGGTATCTTCGCCAAAATGTTTGAACAGCTTGTGTTCCATAATTTCTTCATCAAGAGTATTACCGCCGATAACCCGACCATTGGTCGCCAGGATGTCCTCGCGACGGTCGCCTCGGTTCTGACGTTGCCGCCCAACCCGTACAATGGTGGTGTCGAGCGTACCGCCACCAAAGTCGAATACCAACACATTTTCTTCCTGGTCGGCCAGTTCCAGTTCGTAATGGAAGGCGGCAGCGACCGGCTCATATTGAAAGTGGATTTCTTTGAACCCGGCTAATTTAGCCGCATTCCTGAGCCGTTCCTGGGCCAGTTCGTCACCCACCCCACCCGGCGAGAAGTAGACAGGCCGTCCTAGCACCACCCCCTCGGCCTCTCGTCCCATATGCTGGTCGGCCCGCTCTTTGAGAGTGCGTAGATACAGGGCGATTAGTTCTTCAATGGTCATGAACTTGCCCCAGACATCGGTTCCAGCATAGTTTTCTTCGGATAAAAACGATTTGATGGCCTGAAAGAAGCGGCCCGGTTGGTTCACATCCATCTCGACCACGATTTGCTCGGTAACTTCGCCCATCCCACTGACGTAGCTTTTAACGGTTTGCCCGGTCGCCACCCGTCGCCGGACGGCCTCCCGCCCGACGTTATCGCGGTAATAAGCTTCGCTGGCTTCCCGGCCCACCATCGCCGTACCATCCCGCCGGATATAGATCAGGGTATTCATAATTTCGGGCCGCGATTGACCGGGGTCAACCGGCAGCACCTCTACCTGGGTCGCTCCTTCCGGCAAAAACGCCACCGCCGAATTGCTCGTTCCAAAGTCCAGACCGTACCACATATCGACCTCCTACGTGCTTCAGGTGTCTGCTATCAGGTGTCAGCCCGCCTGGTTTTGCCCTGATGATTGCCACTCTACTCTTTTATACTTTAGTTTGCGTAGTTAAAAAGCCTTTGCTACGAAGGCGCGAAATAAGATTATAGCCCAGAATCGGCAGCTTTTGTATTGGACTTTAGTCTACTAATTATTCGGTGTAGAGTGGATTACATTTTGTTTTAACCCGGCCACTCGATCAAAACTTTAAGACCGCTTTGGGGGTCAAGGGCGGCGGCATAGGCTTCTTTGATCTGGGAGATCGGGAACCGGGCGCTAAAAAGATGGACGGCTTGAAGCTGACCAGCAGCCAGGGCGACCCCCACTGCCGGGATGTCTTCGGCGGCCCATTCGCGGCTGGTCTGAAAAGAAAGCTCTTTGATAAAGGGGATCGCAAACGGTAACTCGATGCGCTGATAGAAGCCCAGCAGCAGCACCCGACCCCGCGCCCGCACCGACATAAGCTGGGCCGCAATCGCCTCCATTTTGCCAGTTGCGTCGATTAACACATCTAAGGGGCCATCCAACTTTTCTTTGAGAGTTTCGCGGCTGAGATCGATTTTCTGGTCGGCAACGCTGGCCCGTTCCAGCCGTTCGGCGGAGAGGTCGGCGACAATCACATACGCGCCGCGCAGTTTAGCGGCCTGGGCCGCAAACTGGCCTATCGGCCCCTGGCCCAGTACCAGCACTCGTTCGCCGGGTTGGGGTGCGACCAGTTCCACTCCATGCCAGGAGGTTGCCGCCGGGGCGATAGCAACGGCCTGGGCCGGGTCTAACCCGGCGGGCAGGCGGTAGACTTTGCGGTAGTCGTTCGAGACGTATTCGGCCTGCCCGCCCCAGGCAGCGGTTACGCCTTCGTAGCCATACGAGCCACCGATAAAGGCCCATTTTCCCAGCCACTCGGTCCGGTCTGGCACGTCCGGCCCCACTTCGATTACCTCGCCGACCGTCTCGTAACCGGGGATACACGGGAAAGGCAAGCCAGCCATTTCGACCAGTTGTCCGGCCAGCAACATTCGCTCGGTTCCGGCGGAAATCGAGGTATAGCGGGTGCGTAAGCGCACTTCTTCCGGCCCTAGTGGGCGTAATTTCACCTGTTGGAGAGTAATCTGGTGCGGGCCGGGTACGACCACCGCCAAGGTCGAAACAAGGGATGAGACCGGGGCTATAGCGGATTGTTCTGGGTTTTCTATTTTCACTTCATCCCTCATCTTGTTTAGCCCTGCTTTACTACTTCGAGCATTTCGGGGACACTGGTAAATTTGACCCGTGGACGGCCTTGCTCGGCTCCGTGAGCGATTTCGGCCTGATTGATAAGCTTCCAGTCGGCGTAAGTAATAAAGTCTGGTTTGCGCTCTTTGAGCAGTTGGACGATCAGGGCCGGGTCGCGCTTTTCGTCCGGGATCGGGTGTAGATGCGGTAAATCTTCCAACATTGCCGCGACGGTCGCCGCCGAGTCGGGCTTGTTTGTCCCGATAATCCCGCTTGGGCCGCGCTTGGCCCAGCCAACTACATATTCACCCGGCACTGGCTGGCTGGTCGAAGTGCGGATTACCCGGCCTGCCACATTTGCAATCGTGCCAGTTTTGTCGTCGTAAGGTACGCCGTTGAGGGCGACACCCCGATAGCCGACCGAACGGAAGACCAGGCCAATTTCGAGGGTTTCAACCTGCCCGGTTCCTTCCGGGCGAACCGTGCCATCGCTATGCAAGACCAGCCGATTTTTCTCGATTTTGATAGCTTTGACCTTACCATTCTCACCGATCACTTCGGTCGGTGAAGTCAAAAAGCGCATTACAATCCGGCGTGGCTGAGTATGTTCGGTCTGGGCGGCGTAACGGCGCAAGGTTTCGATATTCTTGTTGGCGTTTTTGTCGCCGGGGAGATTGGCAGCGCTATTTTCGTCCAATTCGAGGTCTGCCGGGTCTACTACCGCATCCACCCCCGCCAGTTCGCCAAATTCTTTTAGCTCCGGGTGGGTAAAGGAAGCCTGCACCGGGCCGCGCCGTCCCAACATCACCACCTCCCGCACCTTGCTTTCGCGCAGGCGGGCCAGGGCGTGATCGGCAATATCGGTTTTGGCGAGTTCTTCGGGGTCTGTTACCAGAATACGGGCCACGTCCATCGCTACATTGCCGTTACCGACAACTGCTACCCGTTCCTGCGAAAGATCAAAATCGAGGTCGCGGTAATCCGGGTGGCCGTTATACCAGCCGACAAAGATCGTCGCTGGGTAACTACCCTCAAGGTCTTCGCCCGGAATGCCCATCCGCCGGTCGGATTGTGCGCCAACCCCATAGATAATCTGGTCGTAGAAAGGTCTTAATTCTTCGTGGGTGAGGTCCATCCCAAAGGTTACGTTGCCAAAGTAGCGGAAGTTTGGGTTCTCGGCAGTTCGGTCATAGATGCGGGTGACGGCCTTGATCGATTCGTGGTCGGGGGCAACCCCTTCGCGCACCAGCCCAAAGGGGGTCGGCAAGCGGTTAAACATATCTACCTGGCAGACCAACCCGCTCTGCTTAAAGAGATTTTCGACGGCGTAAAAAGCCGCCGGGCCTGCCCCAATTACTGCGACACGCAACGGGCGTGCCTCCGTACCTAATTTGCCTTCCAATCTCTTGCTCCTAACTCTTACCGTCCTCTAAGTTAACAGGGGTACACAGGCTTCACAGGCTAAAATGTTTTCATTATGGGAGAGAATTTGGACGCTGATAGAGCCAGATCGGGATTAGAAATCCCTCCCACCAATAAATAATTCCCTACTTAAATCGTTTCCCAAACAGAACCGGGCAAGGTACTGCCAACCAGTCCTGACTTTCTGATTTCTAATCTCTAATCTCTAAAGATTGTGAACAGTTGAGCAATCTTTTCCTGATTATAGCATATTAGATTGCTCAATTCAAAGAAGGCAGGCCTGTTTACAAGGCTTTTGTTGTAACCCGGCCCAAAAACGCTTTTAGCTTGCCAAGCTCGTCCAGGTTGATTTCGTGCGCCCCGTAGAACTCGAAATATTCGACCGGCAGACCCGCTTTTTCGAGTACATCGCGGGTGGCGCGTCCGGCTAAGAGTGGTACAACCGGGTCGAAAGTGCCGTGAGCAATGAAGATCGGTATTTTCAGGGTCGATGCCATCGCCAGGGTCGTGCTGAGGTCGCCCCGGTCGTTACCGTAATATGCCTGGGGGGTCGGGCGCGTCCAGTCAAAAGTAGCATTCGCAATCAAAAAGCTGCTGAGGGCGAATAGCCCGCCGAGCTTTTCGGGGTAGCGTAACCCTACCTCCAGCGTCATCATCCCGCCCTGGCTGAACCCGCCCAGGATCGTGCGCGAGGCGGGTGTATTATAACGCTGGCGCAACTCATTTAGCAGGGCTGTAACTTGCACCCGCGCCTTAGCTGCGACCGCTCCCAGGTTTTGCTGCTCAAACCGAAACCACTCGAAGAGCGCCCCTGGTAAGGGTAACGGCGCGGTTGGGAAAACGTAACGGTAATCGTGGTCATTAATGGCGGGCGCGAGATCAACATAACTCTCGCCCCAATCGCCCCGCCCGTGCAAGCAGACCACCAGTGGCAAATCTTGGCCCTCGGCGTTGTCCGGCGCTACCTCGATACACTTGAGGCCCGCCGCCTCGTACCGGCTTGTTTTCATCAGTTTAAAGACTCACTTTCTTTTGGCTTTGAGGTCTACTTTACTACAGCCAGGCTTCTTTGTAGTCCTCGATATATTGGCGGGCCGTAATAGGCGCTCTGCCCAGCAACCGCTCGGTATCCCCGCTAACTTTTGCCGCCCGTCCCAGCCGCGCCGTCGTATAAATCCCAGCCATAACTATAATAAAGGGTAACGAAATTTTTTGGCGGTACAGGCGCGCCCCAAAGCGAAGCAAGCCTGGTTTGGTATAGCGGATGGTTCTACCCAGGACTTCGCTGAGGTGTTGAGCAATTTCGTAATAGTCCAGCGCTTGATTGCCCGTTAAGTCATAGGCCCGCCGACGGTGTCCGTCTTCCGTCAAAGCCTTAACCGCCACCGCCGCGATGTCGCGGGCATCAATAAAGCTGGTCTTGCCTTTGCCGGCAGGCACAAATATTTCATTATTGTTCTTGATCTCGTCTCGATGGGTCGTATTGAGGTTTTGCAAAAAAAAGCTGGCCCGTAAAAAAGTCCAGTCCAGCCCCGAAGTTAGCAAGCTTTGCTCAACCTTGTAGTGAGGGACGATCCAATTCTTTTCAGCCCCCAGCAAAGATAGGAAAACAACCTGCTCTACTCCGGCCTGTTTTGCGGCTTCGATAGCAGGTACAAGGTATTTTTTGGTGTCAGAAATATCGGGCGGTCTTACCAGAAAGAGCTTTTTTATCCCTTTGAAAGCCGCTTCAAAAGTAGATGGTTGCTTAAAATCAAACCGAACATAGCTTATAGCTTCCCCCAGTTGATCTTTCGCTCGCTCTATATCTCTGACAGCGGCTACGACCGGTTGGTTAATTTGCTCAAGCCCTTTGATAACTTTGGCTCCCACATCGCCACTCGCGCCCGTAACCAAGATCGATTGTGACATTATTATTTCCTACCAATCGCTTTCTAACTTAATAACCCAAAACAAAGGCAACTTTCATGGTTCGCCTCATTTATTCTCTAGCTCATCTTCATTCTCTACGTTCTTTACGTTCTCTGCGGTTAGTGGTTCTTTTTCGGGTGCAAGGCTTTCGAGGGCGGCACGGGCGGCGGCTTGCTGGGCGATTTGTTTGGTTGCCCCAAAACCGCGCCCTAGCGGTTGATCTTCCAGGCGAGCCTCGATTTCGTAGATGCGCTCGTGTTCGAGGCCAGTCTCGCCGACGATATGATAGGTAGGGGTCTGATGATACCGATTTTGGAGAGCCTTTTGAAGTAGTCCTTTGAAATCGCGGTGACGACCCTCGGCTAGAATCTCGGCCAGTTCCGGCACAATAATCGGGGTCAACCAGGCTTTAGCCCCATCCAGGCCCTGCTCGATATAAATCGCGCCCAGCACTGCTTCAAAAGCGCTGGCGAGGGTCAAAGAGCGTTGCCGTCCGCCGCTTTGGGCTTCCCCCTTACCCAAAAGCAAATACTCGCCCAGGTCGAACTGGATCGCCCACTTGTTCAAGGTCTCGCGCCGAACGAGGGCGCTTCGCAAATCGGTCAATTCGCCTTCCGAGCGGTCGGGCAGATTTTTGTAAAGATAGTCGGCCACGATCAAGCTCAGGATGGCATCTCCCAAAAATTCCAGCCGTTCGTTAGACTGGCGGACACTGCTTCGCTCGTTGATATAGGAGCGATGCACCAGTGCCAGCTTTAACAAATTGCGGTCCTCGAAGGTTACACCGATAATTTTTCCCAGTTCCTCAAATTTTTTATTGGGCATAGTTTACCTGGAACCGTAGCTGTACATAATGCTTTCTTAGGATTTTCGCTTGGCACAGTCGCTTTGAGTTCATTTTCTGCTCTTAAAGCTAACTTTATAGGCTCAAAGCGAAAGTCGTGTTTCTAAATCTTTTCTAGTTTAGCAAAACTCGCCATAAGACGCTTGACCCCCTGTCCGTCGAAGGCAACCGTAACTTCTTCATCGCCAGCACTGCTCTTGCTGGTAACGACCATGCCTTTACCGAACTTGGCGTGTAGCACTTTGTCACCGGCCTTGAATTGCAGACTACCTGCCTGGGCCGAACTTGGGCCGGTTCCGATAGAACTGCCGGGCCGGGTCGCGCCCAGACCGAGGCGGTTGCTGCTCGAAGTCGCGTTGCTGCGTCCGGTCGTGGTGGGCGTATTATTCCACTTGGTCGCGGTCGCGCCGAACATGCCGGTCTGCCCGGTGCTGGTGACGCTGGCGGTTTTTTGCTCACGACCCCGGATTAGATTAGCCGGGATTTCCGCAAGGAAGCGCGAAGGCTTACCCGGCGTAGCATTCCCAAAGACAGTGCGCCGGAAAGCATAGACCAGATAGAGCTTTTGCATGGCTCGTGTGATCCCGACATAAAGCAGGCGGCGCTCTTCTTCCAGGTCGCTTTCTTTTTCGAGCGACCGGCTATGCGGCAGGATATTTTCCTCTAGTCCGACGATAAAGACGACCGGGAATTCCAGACCCTTCGCGGCGTGCAGCGTGATAAGGGTGACGGCATCAGCCTGCGGGTCGTACTTGTCAATATCGGCTACCAGCGAGACTTCTTCCAAAAAGGCCGACAAACCTTCAGCCAACGGCAGATGGGCAAATTCCGAAGTGACGTTGCGAAGTTCCTGAATATTGGCCCAGCGTTCGTCGCCATCCTGCGAACCGTCGCGCACCATTTCTTCATAGCCCGATTTTTTCAACACGAAATCCAAAAAGGGCGGCAAGCTCATCTCGTTATTATTTTTGGCGTTGATAAAGCCGTCCAGCAGATTTACAAAATCGAATAGAGCGTTTTTTACTTTCGAGGGTAGGCTAATCGGCGGTAAAATATCGTCGTCTAGCAGGGGTGCGTTCTGGTCGCCGCGTTTACGGGCCAGTTCGTCGGCCTCGGCGCTCTGCAAGAGTTGCAAGCCGACATAAATCGGTAAGTCCATCCCATTCGCCCAACCGCCCAGGTCGGTCAACGACTTAGGGCCGATCCCCTTACCGCTTGGCGTGTTATTCACAATCCGATTAAAGCTCATACCGTCGTAGGGGTTATTAATCAGCCGCAAATAGGCCAAAGTGTCTTTGATTTCCTTGCGTTCGTAGAAGCGCGTGCCGCCGATGATCTGGTACGGGACTCCGCGCCGCACGCACATATCTTCTAAAGCGCGGCTTTGGGCGTTGGTGCGGTACATCAAGGCCACATCGCGGTGATTTTTGATCTCGTTGCGCGAGAGCAACCGCTCAATCTCGTTTACGACATAGTTGGCTTCTTCGACTTCGTTGTAGGCTTCAAAGACCTGGATCGCCTTGCCTACGCCGTTTTCAGTCCAAAGCTTCTTTTCTTTGCGCTGCCGATTAGCCTGGATCAGGCCAGTCGCGGCATCCAAAATCACCTGGCTACTGCGATAATTCTGTTCAAGGGCGATTACTTTAGCTTCGGGGTAATCGCTCTCAAATTCTAAAATGTTGCGAATATCCGCCGCCCGCCAGCCGTAAATCGATTGATTTTCGTCGCCAACTACGCACAAGTTTTTATATTTAGAGGCCAGCAAATTAATTAGCTGGTACTGCGCCCGGTTGGTATCCTGGTATTCGTCTACCAAAACATAACGATAACGCTGCTGGTAGCGTTCTAGCACATCGGGTCGTTCCTGGAACAACCGCACGACTACGTTAATCAGATCGTCAAAATCGAAAGCCCGGTTGACCCGCAACAGTTCTTCATAGCGCTCGTAGATGCGGGCGACTACTTCTTCCCAGTAGGTGCGGGCGGTTTCTTGCATGCCTTTGGCAGTCAGCAAATTGCTCTTGGCGTTGCTTATCAGGCTCAGGGCGGCGCGAGGACTGTATTGCTTGTCGCTCAAATTCAGGGCTGCCATCGCGCTCTTGACAATTGCAACCTGGTCGCCATCGTCATAAATAGCGAAATTGCGATCCATCCCAACGTTTTCGGCCTCGACCCGCAAAATACGCACACAAACCGAGTGGAAAGTCCCGACTGTTAAATATTTCGAGATTTCGGTTTCCGGGCCGAACTGGGTAGTAATCAGCTTTTCGAGGCGCTCTTTCATCTCGCGGGCGGCTTTATTGGTAAAGGTAACGGCCAGGATACTATGCGGGTCGATCCGGGGCCGTACCTCGCTAATCATATACGCGATACGGTGGGTCAGAACGCGGGTCTTACCACTGCCCGGCCCGGCCAGAATCAAGACTGGCCCGTCGATCTGGCTGGCTGCCTCACGCTGGGCCGGGTTCAGCCCAGCTAAAATAGAAACCTTACTCTCTTCTTGCTCGCCCACTTGCCATATCCCCTTTGTCTCATTGCTAAATCTCAATCGAAAAGTCGCCCTATTTTAGCACGTTCGAGCGGTGCTTGCCACAAATATGTTAAAGCCGGGTGCGCGTCAATTTTTTGCGCGGGTTCAAACAGTACTATCAAGAGATTGTGAAAACCTAGCTCCAAACCACTCAAAAGTATATATTAGAAAAATTTTCGGCGAAAATTTTTCTAATATATACTTACCTCCCCGCTTTCGGGTGTGGCATAGTCTGGCTAGTTTGCAAAAATCTGACGCTCACCCGTTAAAGCCTTGCAATCCAATCGGGATTTTAAAAGCACAAAAGACCGGGCAAACCCGGTACTAGCTCATTTTCTATCGCGAAAGATTTGAAATACATTTTAAGATTGATACTGGTAGGCGGATTCGAACCGCCACCTGAACAAGGTTTGAGCTTGTCGCCTCTACCGTTGGGCTATACCAGTGGGGGGAAGGGATGAGGGATGAGGGATGGAAATTCTGATACTTCATCGTAAATCGCGGCCTCGCCCCCTTTGGGGGTAAATCGTAAATCCCTATTCTCAGTCCTCAGTCCTTAGTCCTCAGTCCTCAAAAGATGCGGGCAAAGAGATTTGAACTCTTACTAGACTGCTTCTAAGGTAGCCGCCTCTGCCGTTGGGCTATACCCGCAAGGAGAAGGGGGGAGGGATGAAGGATGAAGGATGAGAGATGAAGGATGAGGGATGAAGGATAAACGTCTGCCTAAAAGCTTTGACGCAGTCCTCAGTCCTCGTTTTCATCCCTCATCCTTCATCCCTCATCCCTATTCACAGCGGGTAGCGCGAGATTCGAACTCGCAAAGCCTTTCGGCCCGGCTGTTTAGCAAACAGCTTCCTCACCGTTCGGATACCACCCACGTTATTTTAAGGGCCGACACACCTGGGTAGACTCGAACTACCAACCATTCGATTAGAAAGCGAATGCTCTGTCCGATTGAGCTACAGGTGCAATTAATGGCAGGAGCGCAGGGATTCGAACCCTGACCGACTGGTTTGGAGGCAGTTACGCTACCGTTACGCCACGCTCCTACTTTTATATTATTTATGAGTAACTACTCAGCCTCCCCTTTGGGCGACCACCCAGGGTCGCCCCTACACGGATTTTGGGTAGGGGCGACCCTGGGTGGTCGCCCGGCCTGAGTAATTACATTTATGATAGACCTGGCAGGACTTGAACCCGCAACCCTAGTCTTGTAAGGACTCTGCGCTACCGTTGCGCCACAGGTCTATAAGAGTGATAACCACGGCTGGAGTCGAACCAGCGCCTTAAGTTTCGGAGACTCACGCTCTATCCGGCTGAGCTACGCGGTCACTTTGTTTTACACGAAGGTCACGCTGGGTTCCGCCCCCAGGATTGCCCCCTACCAAAGGGCTGTATTGCTGGCTATACTACGCGACCTTATAAGGACGGGACTTAGAGGACTTGAACCTCTAACCTTTGGCTTCGCAGACCAATGCTCTATCCAAAATTGAGCTAAAGCCCCAGTTGGTCGGCCTCGGTAGAGTCGAACTACCGTTTCTACTGTATCAGAGTAGCGCACTTGCCACTGTACTAGAGGCCGCTATAATTTGGTTGCGGAGTCGGGAACTGCCCCCGAAAGGTGGAGTTTATGAGGCTCACCGGCCCTCGGCTCCCCGCAACTAAGGTGCGCGGCGAGATTTGAACTCGCATCTCCCAACTTAAAAGGATGGTACTTTCCCGGTTAAGCTACACGCACGTTTGGTTTGGCTCAGGTTCAAGGATTCGCACCTCGATTAGCTGGGTCAGAGACAGCCGTCCTACTCTTAGACGAAACCTGAATATGATATAGTGCGCTCGGAGGGACTTGAACCCCCTGTTGGCTCTTACACCAAGCTATTTTACGGACAGCCGTTCATCCTGTTGAACATCAAGCGCAAAGCTGGTGCGTCTTCCAGGACTTGAACCTGGATCAGTCGGATTAAGAGTCCGCTACTCTGCCATTAAGCTAAAGACGCTTTGGATTTAGAAGATGGACCGCCTGAGAATCGAACTCAGATTTTCACGTTGCGACGGTGATGTACTCCCGCTATACTAGCGGCCCATTTGAATTACGACTTTCGCTTTGAGCCTATAACGTTAGCTTTAAGAGTAAAAAAGAACTCAAAGCGACTGTGCCAAGCGAAAGTCCTATGAATAAAGAGGCAGCGGCACGGAGAATCGAACTCCGATTGCCTGATTGAGGTTCAGGCTGCCTGACCGTTAGCAGATACCGCCATCTTCGGGGGTGGCTTTGGTTATGGCTTATGCCCCGGTTAATCTAAGCCGCTTTTGCTTGCTTAGATATTTGTAGTATATCAACTGCTTTGAAAGTTGTCAAGGGGTTTTTGGAAGAATTTTGAAAATCGGTTTAGAACCAAAACTAACAGGGATAGACACGATAGACAGGATTAAATCGAATGGCCTGGCCCTGCTGAATTAGTTACTTTGATTGGCCCACCCAGCGCCCTGCCTTACCGTGTTTCCTCTAACATAAACGACGCTTAGACTATTATATTATATAACCAGCAAAGCAGACAAGTGTTACGCTTTGTTAGCCATATTTTTGAGCATGGCCGGAACTATCAAACGGTGGAAGGGACGCACCGGCAGAAAGTAAAGCTTGCCCCGCCAATTATTGTAGTGAACAATGGTCGAGATAGTTGCCCAGCAAAAATCTTGTTCAAGGTCGGGTTGTAAGAGGATCGAGACCCGGTAATTCAGATGTAAATCGTCCTCACCCATCACGATTTCGTTTGACGAGCGTTGAAAGACCTTAAAAAAGCCGATTTTTGTACCGGGTTGACCGGTCATAATTGGTCTATCACGACTTGAAATAGGTTTGGCTTCCAACCCGATCAGCTTCACCAACTGGTTACGCAGGCCCATCAACCTACCGACCCAGCCAGGCGCAGCAGTACTGAATATTTTGAGAACATCATCCAGGCTGGTATCCGCCGAACCCGCTAACCTGACCCGATAGGCATCGCCGTAGTCTATTTGCGAAAAAGCATTATTGAGCAAAGTACTATCCGGCACTGGCACTGTTTCTACGCTTTGCTCGGCCCGCCGCTTGACCGCCCGTAGCCACATTACTCGGATCAGGGCGCTGCCAGGATAGATTAATCGCCAATAGGCCGCGAATTTTTGGCGGGTTGGAGCGTCAGGAGCATAAATTCTGGTTTCAGTCCGAATTTTTGTAGCGGTTCCGTCTGCCGTTGGTTCCAGTTGGAAATTAATGGTGGATTTAGCGTAACCCGGTTGGGCGAAGTCCACAAACTCCTGGGCCTGTGAAATCCGAGGGGCAGTTGGTACACGCGGCTTCCAGAATTGCCCGATGGTTCCCAGCACGATTTCTTGACTGGTTGCTTCTTCGAGCAGTATAAATCCACCCCTGAGAACTTGTTCTAACAGTGGTCGCCCGTTTTTAGGCCTGGGCTTGCCCCGACCAGTCAAGCGGGCCGGTAACTGGCGCAGCCCGATTAATGTCCCAAACAAGGCTATTTCTTTGGCGGTAAGTTTTTGAAGAGCCTCAAAGACCCGGTCGGGGGTAGCCTTGACCGTGATAGTATGCACCTCGTGAAATTGGTAAGCTGGCATGTATTTGTCAATCAGCATAATCGCTTGTTTCCTTTCGGTCTTGCTAGTGCTTTGTAATTTTTTTAGTCTATGCTGCCGTATACCGCGATTCGTAGGGCTTGTCAAGTCGATTGAAGCTTTTTATGGTTTTGTCGCTAACTGCACTTAACTGTAATAGTATGAAAACGATATACGGGCTGAAAAACTGGTAAGATTAGGCAGTAGTAAAAAGAAAAGGAAGCAAACAAATAAACAGGAGTGCAAATGATGTTTTTAGTTATTGGAAGTAGTGGGTTTATTGGCAGGCATATCGTAAAGCAACTTGCCGATAAGTATCCCGGTCAGGTACGGGCGATGGTGCGTAAGAATAGCCAGCGCGGTAGTTTGAGCCAGTTGCAGGGCGTTGAAATTGTCGAAGGCGATGTACAGGATACAGCCTCGCTCAAGCGGGCCATGGAGGGCGTGGATACTGTAATTGATTACGTTGCAGTCACCGCCAATATTAAGAATAAAGATAATCTCTACTGGAAAGTAAATGTGGAGGGGACGCGCAATATGGTGGCGGCGGCTGAGGCTGCCGGGGTCAAGCGGTTTGTGCTAGGGAGTGGGTTGGGTACGGTCGAGGGCAAGCCCGGCAGTTATATGCGTACTCGCTGGGAAATGGAACAGGCCGTCCGCAAAAGCAAATTGGCCTGGACGATTATTCAGCCAAGTATTTTGTTTGGCGAAGGGTCGGAATTTTTCGAGGCTCAGGCTCGGATCATAAAACTGTTGCCAGTCGCTGCCCTGATCGGTGGTGGCAAGACTCGCTTTCAGCCAATTTTTGTGGATGATGTAGCGCGGGCCAGTATCGAAGCCGCCGAACGCGAAGATAAAATCGGCAAGATCATTTCTATTGGTGGCCCCGAATATTACAACTACAAAGAGTTGGTTAATTTGATCTTACGAGCTATCAAGAAGAACCGGGTCAAAATGCCTCTGCCGTTATGGGCTGCCAAGATCAACGCCGCTATGTTTAGCGTGTTGCCCAAGCCGCCCCTGACCCCTGCCACCCTCGAACTATTCGACTTTGACAATATTACGCCGGACCCTCAAATTGTCGAACACGAGTTTGGCTTCAAGCCCGCCCCACTCAAAGAGTACCTCGATAAACACGGCATCCGGGTCTAAAACCTTATCGTAGCAGCCTGCCAACAATATTGTTGGTAGCTCGCTACGATAAGGCCCTTCCCCTAATCTTTTATAATAAAGTATTCCGGTGGTGAGTTTTTACAAATATGGAAAAATTGGTCAAAAAAGCCCTTGACAGCTTGAAAAGAGTAATATATACTACAAACAGCTAACCAAACGGAAACGGTTAGAGGAATACATCAACTACCGGCCCTATTATATCATTGGGGGTCGGGCTTCTCAAGGGGATAATGGCGCGGAACGTCATAAAGCTAAGGAAAGTAATCCACTTATCAGGCTTATCGGAAATCAATTTTATCCTGTTAACCCTGTCTATCCCTGTTAATTCCCAGAAAATGGTCGGGACGGTGCGTGTTCCGACGGTTAAAGCTTACAAACCGCTGTCTTATAAACAGCACCTGCCTTTGGAGCAGGGTCGCCCTGAGAAGGGTAACCACCTCTGGCTTAAGGAGCAATCCTTTCGCCGGAACCATCTCTTTTGGGGAACGCCAGTTTCCTGAAAGTATTTGCTTTGCGGGGGCGCACGCTCCTGGAAAGCGTCAAGCTTTAGCGACTTGCACGCGCCGTATCTGATCGGAATAGCCGTCAGCTTTTATTTTAACCCAGTACTATATTCTGTTTGGATGCAAGGAGATAACTCGATGACACAGCTTATTCGCCAGGGCGAGGCTGAACTGGTGCTACACGTCCGGCTCGATGGGCGTAGCGAAGAATTAAGCCTGGCTTTGCTCCAGATCGACCAGGGCGCGACCGATGAGCAGATCAAATATGCTCTGGCGGCCCACTTCGACCGTTCGGTAGCCCATTTCGGACATCACGTGGTTGTCCGCACCAGCCAGGCCATTATCGTCCGCCCCGAAGCAATCTACGGTTGATTGTGCCAGACCTTCTAGGAGCGGCCCGCAGCTCTTTTGTTTATGAGAGTCTTTGCCCCGTACTCTGCCTGATAGGGCTTACACGCATTGTTCATGCCCAGGTCGCAGGTTCGACTCCTGTTCCCCGCGTCATTTTGCGGGGGTAGCTCAGCGGTAGAGCAGGTTTAATAGCCCTTTCGACATGTACGGGGCAAGCTATTTATTCTTTTTCCTTTCTATCTTACATACTAATTCTCAGGGACGCGCGATCTCTCGTGATGCCCTTGTCTACGGTGAAAAGCATGAAACTAGCCGAAGGATTGATTTTGCGGGCCGATTATCAAAAGCGGTTGGAGCAACTCAAGCGTCGCTTAATACCCAATGTAAGGGTGCAGGAGGGCGATGCCCCGGCGGAAAATCCGCAGGAGTTACTCGAAGAGTTGGAACGGGTCGCGACCGATTTGACCCGAATGATCCAGCGGATCAACAAGACCAACAGCACGACCGAGCTTGAACCAAATAGTACCCTGGCAGACGCGCTGGCGCTCAGGGACATTCTCGCTCAGCGGCACACGCTTTACCGCGAACTGGCCCAAACCGCAACCGTTACCCACGAGCGCTATAGCCGGTCGGAAGTAAAGTTTATTAGCACCGTCAACATCGCCGAGCTTCAACAGCAGGCCGATGCTATGGCTCGCCAGTATCGGGAGTTGGACACCAAAGTCCAGTCCGCGAACTGGGCCACCGATTTAGTGGAATAGGGTAAGCTGGTAGTCGTTTTGGATAGAGGCGAGCGCAACCCAGCCAACAAGGGTCACGTTGGCACTTGGTGGTGCGCGGAGCCGTGCCGGGGGTTCGATTCCCCTTTTACAGTAACGCTCAGTACGGTTACAAACACACCGGGTATTGCTTACAGTTATTACCGAGTGCTGATCTACCAAAACGGTGAGGGTGGGCTAGGGGTCACTTACCCTTTTTAGTTGGAAATTTTGCTCCGTGTTCTCACAGATAGAGCTTACACGCACTTCTAATGCGCCAGGTCGCAGGTTCGACTCCTGTTCCCCGCACCATTTTGCGGGGGTAGCTCAGTGGTAGAGCAGGTTTAATAGCTCTCTCGACTCGCACGGGGCAAGCAATTTTTTATTATTTTCTGAAAATTTGTTTCGTACTCCAACTGAACAGGCTTACATACTTTCGGAGGTTCAAATCCTTCATTCTCCACCTGGGGAATTAGCCTAATGGTAAGGCGTCGGCCTCTAAAGCTGATTAGTTGACCAAGCCTTTTCGACTTGTACGAGACAGGATTTATCTTTTCCTCTTTCTTCCCTTTTACTACCAACTACTTAACTTGTATATCCAAAGGGATCTGGAGGGTATTCGTCAAATTTTTGCATGGGGCTAGTCCGCCCGGAAATAAAATTCCGGGCTAAGGTGTTGAACTCGGCTAAAGCCGACTAAATTGATTTAAGGCTTTGTAGTCGGCTTTAGCCGAGTTGAGCTTTTCAGCCGGGGAGTTTAGTCCCCGGCCCACTCTGCAAAATCTTGACGCGCACCCCGGTCTGGA
The DNA here is from genome assembly GCA_038210655.1 of Chloroflexia bacterium. Taxonomy (GTDB): domain Bacteria; phylum Chloroflexota; class Chloroflexia; order Chloroheliales; family Chloroheliaceae; genus 54-19. The sequence goes on from JBBQWM010000009.1 coordinate 36,139, forward strand.
TTTCGGCTTACCAATCGTAAATCGTAAATCGTAAATCATAAATCCCTTTGGTGTACTCTAATCAACGAGGTGACATAACATGACTATGGTAATGACCAACACCGAGCGCGAGGTTCGCGTTCAGTTGCTTAACAGCTTTTTGACCACTCCGCACCGCAAGTTGGCCGAGCTTGCGCCACTCCACAAGGAGGCGTTGGAGCGCGACCCGCTTTTCTACAGCCGTCTGGCCCTTTGGTACATCGAGAAGGGCGAGGTACGCGACCACAAGGTACTATTCGTAGCCCACTTGCTGACCGCCGATTTCGACGAGTTCCGCGAGGCCGGTTGGGTATTGCTTCAGGCGATGGCTCCGTTTGAGGTGGCCCGCGTGCTGGATCACACCAAGCAGGTCATCGGCAAGACCCCGCGTATCCTCAAGAGTGCGGTTGCCAATTACTTGAAGGTACGCGAGCGCAACCCAAAGCAGTTCGACGGGGCCGCCCTTCGCGCCCGTAACGACCTGAAGCACCTCTACGCCAGTTTGCGGCTAAAGCCGGGTGAGCGGGCGCAGGCGATTTTGTTTGCCGAGCAGCCACCGGAGGACAGTCCACTTTTCGCGCTCAAGCGTCTGGCGAAGGCCGAGAGTGCCGAAGAGCAGGCTGCGATCATCATTGACAACCACATCCCGTACACCACCGCTATCGGGGCAGTTAAGCACATCACCCCGGCCTTGCTGGTGGCCCTGATCGATGCGATGTCTCCGCAGGAGGTTATCAACAACCTGGGAGCGCTCAAGCGGCGGGGTGCGCTGGACAACAAGGCGGTTAAGGCCCTGATTGACCAGAAGGTAGCGGCGGCGGCGGGCGACAAGCGGGTTTCTACCATGAAGGCGAAGAAGGCTATGCAGGTGGTGAGCCTGGATGCCGAGACCGCGCAGGCTTTGACCGACGTGGTGGATCAGCGGGTTGCTGCAAAGGTTGAAATCAAGCGGGCGACCGCCTTGTTCGTGGACAAGTCTGGTTCTATGAGCGAGGCGATCAAGGTCGCGACCGAACTGGCGGCGTTGGTCAGTGCGGTGGTGAGTGCTGAGTTTAAGGTTTACGCCTTCGACGCGGTCGCCTTCGAGATCAAGAGTGGGGTCAAGGTGGGTCAGCGCCCGGTTATGAGCGATTGGGAGCGGGCCTTCAAGACGATCAAGGCTGACGGTGGAACCAGTATTGGTGCGCCGCTGGCTAAGATGACCCGCGACAAGGTCTATGCTGAGCAGATCGTAATCGTAACGGACGAGGGCGAGAACACCGCGCCATTGTTCCGCGAAGCCTGGGCCGAGTACGCTAAGGAGATGCAGTCTGCTCCGAGCGTAATCATCGTCCAGGTCGGTGGTGCGAACCCAAGCTTTGGGGCGGGTCTCAAGGAGCGTGGGATCGAAGTTACCCGTTACGAGTTCAAGGGCGACTACTACAGCTTGCCGAACCTTCTGCCACTATTGGCAATGCCAGGCAAGGCCGAATTGGTAGACATGATCATGGAGCGCGAGCTACCGCGCCGCCCGGTAGCGAAGGTCGGTTGATTTCTAGCTCTAGCCAGAATATATGTATAGTTGTATAATGGTATAAGGAATATAAACGAAACTCATTTATATTCCTTATACCATTATTCTTTTCAGACAACTACTCAGTTCAGCCAAATTTTACAGAGCGTACCATATTGTAACTTGTTGTATGGCACAGCCCTCATCTATCCACCCAAATGACTAAGTTGAGCAGCAGTTATATTTCCAAGACATAAACCCTGATCTTATGTTTTATGCTCCAGTGGTTGTCTTCCATCGAATAGAATAATCGAATAGAATAAATTTAATATAAGGAGCTAGAGGCTAATGATAACTTCAGATGAAAGCACCTCTACAGAGCAGCTTTTGGCTGAAATAGAAGCTCTCCGGTCGCAAATAACCGAATTGCAAGTAGTCGCCGCCGCCAAGTCCCTGGTTGAAGAGGCGCTTGAGCTTGAAAGAGAACAACTTGTCGTAACTCTATTCAGTATTGGTGATGGAGTAATTACGACTGATACCGAGGGTAGAGTGGTCTTAGTCAACCCGGTCGCCCAAAAACTGACCGGTTGGTCTACCGCCGAAGCATCCGGGAAACTAATCGAGGAAATTTTCCATATTGTAAATGAGCATACCAGCAAAATAGTTGAAAACCCAGTCCAAAAGGTTTTGGAAACTGGCCTGATACGTGGTCTGGCAAACAATACAGTTTTGATAGCCCGCGATGGCACTACCTATGTCATTACCGATAGTGCCGCCCCCATCTTCAACGCGAAGAGCGGCCAGATAACAGGGGTAGTATTTGTCTTTCGAGATATTACCGAACAGAAGCAGCTTGAGCAAGAATTATTCAAGGCTCAGAAGCTGGAAAGCATCGGAGTTCTCGCCGGTGGGATTGCCCATGATTTCAACAATATTTTGATGGCTATTACCAGCAATGTCTGGTTAGCTCGTATAGAATTGGGGGAACTATCGGTCGCTGAGGATGATAAAGACAAGCGCGAGAAAATCCATTCCATGGTCGAACAGCTACTGACCGAAGCGGAAACTGCCGCTTACCGGGCCAAAGACCTGACCGGGCAACTTCTCACCTTTAGCAAAGGTGGCTTGCCTATCAAGCAAACCGTTAATCTTATATCGTTATTGCAAGAAACCGCCCGGTTTACTTTGCGGGGTTCCAATGTAAGTTTGCAATTTAATTTAGTGCCGGATTTGTGGTCAGTCGAGGCCGACCCCAACCAGATTAGCCAGGTCATAACCAATCTCGTTCTCAATGCAGACCAAGCGATGCCGGGTGGTGGCATTCTAACTATTAGTGCCGAGAATATTTCGGCTAACGATACTACCCAGCAAACCCAACTCCTGGCTTTGCCGCTTAAAGAAATCGATTACGTAAAAGTGACGATCCAGGATATGGGGGTCGGGATTTCCCCCCAAACTCTATCCCGCATTTTCGACCCCTACTTCAGCACCAAGCAAAAAGGTAACGGGTTGGGACTGGCAACCGCCTTTTCCATTATAAACCGGCACGAAGGCTTTATTACAGCTTTATCTCAGGTCGATCACGGAACCACTTTTCTAATTTACCTGCCTACCTCCGAGTCTCACATTTCGGGTGTGGATCGCTCAAAAAGAATTGAGTCTGAGCAATTGGTAGCCGTAAAACCCGCTCGGTTACTTATTATGGACGATGAAAAGGCGATCCTGACCGTTCTTAGAAAGATGTTGGAGCGGGTTGGTTACAAGGTGGACATGGCCGAGGATGGCCGTAAAGCAGTTGAAATGTATCGGGAGGCCCAGGCTGTCAACCTGCCTTATGCCCTGGTAATGGTAGACTTGACCGTACCGGGCGGCATAGGTGGGTTGGAAACTTTGGTCAAATTACAGGAAATTGACCCCCAGGTTAAGGTAATTGTGTCAAGTGGTTATAACGATAACGCGATTATGGCGCAGTATCAAGAATATGGTTTTGTCGGAATGCTTGCAAAACCATTTTCCATCAACAGGTTGTACGAACTCCTCAAAAAAATATTAAACCCTGATCCAACACTTTAACCCCTGAACTGGGTCATTCTGAGCGGTAGCGAAGAATCTTTTGGCAAAGGCTGGCTCTAGCCCCACCGGGCCGAGATTCTTCGCTGCCGCTCAGAATGACACTATGCTATGACTTATTTGTCCACCTATTCACCCGGCCCAACTTTTTAGCCAATCGTCGATCTGCCGACCGAGCGTCGCGATCCGCTGGGTATAGCAAATCATAAGGCGGGGGTCGTAGCAGGGTAGGCAGGGATGCGCGGCAAAAACCGGGTCGGTATAGCGATAACCCAGGTTGGCAAAGAACGCAATAATATAATGGCGATAAGGCTGACCCAGTAGCGACCGCACGATCCCGGCATCCGAGCAATAATTATAGGTCAGGCCGGTCTTGTGCATAAAATCGACCTCGGCCTGTTCGTTGCAAAGGCGCACATCGTAGCCGAAGTGCTGGCCCCCGACTGTAACCGTCCCATCGGCAGGGTCGATCCAGCGGGCCGCAAGCCGGGCCGGAATACCCAATTGGGCCTGAGCCGCGCCGCCCAGGTTGGTAGTCGAAAGGGCCTCGTGCAAGCCCTGCTCGGCTAACAAACTTTTGAGATAGCTACGGGCCTCCGCCGATAGTTCCGACGCTGTAATCGGGTTGCCGTCCGGTCGCCGCCATAAAAGGCCCGGCCCGCCATCGATCAGCCATAATAGCCGAGCCGTATCGAGCGCCGTCATATGTATCTCGCCCGGTTGCCAGCCATAGCCCGTCGCCGGGTCGGTTCGGTTGATTTGCAGCGTTCCCAGCCCCAAATCCCGAAACTCGGCGTTTAAGCCTTCCAACTGTCCGATGTCCCACAACTGTTTGAGCAAAGCTTTAGTCGCATAGTTATCCGAAGCCGTAATCATTGGGTCAAGCCAGTCGCACAGCAAGCGGCTTTCGCCTTCTTTTTCCTCCCCCACCTGATAGCGGTAAGGCTGATCGAGGCTCAACACAGCCTGATCGACCAGCCACATAATATAATAAGCCAGGAGTAGCTTGAAGCCCGAAGCCGGATAGGGCGACATAAATTGGTAAGCTGCATCCTCCCGACCCGGCACTATGTCGTCCGCTTCGGTCAGAGGCGGATCGCTTTGCCAGCCCTTGCTCGACAGCATTCGCCCGGTCTCCGCCGAGAAAACGCCGCCATTCCAGCGCTCGATGTCCCAACGCCGGAAGCGGACAGCATCGGTTCCAAGATCAGGATTGAGTGGTACAATCAAACCCGCCGGATAATTCCGCGAGAGCAAGACGTTGGCGGCTTCTTTTACTCGACCTTGTCGGTCGAATACAATTACCGCCAGATCAACATTGGGCAAGTGCTGGATCGGGGGTGCTTCCGGCGGGCAGAAGGCCCCACCGGGGCAAGCATCCTCGATAGGGCCAAAATCGCGCACCTGCTCAAAATGCGCCGCTTGAACGGCCCGCACTAAAAAGTGGGCCAGCGGCGGTTCGGGTGTTACAGCTTCACTCAACTTATTCTCTTTCTAGCCAAAACTGACGATGGATAAGGGCGTATAGTAGAAAGAGAAATTATAGCATAAGAGTGATTATTGGGTCGGGTTAGTTATAATTCAGCCGGAATTTTTGCACCCGGTTAGTAACAGAATCGGCGACGTAAAGTCGGTTCTGGCTATCCTGCACAATCCCAATAATCTGTTTGAATTGAGCGTCAGCCTCGCCCAGACTGCCCCAGCTAATCAGCAACTTACCATTAGGGTCTACCCGCCGGATCAGACCGCTAAACCCCTCCGCGATGTAGAAGTTACCTTGCCGGTCTATCGTGATCGCAAAAGGTTGCTCAAAGAACGGCTCAATTGGGTCGCGTGTTGCAGTTGTGCCTCCCCACTTGCCCAGGAATTTACCGTTTTGGTCGAATTTCTGAATACGGCTATTTTCGCTATCGCAGACATAGACTATGCCTTGTTTGTCTACCGTGATACCTACCGGGCGTGCAAATAGTCCGTCTAACCCACCTGAGCCACCCCACTTGGTCAGGAACTGTCCGTTAGAGTCAAATTTCTGAACCAGATTGCGATCAAAATCGGTCACATAAACGTTATCCTGACTGTCCAGCGCGATTCCATAAGGGTTAGTAAAAGTCTCAGCCGTACCCCATTTAGTCAGGAATTTGCCACTGCTAGAGATCTTTTGGATCTGATGATTGCCCTTATCTATCACATATAGATTGCCCTGACTGTCCAGCGCAATCCCGGTAGGTTGTTTAAACTGAAGAGAGTAAGTGAACCCAGTCCCAAATTCATTAGCCTTGACCCCCTTACTAGAGTACTTCACGATGGAATTGTAATAGGGATCGCTAACATAAATGTTATCCGCCTTGTCGATAGCAAGGCCCAGCGGCCCACCAGTGGCCCGCGACCCGACAAATTTCTTGAAGATATAATCGACTTTGCTTTTGGGGGACTTGATCTGGTTGCCAAGCAAGCCGAGCAACACCTCGTATTTCGTTCCAGCATTTTCAGGATGGTACTCGAACCGCGCCCGCTCGAACCATTGGGTCGAATAAGCTTTGCCCGTTTCCGGGTCTACTTCGTCGTGTTCCTCGCTCATGGGATAGCCAAACCGCTCCAAGCCGCCATTCTCATCCCAATATTTTAAGAACCGAGGTAGCACGTAATGAGAAGTCACCGTAAAATAACGTGCGCCTTCCTTACCCGGCAGATTAAGATAGGCACCCTCGAAGTCGTAGTCTACACCGGGGGCTAAAGCTTCGCGGCGCAAGTCTTTGCCCAGCAACCCTAGCAACACTTCGTATTTTGTCCCGGCATTTTCAGGGTGCAATTCAAAGCGGTTACGCTCGAACCACTGCGTCAGGAAGGCTTTACCCGTTTCCGGGTCGGTTTCGATCTGCGCGTCGGTGATTGGAAAGCCAAAAGTCGGCAGACCCCCTTTGTCACGCCAATATTGCAGGAACTTACCACTAACCGTCTTGCCTGTATCCGGGAAATATTGGCTGTCCTCTGCCGCCAGAGTTGGGCGATAAAAACTCAACCCCAGGCTCAAGGCTATGACGAGGGCCAACCAGACACTCAAGTAACCAGGTCGTTTGCTTTTGCACATAAAGTTTAAGCTCCTTGCGTTGTTAAGAACCTGTTCCCAATATGTTGCCTGTAGGAGCGGGCTTCTGCCCGCGATTGAACATCCAGCCGTATCTTCCAATCGGGGGCAGAAGCCCGCTCCTACAGAATATTAATTTGCTATAAAGTAACCACACTAAACAAAAAGGTTATATGATCTCTAACACAAATCAGTCCTGGAATCGATAGTTAACCAAAAATTATTAGGCCGCTATTAAACATGTAGTTTGGGCCAAAGGTAAAGGTAAAAGGACTTTTACAAAAGATGTGAAAAAGGTAACGAATTGGTTAAAAAGTATGTGAAAAAAGTTACCAGCTTATTGACGAGGGCATTGCCGAGTGATATAATCGCAGGTAGACACGAGTGCGTTAAAGATTAGTTAAAAAAGACTACAAACTCGGTTAAGTTCTCACTCTTAGTTCCTGGTAAAGGTCCATTCCGGGACAGTAACTGCTTGGTTTTCATCACTAGAAAGTTTCCTGAAGATTTAGAAATTTAGTAACACCCATATAGATCAGCGCCAGGCGAACAGCCTGACCGGGCCTGCGATCTACGGTTCCGCCAGCGTAGCAAACCGTAGAATAATGGTTAAGCTGGTGATCCCCTAGAGGAGATAAGAAAATGGTAGTCGGTGAAACGATTGAACTCTTCATTGTATTTGCGATGGTAATTATTTCGATTATCATAGTTATGCTGATGCAAAGGGCCACAGGAGGCGTGGACGACGAATGATTAACGACAAGCTTCAAAAAAACGCCGACATTCGTTACGCCGAATCCGAAGAGGGAGCCTATCCGACCGAATTGCCCGATACCGAATGGTTTCGTACCAATGTCCCCTGCCAGTACACCTGTCCCGCCCATACCGATGTGTCCAACTATATTGGGCTGGTCGCGCAGGGCCGCTTTGACGAAGCCTATATTCTAAACCGGCGTGACAACGTTTTTCCGGGCGTATTGGGCCGGGTCTGCGCTCGACCGTGCGAAAGCACCTGTCGGCGCGGCCTGATCGACAAGACGATCCGTATTTGCTGGCTCAAGCGCTCGGCCAGCGACTTCCGGGGCGATAAGTTCTTACCCAAGAAAGCCCCCGTTACCAGAGATCAGAAGATTGCCGTCGTTGGGGCTGGTTCGGCTGGACTTGCGGCGGCCCGCGACCTGGCGATTATGGGTTACAAAGTCGTCGTTTACGAAAAATATCCCGAACCGGGTGGCATGATGGTCGGTGGTATTCCGATCTGGCGCTTGCCCCGTGATGTGGTACAGAACGAAGTAGACGAATATTTTGACGCTTTGGGGGTCGAAATCCATCTCAACACCCGAATCGGCTTCGAGGACGATATTTCGGTATCCGATCTGCTCCAGCGGTTTGATGCGGTTTTCCTGGCTCCAGGGTCGGCAATCCCGGCCCGGATCGATGAGCCGGGCCAGCAATACAAAGGCTTTGAGTATGGGCTGCCCTGGCTGGAAAAAATCAACTTCCACCGTTCGCAAGAAGCTTCGATAGGTAAGCGGGTGGTCGTGATTGGAATGGGCTTTACCGCGATGGACTGTTGCCGAAGCGCCCGCCGCATGGGAGCCGAACAGGTAACAGTGGTCTACCGTCGTACTCAGCTAGAAGCGCCGGTCGAAGAGTACGAAATCGAGGAGTGCGAACTGGAAGGCATCAAGTTTATCTATCTGGCAAGCCAGTTGGAAATCCTGGGTAACGAAGATGGCAACGTCATCGGCCTCAAGGTTATGCGTAACAAGCTCGGCAAGCCGGACGCAAAGGGGCGGCGTTCGCCGGTTCCCGTTCCAGGCACCGAGTTTGTGATCGACTGCGACGTAGTAATCCCAGCCACCGGGCAGTGGAACGATACTAGCTGGATCGACCCTGAGCTAAAGGTCGAATTTCAGAAGAATGGCAACCCCAAGCGCGACGAATTTTGGATGACCAACGTGTCGGGCCTTTTCGCCGGGGGCGACTATACCGAAGGCTCTCGCAACCTGATTTCGGCTATTGCGGATGGACACAAGGCTGCTAACGGTATCCACGAATGGTTGAACGGTCAGAAGCCTCCCCGCCGTCGCAGCAGCCACGAAATTATGGAAGTCTGGCGGCGAAGTCTCGATTACGAAAAAATCGAGCGTCAGGAGATGCGTTTCCTCGATCTCAATAAGCGGTTTACGACCGACCTTGTAGACAACCTCGAACGGGAAGCCGAAATCGGTTTTACCCGCGAAATGGCGATGAAAGAGGCGACGCGCTGTTTACAGTGCGCCTATAACATTCTGATCGATAGCGATTTGTGTATTCTGTGCGCGGCTTGCGTCGATGTTTGCCCGGAGAAGATTATCCGGCTGGTTCCGCTCAAGGAACTGGATGGTATCGCCGGCGCCGATCAATATCAGGCTGACCCGGCCATGGCCGAAGCTCAGACTTTGCTTTTGGACGAGAACGAATGTATTCGGTGCGGTTTGTGTGTGGTACGCTGCCCGACCCAGGCGATCAAGATGGCTCGGTTCCAGTACAGCGACCCGAACGCCCATTGGTATGTTAGCGAACCGGGCCTGGTGGCCCCGATCCCGAAGTAGGGATGAAGGATGAGGGATGAAGTTAAAGGCATTTAGCCTCAGTCCTCATCTCTCAGTACTCAGTCCTTGATACTCAGTCCTCGGTACTCAAACTAGATTAGGAGCTGCCTAAGTATGGCGACAGAGAAAAACAAGCCTTCTGGAAATCCGTTAGATCAGGTGTTGCAAGCGACCGGGCAGTTCGGCTACCGGGTCTGGCGTAGTTTGTTCCGGCATAGCTGGCCCGATAGCGCCCGCACCCGTTCGCTGGCGACCATGAGCAACGTCTTTTTGCATCTACACCCGACGACGATCCGGCGGGCCTCGCTCAAAGTGACTTATACCTTCTGTCTGGGCGGGCTATCGTTCTTCTTCTTCCTGGTTCTGACGGTCTCCGGGGTGTTGCTGATGTTCTACTATGTACCGTCCGTGACGCACGCTTACCAGGACATCAAGGATTTGCAAACGGTCGTATTCGCCGGGCAGTTCTTGCGAAATATGCACCGTTGGGCCGCGCACGCAATGGTCATTGTGGTATTTTTGCATATGTGCCGGGTCTTTTATACTCGGGCCTATCGTCCGCCTCGCGAGTTTAACTGGGTGGTTGGCGTATTGCTGCTGGTCTTAACCTTCCTATTGAGCTTTAGTGGCTATTTGCTACCCTGGGATCAGCTTTCGTTTTGGGCGGTGACGGTCGGAACGAATATCGCCAAAGCCACCCCATTGGTCGGCCCACAGGCCCAGTTCTTGCTTATAGGTGGTTATGAAATCGGGCAAAACGCCCTTATCAGGTTCTATACTTTACACGTGATAGCCTTGCCACTTGCACTTGCTCTCCTTATTGCCGTCCACTTTTGGCGGGTACGTAAGGACGGCTTTAGCGGCGGCCTTTAATAAAATGCAGAATTAAGAAGGCAGAATAGAAATCCGGACGGGTTTCTTGATGCAAACTGCTTGTAACTACACAGACCGGGCGACCACATAGGGTCGCACCCTACAATGCATCTTGGGTAGGGGCGACCCTATGTGGTCGCCCAAAGCGGGTAAGCTGGTAGTTACAATTGCTTTATCGATTTGCTTATAAGTCTGATTGGTAAGTACTAATTGCGTTCTTAATTCTGCACTCTGCATTCTCTATTCTGCATTTGAACTAGAAGGAGTCTTGAAATGGCCGATACTAGCCAGGATCGTCAGACCCCCCCTCAAACGCCCCAGGAACACCGGGCGGCGGCACGGAGGCAACGTGATACTTCCAACCCACTCGATAAGGCCCGCCCCCATCGGTTGCTGGCGGTAGTCAAGCGCGAGGCTGGGTTTATTCCAACCAAAGAGCCGTCCACTATCGTCCATGTTTGGCCCCACCTCTTGATGATCGAGTTTTTGTGCGCGATTGTCTTTACAGTCACGCTCTTTATCACCTCGGCCTTTATCAACGGCCCTCTCGAAGATTTGGCGAACCCGGAGAAAACGCCCAACCCTTCCAAAGCCCCCTGGTACTTCTTGAATTTGCAAGAATTACTGCTGCACATGGACGCGGGTCTGGCGGGGGTAATCGTGCCGAGCGTTGCGCTGGTGATGATCGCGCTGGTTCCCTACTTCGATCTAGGGCCGGGCCAGATGGGGCGTTGGTTTACTAGCGAACGGGGTAAGGTCGTCGTAATCTTTAGCTCGATCTATACCGCCGCTGCGCTGGTTTTCTTGATCGCCCTCGATAATTTCTATAATATCAAGACTTTGATGGCGAGTATTTTGCCCGACGCGAACGGCAAGGGCCTGCTGACTACTATCAAAGTACCAGTCCCCGGTGGCGATCCGAACCAGGGGCCACTCACCCCGGTCGATACCCAACTTGATATTGTAATGTCGAACTGGGTGATCCCGATTACCAGCATTCTCTTATTATCGGTCTTACTGGTCTTTTTGGTCAAGAGACGGTTTGGAGCCGACCGGCGCGATATATTTCAGGCCCTTTTCACCGGCTTTGTAATTGCTTTTGCGATTACAACCGTAGTCGGGACGGCCTTCCGAGGTTATGGTCAGGCTTTCGATTGGTTATGGTGGGCCTTCAAGCGACCGTTGTAGGGAATGCAGAAGTCAGAATGCAGAATGCAGAATTAAAAATGCCAAGCACTAACCGAAGATGAGTGGTAAAGCGATTGGTATAAGGAGAAATGGTTTTATATTCTGACTTCTGATTTCTCTATTTATTCACACTATTGGGAGTAGAGGTTTTCCCGGTTGATAATGATTACAATTCTAAAGGACAACCGGGCGGTTAGGAGCTATTAAAAATGGCGATTATTTACAAGGATGGCAAACCAGTTGTAGTTTCGGGCGGTGAGCCAGGCCATGCCGGGGATCACGAGGCAGGTCCGACCCCGGACGAAATCGAACACGCCGAACTTACCCGCCGTCGTTTTATGCGGGGTATCTTTTTGGGTACGATGGGTGCGTTTTTGACCGGAGCGACCGGGACGTTCTTGCTGTTTTTTTGGCCCAAGAAAGTCGGTACCTTCGGTTCGACCGTCAAAGTTGGGAAGGTTGAAGATTTCCCGCCCGGTTCAGTCACGCGCGTGCCGGACGGACGGTTCTATCTGGTGCATACGCTCCCCGAACTTGGGGGCGGTTTTATGGCGCTCTACTGGAAATGCGTCCACCTGGGTTGTACGGTTCCCTGGCGGGATGCCGAAGATGGCACTTATGGCGGCAAGACCTACAAAGGCATTTTCCGTTGTCCCTGTCATGGTTCCCAATATCTCATGAATGGACAAAACTTTGCCGGGCCGGCCCCTCGTCCGCTCGACGTGATGGAAGTCCAGGTTGCGGGTGGGGCAGTCTCGGTCAATACTGGCAAGATTAGCCGCCGCGACCAAGCCAAACCAACCGATCAAGTCAAAGTTTAGAAGTACAAACCCGAATGTAATTGGTTAGGGGCGGGGTTGCCTGCCCCCAGCAAGGCGGGTTTCGCCTGCTAGAACAGAAGGAAGCCAATGTCTACCCGCATGGTAATGAGCGTGGCCTTTGTACTTTTTGTAGTGCTGGGCATGCTGGTCTATATTATCAACGATAACAGTCGCGCCGATACCACCAATGGCAACGCTATTGAAGAGGAAGCCCATTCCGGGGCCGAATTATTTGCGGCCAACTGCTCCCAATGTCACGGCCCCAAAGGAGAAGGCGCGATAGGCCCCGCGCTCGACCGCGAGGAGTGGCAAGCCGGTAATGCCAAGTATGACGAAAACTCCGTTACCCTTTTCCTCCGCAACGTTTTACAGCGCGGTCAGTACAGCCCGCAACCGGGGATCGCAATGCCTGCCTGGGCCAAAGAATATGGTGGCCCCTTTAATGAGCAGCAAATCGAGGATGTAGTGCGCTTTATTACGCACGGTGATTGGAATTTACCTTTGCGCTATACGGCTGCGCCTAACTTCCTGGCCGACATCCCAGCCAACGATGTTCAGAAAAAGCAATTCCCCAGTACTGCCCAGGCGCTCCTGCTTATCAAAAACCCTCAAAAATATGGTGGCGATAATCCGACTGCCGAGCAGAAGAAATTGCTGGCTGATGATGCCAAGAACGAAGAAGCCGCCAAAGGCCCGGCTTTCCAGGAAGCTGAAAAGAACCGGGAAGAATTGCGTAAGGTGTTGGGCAACCGGGAACCGACCAAGCCGAATGAAAAGCTGACCGGTATGAAGCAGTTGTTGCAAGCTAAAGGCTGTATCAATTGTCACGCTTTTGGAAGTGCCGGGACAACCCTCGGCCCGAACTTGACCGAAGTGGGTAGCCGTCGCAGTTCCGAATGGCTCTACACCTGGATCAAGAACCCGGCCATAGTCAAGCCCGAAGATCGTGGGCCGAATATCTTGCCCTGGTTTAAGGATGACAAACGTACCGAATTCTGGCCGATGCAGACTACCTTTATGCCGACCGTCCAGATGACCGATCAGGAACGCCAGCAAATTGTAGACTACTTGTTCGGTCTTAAAACCACTGCGGTTAACTTGCCACAGGCTAACCAACCAGGTGAGAAAAAGTAGAGAGGCTGTAAAGAACAATGGAACAGCAATTAATAGTTGCAGAACCGCCGGAGACTAGCAGCCAACCGCAACCGGCCCTTAAAACGCCCCGGCTTTGGCAACGGCTCACTCGGTCGCCCCTGGTCATGATCGGTTTGGCTTTTGGTCTGGCTCTGGTAATGTGGATGGTCGATTTCCAGCCAGTTAGTAGCGATGCGACCAAGTTGACCGTCGCTTACGAACCGACCGCCAGTGATGGCGATCTGCTAAATCTAAAATCGTCGGTCTGGGACCCCAACCATACCAACTCGCTTAGCAAAGAAATCGACCTTGACGGTAAGCCGACCAATAAAATCAGCACAACCGTCATTCCGTTGAGCGCCCAGTATATCGCCCCGCAACAGGGCGGGAGCCTTTTGCAGGTGCAGGCCCGTGCCGCTTTTAACGATAAAACGATGGCGGTGCTGGTGCAATGGCAAGATGATAGCAAAAATGTCGCTACGCTAGTCAATAAGCAACAATATAGTGATGCGGTCGCGTTGGAATTCCCGGTAAAGCTGGTAGCGGGTCACCAACCGTTTCGTTGTATGGGCCAGACCGATGCACAGGTTAATATCTGGCAGTGGAAAGCTGAACGAGAAGCCGCTGTCGCTGGCGATGCCCGGATTGTAGTAGGGGCGGGGGGTAAGGCGGTTAAGAGTTATCTTGGCCCCGGTATAGGCTATTTGAAGGATGCGGCAGATGCCGAGCCAGATAGCACTGCCGCCTATGACGACACGACCAAAACCTGGAGCGTAATCTTTCGGCGGTCGTTGACCAGCAAAGATGAACTGTCGGCGACCCAATTCACACCCGGTCAGGCGACTTTGATCGCTTTCGCGGTCTGGAACGGTGGGGCAGGCGAACGGTTGAGCAAAAAAGCGGTCTCGACTTGGGTGGATTTTATTCTCCAACCAGGTGAAACCAATACCCAGAGCCTGATTAACATTCTGACGCTGGGGGGTCTGGGAGCGTTGGCGTTGGTGGTGATCGTTATAACCTGGCGGTTGCTGCCCAGTACGAAACGGTCTAGCCGCGAATAGTTTTAAAGTACGAATTATGTCGAAACCTCTAAAACTGATTTTAGCCATATTTATTGGTGTAGATATTTTTGTGGTCAGCTATCTGGCCCTGTCGCAGTTACGTTTTATGTTGTTTGGAGAGGGCCAAATACCGGGGGGCGGTAGCGCCCTGGATATGGCCCTTTTCTTGATCCCAATTTTTGTGGCCTACGTCGCGGGCGACCGCCTCTTCTATTTTTTGACCTACAAAGAGCGCAAAGCGGCGAAACTCCAGCAACTGGCTACCACTCAGGAGCAAGCCGCCCACCCTCAGCAGGATAGCGCGGCCCTGGTTTCTGGCTCGGTCTGGCAAGAACGTGGCTGGGACGATGAGATTAAGAGCGAGAAGAAATAGTTGGCAACTCGGAGCAAGCTGCGAATCGCATTGCGTCCGGCCTCGCGTCTTACGCCGGGAGGCTGGCGAAGCCGTTTGCCCGCCCTGCCGACCACTCCTGAACCCGGCTCGACCGATAGCCCCCTGAATATGCCCCTCTCGCTAGAGCGGGTTTTATTTTTACTACGCTGGCTGATAATCGGTCTGACCCTCGCGATCCAGCTATATATTGCCAGTGGCTCGACCGGCACAATTGATGGGATGGCCCGCGCTTTCCAACTGACGGGTGTAGCTGCGATCTACAACAGTCTTTTTTTGGTCTTGCGCTACAATCTGACCGACCGCCAAAGCCGTATCTGGCTGGCAGTGATAGATGCTGCCGTCATTACCGTTTTGAATGGGGTGGGAGGTGGCATCTATAGCCCCTTTGTTTTTCTGCTTTACCTCATTATCGTAGAAGCGGCCCTCTTTTTTACCCCCAGCGGCGTGCTGACTTATGCCGCTGTCGTCGCCATGTTTTATGCTACTACTACCATGCTGTTGCCCGGTCAGAAATGGAACGAACTTAGCATTACTATCGTCTTGAGCGTGGTACTGGGTATGTTTATCTGGGCCAGCGTTTGCGGAGCGATCAGCCGGGCTTTCGAGCAAGAGCGGGCGCTGGTGCGGCGTGAACAGGACTTGCGGGCCGAGTTAAACCGTCAGGTGGTGGCCCTGTCCTCGCTCAACCGTCTGACCGAACGGCTCAATGCCAGCCTCGATATTGACGAACTGATGCAAAATACGGTCAAGGAATTGCCGGATGCACTGGCGGTGGATGCCTGTGTAGCGCTCCTGGCGACCCATAATGAGGGCGAAGGTTGGCGGCTTGGGTCGGTCTGGTATGGCGTAGACGAGGATTACGAACCAATTCCACCAGAGGCTTTTGGGCCGGAAGAGGAAGCCGAAGGTTGGGTGCAGGCCGGGCCGCTTTTGTTACGTCGAGCCGATCTGGAAGCGGTTTTGGAGCGGCGGATTAGCCTGCGGTTGCCGGGTGAGGGCGAAGAAGAAAAACCGACCGCCCTGGCTCTGGTCGTACCGCTTAGTCCCGACGAGGGCTATGGCGGGGCGCTGGCTCTCTTGCGCCAGGAGGGGCCAGCCTTTACCCAGAGCGATCAGGAGATTTTGGCTTCGCTTGGTCGGCAGCTATCGCTCTTGATAAAAAACGCCCGCCTTTACGAACTGGAACGGCGTAATGTAATTCGGTTGCAAGAATTAGAGCAAATGAAAAGTGATTTTCTTTCGACCGTCTCCCACGAGTTTCGCACCCCCCTAACCTCGATAAAAGCTTCCACGATCTTGATGCTTTCGCAGCCACCAACCGTGACCGAACGCGAGACTGAAACCCGCTTGCTCCGCAATATTGACCGCAACGCCGAACGATTGAGCGCAATGGTAACGGACTTATTGGATATGGCAAAGTTGCAAAACGGCAGACTCAAGCTCACTCAGCAACCCATCAATTTGTCGGATATTGCCGCCGATGTGGTGGCTACTATGCGCTTGTTGTTAGATGGCAAGAGCCAGCAGCTTGAACTAAAACTTCAGCCGGGTTTGCCACCGGCCTATGCCGACCGCCGTCGGGTGGAGCAGGTCTTGAACAATTTGCTCTCGAACGCTCATCGCTATACCCCCAAAGGCAGCCAGATCACACTTTGTATCGAATTGCACAACGAAGAATTGCTGGTAAGTATCCGCGACAATGGGCCAGGGTTGCCGCTTTCGCAGCAGGAGCGTATTTTCGAGCGTTTCTATCGTGGGCAGAATAGCAAAGGTGGAACGGGCTTGGGTCTGGCAATTGCCCGGTCGCTGGTGGAATTACACGGCGGACGCATCTGGGCCGAAAGCCGGGTTGGTGTGGGCAGCGTCTTTAGTTTTACTTTGCCGATAGCTTCCCCGGCCCTCCTACCGCCAGTGCCTTCTGCCTATAGCCGCAATCGGGCCTAGCTATATCGAGCAAGGGATGAGGGATGAGGGGAATGGGCTATGGGCGGAGCCATATCCAACAAAATTCCCCGCCCCCTTGTTCGACATTGCTCCGCCAATGGGTTTTTCGGCGGTTTAGTGTAGCCGCCAGACGCGGTTATAGGCATGGAGATGGGCGGCAGTTTCGGGGCGATTGAGGCGACCGCGCAGACGGTCAAAACGAGTAGTTACTATTTTCCGGGCCAGTCCAACCCGCGTCAGGAAGCGGGCGGCTCGTTGGAAGGTTCGGCTGTAGTGTTTTTTGTAGAAGTAGGCCCGGCTTTTGTGAAGCTGGACAAACATCTCCTCGCGGAATTGGGTCGTACTGGCCCCGGCATGATGGATCACCTGGGCGGCGGGCAGACAATAGATTCGCCAGTGGCTCGGCTGACGACGACCAGGCCGGAAGCGCAACCCCACCGGGCGATAGCCAGCAGGCATTTCGGCCTGCTTGATCCGATAACACCAATCGATTTCTTCCATATACATAAAGAAACCTTCGTCCAGTGGCCCGATCTTTTCGGTCAGACTTCGACGTACCATCAAACAGGCTCCTAGCGGGAAATCGATCTCGAACGCCTGGGGGAAGTTGCCCTCGAACAGGCGACGCGGATAACGACCGTTCAGGCGAGAGCGGGTCAGTCGCCAGTTGAGCGGGAAAAAGTCGAGGAAGATTTGCCACAGATTGGGGAAAGCAAAAGCGCTTTCCTGGAAAGTGCCATCCGGGTAGAGCAAGGCCGGGCCAACCACCGCCGCCTGTGGTTCGGCCTCCAAAAAGGCTACCATTTTCCAGATTGCCTCGCCCTGTACCTCAGTATCGGGGTTGAGTAGCAGCAAGTAGGTTCCCCGCGCTTTTGCCAGCGCCTGATTAGTAGCGGCGGCAAACCCTCGGTTCTCCTGGTTGGCGATTATCTCGACCTGGGGAAATTCGGTTCGCACCATCTCGGCACTATTGTCGGGCGAAGCATTATCGACCACCAGCACTTCAAAGGTATAATCAGCAGGTCGGGCAGCGTAAATCGCTACCAAACACTTTCGGAGCAGATCGGTGGTATTATAACTAACCACTACAATCGACAAATCGAGTAGGGTTGATCGTCCCGCCGAGTTAGCTCGTGGGCCGGGCCGTTCTCCCAGGTTTTCTTTAACCCAGCCGTTGCTAGACATTATGCCGCTCCATTTTATATTACCAACAGGTTGTAGTATAATGCGCGTTACAAATACTGTCAAAAGTTAAAACGCTAGGGAAGCGGAAGACTGGAAAATGGACAAAAAGCCAAATTTTGAAAATCTGAGCAGAACCGAATTGAACGACATAAAAAACAAGCTCGCATTATTGGGTCTCAAGCTGGCCGAAGCCGAAAATCGAGGGCCAGGCGAAAACAGTGGCTCTTTGGAAAGCCAATTGGATGACTTGTTGGCTGATATTATGAGCAAGACCGACCATAAAGGTGGGGTCGCTATTGAGACCGAAGTAGACCCGATGTTGGTCGGGTTGGCACAGGATAAGCGGCGGCGAGTGGTCGTAACCGGGATGGGAACGATCAATCCACTGGCTCATAGTGTCGAAGACTTTTGGGAAGCCCTCAAAAAGGGCCAGAGCGGGATCACTTATATGAGTTTGATCGACCCTTCTAAGTACCCTTGCCAGGTCGCCGGGGAAGTCAAAGAATGGGACCCGCGCAAATATATCGACACCAAAGAGGCCCGCCGAATGTCGCGGGGTAGTCAATTTGCGGTCGCCTCGGCGCGTCAGGCCATCGAAGATGCCGGGCTAAAAGTGGAAGAGGATATGGCGGACGAGTACGGCGTGGTCTGGGGAACCGGCAATTGTGCCTATCCCGAAACCGAGCAGGGCGTGCGTTTGATGCTGGAGCGGGGCGGCATGAAGCTCAGCCCGTTCTTTATCCCGACCATTCTGCCCAATATGCCCGCTGCCCAAATCGCTTTGCAACTGGGCTTTAAAGGCTACAATTCGACTATTATTACGGCCTGCGCCTCCAGTACTCAATCTATCGGGGAAGCCGCCGAGATTATCAAACGGGGCGATGCCGAGGTAATCTTGACCGGCGGTGGTGAAGCCCCCATCAGCGAGATCGGGTTAGCCGGGTTCTGTGTAATGCGGGCCATGAGTACTTCGCGTAACGAGTCCCCGACTACCGCCAGTCGTCCTTTTGATAAAGAGCGCGACGGTTTTGTCCCCGCCGAAGGCGGCTCATCCCTGGTGTTGGAAAACCTCGAACACGCTTTGGCGCGAGAAGCCAAGATTTATGCCGAAGTAGTCGGTTATGGGGCTACCTGTGATGCTTATCATCTGGTTGCGCCGGAACCGTCCGGTCTGGGAGCCGTCCGAGCGATGCGGCGGGCCTTGCATAGCGCCAAACTCTCGCCTCGCGACGTTAGCTATATCAACGCCCACGGAACCAGTACCGAGCTAAATGACGCAATGGAGACTATCGCAGTCAAGAAGGTCTTTGGAGATTACGCCTATCAGATTCCGATGAGCAGTACCAAGTCGATGATCGGTCACTTGCTGGGTGGCGCGGGTGGAGTGGAAGCGATTGCTACCATACTTATGATGCAAAACGATCTAATCCATCCAACGATCAACTATGAAACGGTTGACCAGGAGCTAGACCTGGATTATGTTCCTAATCGAGCGCGGCCTTTCGATATAAAGGTGGCAATGAGCAATTCGTTTGGCTTCGGCGGCCATAACGCTTCTATCATCTTCAAAAAATATAAGCAAGAGAGTGAAGACTGAGAGGAAATTACGATGGCAGTTGGTGAGTTCTACACTTACATCATCTGGGAGTTGCGACCGGGTTATCAGGGGCGCGAACTGGAAGAGTTGACCCGCCTGGGTATAATCCCCAATTATAGTCGGGTCGAGGGCGTGCGAGAGATCAAGCTTTTTCGGATCGAAGAGGGCGAAGATGCCGGTAAATACATGGCCGTCACGGTTTACGAAAATCGCGAAGCCTTTAACAAATGGTTTACCAGCACTGGACGTGAGATACAAGAGTGGCAGAACTCGGTACGCCCGACCGTCGAGCGCTGGGTGGAAGTGGCCGGGCAGATCCGCCAGCACCGGGCGACCGTTCTGGTAGACCATAAATACGCCAGTAGAGACGAGCCACCTCCGCCGTCCTCAAATCAGGGGCCGCGTTTCGTATTTTAGTTGAGGGCCGGTATTGGGTAAAACGAGACCTGTTTAGCCTTGTTTATTGTGAATCCTATCTATCCAGGCTAACTTTAAAAGAGATACGGTACGCAGGGCGTATTTGTTATAAAGCAGGGTAGGAGGGCCGCCCGATGGCGATTGAGTATGATATAACCGATGAAGAAATATTAGCCGAGGAAGATTTGCCTGAAAGTACGCCCCAATCTGATCTAGCCCATTACCTGCTAGAAGTGTTGCTCTGGTTATACCGAGTTACAGGCTGGTTTATTGGGGATAATCTAGCGATAGTCTACGAGTCGCGTAAGTATGTAGCACCCGATATGGCGGTGTTCAAAGGGGTGGTGCTGACCCCGGCCCAGCGCAAGGCTCAGAAAAGCTATCGGATCAACTTGCCAGAGCGTCCTCCACCCCAGATTGTGTTTGAGATCGGTTCAAAGGACACCTGGCAAGAGGACCTGGGCGACAAGGTCGAGCGCTACCGCATTATAGGAGTAAAAGAATATTTCACCTACGACCCGAACACCCCGCAGGTCTGGCGTGAGAGATCGCGGCGGTTGCGAGGGTGGCGCTACATCAACGGTTTGACCGAGGAGTTAGTAGCGGATGGGCGCGGGTGGCTGTGGAGCGAGGAATTAGAAAGCTGGGTCGGGTCGGATGACGAGTATATCCGGCTATACGACCGGCAAGGCCAGCGGCATTTAACCGAAGCAGAAGCCGGACAAGTAGAAGCGCGACAGGCTCTCCAACGCGAGCAAGACGAGCGGGTTGCGAAAGAAGCAGCCTGGGCCAAGTTGAGAGAACTGGGGATTGACCCAGAGAATTTGTAACTGCCGACGAAAGCTTGGTTAATTTATAGAGGCGACGCTGTGAGCGGGCCTAAGTGCGCCAATGAAATTAGCCAATCACCAAAATAGGGAAAATCAATTTCATCCTGTGAATCCGGTCTATCCCTGTTAATTAAGAGGAGTAAAAGGGCGTGTTCCTTTCAGTAAGCAACAAAGTTGAGGTTGAGCGCCAAGTCAAGCGCAACCGTATAATGTTTTGGATCGGTGTGGTCGGCCTGTTGGTCTCGATGGCAACCCTGATCGTTAGCGCCGGTTCGCCATCCCTGGCCTCGCTGGTCTTTGTGATTGGCTATCCCTTTTTAATCCTGGGATTGGTGCTGTCCAAACGTGGTGCATTCAACAACCGGCGGCACGGCGTAGGGGGCTACAAAATCAAGAGCGAGTCCGAATTAATTGGCGACGAAATCCAGGGTGTACCGCCCCGTTATCATCTCTACAACTGGATCAAGCTAGGGGATACGCCGATAGACCATCTGTTGGTAACACCAATGGGCCTCATGATTATTATGGCTAAAAGCCAGTTTGGGAATGTGAAGGCTGGACACGACCATTATCGGCGCAAAGCCGGTGTTACCGGTTGGTTCGCTACGCTGGGCGAACCGGGGATCGGACAGCCGTCGAAGGAGATGGCCGAGCAGGTCAAAAGTATCCGAGCCTGGTTCGAGGCCAAAGGCTACGAGATACCAACCGATGGGGTGGTGGTCTTTACCAACCCGCGTACCAAGATTCTAGGGGCCGAAGAAATGAGCTTCCCAGTCTGCCACATTCACGATCTGAAGACTGCTATTCGTGGCTGGGAAACCGAATTGAACATGTCGGTCGGAGAGCAACAGGAAATCGAAGACTTGATTATCCAGACTCTCCCGTTGGAAGTAGCCGACGAAGCCCGTAGTTTGGCCCAAATGCCCGGCTACAAGCGGGCCGCTCTTTTGCGGGCGCAACAGGAAACCACTACCAAAACCGCGCCCAAAGAGAAAGCCGTCGCTAAAGAAAAGAAAATCGAGCCTGCCGTTAAGCCCAAGTTAACCCCCGAAGAGCGCGAGAAGCTTCGCCTCGAACGCATCAAGGCCGCCGAGGAAAAAGGCCGTCAGCCGGTCAACCCTTATGCTCCGCTTGACCCCGGCAAGAAAATGGGATTAGATGGCAAAGTGCGCGAGGTTCGCCCCAACATCATCGAGAAGAAGCCGCCCCGCCGTCGGGTAGAACCGCTTCGTAAAGCCCCGCCGGGAGCTTTTGGTGATATTCCTTCCGGCTCCGGCTCTGGCGCAAAAAAGAAGTAAGGGAGCGTCGCTTTATGGTCTTACAGGCAAATAAGCTAAGCTTTGAGCGCACTTATACCAACGCCGAATTTGAGGCCCTGCCCACCGATGGCAAGCTGCTTGAACTCATAGAAGCGAAGTTGGTCGAAAAGATGCCTGGCGATAGACATGGCAGAATCGCAGACCGAATTAGTAAGCAGTTTCATCGGTTTGACCTGGAAGACACGTTGGGCCAGATGTGGGCCAGCACGACTTTTGATTTGGGTCAGGGCTGGATGCCAATCCCGGATTTGGGTTTTATGAGCGCTGGTCGAGTGCCGCTAGAAAGCGAAACTTCGATCAAAGGAGTGCCTGATCTGGTGGTAGAAGTACATTCGCCCAGCGACCTGGATAGCAAGCCGGGTCGGGATGCTGCCCAGGAGAAAATAAAGAAGTACCAGTCGTGTGGGGTGCGAATTATCTGGGCGATCAATCCGCGTCAAAAGACGGTCGAAGTCTATCACCCTGACCAAGCTACACCCTTCGCCACGCTTGGCCTTAAGGATGTGTTGGACGGTGAAGATGTGATCCCCGGCTTTAGCATGTTGGTTAGCAAGCTATTTGAGTAAGGCCAGCAATAAATACTTATCAAGCAGGTAAACTATGACCACCGAAGTTAGCGAAAAACTCTACACCATCCCCGAATTTCTGGCTCTTGATTTGCCCAGCGACGTAGAATACGAGTTGATAGGAGGTAAGGTGGTGGCGAGACCCAGAGGCAGCACGAGTGGCAGACATGGACGAATAGTTGGTCGTTTATCCCAATGGTTAAATAATTATCTCGACATTGGGTCTGTCGGGGTGGTTTACACCGAAGCTTCTTGCACTTTGGGTGTGTCAGAAGGCTTAAATTATCCAAAGCCGGATGTGTGCTTTGTGGCGACTGGACGTAGCCCGGAAGATTTTGACGGCCCGATCCCGGTTGCACCCGATCTGGTTATAGAAGTGTGGTCGCCTAGTGATACTGATGAGGGTAGACTTGAAAAAATCAAAGCTTATCAGGCTGCCGGGGTGCGTTTGATTTGGTCGATTCATATGCTGGATAAATATATTATGGTCTATCGCTACGATCAGCCCAGAAGTTTTTTAGATTTGAAAGACGATTTGGACGGTGAAGATGTATTGCCCGGTTTCAAACTGCCGGTCAGTAAGCTATTTGAATAATGATAAACCAACACTTGATCGGACACGAATGGGCCGTTGGCCTGTTGCAGAGCGGGATAGATAGCGGCAAAGTCTCGCACTCTTATATTTTTAGTGGCCCGGCGGGGATCGGCAAGACCCAACTGGCCCGCTACTTTGTAATGGCGCTTTGCTGTCAGCAACCTCCCGCGCCGGACGAGGAAAACCCTGGGCAACTACGCTTTTGTGGCGTATGCCGGGCTTGCCGCATGATAGGCGAGGATAAGCATCCTGATGTAACCGTCGTTGGGTTAGACTGGCAGGCCCGTAATGTCGATATAACCGGCAGCAGTAGTTCCAATGCGGTCTTGAAGATAGACACAGTACGGGCGATCCAGCACGAAATTAGCCGTATTCCGACCGAAGCACCCTGGCGAGTATTCATTGTCGAAGATGCCGCTACGATGCAACCCGCCGCTGCTAACGCCTTTCTCAAGACCCTCGAAGAACCGCCCGCTCGTGCTATGTTGATTTTGATCGCTGATAGCGACCGGGCGCTTTTGCCGACGATAATCTCGCGCTGTCAGGTCTTTGAATTGCGTTCGGTTTCAACCGCCACGATCCAGGCGGCTTTGCAAGAACAGGGAGCGCCGCCAGAGCGGGCGCGGTTGCTGGCGGCACTTTCGGCAGGCCGACCGGGTTACGCCCTACGAGCTTTGTATGATAAGACCCGCCAGGATTTGAATGACCGAGATGAAGCTTTGATGCACCATGACGAACTATTACCCGCCGACCGAGCGCAACGGCTAGGTTTCGCCGAAGAGCTAACGACACGTTGGCAGGCTCAGGGCGATAAACGGGCCAGCGTACTAAATATGTTGAATATCTGGTTGGGCTGGTGGCGTGATCTGGCCCTGCTGCGTAACGGGCAGGCTCAGTATGTCACCAATCAGGACAAGTTGGACGAATTGAAAAAGCAGGCCGAAAAAGCCAGTATGCTCCAGATACAGGCCATGCTTCAGGGGATCATTCGGGCGACGGCAGAACTGGAAAGCAATGTCAGCCCTCGGCTGGCGTTGGGCGATTTGTTTGTAAACAAAATGCCCCGATTCTAAAGACTATATTTTATGGCCTGAGCCTTAGCAATCTGAGTAAATCTTACTCACTAATCAACCCTATAGAGAGGAGGCGTTGATGCCAACTCCTTTAGATACAGACCAGACCGTTCGCACTGTGGCGGTGCGCTTTAAGACGGCAGGCAAACTTTTTTACTATAATGCAGGTCAGATTGACCTCAAGCCGGACGATTGGGTGGTAGTGGATACTGGCAAAGGGACTGAAGCAGGTCGGGTCGTCTTGCCGCCTCGTCTGGTAGAGGTCAGTCAGCTTACCGAACCGCTCAACCCGATCTTGCGTCTGGCAAGCGAAGAAGACATCAATCGGATGCTGTCGCTCAAGACCCGCAGCAAGGATGCCCTTCTCAAGTGCGCCGAGCGGGTCAAGGCGTATCAACTACCGATGAAGTTGGTTGATGCCGAGTATAACCTCGATACCAGCCGTCTGACCTTTTATTTTACCTCGGACGGGCGGGTAGACTTTCGTCAGCTTGTGCGCGACCTTGCCAGCATCTTTCGGACCCGGATCGAGCTACGCCAGATTGGGGTGCGCGACCGGGCTAAGATAGTTGGCGGGGTCGGCAAGTGCGGCGAAACGCTGTGCTGCTCGACCTGGCAGACCGACTTTCCACCCGTTTCGGTCAAGACTGCTAAAGACCAGGATTTACCCCTGATCCCTTCGCATCTTACGGGCGAATGTGGGCGGTTGCTCTGCTGTCTGCGGTTCGAGCAAGACATGTACAACGAAATGAAGAAAGATATGCCCGCCGTCGGTGAGCGAGTGCATGGGCCGGGCGGGTTGGGCCGAGTGGAAGCCCGCAACATCTTGAAAGGGACGGTTACAGTCGGGTTGGATAGTGGAATGGTCGTAGGAGGGCCACATCAGGAATATAATCGTGAAGCCAAAGATGGCTCAAACCTGATAGCCGGTTACGACCCGGCCCGTGATGCTATTTTTGAAGTCGGCGACGATGGCGACCTGAGCTTTCTGGAAGAAGATTAGGAAAACTTTAGATGTTTGAAGCGGTTATTTTTGACCTGGATGGGTTGTTGGTCGATAGCGAACCCTGGCACCTGGAAGCCTGGAACCAGTATCTCAAACCCTTCGAGGTAGCCCTTGACGCTTACGAAGTCGCCAAACTGGTCGATCAACGCGATTATGACAATGCCGAGTATTTGCGGCGGCGGTTTGATTTGCCGGTTGACCCGATGACCATGACCGAGGAGCGTAACGAAATCTTTTTGAAGCTGGCAGAAGAACACATCGAGGCCCGCCCCGGTGCGCTCGGCTTGATCCAGACTTTGCGCGACAACCAATTGCGCCTGGCGCTTGTCAGTGCCGGGATGCGCGATTATATCTATGCTATCACGGATAAACTGGGTCTGGAAGAAGCCTTTGACGTGATCGTAGCGGGGGATATGATCGAACTGAGCAAGCCCAACCCGATGCCCTTTTTGGCCTGTGCCGAGACTTTCGCGCTTCATCCGGCCTACTGCCTGGTTTTGGATGACTCGCGCCTGGGCGTAGAAGCGGCTATGAATGCCGGTATGAAAGCAATTTGCATACCCGGTACAAACGTCGAACGCTGGCGGATTACCGGGGCCGATATTGTGCTAAACAGCCTCGACTATGTCAATATGCAGACTTTGCGCTCGATTTGGTTTGATACCGGGGAAGACCGCCGTTTGCAACCCCAGGCCCAGCCTCAACCGCGCCGCCCGTTTCGCTGGTAGACCGGGTAAGTTTGTTAAAACTTACCCGAAGGCGTAACTATTCACCCAGCCTCAAATTTGTCACCCTCGCCAGGGGGTGAGCCACAGCGAAGCATCTGGACGCTTCGCTGTGGCTCAGAATGACAAGGCTGAGTAGTTACCCGAAGGCTAAATTATCAATCTTTCTCGAAATGATAATTACGTAGCCGGGGGCTAATCAGCGCGATCAGCAATACGACCGCAATACAGGCATAGCCGCCACTGATAACCGAAAAGGGAGCGCCGTAAAACCGAGCGACCACCCCGGCTTCTACTTCCCCCAATTGTGGCCCCCCTGCAAAGAAAATCATATTGACCGATTGCATCCGGCCTCGCATTTCGTCGGGTGTGACCAGTTGGGCTATCGTCTGACGCAGTACCATACTGACCGTATCGCTGGCTCCAATCAGGGCCAGGAAAAACACCGAGAGCGGTAGCGAGGTCGAATAGCCGAATAGCACCGTAAACAGGCTGAAAAGCACGACCGCAATCAGCAGTATAATCCCCGGCTTACGAATCCTGCCGACATTGAGCCAGGCCATTATCAGGCTGGTAATAACCGCGCCGATAGCCTGGGCTGCCGATAGTATCCCAAAGCCGACCTCGTTAGTATGTAGTACGTCGGTCGCGAAGATCGGTAGCAAGGTGGTCGCCGAGGCGAAGAAGGTGGCAAAAAAGTCGAGCAGCATGGTCGAGACCAAAATTTTATTGCTCCAGACGAAGCGCAACCCATCCAGTGCAGCCTGCAAACTGATTTTTTGGGTCGAACGAGCGACAGGCCGGAAGTGGATCAAAAATAACGCCGCCAGCACCACCAGATACGAAAAGGCATCCAGCCAGTAAACCCCCTGCACCCCTATCAGGGCAATCATTACGCCGCCCAAGCCTGGCCCGATCACAGTCGCCACCTGAAAGTTGAGCGTATTCAGGCTGATCGCGCTGGGCAATTGTTCGCGTGGGATCAGGGCCGGAACCAGGGCAGAATAGGCCGGACGCTCAAAAGCGTTGACCGCCGCTCCCAGAGCCGTTATGCCATAAATCCACCAGACCGTCACCATCCCGCTCAGGGTCACAAAGGCCAGCGCTGCCGAACACAACAGCAGCAACGTCTCAGAAACCAGCAAAAGCTTGCGCCGATCCACTGCGTCTGCCGCCGACCCGCCGATAAGTGAGCAGGCGACTAACGGTACGACCCGGAATAGTCCGACTACCCCCAACTGAAGCGGGTCGTGGGTCAGCAAATAGATTTGCCAGCCAATCGCGGCCAGTCGCATCATCGTACCAATTTGAGAGATGCTCTGACCGAACCAGAGCAGCCGATAATCCCGGTTTTGCAGAGCTATAAAAGGTTGTCCACGTTTGGGAGCAGCCGCTTTTTCGGGCGGTTGAGTCTCCGCTTCGGAGTCTGATTGAGTCTTCATTTTTTGATCTTACCACAGGCCCGCCTGAGTGTCACTTTGTATTATTAAACACGGTTAGACGAAAGTGTTTAGAAAGTGAGAAGAATTAGGTGAGCCTCAGTTTTGGCCCGACCTCACTCTTTTGTCACCCAGACATGCCTTCCACTCTAATAAAATGCACCCATATTGACCCATGTAGGAGTAAGCTTCTGCTCACGATTGAAAACATTGGCTGGATGTCCAATCGCGAGCAGAAGCTTACTCCTACAATAATTGGATAGCTCGTGCTTTGTAATGTGCTATAGAGATTGGGAGCAAGAACCGCCTGCCCGATTATGCTATCATAGCGAAGCTTGCGGATTTAAAACGATGTTGGATCATAAAAACCACTTTGGAAGGGAAAAATGACAACAGCAAAAGGTAACTTGATTATCGGGCAGTCGGGCGGAGCGACCGCCGTTATTAATAGCAGTTTGGCGGGGGCCGTTGCCGAGGCGCTAGCACAGGCCCAGATTGGTGAGATTTACGGGATGCTTGATGGAGTGCAGGGCCTACTCAAGGAGCGTATTATCGATTTGAGGGCGCAGGTCGGTCAGCCCGAACGTCTGGAACAGCTAAAACGGACACCTTCTTCGGCCCTCGGTATGTGCCGCTACAAACTCAATCAGGCCGAGCAGGAGCAGGCCCTGGCTATTCTCAAAAAGTACAACATTCGCTATTTTCTCTATATCGGCGGCAACGACAGCGCCGACACTTGCCACCAGTTAGCCGAACTAAGCCGGGCCACTGGCTATGAACTCCAGGCTATTGGCATCCCCAAAACGATAGACAACGATTTGCCGGAGATGGATCATTGCCCCGGTTATGGTTCTATCGCCCGCTATCTGGCGATTGCGACCCAGGATAGCACCATCGACACCGAGGCGGCCCATCTGGTTCACCCGATTAAGCTGATCGAAGTGATGGGCCGCAACGCGGGTTGGGTCGCCGCTTCTGCCGCGCTAGGCAAACGCCGCGAACAAGACGGGCCGCACCTGATCTATACTCCCGAACGCCGTCTGGCTCCCGAACGCTTTTTGCGCGATGTTCAGCAAGTCTATGGCCTTTATGGACACTGCGTGGTGGTGATCGGCGAGACCGTCCGAGACGAGAACGGTAAGACCCTGGGAGCGCAGGGCGAACCGTATCTGGTCGATTCGTTTGGGCATAAATACTTTCACGGCCCCGGCAACTATTTGATGGGTCTGGTTATCAAAGAACTCGGCCTGACGGCGCGTTACGACAAACCCGGCACGCTCCAGCGCATGAGCATGTTGCACGTCAGTGAAGTAGACCTGAGCGAAGCGTGGCAGTCGGGGGCAGTGGCGGTCCAAAAAGCCGTCGCAGGTCAGACCGACGTAATGATTACTCTTTTGCGGGCCAACGGGCCGAGCGAACCGTATCGTTACGAATTTGGGACGACCGCCCTGGCTAATATCGCTAACACCGAACACAAAATGCCCGCCGACTACCTCAACTCCTCCGGCAACTTTGTCACCCAGGCTTTTATAGATTACGCCACTCCTCTGATTGGTGGCCCGATGCCATCTTATTTAAAGTTGGATCGCAAAGGGCTGGTCGGGGCGAACCTTTTAGAGTCTGTTTCAACTCCAAGCTAAATCAATTACTAGCTAAATCGAGAAGCAGGGCTTACACCTTCGTAAGTCCTGCTTTTGGTTAAATCGGCGGTTTTCGTGCTACAATGACCGGGAAACGGGCTTCTTCGCGGCGGGGCGGCGTGAGCCAGCGCCAGAGTTGTCGCCTGACGCGACCTGCCCAGCGTTCGACCGAATAACGCGCTACTTCAAAGCCCTGTCCCCGCAAACTCGCCCATAACTCGCTTTCCGACAAAAAGCCAGGGCCGCCGGGCCAATGAGCTTCGCGCCCAAAGCGGGTTCTAGCCCGGTCGAGATACTCGGCGCTCATGGCCTCGCCTGCTGCCGCCTGTGAATAGACCGGACTATCCGTAATAATAAACCGGCCTTCTACAGCCAGTACCCGCCAGACCGCTTGCAAGGTTGGCTCCAGGGCGGCATAATGCAGCGTGCCACTGGCAACGCATAGGTCAAAAGCACCCGCTCGAAAAGGCAATTCCTCCATCGAAGCCTGTACCCGTCCGAACCACTTACCGTCCTGCTCCTGATAGAGCCGTCCTCCTTCCAGGCTGTCCGACCCGACGGCGTTCAAATCGAGTGCCACCACTCGAAAACCGAATTTTACCAGGCGGCGCGAAAGCCAGCCGTTCCCGGCCCCCAGATCAAGCACCCAGCGCTCGTTGCCCGGTCCGATTATCCGCTCTAGCCGGGCCAGGCTGCGCCGTCGAATGCGCCAAATAGCGGCCTGCGGATCGGCGGGCGGTACATTGGGCAAATTTAGATAATAATCGCGCCGATCACGTTCCCAGCCTTCGGCCTGCCGCAAAGGGCGGTAGCTTTCTAAAAAAGGGCGGTAGCGTTGTCGCTGCTCTTCGGTCAGCATGCGCCAGATACCATCTTCCCGCTTATATTCCGCCCGGCATTCGCGGCAAATCAGCCAGTCTTCAACCGCTCGATACTCGAAGGGGCCGCCACATTTCGGGCAGCGTAGTAGTTCGGTCAGGGTTTGTTCCAGGTCTTGCCAATCATTCATAAGATATTATTCCAAGCGCCGCGAACGGCAAAAAAGTAGATAAAGCCCACATAAGGCCCAACTTGTCCCGACTCGCGCCAGCGCGACCCCTTCTAAACCCCACCGGAGCCACCCGCCCATGACCAGCGTCAGAACCAGCCCTAGCCCATCGGCGCATAATAAGGCGACCAGGATCAAATGTTGTCGGTTGGTAATGGTTAGCCAGGTGACGGGCGCGGCGCTGGCAAAAATCGCTGCCCCGGCCCATAACAGCCAGGCCAGGGCGCGACCTGCCGCCTCATATTTCGAGCCGAGCAGCAGCCCGACCACCGGCCCGCTCAGAAACAGCCCGACGATTGCTAGTCCTACTCCACTCGCCCCTAGCGCCCAGCCCCAGCCAACTAATTCGCCGCGCATTCGGGCCGGTTGCCGGGCAAAGCGCGGAACGGCAGCTATCCCCCAGACGGTCGGGATCGTCGTTACCAGCGTTAGCAATCGCAAAGCCGCGCCGTATTGTCCGACCGCCTCACCATCCAGTAAGAACGAAACCAGATAAATATCAGCGTACTGAAAGATGATCGAAGCCAGCCCGATCAACAGAAAGCTTCGGCTGGCCCCCAACAAAGCCGACGGCGAAAGGGCTGGTTGGCCTTTTTCCAACCAGTCCGGGGAAATCAGGAGCGGGCGGGTCAGCAAGATCGCCCCGACCATATTAGCGCTCAGGGTTGCCAGCAATATCGTCCAGGCCAGCGGTTGCCAGGCCAGCCCTACCAGGGCCAGCCCAAAGCTGATCGTCCCGACTAGCGCGTTCAGGCCACCACTAACCGGCGCACGGCCCTGCCCGTTCAAAAAAGCGGTCGCCAGAATTACAGCGCTCATTGGGAACAGCGACAATCCCGCCAACCCTGCCAGCGCAGGCTGCCCCAACGATGGTTCCAGCCAGACCAGCCCAATTGTCGCTATCCCCACCAGCGCCGATAGGCCCAACCGCACTTGCAAAGCCCGCTTCCAGAGGCGTAAACCTTCCGGCGCAGGCAGACGGGCCGCCTCCCGGCCCAGGTAGGCGCTCAACCCGGCATCGGCTATCACGGCCCCCAGGTTCAAGCCCGCCACCGCCAGCGCATACCGCCCGTACTCGACTGGCCCTAAAAACCGCACCACCAGCACCCCGCTCAAAGCTGCCAGCCCTTGCGTGTAGATTTGCGCCACCAGCAAGACCGCAAAGTTTAGCTTCAAGCGAGATTTTTCTATGCCCATTTTGTAATTTTTGATATTTTGTAATTTTTGATAGGTATTAGGTGTCAGGTGTCAGGCTGATACCTGATACCTGATACCTAAAATATATTCATCTTCTCATATAGTTCGGCTCAGGCGAAAGCTCAAATATACCCTTACTTTAGCGATCTTGATTACTCAAGCGCAACTCGTAAATCAGATGCCATTCGGCCCAGTAGCGCCGCCGGGCCACGATCCGCCAATCTAGCCCGGCTTGCTCTACCTGTTGCAGGGCCGCTTCCAGTGGGATTGTCGAACTGACAACCGCCAGGGCGCGGCCTCCCGGCTTGAGATGGGCCGCCGCCCCCGCCAGCATTCCTACCAGCGTTTCAAGACCCGGCCCGGCCATAAAAGCGTGTTCTAGCGCTGCGCCGGGCGTATGGGCATAATAGGGCGGGTTCATAACGATCAGGTCGAATTGGCGGTCGGATACCGGGGCATAAAGCGACCCCTGCCGCGCTTCGTGCCGGTCGTCGCAGCCGTTGAGGTGAGCATTGGTGGTGCTGGCCCAGACCGCCTCCGGGTTTATATCGGTCGCAATCACCTTTGCTCCGGCGCGGGCCAGTACCAGACCCAGCAAACCGCTCCCACAGCCGAGGTCAAGCGCGGTGTTGCCGGGCGCGGGCGGCTGCTGCCGTAGATAACGGGCCAGAAAAAAGCTGCTGCCGAACAGGGCCGGGTTAAAGACTTCGGGCGGTACAAGCAGCCGCAGCCCGTCGATTTTTTCCAGGCACAACCGAGCGTGCCGCCGTCGGTAACGCAGCCAGAAAACCCCTTTCAAGCTCGTCCGCAAAATCCGCCGCCCAACCCGGCTCATTAGTGGCTTTTTCACCGCTACTTTTGGAGACTGTTTGTCTATCAACTGTTTCTCGCTTTGAACAACCACAAATTTTGGCAACTCTTAGTTAAATACGCCCGCCCTATGATAGCAGATTTCAGGTTGTCAGGAATGATAAGAGCCGAGAAAATTATGATTTCCCGGCTCTTGTTATCTCGTAGCAAGGTTTGTAAATTAGTAACTATGCAGCCTACCAGTTTTGGGCGACCACATAGGGTCGCACCCTACAAACGATTTTGGGTAGGGGCGACCCTATGTGGTCGCCCGACCTGAGTACTTACGTAAATTATACTCTACCCATGCCTGTTACTCTGCGGTTGGCAGATGGACATACATGGTTTGAATACCGAGCCGTCCTGGGCCGATAAAACGGTTCATGAACAAATTAAAGCCTCCCAAAAACCCGGTGCTTAAGCGTTGCGAAGTGGTAGTCATCTGAACGCTGGCATCCTTATACAAAAAGCCACCTGGTTCTACATCGATAGCCTCGCCCGGTCGTAGCATTATTTCGTAAACGTTACCGTAGCCGTGTAACAAAAGCAGGCCGGGCTGTTGCGGCGTGTAAAAACGGTCAATCCAAAAGCCAGTGCCGCCAAACAAAATGTTAGCGACCCCCTTGACCCGGAAAAAGTTGTAATCGACCGACCCGGTAGCGGCCAGGAATTGATGCTCCCGCACGTGTAGTTCTTCACCGGGCCGTATGTGGATCGGGACGATTTCCCCGGCATCATCCCGGCTAAACCCAATCGAACCCGGCCCAGTTACTTCGGTAACAAAGATTTGCATCCCGGCCATCATACGCTTGAAAGCCCCTTTGAGTGGCTTGATATTGATATTAAGCTGAGGATGCTTCCAGAGTAGAATATGATGCTCGAAATAAACGCTTTCGCCTGGGCCAAGCGCGACCTCTACCTGTGGCACGATATTGCCCGCGATCCTGACCAACGTGTTACCGATCCGGGTCTCTCGAATATCGGAAGCTTTGGCCTGGGTTGCGCCTGTCCAACCGGCATCCACGTGCGGGTACATATTGTACCCAAATGGGTCATAAGGCTGTCCTCCACCGGGCGGCATCCCGGCGCTATCCAGGAAGTCCGCTCCACACGGGCAAAAATCGATACCAAAAGGTCGCGCCCGACGACAATTAGGACACATCGCTAGTTCAGAGTTGGGATCAGGGTTAAGCATAATTTCTAACTCCTTAAGTTCTACTCTACATTATAGCCTATCTGGAAAAGCTGATCCTATTATTAACGAGGGGTTAGATTAATTCAATAGATCAAGCTCCAATCGAGTCGATCTATTTTATAAATGGGCCGGACTATCCGCTTTGCCAGCCACTTCTGGGCCTTTAGACCTACCCACCTAATCTTGATGAAAAGTAACTACACAGCCGTGTCACCCTGAGCCGCAGCGAAGGGTCTAGATTCTTCGGCGGGGAGCTATCTTTGGAAAAATCCCGGTTATTTCCCGCCTCAGAATGACATGGCCTGAGTAGTTACGATAAAAATAATAAGGCGCTGGCAGAATTTGTAGATATGGCTCTGTCCATAGATTATCCACTGATTATCCGCTTTTGGCAATTTCAGGCTGAAAATGATAAAATCAACTTATGATAAAAAACCCTTTGCCTCGTCTGGATCAGGCCGTCGAATTGCGCGAACGGCTGTTACCTTTTTGTCGCCTCAAACCGGGCGAGATTTGGTATGACCCGGTAGCCGACCATCGGGTCGCCTGTGCCGATGCGACCGATAGCGAGCTAATGACGCGGCTGTGCGCGGGGGCCAGCCCGACCCTGGCCGTCCACGACCCGCCTTACAATCTGGTCGCCTTCGAGCAACGGGCGTTGGCCCAATATGTCGAATGGTGTCGGGCCTGGATCGCCCTGACCGCCCAATTATTGGCTCCCGATAGTAGCCTTTATTTATGGTTGGGAGCCGACCAACGGGCCAGTTTTCAGCCCTTGCCCGATATTATGCTGATGATGCGCGACACTCCTTTCGTGGCCCGCAGCTTTATAACTATGCGAAACCAGCGCGGCTATGGCACTCAGCGCAACTGGATGGCCGTCCGTCAGGAATTGCTCTATTATACGCTGGGCGAACCACCCTTCACGCCCCAGTATACCGAGATACCCAAAACCCTGTCGGGTTATTATAAGCAGATTGATGATACCGTCAAGGACAACTTGGAGCGCGGTCGCTCTCCGACGATCCGGGCCGGGAACGTCTGGTTTGATGTGCAGCAGGTCTTTTATCGGATGGAAGAAAACGTCAACGGCTGTTATGCTCAGAAGCCGCTCAAAGCGATTGAACGTATTTTGCTGGCAAGCTCCCGACCGGGTGAAACGACTTTGGATTTTTTTGCCCATTCCGGCACGACCCTGCTGGCGGCAGAACGAACCGGACGGCGTTGTTTTACCAGCGACCTCGACCCGATCTTTGCCGAGATTACGATCCGTCGTCTCGAACATTATCGCACCACCGGGCGAACTGGTTGGCAAAACGATCACCCCTTTTCGACCGATTTGAAATAGACAATTAAGATATGGTATAATTAAAACATGGTAGTTACAGCCAGAGTGTATTGGGGAATGCACGGCTGAAAAACCGAATACTAACTAAATATTAACCGAATATGGATTAAGTTTTACTCTTCAGTGGTGAAGAGGGAGTATATACATGGCGGTAAGAACGGCCCGTTTGACGGCTGTGACCAGGAAAGTCACTCCAAGCCGGGTGGCGACGATAAAATATGTACGGGATGGTCAGGTCTGGGAAGCAACCAAGCTCGACCCGGCTGAGTTTGACGAGGCGCATCGTCAAGTTTTAAAGACGGCCTACTTTGTTCATGAACGCAAACTGGCTTTTGCCGCGCCCGGTTGGAATAGTAGCTGGATCGGTGGCGGCGAGGAAAAGATCGTCTTTCTGATAATCGACCCTCAGCAACGCGCTTTCGCCCTCGAAGTGCTGGCAAAAAATACTTACCTGCACGGTCATCTGGCCGAAGGCCACTATTTTGCCGATTTGTATGTGCCGCATCTGGTTAATACCCGCTGGGATCAGCATTCGCTGTGTGGTCATGTTTTTAGCGGCCATCTAAAAGCCCGCGAATTTATCTACGGCGAAACGATTGCCGGGCCTTGCGCGTCCGAACCACCGGTCGTCTCGGTTGACCCCTTCCGCCGATTGATCGGCTACCTGAGCAAGAAATGGGCTATTTCGGTAGTCCTATCACGCTATCATCGGTTGCGGCGTATCTACCGGGATGCTCACGAAGCCAACGTCATGATTGAAGTATTGCCGCTTAATAACCCCGAAAAGAAAGACCATTATCTATTTCCGATCCCCTGGCTAGAAGATGATGGTCGTCTCCATCTCCGTTTCTACCGCCTGACCCCGATTGACGTGCGGGCGCGTTAGAGTCCATCTTATTAGATTATTGGTAGGGGCGACCTGTATGGTCGCCCGGTGTACGTTCCAAACCGGGCGACCATACAACCAGTTAACAGTCCGCCCCTACTGGGATCGGTTGTAATTGGGAAATAGCTTGCTGGTACACCCTAACCCGCGATAAAACACGTTCAAATAAAGGGGTTGCTTTCATGTTCCAGCCGTTTTTTCTACTTATAGCTTTGGTTTTCTTCTCTATTATGTATCTTTATATAAGAACCTACAAAATAGGTCTGTATGTGGTACTCCATGCTGCCGGATGTGCATCTTATGGTGTCTCCTGTTTGATTCTAGGAATATATTCTGGCGCGTCGTTATGGGTATTGCCACTACTCCTACTAGGAGGTGTTGCTCAAATAGCTGGATTCATGCAAGAGAACACCAGAATACGGCGCTAGTGCCAAACCCCTATAGTACCCATCACCTATTGAGAACCCTCCAAACCCTGCTTATAATCTAACTATACCTGGACACCTTTGCAGTACCTTTATAATTTATAACTCAGGTAAGGTTAGGAGTAATCTATGTCTTTGCTTTCCCGTTGTATCAGTCGTCCAAGATTAACCTTTGGGCTAGTCAGTTTGTTATTAGCTGCGCTTATCGCTGCTTGCAGCGAATCGACCCAGGTTAGCCTGGCTCAACCTCCGCCCATCGGAAGCTGTCCGATCTTCCCGGCGGACAACATCTGGAATGTTCCGGTTACAAATCTGCCCGTAGACCCCAATTCCAACGCTTACGTCAGTAGCATCGGGGCCAATACCGGGCTACATCCCGATTTTGGGTCGGGAATGTGGCAGGGAGCGCCGATAGGTATTCCCTATGTAGTAGTACCTGCCTCTCAACCTACTGTGACAATTGGCTGGCTTTATTCTTATTCGTCTGGCGAAAGCGACCCCGGCCCCTATCCGATCCCACCCAACGCTCCAATTGAGGGTGGCCCTAGCAGCACCGGCGACCGGCATGTCATAGTCGTGCAGCAATCCTCACCGACAACCTCTTGTGAGCTCTACGAAACCTGGGATTCTCATCCGGTAGGCGGTGGGACAAGCTGGAACGTCGGTTCAGGGGCGAAATTTAACCTGACCGGCCCGAACGCCTACGATTTGCGTACCGCTGGCTTGACTTCGGCGGATGCGGCGGGCTTGCCGATCTTGCCCGGTCTGGCCCGCTTCGAGGAGGTTAACCCGCCCGGAGCAACCATCAACCACGCCTTGCGCTTTACGGTAGTTCACAGTCGTAACACTTATGTTTGGCCCGCCCGTCATCAAGCCAGTAGTAGTAGCAACCCGGCTTATCCGCCGATGGGCCAACGATTCCGGCTCAAGGCCAGCTATGTTATACCGAGCAATTACTCGCCGCAGACCAAAGCGATCCTTCAGGCTCTCAAAACTTACGGCATGATCGTAGCCGACAACGGCTCAAACTGGTATCTTTCGGGCATCCCCGATGCCGGTTGGGACGATAATTCGCTGGTGCCGCAGTTATCCGCCGTTAAGGGCCTTAATTTCGAGGCGGTCGATAGCTCGTCGCTGATGATAAATCCCAACTCGTCTCAGGCCGCCGTAGCCCCGACTAGCGCACCCACTACCTTAGCCGCTTCGGTCATTTCCTCCAGCCGGATCGACCTGAGTTGGACTGAGAACTCGATCAACGAAACCGGGTTTTCTATCGAGCGCAGCACAGGGCCAAACGGTATCTTTACCCAGGTTGGCACAGCGGCAGCGGATGCAACCTCCTTTTCCAATACTGGTCTGGCGGATGGCGTGACCTATTACTATCGGGTGAGAGCCTATAACCCGTATGGGACTTCCGCCTATAGCAATAGTGCTAACGGGACCACCCCCTTTATTGCGCCCACCGGCTTAACCGCGACCCCTTTCTCGCCCAGCCAGATAAACCTGACCTGGAACGATAATTCTACCGGGCGGACGGCTTATTACGTGGAGCGCAAAACCGGCGTGGGCGGTACTTTTGCAGTGATTGGGACTGCCGGAGCCAACAGCTACCAGGATACCAATTTGCTGGACGCGACCGATTATTATTACCGGGTGCAGGCTTTTAACTCGTTTGGGACTTCCGCCTATGCTAACTCGCCTAAAGCCACCACACCTTTGGCGGTCCCGACCGATTTATTGGCCTGGGCCAGTGCTGCCAATCAGGTTACGGTACAATGGACTGATAACTCGCGTAGCGAGGAGGGCTATACCGTTGAGCGTAGCCTTAGCAATTTATTTACCTCGCCAGTCAGCTTTACCACCGCCCCGAACGTTACCAGCTACACCGATATGGGTTTAACGACTGGCACAACCTATTATTACCGGGTTAAAACCCATAAAACCCCGACTGACTCTGGCTATTCCAACACAGCCAGCGCCATTACAACCATCTGGCAGGTAAGCGTCTCGCCCGATGATGGCACAGGTGGTACGCTCAACACGCTGTCTCGCGCCCTATTACCCGGCAATGCCAGCGCAGGCCAAACTATTCTCATTACGACCAATCTTGCTTTTACCAATGGGCTTGTCTGGAACCCGATTATTCCTGCCGGGGTAAATATCGTGGGGGGTTGTGATATTAACGGGCCAACTATTACGATAGATGGAACCGGCACGGCCCCACCTACCGCCGGGTTAGTACTCAATCATACCAATCTTGTCGGCCTGAAGGTCATGCATTTTCCCGGCGTACCGCAGGTTAAGGCTACAGCAACCGCTAACAAGGTGGTTTGTACTAAGCTACAAAAGTAACCATTCTATACCAAAGAGTTATCGAACCATTGTAGGAGCGAGCTTCTGCTCGCGATTGAAGAGACGGCTGGGTGTTCAATCGCGAGCAGAAGCTCGCTCCTACAGATAATTTGTACTTCAATTGCTTTGCATTTTGTTACAGGCTACTTTCGTTCTCCAACGTTTTTAATGGGTTGGAGGACGGAAGTAGCCTGTTGTGTTATAACCCTACTCCGCCCAGGTCGCGGAACATTACTTTGTGAAGTTTGAGCCAGGGCTTGATGCTCATAATAGCCACGATCAGCAAACCAATCCCGATCACACTCGCTCCACCGGCCAGCGCATAGACCGTCCCATCGCTCAATCTCAACCCCGAATTATTGACGTTTAACCCGAACCCTTCGGGCAGCCAACTGCTACGGCTCAAATAGGTCAGTGGCAGCGTAAAAGGCAACGTCAGAGCGCAGGCCCACAGCGTCAACGTCAGGGAGAAATCGACCCAAAAACCGACCAGCGCATAGAATACCCAAAAGCCGATCTGGATTACCGGGTTGGGCCGGGGTCGCCTCTGCGGGTAATAATAAGCATAAGGCTGCTGATAGCCGTAGGCCGGGTAGGTCGGCTGATAAGCGGGAACCGCCGGTGGTTGGTACAGGCTGGAAGGAGTTTCTGTGCTTTGGCTGTCCGTAGCCGCTTCTGCTTTCGATTGATCTGGTAGATAAGTTTCCATTATTTTCTATCCTTTTCTAGGTTTAGATCTGATTTTATTACTTACATTTTAGCCTCTCCCTGCTAAGACACCACCATCATCCGACTTGTTTCAGAATGGTAATTAGACCCAACAAAATAGGTCTAAAGTCTTATCTGGAAAATGTTAGATAGATCACCACCCAAAACCCTTGACAGACCTAAACGTAGCTGCTATAATCGTAGTGTAAATACTACACTATACAAAAGAAAAGGAGTGGTTATGACTACTGCAACTGTGAATTATCCGATTTTTTACAACCCGGCCCAGGTCGGTACGCTCTATTTGCCGGAAATGGCACCGGCGGCGGAGGCCGGACAGGGCGCAGGGTTGACCCCGGCTAATCAGGATCGGCAACGTGTAATGCTACTCCTGGTTGACCCCCAAATTGACTTTATTTTTACCGAAGGAACCCTGAGCGTACCGGGTGCTATCGAAGATACCCGCCGCACTATCGAATGGATTTATCGCAACGCAGGCCAGTTGACCAATATCAGTGCCTCGCTGGATAGCCATACCACTTTTCAAATTTTCTATCCGACCTGGTGGGGCAACGACCGGGGCGAACACCCGACCGCCTTTACCCAAATTACCGGCGAAGATATTCGCAAAGGTGTCTGGCGGCCTCTGGTTGACCCGGCCTGGTCGATCCAGTATGTCGAAAAGCTGGAAAAGGGCGGCAAGTATTCGCTGATGATCTGGCCTTATCACACGATGGTTGGCACGCCCGGCAACTCGCTCGTTCCGACCCTTTCGGAAGCGATTATGTACCACGCTGCCGCCCGTCACGCCCAACCGACCTGGCTCTTGAAAGGTTCGATCCCGCAGACCGAGAACTATTCGATTTTGGAGCCAGAGGTGAAAGTACCGACCCACCCGCTCGGCGGCCTTAATACCGCCTTCCTGGATATGCTGGCGAAGTACGATCTGGTGTACGTGGCGGGGCAGGCCAAAAGCCATTGCGTGCTATCCACCATGCGCTCGATCCTACAATACTTTGCGGCCCAACCGCAGGTAATCGCCAAGTTACGCTTTTTGATGGACTGCACCTCGTCCGTCCAGCATCCGGCGGTCGATTTTGATGCCCTCGCCAACGCTGAATTGCAGGAGATGGCAAAGCAGGGTATGCGGTTGGTAACGTCCGCCGACCCGATTGCCTGATTAAGAAGCCAGGTTAGAAGAGGGATAATATGCCGATTTACTTTTATTCCACCCGCGAGAGTTATGGCGAGTTCTCGAATTTTTCGGCTCACGGCGTAACTCTCGACGGCAAATATTATCGCACTACCGAGCATTACTTCCAGTCGCAAAAATATGCCGGGGTCAACCCGGAACGGGCCGCGCTAATCCGCCAGGTCTCCAGCCCAAAAGAAGCCGCTAACCTGGGCCGCGACCGTAAATACCCTTTGCGGCCCGATTGGGAGCAGGTTAAGGACGACGTAATGCGGGCGGCAGTTCGAGCCAAGTTTAGCCAGCATGTCGATTTAGGCCAGCTACTATTAGCGACTGCCGAAGAGGAACTGGTCGAGGCTAGTTCAAGCGATTATTACTGGGGTTGCGGCACCAACGGCGACGGCAAGAACATGCTCGGTCAGATTTTGATGGAAGTCCGCGCCGAATTACGAGCGCAAGAGAAAGGAACTCCAAAATGAGCAACCAAACACCTAAAGATATTCACGATCTTTTTAGCAACGCCAACGACGAAGGGCTTGATCTCGGCGCGTCGATGATATTGGTCGATAACCTTGATACGGTGGCCCTGGCAGGTTGCTCCGGGGTCGATATTGACGACATCAACACCGACGACGTAACGTTGGTCGCGGCAGTGATCGATGCCAGTGGCTCGATGTCCGGCGTGGAGCGCGACGTGATCGAAGGCTTTAATACCATGCTCGATACCTTCGGCGGGTCAAAGCAGGCCGATTCGATTTTGCTATCAGCCTGGAGCTTTAACGATAGCCCCCAACTCCATTTTAGCTATACGCCTGCCCCACTGGTCAAGCCCCTGACCCGTGCCGAGTACAACCCGACCGGCGGTACGGCCCTTTACGATACGCTCTTATACGTAATGGCCGGACTGGTCGCCTACGGTCAGACCTTGCGGAACAACGGAGTACGGACACGCTGTATTGTGATAGTCTTTTCGGATGGAGATGATAACGGCTCACGAGCGAAAGCCCATCAGGTGCGTACCGTCAGCCAGAGCTTGCTCGATCAGGAGATTTACACGCTGGCTTATGCTGGGTTCGGCGGGGCTGACTTGCAGCAAATCGCTGCCGAAGTTGGCTTCCCCTCGGTCATCACGGCGGGCAGCAGTCCCTCCGAAATTCGCCGTATCTTCAAGCAAGTCAGCGCCTCGGTCATTCGGGCCAGCCAATCCACCGTCGGCGCGGCTAACTCCTTCTTCACCATTTGAAAAATCCGGGATTAAGCATCCGGCCCAAAGTGCGGGTGAGAGTCAGTTTTGCACGGATTCAAACCGCAAATCAGTTTAGGGTGTGGTACAGCCTGGCTAGTTTGCAAAAAATTGACGCTCACCCACTTGCTACCAAATTGCGCTACTGGTTGAGCCGTTAAGTGGTTTGTGAGAGAATGTAGCTAAACTGGCCTTGTCCGGCTCAACCCGGCAAAAACTTTTCTATCCCTGTTAATTGAAAAGGAGAACCGCTCAAATGTCAGAACAGGAAAATGCTCAGGCGGATCGGGCGGCTTTTGAAGCCTTAAATGCCCACGATGCCGACCGCTACGCCGATTGGCTCAACGAAGATTTTATCTTTGAATCGGCTAATCTACCGCAACCGCTGGTAGGCCGGGAAGCCAGTCGCCAGTTTATGAAGAACTGGCTGACCGCCTTCCCGGATGTCCATTACGAGCTTTTGGAGGTCATTACAAAGGACGATTATGTCATTAGCCGCTTTCGCTGTACTGGAACCCAGCAAGGGCCGTTTGCAGGCCATCCCCCGACCAACGGTCAGATGGACGTGCGAGGTTGTATGATAAGCCAGCTACGCGATGGTAAGCGGGCGCATTGCTGGATCTTCTGGGATACCGGCGTACTGTTGCGGCAGCTTGGCATTTTAAAATAGTTAATTTAATTAGTTAATTCTAAAGATGTCAGTCCCCTTACTTTGGATTACATTAAATAAGCCAGCTGCAAATGCTTCTAAAAGCGGCCCATTGGGTAGTTATCCGATGGTGGCAACCTAGAAAGCAGGTAGTGCGCTTGAAGGGACAAAGAAGACCTTTATGGTGTTTTTTGCCAACGTGAGTAGTTGTTTAGAATAAGGGGTTGTTGAGATGTACCAGGAATTTCAAAACGGCGCGTTTACGATCAGCACCGACCCGGCCCGGCTCGATAGTGAGGTAATCTACAGCTATCTTTCGCGCTCCTACTGGGGGATAGGCCGACCGCGCCAAGTGGTTGAGCGTTCGCTAAAAAATTCGCTGTGTTTCGGGGTTTACGACGGGCCGCGCCAGATCGGGCTTGCCAGGGTCATTAGCGACTTTGCTGTTTTCGCCTACCTGTGTGATGTCTTTATTTTGGAAGAATATCAGGGGCATAGTTTGGGCAAGTGGTTGATCTCGGTCGTAACAGGTTATTCCGAGTTGCAAGGGCTACGCCGTTGGAGTCTGGCAACCAGGGACGCGCACGGTCTCTATCGTCAGTACGGCTTCAAGGAATTAAGCGCCCCCGAACGCTGGATGGAAATCTTCAACCCGCCTAAAACCTAATGCAGACTTACCGCCCGGTTAAATCTCACGGCCTTTTTGTTACTGGTGGTGATGGGCGCGGGCGGCTTCGGTTGCCAGACGGACAGTGTCTTCGGGGGTGGCTCCCTGGAAATCGACGTTGAGACGCTCGGCCAGGTCGGGCAGATCGTTAAACAAGCGACCCCCGATCCCGATCAACAGATTCGGGAAAGCCTCGCGTACTTCCTGCACCACCCGTTTGATCTCGATCAGCCTCTGGCTCATGGCGATACTGAGGAGCAACACATCGGGCTGTACCTGGACCAGGGTAGTGATAAAGGCGCTAACCGGCACGTTTGCGCCCAAATTTGTAACGTTCCAACCGGCCCGCCCAAAAGCATTTGCGACCATCGTCACCCCGACCACATGTTCTTCGCCCGCGACTCCACCGATTACCAGTCGCAACCCATTATTATTTAGCGAAGTTGCCCGCATCCGCGAAAGGAAGTCACGGACAATCCCGGTTGCCACGTGTTCGTCGCCTACCCCGATTTCACCTCGTTGCCAGCGTTCGCCTACCTCGTAGAGGCTTTCGCGCAACACATCGTCCAACTGGTTGCCGGGCAAGGTACGCTGCAAATAGTCGAGATATAACTCCGCCTCGGTCGTATCTTTGTGGGGTAACAAGAGCGTCTTGAGCAAAATCTCTTTGAAAGCCCGGATTTCGCGCTCCGGGAAAGTGTGGATCGGCAAGTTAAACAAAAAGGTACTACCTTTGCCGGGGGTAGACTCGACCCAGATGCGTCCGCTCATAAGCTCGACCAGTTTGCGCGTGATCGCCAGACCCAGGCCGGTTCCCTTGACCTCTTTGGAATGGTTGCCGTGTACTCGATAGAATTTTTCAAAGACTTTGGGTAGTTCGTCGGCTGGGATGCCGATTCCCTGATCGGTCACGCTCAATAAAACCGAGTTGGCCTCCGGGCTTTCGCAACTGGCCTTGATAAGGATTTGCCCGCCTTTGGTGGCATACTTGATCGCATTCCCGATGATATTGTTGAAAATCTGGATCAACTTGTCGCGGTCGACGCGGGCGGCGGGCAACATTTCCTCTATCTCGATTTTGAACGAATGTTTGCTGCTGCCGACCCGCAAAATTTCCACGCACTGCCGGATGACTGGCTCTAGCTCGACTCGTTCCAGGCGCAAATCGATCCGGCCCGACTCGATCCGGCTCAGGCTCAACATATCATCAATCAGGCTGCTAAGGCGGATACTCTCGCGGTTAATCATTTCGAGCCAGACCCGGCGGCGTTCGGGTGCAGGGTCCTGGGTCAAAAGCAATTCGCTAAAGCCTTGCATGGCGCTGAGAGGGGTACGCAACTCGTGAGAGACGACTGCCACGAATTCGTTCTTCAATCGCTCGGCAGTGTGGTCGGGGGTGGCATCGTGGATCAAAAGACCCCAGCGCCAGCCCTGCTCCGGTTCAGATTGAGAAAAGGCCACCGGGAAGAAATTCAGGCGCAGATAGCAATCTTCGGGGACTTCCTGGTCGCCCTCTAGCGCAATTGCCGCAATGGTCAGTTCTATTTCGACTGGGTGAGGCTCGGTTAGTTTCTTCAAGCTTTCCAGGGTAGTTCGCAAGTGGGCCGGTTCGTGCGCCCGCAGGCTGATCTCGGCCAGGCTTTCTTCCAGGCTCAGACCGATCAATTCCTCCTGGGTATGGGCCAGCAAGACCGTCGCTGCCTGATTGACATAACATATCCTGTGTTGGCGGTCTTCCAGCACTAAGCCATCGGGCATCGCCGCTGCCAGATGTTCGAGAGCCTGTTGCGCGGTCTTCACGATTTTAATTTTGGAGTTCGCCTCGGCAGTCAGGTCTAGTTCCATCAACTACTCTCACTAATATAAGCCGTTAGGATTGGCGTGTTGTTTGGGTCGCTTGAGAACGGGCTTATTATACTATTGAGAAGCTATTAATTTCAAATCGCCTGCTCGGTCAATGTGAGTTAGTTCTAACAAATTAGGTCTGCGTTAGAG
This sequence comes from Chloroflexia bacterium, assembly GCA_038210655.1. GTDB lineage: Bacteria > Chloroflexota > Chloroflexia > Chloroheliales > Chloroheliaceae > 54-19. Next base: position 80,962 of record JBBQWM010000009.1, read on the forward strand.
CGGCTTATCCGATTGTGGTAAGTCGCCTTCGGCCTCTGCCGGGTTAAACCGCTCAAAAAGCCAGCCTGTCACCGAACCCCAGACCAGATGAGCCACGATCATCAGCACATTGCGGCGCAGAGGCTGATCGCTGGCGTGGGGCAGAATTTTGGAGGCCGGTAACCAGCCCAAATAACTGCTGGCCCAGACGATCAGTCCAAACCCGTTTCCGCTCACCAACGGCGGTAGTGTCAGCTTTTTCTGACCTGCCAGCAAGCCGTAAATTGCCCCTGCGCCCGCTCCAAAAGCAAAATGGGTCAGCAAAGTTAGCCAGAGCCTTTGCGACCGATCAGGTTGTTGCCATAATCCAGTTACTTTGCGGGCCGCTTTGGTCGTAATTTGGGCGGGTGGTAAGGAGTAACGTTCGGGCCAGGGTAACAACTTGTGCATGACCAGCATAGCTAAGGTCATGGGAGCAGTCGCCACGAACCCGGCGGCGGCCCCTTTGAAGAGTCGGGCGATAATCACAGTTTTACATCCCCTTTCTTATTTTGGTATCTAGCTCAACCATATCTTTCAGTCCTTGAACAGCTTCTGGTTGACCCTAAATCGCAATATATGTGCCATACCGAAGCTACACTTTGGGTCTGTCTTAGACTGGACAAGTTTGAGGTTATATCCTAGAATGTAATCAGCTAAACTTAATGTAACTACTCAGCTTACCCATTTTGGGCGACCACACAGGGTCGCACCCTACAACCGATTTCGGGTAGGGGCGACCAGATAGGGTCGCCCGGTGTGAGTAGTTACAACTTAATTTGATAAAGATTGAAAACCAGTCAAAATATAGACGTTCAGAAAGAGAATTTATAATAATTTATAATGTAGGGGCGACCCTGGTGGTCGCCCGTGAACACCTTGCTGGGTCTCCGAGGGCGACCACCAGGGTCGTCCCTACAAAACATTATGTGATCGTCTATAGAATTAGCAGAGGCCGGGGCTTGCCATGATTAGTGAAAACAGCGTTTTGAATTCGCGTTATCGCCTGGATAAAAAGATCGGGCAGGGCGGCTTTGCCCAGGTTTTTCTGGCGACCGATTTGCTACTCGAGCGGCGGGTCGCTGTCAAAGTGCTTGACCCTAATCTGACCGAGGATGCCAGCTTTTTAGACCGCTTTAGTAAAGAGGCCAAAGCGATTGCGGCTTTCGATCATCCCAATATCCTGACGATCTTCGATTACGGACAAGCCGAGGGAACCGCCTATCTGGTGATGCCCTATGTCGAGGGTGGAACCCTCCACGACAAGTTACGCCAGACCAAAAGACTTAACCTGACCCAGACCAGCCAGTATTTGCAACAAGTCGCCCTCGCCCTCGACTACGCCCACCGCCGTAATATCGTTCACCGCGACATTAAGCCTCAGAATATGCTTTTGCGGGTTGAGGACGACCGCCTGTTGCTGGCCGATTTTGGGATCGCCAAAGTGCTGAGTTCGGCCAGCGCCCAAAGCCGTACCGGGGCAATGGGAACCCTTTCTTATATGTCCCCCGAACAACTGGACGGCAATGTCGGGCGTGGGACAGACATTTATGCGCTGGGTTGCGTATTGTTCCAGGTTTTGACCGGGCAGTTGCCCTATACCGGGCCGACCGAACAGGTAGTGATGGGTCATCTTACCAGGCCGATTCCTTCGATTGTCGAGCGCAGTCAGGGCCAACTGCCCGCCGCTTTGCAGGACGTGATTGAGAAAGCGCTGGCAAAAAAACCCGAACAGCGTTACCAATCGGCCACCGAACTGGCCCAGGCTTTTCAAGCGGTGGTGGCTAATTATGCCGACTCGATGACTATGCCTGGCGGGGTCGGTTTTACTCCGCCTACCGAGGCCGACCGCACTCAGTTGCTAACCCCGGCCCAGAAGCTTTCCAATCCTACCCCACCGACCTTGCCCAAAGGCGGGCCGTCCGATGGGGCGGCAGTCGCCAATATCCAGCCTCTCATGCCTGTCTTTCCCGACCCCGGTCAGACGACCCCACTTACCCCCGCCCACCCCGTTACCGGCGGTACGCCTCCCGGTTTTTATCAGACCCCCTCCGGTAGCTTGCCACCCAAAAAGGGGCCAAACAAGCTACTGATTGGGATTGGGGCGGCGGTGGCCGTTTTGGTAGTTGCGGCGGTGGTTGTGATCGCTAATTTGGCGAGTGGTTCGTCTCGCCCGACTGGTTCTAATACGCCGCTTCCGGCAGTTATTGATGGCAAAGAGCAAAACTTTGCGGCTTTGAGCGGTCATACCGACGAAATCAAGGCGGTCGCATTTAGCCCCGATAGCAAGACGGTTGCCAGCGTCAGTGCCGACCAAACCGTTCGGCTTTGGGATATTGCCACCCGTAAATTGCTTTTTACTCTCACCGGACCTACGGACGTGATTCGGGCGCTTGCCTTTAGCCCGGATGGTAAGTTACTTGTCACCGGCAGCGATGATACTACGGCCCGCTTGTGGGAGGTCGCTACCGGCAAAGAGTTAAAGACCTTGCAAGGCCATACTGATAACGTCCGGGCGGTCGTGTTTAGCCCGGACGGTAAGACCGTCGCCACTGGCTCCTTTGATAAGACGATCAAGTTTTGGGAGGTCGCCACCGGGCAGGAATTGCCAAGATCGTTTTTAGGCCATAGCGAAGGTATTTGGGCGCTGGCGATTAGCCCGGATGGTCGGTTGTTAGCCAGTGGCAGCGCCGATAAAACGATCAAGTTTTGGGAAGTCGCTACCGGCAAGGAAATTGCGACCCTTTCCGGGCATGCCGGGGATGTCTACGCAGTCGCCTTTAGCCTGGATGGGAAATATCTGGTGAGTGGCAGCGAGGACGAATCAGTCCGCTTGTGGGAGGTGGCAACCGCCAAAGAAGTCAAGAATCTGGCGCCCAAGTTGGGTATTATCAGATCGGTCGCCTTTAGCCCGGACAGCAAGACCGTCGCGGTTGCCACCGGCGACAAAGATATTCCTCTGATAGACGTAGCCAGTTGGAAGGTGCAGAACAGCTTGAAAAGTCAGGAAGGAGCTAATGCGGCGCTGGCTTTTAGTTTGGATGGCAAGCTTTTGGCTTCCGGCAGCGATGATAAAATTGTTCGGCTATGGCAGGTGAATAGTGGCCCGGCCCCTGCCGTCGTACCGAATGCGCCCCTCAAGGCCATCACTGCCCAGCCCACTACTGCCACCCTAACCACTGTCGCGCCCACTACTGCCGCCCCCACTACCGAAGAAGCGACCACCGCCCCTGTAACGGCTGCCGAGGTTACAACCGCTTCTACCACCGATGCGCCCACCACTGTTGCCGTCATAGCAACCCAATTAATCAATAAGACCGTTGCGCCGCCCAAGAACGTCGCCCCAACCGCAGCACCCTCTAATGGTTTTAATCGGGGGGCTATCGAAGCCGCCTTTGCCAGCCTGCCGGGTACGACTTCGGCGATTGTGCTGCTCTCAGATGGGCAGACCGTCGAGGATGACGCAACCCGCAGTTTACCTTCCGCCAGTACCATCAAACTTTGGATCGTGGCCGCCTTTTTGGAAGAAGTTAAGGCCGGGCGGGTCAACTTGAGCGAGAGCTATACCGTCAAAAAATCTGATGCGGTTTCGGGAACGGGTATTTTGCAAAACAATGTCGGCAAGACCTACACCTTCGCCGATGTGCTGGCGGCTACCCTGATCTATAGTGATAATACCGGGGCCAATATTTTGCTCGACCGCATGGGGAGCGGCTTTGAGAAGGTCAACAGCTATGCTCAACGCAACGGCTACGCTCAGACCAAAATTCAACGGCGGTTGGCGGATGTCAATAATCCTAACAACAACTTTACTTCGGCGCGGGATGGTGCGGTTTTTATGCAACGGCTTCTCAAAGGTCAGATCATCGATAAAGCCAGTTCCGAGCGTATTCTGACAGCCCTAAAAGATCGATTGAGCTATCCCGACGATCAAAACTTTTTTGGCTTGAAATCGAGCGGGCTGGAATACCGCCATATTAGCGGCGTAAACGGGCCGACTCGGAACGAAATCGGCTTTGTCTATGTCAAATCGGACGCGCCCGTCATTATTGCCCTGTTAGTTTCGGATAGCAACGGGCCGGGAGCCGAACCCTTGATTGCTTCGGCGGTCCAACAGATTGTGCAGGCGGTTAAATAAAAAAAGTCTCGTTAGGCGGCTGATATTTTGGTTCGCTTTTCCTGTGACTCAGTGGTTTTCTCCCGATCAGGTGAGGTTATTGAAACTCGTAGTCGGTAAAGGATCGAAACGGGTTGCAGGCGCATTATCCCAAATTGGGAGGCAATTAGTATAAAGGAGAGCCTATTTATGAGAAAAGCTTCTAGTGGCTTTGGTATGGGTTTAGTCCTGATCGTACTGACGAGTCTGCTGCTGGTAGCTTGTGGCGATAGCACTGCTACCGCTGTTCTAAGTACAACCACTGCTGCCCCTACTACCCTGGCGACTACCCTTGCTACTACAACTGTCCCAACTACTACTACACCCACCACTAGCGTTGCTTCGACGACTGCTGCTCCAACTGCTACTACTGTTGCGCCCACGACTGCTGTTTCAACTTTGCCCCAACTTATCTTTGTAGGTAATTCGATTGTTAATGGTCTTGGATTATCCTCTACCGACAATTTCCCCTATCAAACCTGGCAACTCCTGGGTATGAACAGCTATGAGTTGAAAAACATGTCAAGTCCGCGCGAGGCAACCACCAGCCTGATAATTAACTCCAGTGATAAAATTGATGTTTTATATTCGTCGGCCCGAAAGAATATCATAGTGGTTATGGAAGGGGTCAACGATTGGGCTTCTGGTAATTCCAGTGAAAAAGCTTACCAGAATTTAGTAGATTATTGCAAAGGCCGAAAAGATAAAGGCTTTAAGGTGGTAATAGTAACTCCGATTGGGCTTACTGGTACTCCACTAGCTGGCTATGACAAGCACCAGGAATATGTAAATACGGCTATTCGCAAGAACTGGCCGAGTTTTGCGGATGCTGTTGCGGATGCTGGCGCAGACCCTAATATTGGCAAAATCAGAACGGATATAACCGAATATTATCAGGCCGATGGTCGTCACCTGTCCATCAAAGGGGCTGGGGTGCTGGCTCAAATTGTAAAGGATGCAATTTTAAAAATCTAAGTTTAGCGGGCGGTGATGGTAAGCGGTCAACCAGTTTAACCAGCATGACCGCTTACCCTACTAAAAATCAACTTTTAGGCTGCTACTTGGTCAGCAAGAGTTGAGCCGTTTCTGCCAACCGGGTCGAATAGCCCATTTCGTTATCGTACCAGGCGGCTATCGATAGGAAATTGCCGTCCAGGACTTGCACCAACGGCAAATCTATCATCGAAGAAAGTGGCTCGCCGATAATCCGGGCCGAAGCATATTCTTCTTCTAGCACTCCCATCACGCCTTTGAGCGGAGCGGTGGTGGCGGCTTTGCGGAAAGCCTCTTTTACCTCATCGGTGGTCGTCGTGCGGTCGAGCAGTACGTTCAACTCGACGATGCTGCCAGTGCGGGTCGGCACGCGATAGGCTTTGCCGGTGATCGAAAGGTCGGGCCAGATAAACTTGAGCGCTTTGGCTGCGCCCGACGAGGCCGGGATAATATTTTCCGCCGCCGCCCACGAGTCGCGTCGGTCTTTCATCGGCTGATCGGTCAGCGATTGGGTATTGGTATAGGAATGGACGGTCGAGAAGAAGCCGGTTTTCACCCCGAAATTCTCCTTGAGAACCTTGACGACCGGGGCCAGCGCATTGGTCGTGCAGCTTGCCATGCTGATAATATGTTGCTCACGCGGGTCGTAAGTTTCCAGGTTGATGCCCGGCAACAAAACCGCATCGCAATCCTGCAAAGTCTTGCTGGCGGCGCTGACCAGCACCTTTTTAGCCCCGTGTTCGAGGTGGGCGTTGGCAAACGGTCGGGTAGTCGCTCTGCCGGTGCTATCTACCACTACGTCCGCCCCCAATGCCTTCCAGTCCGGCAAATCTTTGGTTGCGTCGATGTAGGCGATTTCTTTACCGCCAATAATCAACTTACCGTCCTTGTACCCGACTTCTTCCGGGTAGCGTCCGTAGTTGCTATCGTAGGCAAACAGATCGGCCAGGGTCGGCAAATCTTTAATATCTGAAATGGCAACTGGCACAAACAGCCCACCCTTCAAGGCCGCTTTCAAAGTAGACCGACCGATTCTCCCGAACCCGTGAATTGCAATCCTTTTCATAATCGCTCCTTTCAAGCAGTTTTCGATACATTTCCTGATAAAGTTTAGCGCAGTCTGGTAAACAATCGTGTTAATAACGGTAAAAATTAGCTCAATATCAACCAGAGGCCAACATGACCACTCATTGAGGACCTATTTAGCTTGAATGATTGACCGCCTTATTATTCTCTGTTATTCTCTAATTGTAGCTCAAAATCCTCTGTTTTATTTATCAATTCGTCAGGTGTAGCACAGCCTAGCAGAGCCAGTATATCGGATAGTAATTAAGCTTCGCAAGTTGCCTGCTGACTGGCAAGAGTAAAGGCAAGAAGCGAAGGATATAACCAGGAAAGATTTGGAAGATGGCATCTGGAAAGAAAAGGACACGGGTTAAGCGCCTTGCGCTGTGTATCGGGGTTTCCTATTATCAGCATTTTAGCTCATTGTCGGGGGCTAATGATGCGATTGAATTGGCTCGGAAGTTGCTCGATCCACGGGTCGGGGAATTTGACCGGGTTCGGTTGGTAGTAGACGATTTCGACCAGGAGTTGAAACCGGGGGATGCTTTGCCAGCCTTGCCGCACTGGAGAGCGGTTCCGGCAAGGCCGGTTGACCGAAACCGAATTGAGACGGCGGTTAAGGCGGTTTTTAATGATTATATTTTTGAGCCAGAGGCTTTGCTGGTTATTTTCTTTGCCGGGCATGGCGCACTCGATAATAACGAATATTTAGTTTTATTTGGGGCGGATGGGATAACCGACGGGCGTAGTAAGCAGCCAGATGTCTTGCAGGCTTTTAATTGCAACCAGCTTGGTCATTTCTTTATCGGCAAAAATTCTCCCAAAAATGTGGTGTTGCTGGTGGATGCCTGTTATGCCGGTGGGGTGGCCCAGTTGGGACATAGATTGCAACCTTTTAGCCGGGCTAACGATAGCCAATTGCAAAATATTTATTTGCTGGGAGGAGCCAGGGGCAACCAATTGGCGGGCGATGATGGGAGTCACGGCTATTTTACCAGTTGCCTGTTTGAAGCCTTTAACCAGCGTCCGAATAACGGCTGGATTACGATGGCGAGAATCCAAGAGCATGTAGCCGCGCATCTGCCCGCCGTCAACGGTCAGCAGCAACAAATTGAGGGAACTAATCAGTTTGGGAGTAATATTCGGTTGGTAAAGAATCCGTTGTACACAGCAGAGTCGGCGGAATTTTGCGATGAGGTGCAAAGCTTACTGAAGCTAGATCCGGACAACTGGACGGTTCACGTTAAACCTGGGCAATCGGAGCTACCAAGTTCGTATTTCAATGCGACTTCTGGTTCTGGTTTTACTGCGATGCGTTGGGCTGTTTATTGCCTGGATAATGCCGCGGTCGAATTATGGCCTGATCTGGTTAAGCAGGTCGCTATTTATCTTCGACAGATGGAGAAAGTACATAGCAGGATGCTGGTAACAGCCTTGCCCCTTGATCCGAACTTAAAAGGTGTGGCAGAAGAAACCTGTCCAGACCTCCGATTTACGACCTTTGATGAGTTGTTGCGAACGAGCATAGATTTCTCGGATTACGATAAAAAGCTGCTCGAGCAGTACTGGGAAGGAGAGCAATGGAATGTAAACTGGCGAGTGCCGCCGCTAGGCGCGGTATATACAGAGTTGCGAGGCGAAGAACGCCGCCTTATCCCAGTTGGAGGCGAATACTTTGATCCGTCTCAAATACCAGGCACCAAACTAAGGAAGGTAGAAGAGAAAGTTATTTGGGAGGATCAGTTAGAGAAAGAGGTCTTGAAGTGGTTAGAGACATCTGAAGATAGCCGGATGGTTTTGATCGGGGGCTATGGTACCGGGAAAACTTCCTTTTGCAAGCATCTGGCGGCCCAGTTGGTAAAGCAGGGCCACCGCCGCAAACCAGTCATTATTCGGTTGGGTGATTTTGCGGGTAGACATCGGGTAGATTTCCGGGATTTTATGGAGAGCCACTTGAAGGAGGCCGGGGTCAAGGGGGTTACGACCGAAAAGCTGGCAAAATGGGCTGAAGCAGGACGGCTGGTCTTTATTTTTGATGGATTTGATGAGATGGCAAGCCGTTCCAGCGAGGCAGTAAGACAAAATAATCTAGGTTATATCGAGAAGTGGGCCGAAATTACGGGAAGCAAAGTGCTGGTGACGACCCGCCCGGAATATTTTTTGAACCGGGCCGAAGAATTTAGTTTGCTAAACAACTATCGGCGGTTGTATTGTCATCTGCTGCGTCGGGAGCAGATTGATACTTATTTGCAAAAGCGGGTAGCCTGGCACGAAGATCATTCGTCGCCTACTCAAGCCCGCCGGGGATGGAAGACTTACCGGGCCTGGATCGACCAAATTTATGACTTGAGCAATTTGCAACACCGCTTTGTGCTGCTGGAAATGATTGTAAAAAATCTGCCGGATTATATTGACCAGAAACGCCAGGAGGTAACCCGAGTCGAGCTTTACCAGGATTACATGACTAAAGAGTTGGATGAGCGCAAGGCGGACGATTTGCGGTTTGTAATTGAACAATTGCCGACAGAACGCCGACTGGAACTATTGGAAGAATTGGCTTTCCAGCTTTACTGTGGGAAAGAGAGCCATAGTGAGCGGAAGTTTACCGCCGAGGAAGCCTGGGAAGGTCTGCAAAGTTACTTAAAGCTGGCCGAGCGACGAGTTTTACACGACAACTGGAGTAATTTCCTGACTTATTCGTTTTTATTACCCGCCGGGGAAGACCAGTTTGAATTTTCGCACAAATCTTTCCTGGAATTCCTGGTAGCCCGCCGCCTGCACCGCCAACTTGAAACCGGGGATTTTTCGGGGCTGGAGGCACGCAAGCTGACAATGGAAATCGCCGGGTTTTTGGCGGAAATGGAGCCTCCTCTGGAAGCCTTGCTGACTGCCGCCGACCGCCCCGAAGCTTCGCTGGTATTGGAATATAGCACCGGGCAGGTGCAGTTAGCCGGTCGTCTGTATAAGCTAAACCGCCGGGTGTTGCAAAAGAAGGAAAATCCAGCCATTGATGATTCGTATGTTACACGACTGGAATATCAGGTCTTTATAATGGATCAGGCGGCAAAGGGATTTTATTACCAGCCCGATCACTGGCCCACCCAACGGGTTGAGGACGGCACGGGCCGATTACCCATAGCAGGACTGCTTGATCTTGATGCTGATGCTTTTTGTGATTGGCTGAACGAACGAATGGAAGCGGCAGGAGAGAGTAAGCAGGAAAAGAAAGAGGAAAATAATAGGATTTACCGCTACCGTTTACCAAACCGAGAGGAAGGCATAAGGGCAGGGCTGATCGGAGACAGCCCCAAACTTCGCCCGTGGTGCGGTAAATACCCCTATTTTGAACTATTGGGAGGCAGTAATAAGCCAATGGAAGCGGCGTTGGAAGGGTTGTCCATACCGCCCGGTTTACCCTCAGCAGGCTATAATTCGCTGGCCCTCGCCCGCGCCCGCGCCCTCAACCTCGCCCTCGACCGCGCCCTCGACCTCGACCTCGCCCTCGACCTCGACCTCGCCCGCGCCCTCGCCCTCGACCTCGACCTCGCCCGCGCCCTCGACCTCGCCCTCGCCCGCGCCCGCGCCCTCGACCTCGCCCTCGACCTCGCCCTCGACCGCGCCCTCGACCTCGCCCTCGACCGCGACCTCGACCTCGCCCTCGCCCGCGACCTCGCCCGCGACCTCGACCTCGCCCTCGCCGTGTATTTTGGGTTTCCAGAAGTGGCAGAACTATTAAAACGGAGGGAATGGGAACTGGCCCTGGCCGAAATGGAGCGAGTACAAGGAGAAAAAACGGATGAATTAAGTAAACGCCGAGCCGAATTTTTACTACCTTTGATCAGGATGGCGGTGGCAGGTGAAGATGAGCTAGAGGAGTATCGGCAGGCGCAACGGGCTTTCGCGGCAGTCTATGGGCGGTTAGTTTATGCAGAACTGGTAAAGATGGAGATAGGGGAGCAGAAGGATTACGGAGAGCTAAAGCAGGCGATGGCAAACCTGTACTGGCGGGAGCAAATTGTGGAAGCGCGGCGGGCCAACCCGAAATTCCCGGTCTGGGAGACGCTATTGCTGGTCTGTGAGCAGGTCTGAGCCTGCCTATAAATTCACCTGCTAAGAACCGCTCTCAGCCGGGGCGATTTTTATAGCAATTTTCAGAATTATTGACCCGTTCTTGGTAGGGGCGACCCGATGTGGTCGCCCTCGGAGACCTAGCACGGTGTTCACGGGCGACCACCAGGGTCGCCCCTACCAGTCCGATGTTTTTGCAATTTGCTGTAAAAGAAAGCAAATAGGCTCTTTGAGGTTTATGGCATTTGTGAGTATTGGGCCTAACAGGAAAGTATAACAAAACTCTAACGCCGTTGCTCTATCTAACCAGGCTGGGCAGTGCTACAATCTAAATCGACCGGAGGAAAAGGCCGTCAGGCGGCGATAGACGGTATCCGGCAGGTGTTTCTTACAGGTGACACACAGTGTAGCTGACAAGCCGCGTCGGTTATAGAAAGGAACATTAACATGAGTGATCGAAATAACGACGCTCCATCGCTCCAGGGGATGTTTGCCCAGGTGCTACGCGAAATCCAGACTGGTATCAGCAAACTGGAACAGACCGTAGCGCAGGCTAACCAGGCTCCCGCCCGCAATGGCGAAGGCTTTACCGGGCCGTCCTCGGTTCCGGCGGATGCCCCTTCGCAACCTCAAGCAGCACCCAAAGCTCCCGTCGCCCCTTATACCGGCCAACGCTGGGAATACAAGGTGGTTTACGTGAATTTCCGGGGCCAAATCTCGTCGGAAGGCGAGCAGGCCATTATCGGACGTGGCGAGCGGCGCAGCAGTTTTGTGCGCGAGTACCTCGACGACATCGGCCAGCAGGGTTGGGAACTGAGTGGGGTCAGCCCATTGGGTGATACGGAGAATAGCTACTTCGTTTTCAAACGTCCGGCGACCGGTGATCGCCCGACGACGACTTCGACCAATCGCGGCACCCAGCGCGTCCCGGTCGAGGAAGTGGACGAAGGGGCCGGTGGCGTAGCCCAGCTTTAGCCAGGGAGCGTCCGGTTTACTGTTATAAGGTTAAAGACTGACTGATATTTCAAGATAGACAAAGCCGCTATTCTACGGAGTAGCGGCTCTTTTGATTAATGCAGAAGTTAGAATGCAGAATGCAGAATGCAGAATAATGAATAATGAATAGCGGGTAAACAGCCTAAAAGTACACTCCTCTGACGTTTGTTCCTAACATTCTGCATTCTGACTTCTGCATTCTGACTTCTTCTCACGCCGAATTGGTAGTTGACATATTTCCAGCTGGATCGTAAAATATATTGCGGTAGGACTGGTTGCCCACCCCAATATGCAGGTAGCCTGGGCCTCCCTTCGGCAACAGCCGGTTGTTGAAGCACCATTTCCCTCGACCTCGCCGGTCGATCTTAGATAATAGAGTATATTGCTTTCCTTCCAGAGCCGTCGGCCACCTGCTTTGTATACAGGGAGGGCCGATCCAGCTAGAGTGCTGGCAATGGGCGCGGATTTAGCGGTCACGACGTGATGCAACTGCCACTTGCAGGCACGCCGAGCCAAAAGGATAGTTATGAACAAGGTTCTTGTCTTAAATGCCACTTACGAGCCAATCAGTTTTGTGTCTCTCAAACGGGCGGTCGTCCTGCTGCTAAAAGAAAAAGCGGAGGTGATCGAAGCGCTGGTCGAGCGTAGATTGAGAGCGGAAAAGACCTCCTTCCCACACCCATTGGTCATCCGCCTCGTCACTTATGTGCCAGTTCCTCGGTTTTTCAACCTCCCCCTCTCCCGACGCAGTCTCTTGTCCCGTGACAATTATGCTTGCCAGTACTGTAACTCCACCGAACACCCCCTCACTATCGATCATGTTATTCCCAAATCGAAGGGTGGTAAAACCGAATGGACGAATGTCGTGGCAGCTTGTGTCGCTTGCAATCGGAAGAAGGGTAATAAAATGCCTGCCGAGGCCAAGATGTTCCCGCGCACCAAACCGACCAAGCCGGGCTATATCGCGGTAGTGCTACTGGGACAGGCTAAAGGCAACGAAACCTGGTCGCGTTATATCCGCGCCAGCTAATCGGGGTTAGATAAGTTGGGTAAAGCTCCCCCATCTGGAGGAGCTTCGCTTTCTTTTTTGAACTCAGCTTTTTTCTTGATAAAGTGTGTAACTACGCAGGCCGAGCGACCAGATAGGGTCGCCCCTACAACCGATTTTGGGTAGGGGCGACCCTATCTGGTCGCCTAAAGGGAGCGTGTTAATTATTAGTGCTTCAAGCTCGCCCGCTATTACCGACCCGGCTTAATAGTCGTGGTCTGTTCCAGGCGCTTCACCGGGCGCAGGCCAGTTAGAAGTTCCGCTCGGAGGCTGTGGCTGGGGCGGATAATAATAAGGCTGGGACGGTTGGGGTGGATAGTAACCCGGTTGGCTTCCTGGGTTTGAGTAATAATAGGGCGGCATAGCGGCCTGTCGGTTGCGCCGATGATAATGTCTGCCATAATGCCAGGGATCATGTCTCCAGCGGCGCGACCTCATAAACAAGAACATTACGCCGAAAAACATAATTAGCCACAAGCCGTGATGACTGAACACAACCGCTCCGACCAGCCAGATCAAGGCAATCATTCCTATTAATCGCCATACCGGGTGAAAATTAGGTTGGCGATAGTAGCCGTTGGGGGCCGGATAAGGCGGTGGCGGGTAGGCTCCTTGCGGATTAGGGTTATCATTTGGCGGTAAATCTGTATAGGAGTACATTTGGTTTGTACACTTTCTTACCTTATTCAATTGCCCTTGCATTCTTTACAAGTTTTGAGACCAAGCCTGACGCTATCTAAAATTCAGCCTCGAACCTCTCAAAGTGCAAAAACAGTCTTTGTTAGCCTCAATCGAAAGGCCATTTGACCTTTACCCCTATTTAGACACCCTACCAAATAAAATTGTTTCAGTGGTTTTTGGGGAATTTGAAAGACAAATCCCCCAATATTCGTTATTCCTCGCCAGTTTTTAGCTCACGTGCGGAGAGCCAGTTTGGGTTCTTGAACAATTCGTTCAGGCGAGCTTTATCAGCAGGGCCGGGCAGATTGGCTTCCAGATAAGCCCCAAACTGCTCGGCAGGTAGCACATTGCCTTCCATGTCGTAAGGCTGGCGGGCGTAATCGCCGATTTGCCGGTTGAATTTCAGGTCTGGCAAAAACAACCTGGGCTGATCTTCCGCCACACTCAGATTGATCCGGTCGAGCAAACGCTGGCATTCGGCCCGAAAAAGGGCGCGGGCGTGTTCGTTCATGTGTTCCGGGTCGGCTTCTTGCTCAATTTCCCCCTCGTTAAAATGACCTTTCAAGCCCCACACAAAGCCCCAATGGGCGCTCGAAGAATGATCGGTTCCGAACAGATCGTAGGCGGTTGGAACCCATTTGTTGATATATTTTTGCAAGAATGCCAACGGGATAACCCCACCCTTGACAATCCGCAATAGCCCGGTATTGCCCGTTCCCATATGAAAGCTTTCTTCGCGCAGCATCGGGAACATCGAGCGGGCCAACGGTGCAAAGGCGCTATGCGAAAGCATCTTTAGTTGGAATTTGCCGTCGCGGTCTATAAACTGGGTGAAGGTAAACAGATCGATCCAGTTTTCGATGTCGGTGTTAAAACTGCCTAGCAGCCGATTTTTGGAGAAGGCCCGGCGTTCGAGCAACTTTTGAGCTTCCAGCTTGCCGCTATCACCGAAATAAGTTACCAGCAAGTGGCTCATCTGCCACCCATGCCGCATTTCTTCGGTCATAATTCGGGCCAGACTGTAAGCGTCGTATTCGCTTGGTGCGCTCTCAAACAGACGACGCTGCTGCTCGACCGAGGCAAACTCGGTGTCGCCCTGGTAGATAATATAGTTGAGCAGCGCATCCCGCACCCGTTGTTCGGGTATTTGCGAAACCCGCTCCCATTTCTGGCGGCCTCTATAAGCTCCGAATTCAATCTCAGTGGTCGGTAAATCACCGTACTTGGTCTCAAATTTATAATCCCGGACGTAAGGATGCTCGATCCCCATCTCTTTTTTCCAATCGGTAAAGAGATCAACCCAATCGTCGAAAGTCGAAATGCGGGCCATTGTTTAACTCCTTGGGGGAATTAGAAATTAGATATTAGAAGTTAGAAATCAGAAAGGTTAAATTTCCGGGCTAATTTCTAATATCTGATTTCTAATATCTGATTTCTTTTTCACTTTCCTTTGAAATCGGCTATTGTCTTATTGGTGTAGGCAGCGAGACCTACTTTGGCATCATCGCTCTGGAAAAGCTGCTGCTGCAACTCGCGTTCGAGCGATAGGCCCTGCTCAAAGCCCATTTCAGAGCCACTCTGAACGCTGCGCTTGATAAGCCCGACCGCTTTGCTGGCTTTGTTGGGCGGACAGAATTGGCGGGCGTAATCCATAACTTGCTCCCACCATTCGGTCGGGTTGCCCTCGTAAATATAGTTGATAAGGCTCAGGTCGCGGCCTTCTTCAAAGGAGATGTTGCGGCCTTCGACCATCAATTCAATTGCCTTGCCTTTGGGTAAGGCCCGCGCCATCCGTTGCGTGCCGCCGGTACCGGGCAGCACTCCCAGCCCAACTTCCGGCAGACCCAATCTTCCAGCATCCTTGCGGGCAATTCTAAGATCGCAGGCCAGCGCGATTTCCAGCCCACCCCCGACCGTATGCCCATTCAGAGCAGCGATGACCAGTTTGGGGGTCTGCTCTAGTCGGTTCAAAGTCTCGTTGGCGTGCAGACAGAAATAATACTTGAAACGCGGTGTTACCTCTTGCAACATCCGAATGTCCGCCCCGGCGCTAAAGAATTTCTCGCCTTTACCACGTAATACGATCACATGAGCCTCGTCATCGAAGCGAGCTTTCAAAATCGCCTCGTCCAGTGAGCGCATCATCTCGTAGGAGTAGGTGTTGGCCGGAAGATTGTTTAGCTCCAGAATGGCAACCCCATCCTCGACCCGGTACTCGACCAACGCGCCGGGGCCATTTTCGGTTACTTCACTTTGAGGGGACAGTACTTCGGTAGTCATCTATTTTATCCTCCTTGATAAGTAGCTATTTAGCCAGCAAAATTTGAACGATTGGTAGAATTTTAGCAATAAGTGAGCCTCTTGTCAAGCCTTTTACGGCTCCTGTTTTCTACTGAGTGTTCAATTTTGCCTGAAAAATTCATTTTGAGCGGGCTTATATTTCGATGATCGTCAAAGATGGGCGCATAATAAGCGGGGAGTTCTTTACAGCAAAATACAGGCTCATTGAACGACTGTAGGAGCGAGCTTCTGCTCGCGATTGAAGCAACATCTGGGTGTTCAATCGCGAGCAGAAGCTCGCTCCTACAAAATATTTTATACCTCAAGACAAAATATTTTATAGCTCAAGCGCTTTGCATTTTGTTATAGGGCTACGCTTTTAGAAGCCCAATATAACCAGGGTTTGATCGTCGGGGGCATCGGTGCTGAATTGCTGCAAATTGACCAGGACGCTGTTTAACATTAACTCCGGGGAAAGCTTGACCCAGTTGAGGATCGCCTTTTCGAGCCGTTCGAGGCCAAATTGCTCCGAACGAATATCCATCGTTTCGTTGATACCGTCGCTGTAGAGTACCAGGCGGTCGCCGGGTTGAAAACCGATTTCGCGGTTAGAATAAATCGCTTCATCGAAAAGACCAATCGGCAACCCGCTCAATTTCAGTTCGGAAATCTCGCCCAGGCGGGCCAGATAGGGGAAGGTTTGCCCCGCGTTGGAGTAGCGGATCGTGCGCTCCTTGAGATTAACTAGCCCGCAAAAGAGGGTCATCTCGGTGCGGCTAGACTGTAGCGGCCCGCAAATCACCGCATTGATCTGCTTTAGAAAATCCGCCGGGTCGAACTCGCTACGCCCGGTGGCAGACATATGCGCGAACTCGGTGGTCAGCACGCTCTTGATAATAGCTACGCTCAACACGGCAGCCCCACCTTTGCCAACCGCATCGCCTAGCAGCACTACAAAGCGGTCTTCATCCAGTCGAACGTAATCGTAATAATCGCCCCCAACTTCGAGGGCAGGCTGATAATAGGCCGCAAAACTGACCGCCGCATAGCCCGGCCCACCTTGCGGCATCAAGCGCATTTGGGCTTCTCGTGTGCGGTCGAGTTCGAGCGCCATGCGCGAATTTTCGGTCAGCAACAAATCGTTCAAATAGCGGTTTTCTTCGACCGAGCGGGTCAGCGCTTGATTGTAACGCCGTAGCCGGATCAACGCTCGCGCCCGTGCCAGCAATTCGGGTTGGGAGAAAGGTTTGGTCAGAAACTCATCGGCCCCGGCTTCGAGGCCAACCAGTTTGGATTTACTATCCTGAAGCGCTGTAACCAGCACAATCGGAATATAAGGTAAATGAATGGCGGCCCGAATACGGCGGGTCACTTCAAAGCCGTCCATATCAGGCATCATTACATCGAGGAAGATAACATCGGGTTGTACCTGCTCAAGCAAGTTCAGGGCTTCACGTCCACCGGTCGCTTTTAAGACCGTAAACCCTTTGGGAGTCAGGATCGCCTCTAGCAGAGCGAGGTTATCAGGAATATCGTCGATAACGAGAACTGTACCCGCCGAACTAGCAAAATTGCTTTGCGTACCCGAAAAAAGCGCTTTCTCACGCTCAATATGTAGCGTCATACCCTGACCTACCCTTCTATAACTACCCAAAAGCGACTACTCGTGGCCCTTGTCCCACGACCCCAACGTACTACTAAAGTACTATATGATAGATATTATAATTTTTTATACGGAAAAGCAATAGGCAAATATTACAATCTCATTCCAAATCAAAAAAACCTCGTCTAATGAGGGATGAGGAATGAAGGATGAGGGATGAGTAAGATCGTCCATTGGCAGAGCAATGTCACATAGCGGGCCGGGTAATTGTGTAATAACATAATACCGGACGAACCGGCCATGGTAAAACTCGGTCGGCAAGCCCGCTAACTCGCCAGAGACGGTGCGGCGGGCATCCACTGGCGGTTAGCTTGCAAAGGCTGGCCTTCGGTGAAGGTTCGCAGATTGCTGATCCGGCTGGAACGGAACGAGCGAATTTGTTTACGCAAGGTGCAATAACCGGTCAGTAAATAGCCATAACGGTCGGCTACCGGCATTTTAACATTACGCTTGACGTTCCGCCCATCGGTCAGCGCCATCATATAGACGGTGCGATGGGTATGCAGCCCGTTTTCATCGAGGTAATCAAACTCGGCTTGCAAGGCCGGAAAGTCGGCGGGTGTTTTGGTTTCGTCGGCGGGTTTAGCGCTTTGCGTTTCGGCTTTTTCGAGCGAGGCTGCTTTTGGTTTTAGGTTTGCGACCGGGCCATTTAGCACCAACCGGGCGGCTTGCCAGAGGGCCGGAGCATTTTGTGGCTGGGCCTTAGCCGTTGCTATCAATATTCTAAGTGCAATTGCGGTATCTTCCATTGTTTTGTACTTCCTTTGGTCCTTTTAATTCTTCGTAAGACCCTAAAGACTTAGCTTTCTTACCCCATTTTTTATTCTTTCAGCTATAATATATATACGCAAAAGTGGGTTTTAGAGCCGTGTTACAATGTTAGAGCTGTATAAGAGTGCGTAAAAGGCTGAAAGGAGCAATAGGTGGAAGGGTCGGTTAAGGGCCAGGTAGCCCTTGTGACGGGGGCCGGACAAGGGATCGGGCGGGCTATTGCGCTACGGTTGGCCCAGGATGGTATGGACGTGGTGGTGGCTGACTTGCGGGGCGATCTGGCTGAAACAGTGGCTGAGGAATTGCAACAGATTGGAGTGCGGGCGCTACCACTTACGATAGATGTAGCTTCTAGTGGCGACCGCCAGCGCATGATTGCTGAAACGCTGACGACTTTCAATCGGCTGGATGTGTTGGTCAACAATGCTGGTATCCAGCGAATTGCGCTGCCCCTGGATGTCACCGAGCAGCATTGGGATAGTGTGATGAATATCAACGCCAAAGCGGTTTACTTTTGTTGTATCGAAGCGCTCCAGTATATGACCGTCCAGCAAAAGGGCCGGATCGTAAATATGTCCTCGGCGGCGGGCAAGCTCGCCAGCACGATTTATCACCCAATCTATAATATCAGCAAAGCGGCTGTGATTGCTATGACCAAGACGTTGGCTCAGGCCTATGCCACCACTGGTGTTCGGGTCAACGCGGTTTGCCCCGGTATTGTCAACACCCCCATGCAAGACCTGATCGATAGCGAGTTTTCGCGGTTGACCGGCAACCCCCCGGAGCAAATCCGGGCGGAGCGTCTATCGCGTGTCCCGCTCGGACGGATCGAGCAGCCCGAAGAAGTTGCGGCGGTCGTTTCTTTCCTGGTCGGCCCCGATTCGCGTTATATGACCGGGCAAGCCCTCAATGTCACAGGTGGCATGGTGACTTTCTAAGGGAAGCAAATCAAAATACTTGCCCCTACCGGGATATTTTATTATTTTTGCGTCCCTAAGAGGTTGCTTCGTGAAAAGTCCACCGACGGAGCGGTGTCTCACAGGAGGATTATGAAGCAACTTCTGTAACAGAATGCAGAGTCCTCGTCATATACAAATTATCTGTAGGAGCGAGCTTCCGCTCGCGATTTAAGACCCAGCCGTTCGTTCAATCGCGAGCAGAAGCTCACTCCTACAGGGGTCAAGTACGCTGCAATTTGTTGTAAAGGTTAGACCAAGTCTGGTAAGGTAGGGTAGTAGAGAATTTATTCTCTTTCCCTTTGCAAAAGGCTAAAGAGAATAAATTCTCTACTACAAATGTTGCTACCTATCAGGACCTAGTATTAGTAGTGGATATTACAAGGATAGAGGTCAGATGTGAAAGTGCGAGATTTACCTCGGTTTGGATTGAGTGTGGCGCAACAGGGACTTACCCGGCGGTTGCCGTTTATTCAAAAACAAATTGCGACCCGGTTGGATTTATTGCCAGAAGTGGTACGGCCTATCATTATCTTGCCCGGTGTGTTGGGGACTTGGCCCCCGGCCCTGGCCCCACGCGGTCGCCTCGACCCGATTACAAAGGTTTATCATAATCTGGTGGACGGTTTGGAGCGGATCGGTTATGTGCCGGGCGTATCGCTGTTCGCTTTTCCCTACGATTGGCGGCAAAGCGTGGCTGACTTGTCGGTCGAGCTAGGGGCCGAGATCGAGCGTATTCGGCAGTTATCGCCCGACGCGGCCTTAAAGCGGTCGAGCGTGCCGGTTGATTATAGTCAGGTGGATTTGCTTTGTCATAGCATGGGCGGGCTGATCGGACGAGCCTATGTCCAGAGCGAAAACTACGCTGGGGCAGTCGCCCGGTTGATGTTGGTGGCGGTTCCCCAATACGGTTCGGTCGCGGCCTACTATGCTTATGAGGGGGGAGATAGCACTCTGATCGGGATACCCGTTCAGGACGCTCAAGCTATGATCGCTTTGCTTGAGACCCGCGAAGCCAAATCTTTACCCCACAAGGCCCGCCATATTTATCGGACTATTCGTAGGCAAGACCTGCCCGATCTCTATAACTATAACCGTGAGCAACTTCGCTCGATCCGCGATCTTTTGCCACTCGGAGCGCAAAATTATCTATATCAAATAGACGAGGTCGGACAGGAGCAGCTTTACCCTTTTGGGCCGCGTCCGGGCTACCCGGTCAACCCCCTGATCGAAGAGTTGAACCGACCGGAAGCCCTGGCCCGGCTCGACCGCTTGGATGAAATCTACTTTGTCTATAGCGGTTCGGCCTTGACCCCTGGTCGTATTCGGGTCAAGGCCCCCAGCCATAGCCCACTTTACACCTATGGAGAGCCTCTTACACCTCAATTAGCCGAGGATCAGCTTCCAGGCGATAGAGTTGTGTCTGTAATATCGGCCCGGTTACAATTGCCCGAATTGAAGCCGGACGGTCAACCCTGGCGGGTCAAGTTGCGCTATGAAGAATTGTCCAAGACGCTGGGCCGCTCGATCAATCATGTCGAGATTGTAGCCGACCCGGCCCCGGTGCGTCAGTTGTTGGCCTATTTCGCCCGCCCCGGTCTCGAACGGCTCGACCCGTCGATCTGGGATGGCCCACCTATTGCGACCCGGCGACCTAATTTCGCCCCTTTGTTTATTTAGCAAATATTAATGGGCATTAGCTAAAAGGATAAAATTAGAAATGTTTGAAGCTTATTTGGAAGTAGCTCAGGAAGCCGCCCGTGCTGCCGGAGCGATCCAGGTCGCCGGGTTGCGTCAGGCTCAACCTTTACGGGTCGAAACCAAGAGTAGCCCGGTTGATCTTGTGACCGAGATCGACCGGGCTTGCGAAGCCGAAATTGCCCGCCTTATTGCGAGCCGCTTTCCCGATCATCGTCTGCTGGCAGAGGAAGGTACGACCGGCGGGAGTGACCCGGATTTTTGCTGGATCGTTGACCCACTGGACGGCACGACCAATTATACACACGGTCATCCTTTCTTTTGCGCCAGCGTTGCCCTCGAATACCGGGAGCAGATCGTAGCGGGCGCGGTCTACGATGCCATGCGCGACGAGTTGTTTTGGGCGACCGCAGGCGGCGGAGCCTATTTGAACGGCGAACGGATCAACGTCTCAAGCGTAAGCGACTTGGGTAAGGCCCTGGTAGCCAGTGGTTATCCAGGCGATCAGGCCGCTAATCCGCCGATCATGGTCGGTTGGGAACGGCTTGCCTTACATTCACACGGTATAAGGCGGGACGGTTCCGCCGCCTTGAGCTTGTGCTACGTTGCTTGCGGTAGGCTGGACGGCTTTTGGGAGCGCTTAAACGCCTGGGACATGGCGGCGGGGGCGCTGTTGGTAAGCGAGGCGGGCGGAACTGTTACCAATTTTGCCGGTAGCCCTTTCGATCTTTACCGGCGCGAAATCCTGGTCGCCAGCCATCCGAACGTTAGCGCCGCAGTGGTCAGGTTGCTGTAAGGGAGGTATTAGGTGTTAGGTTTCAGGTATCAGGTAAATTAGGTTTACGAGAGTAACTACTCAGCCTACCACCTTTGGGCGACCACATAGGGTCGCCCCTACCCGAAATCCGTTGTAGGGGCGACCCTATGTGGTCGCCCGGTCTGAATAATTACTTATGAGAAAGCGAGGCTCACCAATTCAAGAGGACATATCCCTGGATAAAGAAAATCTAGTAATCTCTGGCAAAGGGAAAAATCAAAGCCCCGTTTCAGGGGTGCTGACGATTAGCTGCCCCGACCGGCGTGGGATTGTCGCCAGTGTGACGACTTTTCTGGCCCAGCACGGCGCGAACATTCTGGATGCCAGCCAGCACAGCGATTTGAACGTGCAGGCTTTCTTTATGCGGGTGCAATTTGATCTAGGCGGTATGACGCTAGGGCGAGACGAAATTGGGCCTGCTTTCGAGTCTATCGCCCGGCAGTTCGGGATGGACTGGCAACTCCATTTCTCAGATCGACCCAAGACAATCGCGCTACTGGTCTCGAAGCTCGACCACTGTTTGTACGATTTGCTCTTGCGGTGGCGGGCCGGAGAGTTCGCAGCCCATATTCCGCTTATCATCAGTAACCACGAGAGCTTGCGCCCGGTCGCCGAGAGCTTTGGCATCCCCTACCATTGGCTGCCGGTATCGGCCTCCAACCGGGCTGTGCAGGAAAGCCAGATTACCGCGCTTTTGGAGCAGCACGGGGTTGAATTGGTGGTGCTGGCCCGCTACATGCAAGTCTTGTCGCCCGCTCTGGTTCAGCAGTACCCGGCCCGGATAATCAACATTCACCATAGCTTCTTACCGGCTTTTGTCGGTGGACGGCCCTATCACCAGGCTTACGAGCGCGGGGTCAAGATGATTGGTGCGACCAGCCATTACGTGACCGAAGAACTCGACCAGGGGCCGATCATTGCCCAGGACGTGACCCAGGTCAGCCACCGCGATAGCGTCGAAGACTTGATCCGCAAGGGTCGCGACCTGGAACGGCAAGTATTGGCCCGCGCCGTTCGCGCTCACCTTGAAGACCGGGTGCTGACCTATGGCAAACGGACGGTCGTTTTCGATTAAAGATTTACAGAAGGTTATCGTGAGGGGCAGCATCAACTTTGCCGTTTTCTGGCCTGGTTCCCAACGAGTTCGCCAGTTGCCAGAACTCGCCTTCGGTCAGGCCCTCGGCGGTCAGGTAGTAAGAGACCCTATCGCGTAACCCGCTATCGGAGGCCCATTTGCCCGGTTCGTCCCAGATCAAAAAGCGCAGGCCGGTTGGCTGGGTACGATCTTTTACTTGATAAAGGGCGGTTGTATCCCGGAATTGAGGTTTGGTTTGATCGGTTTTGTCACCCGGCAAGGGTGGGTTAGGTATAACGGTCGCCAGCAAAACCTTCTTACCGGCTTTGAGATCGGTATACTGAACACTAAAGCTGTTTTGATTTGCTCCAACTAGGCTGGCCTCCATTCCTGCCGGGAGGCGGGCCGGTAACAAGACTGGCTGTACCCCCGTAGCGCGGTTTCTAATTTCGGTCGCAATTTGATTTGTATTGTTTGAAATAACGGTCGTATTTGGCGCACTTGCAGCTATCCCGGTCGTTTGGGTCGGGTTGGCGCTGCCGGGTGTAATGGTCGCTTCGCCGCAGGCTGCCAACAGCAACATTGCGCTTAGTACCAGAACAAGGCCGCTACAATATTTTATTATTACTTTCTGAATAAGCAACTGTTTCGTATTACTTTGCATGGTCTTCCCCTTCTAACTCTAGCTTGAGCCATTTTATTTAGACATGGCTCGGAATATTATCTGGTTTTGCACTAAGTTTAGTATAAGCCTAAACTGTGCCACTCTCATCGGTAATACTAAGCATCTAGTTGTGAACTTTGGTACAATCTGCAAGTAGGTCGGAAGTAGCATAAGTGGGAGAGATAAGGGATGAGGGATGAAGGATGAATAAGGAAAAAAGGTGAGCAAGAAGTTGGGAGTAAAGATAAGACCAGCGAGTGAGGTTGAACAGCCCGAAATAAAGCGGATAGTGAAACAGGCTGGGATTAATCCCCGGCAACTGGATTGGCAGCGTTTTTTGGTAGCGGAAGATGAAGGTAAGATAGTAGCTATTGGGCAGGTAAAACCACACGGGGCGGAGGTTCGGGAATTGGCCTCTATCGCGGTAGTGCCGGAACGCCAGGGGCAGGGCCTGGGAAGCGAGATTATAGCTGCGTTGCTGGCCTGCGAGAAGGGTAAACTATACCTGACTTGTATCAATAAAATGGAGCAATATTACCCTCGCTTTGGCTTTCGGGTCTTAAAGTTCAAGGAAATGCCGCCTTATTTCCGGCGTTCTTTCTTCTGGGTAAATGTGGTGGTTCGCCTGATTGGGATACTTCGTGGTCGCAAAATGTACATACTGGTGATGGAGAGAGCAGCAGACGCGACCTTGCCAGCAAAAAGCACTCGCAAAACGGAGTAAGCTCTTACCCAAATATTTTGGGTAAGAGCTTACTTAATTTCTCCGGTGAATCCTGTCTATCCCTGTTAAATTCCTGCTTTATTTGCCCTTAAAATCTGGCTTGCGTTTTTCGAGGAAGGCAGCCACACCCTCGCGCTGGTCTTCGGTGCCGAACAGACTGATAAAGCCGAGCCGTTCGAGCCGCAAGGCCGCTTCCAGGCTCAGGTCGTAGCCTTCGTCCATCACCTGCTTGACCACCCGCAAGGTGAAGGGCGGTTTGGTAGCGAGCTTTTTGGCCCACGCTCGCGCCTCATCCATCAGGCTTTCCGCCGGGACGACCTTGTTGACCAACCCAATCCGGTAGGCTTCGTCGGCCTTGATATTGTCGCCCATAAAAATCAATTCTTTAGCCCGGCCCAGCCCGATCAACCGGGAGAGACGTTGCGTACCACCTGCGCCAGGGTAGATACCAACGTTGATTTCGGGTTGTCCGAACCGGGCGTTATCGGCGGCCAGTCGCAAATCGCAGGCCATCGCCAGTTCGCAACCACCGCCCAGGGCATACCCGGCGACGGCAGCAATGGTTGGCTGGGGCATTTTGGCGACGGTTGACCACATATCCCCGGCTAGATTGCGGCTATACATATCGATGGCAGTGGCGGTTTGCATTTTGCTCAGGTCGGCCCCGGCAGCAAAAACTTTTGGCCCGCCAGTAATGATGATTGCCCGAATCCCTGCGTCGCCTTGCACTTCGTTGAGGGCATGGACGACCTCGCCGGTCAGGGCCTGACTGAGGGCGTTTAGCTTCTCAGGTCGGTTGAGCGTGACAATAAAAGTAGTTTCCTCACGCTCGGTCTTTATATATTCGTACTCCATTGTATCCTCCAAGCAATTTACGATTTACGATTTATGACTACGCAGGCTGGGCGACCACATAGGGTCGCACCCTACAACGGATTTTGGGTAGGGTGCGACCCTATGTGGTCGCCCAAAGGGTCAGGCTGAGTAATTACAATCGCAAATCGTAAATCGTAAATCTCCCTAATCCGCTACCATCAATCCTAAAATATGGTAGCCGTTATCAACATACAGAATTTCGCCCGTGACGGCACGGGACATCTGGCTACCCAAAAAGACGGCTACGTCGCCGACTTCGCTGGTATCGACATTGCGGCGCAAAGGAGCCTGACTTTTGACCAGATCAAGCACTCTGCTAAAGCCACTTACCCCGCCTGCTGCTGCTAGAGTTTTGATCGGCCCTGCCGAAATTGCGTTGACCCGGATGTTAGATGGGCCGAGGTCGTTGGCGAGATAGCGCACGTTGGCTTCGAGGGCCGCTTTTGCCACCCCCATCACGTTGTAATTCTTGACGACCCGTTCGCTACCGAGATAGGTCAGGGTGATGATGCTACCACCGCCTGCCGCTTCCATCAAGCCTTTGGCGCGGCGGGCGACCGCAATCAGCGAGTAGCTACTGATGTCGGTAGCGAGTTGAAACCCGGCCCGCGAGGTATCCACAAAATTACCGCGCAAATCTTCACGGGCGGCAAAAGCCAGCGCATGTACCATTACATCAAGCTTGCCACCAAAATGCTCGCCGACCTGCGCGAATACGCCGTCCAGTTCTTCGTCTTTCTGCACATCGCAGGGGCCGATCAAGGTCGGTTGGCGTTCTAAGGTCGCCGCCAGTTTCTCGACATTGCCCCGGAGTCGCTCGTTCTGATAGGTCAGGATAATATTCGCGCCCCCATCGTGAAAAGCTTTCGTAATGCCCCAGGCGATGCTATGTTTATCGGCTACGCCCATTATAAGCGCATTTTTCCCCTCAAGCAGTGCCAAAATGGTTCCTCCTTTTTAAGTTATTCCTCTTTAATTCGGGTACCTAAAAGCTGTGCCACAATTATAGCACAGCCAGGCTGACCCGTTTTGTTTGTATAGCCGCTTAAGCTGGGCGATACCTACGGCTATTTATGTTCCGGCAGCTTGTCAAAATATTTCAAAAAGCCCTTGTTGAGCATATTACCGCCGTCGAGGGTGATACAGGTGCCGGTAATATAATCGGCATAGTCGGAGACAAGATAGGCGGCGGCATTGGAAATTTCTTCGACTTCCCCGAAGCGACCGAGCGGGATTTCCTTTGTCATCTTGTCGATCAGTGCGCCACTGCCAAAAAGCTGGCGGGTGGTATTTTCGGTGGCGACCGGGCCGGGCGCAATCGCGTTGACCCGGATTTTGTGTTTGGCCCATTCGACCGACAGGCTTTGGGTCAGGCTCATCACGCCCGATTTGGCGGCGGCACTCGGTGCCGTTCCCGGCCCACCTGTCCAGACGTAAGTCGCGATGATATTGACGATTTTGCCGCCTCGCCCTTGCGCGATCATTTCTTTGGCGGCGGCCTGCGTGCAAAACCAGGTTCCATTTAGCACAATGCCGATAACAGCGTTCCAGGCGTTGGGCGATAAATCTTCGGCCTTTGCCACAAAATTTCCGGCGGCGTTGTTTATCAAAATGTCGATGCCGCCAAACCGCTCTTTGGCTTTCTCGACCAGATTGGCGACCTGGGCCGGGTCGCGCACATCCGTCTGTATCGCCAGGGCCTCACCTCCCTGGGCCTCGATTTCGGCAACGGTCGTTTCCAGGTTTTCTAGCTTGCGACTGGCGACCACGATTTTCGCTCCCAGCGCGGAGAAAGTTAGGGCCATCGACTTGCCCATCCCCGTTCCGCCGCCCGTAATAATCGCTACTTGATCCTTGAGCGTCCCCGCCGGTAACATCTGTTGTGCCATCCTTCTCTCCTCTTAATTTAACAGGGATAAACATGATTGACAGGATAAATAAAATACCTATCCCTGCTGAATTGGTTAATTTGATTGGCCCACCTGCGCTCTGCCTACCATGTCTCCTTTTAATAAATCATAACAGTTTGTTACGTACTGGATACTCACCCTGTGGGCCGCGCTCCAATGGTTCGTCCCGAAAGCTACCATAAGTTTCCTCAAAATAGCCAGGAGGCCATCCTAATTCTTCGGGTGTTTTGATTTTTGCTGGCTCTGCTGCTAACTCCTGACGCAACGAATGGGCTAACTCTTCTAAAAGTGCCAGCCGTTGTTGATAAGGTAATTGTTTCATTTCGGAAAGTAATTCGTTGTAAGTCAGCATAGTCTCTCCTTTATGGCTTAGAATTTCAGACTTTTGCCATTATCTTACCCTGTTTCCAAAAAAACTGCCATCAAATGTCCCTAAACTTGCCAGCTATTTCTTCACCCTGGTAAGCCGGGCAATTTCGTCCCATTGTTCGGGTGTGACCGCTTCGAGGCCGTTGAACTCGCCCGCGCCCGCCAGCCATTCGCCGCCATCTATCGTAACCACTTCGCCAGTAATATAGCCCGCCATATCCGAGATTAAATAGCTGGCAAGATTGGTCAGTTCGGGTAGTTCGCCGTAACGCTTGAGCGGGATTTTGTTAAGCCCGGCCTGTACCAGTTCGGGGGTGGGAGCCAGACGCGATTCGGCTCCTTCGCTGGGGAAAGGGCCGGGCGCAATCGCTACTTGCCGGATGCCGTACTTGGCCCACTCGACTGCCAGCGAGCGGGTCAGGGCCAGCACGCCGCTTTTCGCTACCGCCGATGGCACGACATAGCCCGACCCGGCCCCGGACGAGGCGTAAGTCGTGACGATGTTGAGCATTGTGCCGGGCTGTTTGGCCTCGATCCAGCGTTTGCCGACCGCCAGGGTGCAGTAAAATGTGCCGTGCAGCACGATCCCCAGTACCGTATCGACCGCCCGATGCGAGAGGCGTTCGGTTGGGCTGATAAAATTCCCGGCGGCATTGTTGACCAGCACATCGATCCGCCCGTAGTGGGCGATAACAGCTTCGATCATGGCATCCACCTGGGCCGGGTCGCGCACATCGCAGGCGGTGGTAAAGGTCGGCCCACCCGTTTCGGCGCTTATTTCGGCGGCGGTCTGCTCGATCAACTCTTTGCGGCGGCTACTGATCGCAATCTTTGCGCCCAGTTCTGAAAAGCGGGTCGCCATTGCCCGCCCTAGCCCGGTTCCGCCGCCTGTCACCAAAATAACTTTGTCTTTTAGCAAGTCTGTTTGGAACATCTTTGTCCTTCTCTCTTTATCGTTTTAACAGGGATGTATAAGCTAATCTGCTCAACAAACGAAAGCTTCAGGGTTTAATTATGATCGATCTGCGCCACCATCTTAAATGATTTGCTCCCGACCCGGTTGGTTATTTCGCCGACCGTCACGAAGCCCAGCCGTTCGTAGAGGTATCGGGCCGGGTTGTTAGCTCGTACACTCAGCACAATAGCCGGGTAAATCCCTTTGAAAGCTTCCAGCATATATGTAAGTAATTGTGTCCCGGCCCCCTGACCGAGGTAGGCCGGTAGCACCGCAATTGCCAGTTCGGGCGTTTCATCATCAACATAAGCTTCGCTCTTATCGGCCCCAATTAAGAGCCGCACCCAGGCCGCTCCGACTGCGCGGCCTGTAAGTGGGTCGCTGGCGACAAAGCCCCGGTCGCTCTCCCTCCCCCAGCCTTGAACATACTTGAGCAGACCCGAATTACGTCGGGCGGCTTGAATATCATTCTCGCCTTCCTCTTCCATATGGGCGGCGTAATACAGCATCTCCCATAGAAACGGCTCGTCAGCTTTTAACACTGGGCGGATAATATAGTTCATTTTGGGCTTTCATTTTGGGCTTTCTTTTGTAGTGAACCTAAGACCCGGCCAAGAGGCTGGCGGTATCGGGCCAGCCGTAGGCGAATTGGTTGATGGTCGTGCCACCCAGTTCGATGGGTTTGCTGCCGAGCGGTTGTCCGCCCAACCGTTCGTAGAAGGCGCGGGCCGGGTTGCCCTCGGCGACCCACACGATCATCGAGTGAAAACCGAGTTGTGCCAACTGACCAGCGACCGCCAGGGCCAACTGGCGCCCCAACCCGCCGCGTTGATGCGTTTCAAGCAGGTAGATCGCGTATAGTTCCCCGCTATAGCCGTCTATATCGCTGTTGGCCTGTGGCCCGCCCGAAGCAAAGCCGACGATTTGTCCGGCCTGATCCTCGGCGACGTAGACAAACTCGCGGCTTTGTTCGGTGCAGAGCGAGGTGATCCAGCGTCTCTTGCGCTGCTGGTAGGACAGGGTTGCCAGGAAATCGGCAGGCAGAATATCACGGTAGGTCGTGCGCCAGCTATCGACATGCACCCGTGCAACCCCGGCAGCATCGTCGCAATTCGCCGATCTAACGTTTGCTCTGTGAGTCACTCCCGGTTTCTGCCTGCTTTACAATATCACCCTCAATATACTCGGTTTCGTCCTCATCATCGGCTTCCTCTTCGCTATCCTCGTCTTCGTCCTCGATAAAGTCGATTTCACCGTCAAAATCCTCGAAGGGGCTGAGGGAGTCGCCAAGCATCGCAAAATAATCAAAATTACCCGGCCCGGCGGTTTTTTCGAGTTTAGCGAGGATTTTTTTGGCATCATCGTAGGGGCCAGCGAAGAAGAACGGTTTGCCATCTCTGCCCAACGGAATATCTTCATCCGAAGCATCCGGATCGGCCTCAGCCAGCAAGAGGGAAGCCTGGGCATAATCAGGGTTGGGGTTAAAGCCCCAGCGCCGAGCATAAGCGATACTCTCTCGGAGGATTTTAGCCGCCAGGTTCAAATCGGCCTTTTCAAGTGCCTGTCGGCTCATCATGCCGTCGCGTAACTCGACCACATAATCATAATCCGAGTCAAAAACCTTTGTCATCGCGTTTTTGACCCCCAGGCAGCCCAGATCAACCAGGAAAGAGGCTGCTACGATCTTGCCAGAGGGCGACTCGCGGGCGACCAGTATCTGGATTATCTCTCCCTCGTTTCGCCAGTCGCGGCTGACTAGACATTCACGCAAAGGCCACTTCGCCGCCAACGGGACGAGCGTCCGAATACTGGGCGCAAGTGTGACAGACCGTTGCATGGTCTGTTTTTTCTGGGTGCGTTTAGCTTTTTTGCGCTCTAAAGCTTGCTGGCGTTTCTTCTGATTTTGAGGCATGTAAAATATTCTCCTTCTAGCCGCCACTGGCCCCGGTGGACGCGCCCGGCACGGTCATGGAGGCCGGGTCAAGTAGTTTGTCGAGTTGTTCGCGGTCGAGACCGGCTTCCTCGTAAGCCACTTCGCGGACGGTGCGATTAGAGGCCAGGGCCTTTTTGACAATAGCGGCGGTTTTGTCGTAACCGATCACGGGGGCCAGCGGAGTCGCCAGCAATAGACCCTGTTCGAGCATTTTCGGCCCTTGATCGGTCGCTACGATGCCGTCGATACATTGAGTGGCAAGGTTATGACAGGAGTTGGTCAAGAGCCGGATCGCCTCTAGCAGGTCGTAGGCGACCACCGGCAGCATTACGTTTAACTCGAAATTGCCGGACTGTCCCGCCAGCGTAATCGTCGTATCATAGCCGATCACCTGGGCCGCGACCATCGTGACCGACTCGGCGATAACCGGGTTGACCTTGCCGGGCATAATCGAGGAACCGGGTTGCACCGCCGGAACGGTAATCTCGCCGATCCCGGCACGGGGGCCGGATGTCATCCAGCGTAAATCGTTGGCGATCTTCATCAGACTGACCGCAATGGTCTTGAGCGCTCCACTGGCGTAAACTGCGCCGTCGATAGCGTTTTGGGATTGGAAATGGTTATCGCTCTCCCGGATGTCGAGGCCCAGCCAATTGCTCAACTTTTCCAGAACGCGGGTCGCAAATTCGGGATGCATGTTAACCCCGGTCCCGACCGCCGTCCCGCCCAAAGCGACCTCGCTCAACTCCTTTGAGGCCGCGTCGAGACGGCTTTGCGCTCGTTCGATCTGCCCGGCGTAACCCAAAAATTCCTGACCTAGCCGGATTGGAGTAGCGTCCTGCAAGTGGGTACGCCCGGTCTTGATGATCGACCAGAATTCTTCGGACTTCCGGCGCAACGAGGCTTCCAGCACTCTGAGGGCCGGACGCAAATCCTTCTCGATGGCGGTCAAGGCGCTGATATAAAGGCTGGTCGGGATCGTGTCGTTGGACGATTGGCCCATATTAATATGGTCGTTAGGGTGAATCGGCTTTTTGTCGCCCGGCTTGCCACCCAATAATTGATTGGCGCGGCTGGCGAGAACCTCGTTGACGTTCATATTGGTAGAAGTGCCGGAGCCAGTCTGGAAAATATCTATCGGGAACTGATCGGCAAAGCCGCCCGCTTCGACCTCGCTGGCGGCCTGGCTGATCGCCTTGTAAAGCTTCTCATCAAGCATGCCCAGGTCAAAATTGACTTCCGCCGCCGCCCGCTTGACCATCGCATGAGTACGAACAAAACGGGCGGGCATTGCCAACCCGCTGATCGGGAAATTATGGATCGCCCGCATCGTTTGTACGCCGTAAAAGGCTTCGACCGGCACGGGCAATTCTCCAATACTATCTTTTTCGAGTCGGGTAGCGCCCGATTGGGTTTTTTCAAGCTCGCTCATAGGTAGGTAACTCCCTTCAATCTGCTTTGATCTTCGCTATTCAGTTTAAGTCCGTAAAAAAGCCGGAAACTGGCGCGTTTATTTCCAGGCTCATCATCCACTCTAGCATCACCGATTATAGCACTCGCGCTGTTTAGGCGCACGCCAAGCGAAGTCAGCATCTCAGTACTTATCTGTAGCTTTTGGTATAATATCGTTAAAAGCGCTTGTTGTTGGACGATTAGTTTTCTAAGCTGACCAGCGATTAGATTAAGGAGGGTAAAAATGAATATAGAAACATCATCCGAACAAGGTTCGCAGTCTGCTACGGCAGATAACATCCGCGAATTATATCAGATGATCCTGAATAGCTGGAACGAGCGTAACGCTCAGGCGATGGCCTCATTTTTTGTCGAGGCTGGCAATATCGTTGGCTTTGACGGCAGTGCGATCAACGGGCGGGCCGAAATCGAGACCCACCTCAGTCAGATTTTCCGAGATCACCCGACCGCCGCTTACGTGGGGAAAGTCCGAGAAGTACGTTTCTTGACCTTAGATGTCGCGCTTCTTCGGGCGGTCGTGGGCATGGTTCCGCCCGGCCAATCCGACATTAGCCCAAACGTCAACGCTATTCAGACCCTGGTCGTCTCAAGTCAGGCCGGGCAGTGGCGCGTTGAAATTTTCCAGAGTACTCCTGCCGCTTTTCACGGTCGGCCCGAACTCAGTCAGGCCCTTACTGATGAGTTGCGGCAGTTGTTATGAAGCTTTTGTAAAGGGGAGAATGGAACACAAAAAACTAAAACTGGCCGTGATGATCGGCGGAGGCGGACGGCTTCCGGCGATTTACGATGGGACACGCCAACCCGGTTCGCTTGCTCAGATTGTCCTGGTTATCAGCCACAAAAAAGCCTCGCCCGGTCTGGATTGGGCCAGAACGCAAGGACTGCACGCACGCTCCTGGCGCTGGTCGGAATGGAAGGCAGTAGGCCGGGAGCGGGCCGAATACGATGCAGCCCTGGCGACGCTTCTGGAAGAAACCGGGATCGATCTGGTGGTGCTGGCTGGTTGGGGTTTGCTTTTGGGGGCGGCTTTTGTCGCTAAATTCGCCGGACGTATCATCAACGTTCACCCGGCCCTCCTGACCGAAACTTTCGAGAGCGAAGTCAGGCTTTCGGATGGCCGCTTGATCCCGGTCTTTCGCGGCAACCACGCTATCGAGGAAGTTTTGGCGGCGGGCCTTGATACCACTGGCTGTACTGTCCACTATGTCACCGACTTGATGGATGCCGGGCCGCTTTTGCTTCAGCGCGAAGTTCCAATCTTGCCGGGCGACACCCCGGATACGCTCGGCAATCGTATCCACGCCGCCGAAGATGCGCTACTACCCCAGGCTATCGAAATCGCCTGCCGCCAGATTTTAGATTGCGCTCCACCCGGCAATGACTTACAATGATTGAGAGAATCCGATCAGATTGTTGAAAAACGCTTTAAGGAGGGACAATAATGAGTCCACGAGCTGATATTCTTATTCAGGACATTAATGAACGCCCTATTGCAATCGTAGAAATAAAAAACTGGTCAAATCTTGTCCCTGAGGGTATAACCAATATATATGAACAATTTAAAGAGTACAATTCAAACCTCACGCCGACTGTTCCCTATTTATTATTAGTATCACCTAAAAAAGGCTTTTTGTGGAAGCAACCGTTAACTGACCCTAAACCAACCCTTGAATTTCCAATGGATCAAGTAATAGCGCGTTATTTGGCTGATCCCATTGCCAGAGAGCATCTTAGAGAGAGCGAGTTAGTGCTTATAATACTCGAATGGCTAACCGACCTGGCCTGGTTGTTAGGAGAGCAGGCCGACGAACCCGAAAAATCACTTAACGCTGAGGGTTTTCTCGCTGCGATTCGAGAAGCTTCCGTTCTTCCAGAGGTTCCACTTTATGCTTACGTACATTGAGTCTAACTTTGTTTTGGAAGTAGTTCTCGATCAAGAAGAGGCCAACGCTGCAAATGCTATTTTGAGTCTGGCAGAGAGTGGTAAGATTACGTTGGCTGTGCCGGTCTTTGCCTTATTTGAACCCTCCTGGACGCTTTCTCACCGTGAGAAAGAGCGTATAACTTTGTACAGATCATTAGAGCAGCAATTCAGCCAACTGCGCCGCTCTGGGTTACATCAAAATCTTGCCATCGTTCTTAAAGATGTTATATCTGAAATGCGAGAGATTGAGAATAAGGAAATGAGTGCCTTTGATGCAAATCTCAAGCGGATATTCTTAGCAGGTAATATTCTAGCAACTGATAAAGCTATTTTGAACAGGCCATCGAGTATCAAAAGCGTTATAAGCTTTCTTTACAAGATGGAGTTATTTTGGGTGCGGTAGTAAATGATCTTCGCAGGCACGACCCCCAGGAACCCAAATGCTTTATAAGCACCAATAGCAAAGATTTTGGTGATCCCGACATAAAAGCCGAGCTTGCTGCTTTTAACTGCCGTTATATAGCGAAATTCAATGACGGCCTGAATTTTATCCAAAATAGCTTTAGCCAACCCTGATGTGGGAAAACCAGAGGAAATGAAAAAAGAGATTTTGATTATTGGCGGTGGTGGCCGCGAACACGCCCTGGGCTGGGCGATTAGCCGGTCGGCGGAGGCTGGAAAGCTGGTGTTTGCGCCGGGAAACGCCGGGACTGCCCGGTTGCCCCAGGCCCAGAATGTGCCAATTGGGGCCGAGGATGTTAACGAATTGGTGCGGTTGGCCCAGGCGCGACAGCCCGGACTGGTCGTGATCGGGCCGGAAGTGCCGTTGGCGGAAGGGTTAGCCGACCGTTTGCGGGCGGAAGGCCAACTGGTTTTTGGGCCGGGCGCGGAAGGCGCAAGGCTGGAAGCCAGCAAAATTTGGGCTAAAAGCTTTATGCAACGCCACGCGATCCCGACGGCAGCCCTGGCAATTTTTGAAGCGGTCGAACCGGCCCTGACCTATCTCGAACAGCAGGCCGGGCCGTTCGTCGTCAAAGCCGATGGACTGGCGGCAGGTAAAGGCGTGTTGGTCACAACCGACCGGGCTGAAGCCGGACGCTTTATTCAGGAGGCATTGAGCGGCAACTTGTTCGGCGCGGCGGGCAGTCGGATTTTGATCGAAGAATTTATGGAGGGGGTTGAGGTTTCGGCCCTCGCTTTATGTGATACAGTTTCGCAAACGATTATCCCACTTGAACCGGCCTGCGATTATAAACGAGCCTATGATAACGACGCTGGCCCGAATACCGGCGGGATGGGGGTCTACTCCCCACCTAGTTTTATGACTTCGGCCCTGCGTCAGCAGGTCTATGACCGCATTTTGCAACCGACCCTCAACGGGCTTATCACCGAAAACATCGACTATCGTGGTATCATTTATGCCGGGCTAATGCTTACGGCACAAGGGCCAAAGGTGGTCGAGTACAATTGTCGCTTTGGCGACCCCGAAACCCAATCGCTAATGCCCCGCCTGGATTCTGACGTACTCGAATTGTTGGAACTCACCGCCGCCGGTCGGTTGGCGACTGCTCCGGTTTTGCGCTGGAAACCAGGG
Source organism: Chloroflexia bacterium (assembly GCA_038210655.1). Lineage (GTDB taxonomy): Bacteria > Chloroflexota > Chloroflexia > Chloroheliales > Chloroheliaceae > 54-19. Next base: position 115,669 of record JBBQWM010000009.1, read on the forward strand.
GCAAGCGTTGGAGTGGTGTTGGCTGCCGAGGGGTATCCTGGCCCGTATGCCAGAGGTTTGGTGACTTACGGTTGGGATGCTTTCGATAATTCGGCTGACCTCTTTTTGTTTCATGCCGGGACAAGCCTGGACCAGGCAGGGTGGGTTGTGAGTGCCGGAGGGCGGGTTTTTAATTTGGTAGGGTTAGGGCCGGATATAGCCGCCGCCCGTCAGCGGGTGTATAATGCTTTGAGGGAGAACCGAATCGGCTTTGACAAAATGCGCTATCGTAGCGATATTGCGGTCAGAGAGGTAAGTAAGGGATGAGGGATGAGGGATGAATAGGATTTACGATTCACGATTATAGGAGCAGATTTGTAGTTGCAAATTTTGCATTCTGCATTCTGACTTCTGCATTTTTCATCCCTCATCCTTCATCCTTATTAAATTATTAGGAGATGCGGAGTATTTTGAGCCAGTTTAATAGCGGGGAGGATAAACCCCAGGACGAGTGTGGCGTTTTTGGGGTTATCAGCGAACGGCGGCAGGTGGCCCGACTGATCCATTTTGGGCTGTTCGCCCTTCAGCATCGCGGGCAGGAAAGTGCCGGGATGGCTGTGTGGGATGGGGCCGATTTGAATGTCCGGCGTGGGATGGGATTAGTCTCGGACGTGTTTGACGAGCGCAACCTGGACGGCCTGAAAGGGTATCGAGGGGTCGGTCACGCCCGTTACAGCACGACCGGCAGCAGTTTGCTGGCTAATGCCGGGCCGTTTGAGGCTGAGACTGCTCTTGGCTTTCTGGTGGTAGCCCACAATGGCAACGTCGTAAATGCGGGCGAATTGCGGGTGGAGCTAAGTAGCCAGGGCGTGCGCTTGAACGGCACCACCGATAGCGAGATTATCACCCAGGTCTTGGCCCGTGCGCCGGGCGCGACCTGGGTCGAGAAATTACGCAATGGAGCCAGCCGTCTGCGCGGTGCTTTCAGCCTGACGATTCTGACCTCGGAGCGGTTGTATGCCCTGCGCGACCCTTTTGGTATCCGGCCCCTTTGTTTGGGTCAACTTATTGACGGGGACGGTTGGGTGGTTGCCAGCGAGACTTGCGCCCTCGATACGGTCGGAGCGGCTTACGAACGCGAGGTAGAACCGGGCGAGATTGTAGCGATAGACCTTAACGGCTTTGAGACGGTCGGTCGGTTGGAACGCTGGGAGGCTTCCGGCTATCAAAGCGCTCTGTGTTCCGCCGAGCTTTTCTATATCGCTCGACCTGATAGTCTGATCGCCGGGCAGTCGGTCTATTTGATCCGTGAGAATCTGGGTCGCTTTTTGGCAAAAGAACATCCTGTCGAGGCCGATCTGGTGATCGGTGTACCCGATAGCGGAATACCCGCCGCGACCGGGTTTGCCCAGCAAAGCGGTCTGCCTTACCGGGAAGGTATAATCAAAAACCGCTATATCGGGCGTACTTTTATTCAACCCGATCAGCAGATGCGCCGCCAGAGTATTCAGATCAAACTCAATCCCTTGCGCCCGATGCTCGAAGGTAAGCGAGTGGTGGTAGTGGACGACTCGATTGTGCGCGGCAATACCACCAAAGGGATCGTCCGAATGTTGCGGACGGTCGGTGGGGCCAAAGAGGTTCATCTTCGGATCAGTTCGCCGCTGATCCAGCATCCCTGCGTGTTGGGCGTGGATACCGGCACTTATGAAGAATTGATCGCCCACCGGATGACGGTTGAGCAAATCCGTGAATATGTCGATGCCGACTCGCTTGGCTTTTTGTCGGTCGATACCTTCGAGGCAGGCACTGGGTTGCCGCCCAATCATATCTGTCTAGCCTGCTTTAACGGGCGCTACCCAGTCGATTTCAAGTACCAACCGGGGGGAGCGAAACTCGCGCTCGAACACTCCTAAGAACCGCCGAAGTGTGTGAAAAGAGGAAGTTGTCATGACTACCACCACTACTGCAAATGATGTTGTGCCGATAGTGGCTCCCGCCGACCATATTCCTGGCCCGGCGCAAGGTCAGTGGACCTATGCCGACTATGCCAAAATACCTGACGACGACCACCGTTACGAGATTATTGACGGAGTGCTTTATATGCCACCTTCTCCTGGATCAGCACATCAAGGTTCCAATGGGCGGTTTTTTTATTATTTATTTCCTCATGTAGAGCTTAAAGGATTAGGGCGGGTTTTCACGGCTCCGTTTGATGTAGAACTCGCTCCTAACAAAGTAGTCCAGCCTGATGTGATCGTCGTTCTTAACTCCAATCTAAGTATTCTCACACCGTCGCGGATCATCGGTTCACCCGATTTGGTGGTTGAGATCGCGTCGCCCGGTACGGCTACTTATGATCGTAATACCAAGCTGACCGCCTATGCCAGTGCCTCCATCCCGGAATACTGGATTGCCGACCCCGCCGCCCGCACCATCGAAGTGCTAACCCTCGATCAAGGGGCGTATCGAATCATAGGTGTATTTCAGGGGCAGGCCCTTTTACCCTCTCAGGTTGTGACAGGTTTGACGGTGCATGTCGATCAATTTTTTGCTTAACCTCTTTAGAAGGCCGGAGCGTGCAGTATGAGTATTGACCTAATAGAAGCGGGTTTGGAAGAGCTACTTGAGGAGGAATCGAAAAAGATGGCGAGCGGGTTGCATAGCGCCATTAGTATGAGGGTTGGTCGGCGTTTAGCGGCTTATGTCGATGATCGTAAACTAGGTTATGTGCTGGACTCGTCGGCGACCTATGACTTTAACGATGGGTTACGTAAACGCCAGCCCGCTGTTTCTTTTATAAATTCCGAAAAGCTGCCCGTGCTATTAGACCAGGAGCTAACCGTTGCCCCTGATTTGGTGGTCGAAGTCGTCTCCAAGAATGACAGCGTGTACGAGGTAGCCCAAAAGGTAGATCAGTACCAGAAAGCCGGGGTCAGGCTAATTTGGATCGTCAATCCGGCAGCCCAAACTGCCGAGGTTTACCGTCTTGCTACCGGGCTTAAAGTACAAGGGCTAATCGGTGAGGATGAATTGGACGGTGAAGATGTGTTGCCGGGCTTTAGACTGACGGTAAAAACATTATTTGAATAAGGCACTAGAGCAAAGGAACTAATGGGCGAGAAAGCCACTTATAAATCAGCCGGGGTAGACGTAGAAGTCGGGGATGATGCCAGCCGTCGGGCGGCGGAATTGGCCCGTACCACCTATCGACCCGAAGTATTCGAGCAAGCCGGGGTGGCCCTTTTTGATGGACGCTTTCGCAACTACCGGGAACCGCTTTTGTTGGGTGGGAGCGATGGGGTTGGAACCAAGCTGAAGGTCGCCTTTGAAGCTGGGCGGCACAACACAGTCGGGATAGATTTAGTGGCGATGTGTGTCAACGACATTGCCCGGCGGGGTGGGGAGCCTCTGGTCTTTTTGCCCTATTTTGCTACCTCGAAGCTCGACCCGAATGTTGCCGAACAGGTTGCCGCCGGGGTTGCCGAGGGTTGCCGACAGGCCAATTGTAGCATCATCGGCGGGGAGACGGCGGAACTACCGGGCTTTTATACCGAAGGCGAATATGATTTAGCTGGGGCCGCTTTTGGGGTGGTTGAAAAAAGCCGGGTGGTGACGGGCGAAGCGATCCGGGCGGGCGACGTGGTGCTGGGGCTGGCTTCGAGCGGGTTGCATTCCAACGGCTACTCGCTGGCCCGCAAAATCTTGCTGGCTGAATTTCCCCTGGAAGCGCATATCGCTCGACTTGGTAGCACCCTCGAAGAAGCTTTGCTGACCCCGACCCGTATTTATGTCAGATCGGTTTTGGCGGCGGTAACTGCCGAAGCACCCTTACACGGGTTGGCCCATATCACCGGGGGTGGCTTTCGTAAGCTGGCAAAGATTGTGCCTGCCGGATTGGAAGCCGAAATCGACTTTACAGCCTGGCCTCGCCCCGACATCTTCGGCTTAATCCAGGCTACCGGTGAGGTCGCCGAGGATGAAATGCGTCAGACTTTTAACCTGGGGATCGGCTTTGCCGCCGTCGTTCCAGCCTCGGAAGCAGACGCGATTAAACAACTATTCGAGCAAGCCGGGGAAACGGTCTATCAGATCGGGCAGATTAGGGAGCATAAGTAGTGCCGTTTTACGAATATCGTTGTGAAGATTGTGGGCAGAAGAATAGCCTGTTCAAGTCGAGCATTCGGGAGGCAGAAACGGCCCAGGTCACGCTGTGTTGCGAACGGTGTGGAAGTGCCGAGTTGCGGCGGCTATTGTCGCGCTTTGGGGTTGGTCGGGCCACTCGTAGTGAAGGCGAAGAGCTATACCAATTCGACCGCATGACTGCCGGACTATCTGCCGACGAACCGCAGCAGTTGTCGCGCTGGGCGCACACTTTGAGTGATAACCCAGCCGAAGAAGCGCCAAAGCCGGAAAGTATTACTAACGATCCAAACGGCTCAACGCCCGTTGATTGAGGGTGAGGGCAGTTCTTCAGCGATTACCAGCGGTTCAGAGGTCGAGAGCGGTTTAGCCTCAGTTTTCTTGATCTTATCGACCGATACTCCTTCGCGTGTGCTGTAATATGCACCCATCAGGATTACCGGCAAGTAGCCTGTGATATGCAGCAATAGCCCCAGGCTGACCAGGGTGGCTTTCTGGTTGGGGTCGGGGAAGAAGGGTTGCAAAGCGGCTACGACCAGAGCTTCAAAGACCCCGATATAGCCCGGCGCAGACGGAACCGCCATCCCCAGGTTTAGGGCGATCATCAGCACCATCGCCAGTTCAAAAGTAAGCGGTATATTGAGCGCCCAGCCGACCATCATATAGTTCGGGACGACCACAATCCACATTAAGACCGACTGCGCCCACAAATTGAGGCTCAACTTGAAATCGAGCAGCAAGACCAGCACATCCAGCACTTCGCCGACCAACCCCATAATTTTGACCTGGAACCGAGCCGGGAGCGGTTTTAAGAACCAGCCGATAAATCGTTCGGACTGTTTGCGATAGGCGGCCATCAGTATGCTAATCAGGAAGGCGGTTATAACCAGTCCGCCGGTTATAAAGGCGGCATTCTTGAGGTTGCTGCCGACATCCAGGAAAGGTAGCAGGCAAACCAGAAAGAGAAACATGGTCATTACATCGAGGATTTTTTCCAGCAAAATGGTCGATAGCACCCGCACCGGGCTAATCTTTTCGCTACGGCTGAGAGCATAGCCTCGTACTACTTCGCCTAACCGGGCCGGTAACACGGTATTAAAGAGGTAGCTTATCATCAAAGTCGCCCATAAGCGGCCCAGGCGGATTTTAGGGCCGGGGGTGAAGAGCAATTGCCAGCGTGTGACCTTGAGTATCAGGGGCAGGAAATAAGGAATCATCGAGAGGGCCAGTAGCCACCAGTTTATACGGCTAAACGAGTCTCCGACTTGATCGAATTTAATCCCGCTAAGAGCGAACCAGGCTGCCAAAATACTAATTAGTAGTCCGCCCCATAACTTCAAATGCTTCATCTAGTGCTACAACCTCAAATCTTTCTGTGCCTGCCACTTCCGAGCAACGCTAACTCAACCGATCTTCGTGGCTCTCACCTTCTTAATCGAACATAGCATAGCCCTACCCCCTTGTCAAGTAAAAAAAACCCGACTGAGGGATTTCCCTTTAACAATTAGCCTGCCGATAATGACTTTAATCTATTTATAGCAGATTGCAAAGCAATTGAGCGATAGAATTGTCTGTAGGAGCGAGCTTCTGCTCGCGATTAAAGCAACGGCTGGGTGTTCAATCGCGAGTAGAAGCTCGCTCCTACAAGGGGTCAATATCTCGGTATTTTGCTATAGATTAGCTATAACCACCTCTATAAATAAATCTATCCGTGTTCATCTGTCCCATCTGTGTTTATCTGTGTTACTGCATTCATTCCATCCCACCCTCTAGCGTTTAACATACTGCCGGTCGTAGTACTCCTTGAATTCGCCGCTCTTTAATGGCTCCCACCACGCGCGGTTTGCCAGATACCATTCTACCGTCTGCCGTAAGGCCACTTCCAGACTGTAGGTCGGCTCCCAGCCCAAAGCGCGTAGCTTCGTCGTGTCTAGCGAATAGCGTCGGTCGTGTCCTGCCCGGTCTTTTACATAGGTTATCAAGGTCTCCGGCTTCTCGGTTAGCTCCAATACTAGCTTTGTGATTTCCATATTCGTCCGCTCGTTGCCCCCTCCCACATTGTAGGCTTCCCCTGGCTCTCCCTTGTGCAAAGCCACATCGATCCCGCTACAATGGTCTAACACGTAGATCCAGTCCCGGATTTGCTGCCCATCTCCGTACACCGGCAACGCCTGATCTTGCAAAGCGTTCGTGATGAACAACGGGATCAGCTTTTCGGGATATTGATACGGCCCGTAGTTGTTCGAGCCACGGGTAATTATCACTGGCAACCCATAGGTCACGAAATAAGCGTTGGCAATTAGCTCCCCACCCGCTTTGGAGGCGCTGTAAGGCGAACGAGGGGCCACCCGGTCACTCTCCTGCGAAGAGCCAGTGGGGACGTGACCGTAGATTTCATCGGTCGAAACCTGGACGAAGCGGGCGACCTGCTGCTGACGCGCTTCTTCGAGCAGGATGTAAGTACCGTAGACATCGGTCAGGATGAACTGGCCTGGCTCCTCGATGGAGCGGTCAACGTGGCTTTCGGCAGCAAAGTTGAGGACATATTTACAGCCGGACATGGCGTTTTGGACGGCGGCAGGGTCGGCGATGTCCCCTTTAACAAAGCGATAGCGGCCTTGAGGGGCATAGGTTTGCTCGACATCGGCGAGGTTGGCGAGGTTGCCAGCATAGGTAAGTTTGTCGAGGACGGTGACGGCATAGTCGGGATATTTCTCTAGCAGGTAGCGGACGAAGTTGGAGCCGATGAAGCCCGCGCCGCCGGTAACTAAGACTTGTTCCAATTTCACACTCCATTTTTGTGATTTACCCCCGGTGGGGGCGAGACCGCGATTTACTATTTACGATTGAACCTCGGTGGGGGTCAGTCGATAATCCTGTTTAGCCCGGTTAATTCCTAGAGTATTCCGACCCGGCTATTGTCGCCTAGCAGTAGTTTGTAGGCTTTGGGCTTGATTGGAGACTTTTCGACTACTACATTACGCCCGATCAGGCTGTCCTCGATCCGACCTGAGATGTCCAGAATCTGACTGTTTTCGAGGATAATCGAGTGTTCGATTTCGCTATCGGTGACAGTACAATGATGATTGATCGACGTGAAGGGGCCGACGTAGCTATTGACGATCCGGCAATGTTCGCCGATGATAGCCGGGCCGCGCACCACGCTGTTGATAATCTCGGCGCTCTTGGCGACCACTACTTTGCCACTGATCGAACTATCCCGGTCTACCATACCTTCGATGCTGCGTTCCAGCCGTTCCAAAATCAGGCGGTTGACTTCCAGCATATCGGCCTGCTTGCCGGTATCGACCCACCAACCGCGCACTAGGCGGGGTCGTACTTCAAAGCCGGTATCAACCAGATATTGGATCGCGTCGGTAATTTCCAATTCGTTGCGCCAGGAAGGTTTGATCGAATTGACGGCCTGGAAGACGTTTTTGTCGAACATATAAATCCCGACCAATGCCAGATCGCTGACAGGCTGGCGCGGTTTTTCAACCAAACGGATCACCCGTTCTGGGTTGGCGGGGTCGAGTTCGGCGACACCGTAGCTTTGAGGGTCGCTGACCGGCTTGAGCAAAATTTGACAGTTGTAATTGCTATCGCCATTACTAAATTCTTCGACCAGTGGACGGATACTCTCCTCGATCATGTTGTCGCCCAGATACATCACGAAGCGACTATCACCGAGATAATCCTGAGCGATTTTGACGGCGTGGGCCAGACCGAGGGGGGCTTCCTGGGGCAAATAGGTTACTTTGATACCCCAGCGTTCGCCCGTGCCAACGGCAGCTTTGATTTCATCGCGGGTATCACCCACGATAATCCCAATTTCAGTGATACCGGCTTCCACCAGGGTTTCGATAGCGTAAAAGAGGACAGGTTTGTTGGCGACCGGCACCAGTTGCTTGGCGCTGGTGTAGGTCAGGGGCCGCAAGCGGGTTCCCTTACCGCCACTGAGGATCAATCCTTTCACTCGGCAGGTTCTCCTTTCAAAGTTTTTGGTATGACACAATTTAGTGCTGAGTATCGAGCGCTGAGTGGGTTCAGGTTGATCGAAAATCTTTGATCCTACCTCTAAAATTTAGCTCTTTCGCTCAGATCACCAAATTTATTGGCTGATTTTAGATTACCCACTTTCTCACGAGAATAACACAACTGTCCAGCGGCGGCAAGTTGACATAACCCACTGTTAAAAGGCTATCGGAACGGTCTATGGGCGGAGCCATAAATAAGAAGGGATGAGGGATGAGGGATAAATTGTAGGAGCGGGCTTCTGCCCGCGATGGACTGAGGACTGAGTAGTCCGGTTGTAAGACATTGCTCCGCCAATGGATGTTTTTACGCTCATCAAAAAGCCCCGCTTTTAGCAGGACTTCAAAGAAAACTATTCTTGAAAAGCTATTTTTATAATGGTTAGGCTTTGAGCCGACCGGGAGCGCGTGGGCGCACGGCAAAGGCAAAAGTTGCGAACAGCACCGCTACTATGAGCAGCCCGATTTCGATCCAGCGAATAGCGGAGAAATCGTTAGTAGCGGGGACAGAGGTCTGCACGTTTGTGACAGGCGTTGCGGTTGGGTCGGGTGCAGCTTTAGCGGTCGGGGTTACATTAACGGTCAGACCGGAGATGCTCCCGGCGCTGGCTCTGGTAACGGCTCCATTCAGGCTACCAACTGGCTCCGAAGTAGGAGTCGGTTCGGGAGTAGTAACGACGGCCACATTGGGTGCTACAGTTGGGGTAGCAAAGACCCCCGCCAGGTCAAGCGCAAAGGCAAAAAGTAGAAAAGCGGCAGCGATGGCAGCCGCGACCTGAGCAAACCGAAAGATCGGGGTCGGTTTGAGGCGGCGGGCCTGGGCCGGAGTCAGGGTGAAGGAGCGGGGTGCCGGTAAGTCGGGTAGGCGCTGCAAGATATTAGCGGCTTGCTGCAAGCCCTCCAAATCGGAAGCGCACTGAACACACTCGGCTAGATGAGCTTCTAGCCGAACGACATCGAATTTTGGCAAGGTTCCATCAATGTAATCAGAAATAAGCGGCAACCATCCATCCCGATGTTCTTCGCCGCCCGACTCTCTATCTTCTTTTCCGACTTTTAGCTTGTTCACGACTGTTTAACCCGGCTTCTTACGAGAGCCACGTCCCCTATTTTCAATCACGCCCCTAAAATCAGGCCCAGCTTGTAAATCTGAATACAAACTCTATTATTATGAACGTAAATCACGCGGTAAAAGTTCCTTGTTTTTCTGCAAATACTCCCGAACTTTTAATCTCCCCCGGCTAATCCGCGATTTGACCGTGCCGAGTGATGCGCCAGTAATCCGCACAATTTCTTCGTAGCTCATCCCCTGCACATCCGAAAGGATCACGGCGACCCGCTGATCGTCGGGCAGGCTTTGGAGGGCCAGGGCCAATTCGCGGGCCAATTCGCGGCGAGTAGCATAATCCTCTGGGTCGGCCTGGGGGTCTTCCAAGAGGGCCAGATCGCTACCGCCAACTTTTTCGGCTTCCTCGACCAGCGCATCCAGCGAGGTAGCCGGACGACGGTTACGCGCCCGCAATCGGTCGTAGCAAACATTGCTGGCGATCCGCAGCAACCACGATTTGAAGGAACCGCCTCGGAACTGGGCTAAGGCCCGGTATGCCTGAAAAAAGGCATCCTGGGTCGCGTCCGCCGCTGCCTCGGCCTCATTCAACATGCGATAGGTCAGGTTGTAGACTCGTTGCTCGTAGAGAGTAACGAGTTGATTGAAAGCAGCCAGATCGCCACTTTGCGCGGCTGCTACCATTTTATCTTCCGATTCTTCTTGCATCTGCGCCTTGAAAAGAGCGGATACTTGTAGGCTTGCCATTTTCCTCGTAAAGCAAAGGGTTACATTTTGCGTGCCAGGGTCATAATTGAAAGGCCAAAGGGTAAATTAAAGCCGGTCTTAGCTAACAGGCTGGTTTCGAGGCCCATCACACCTTCCAGCGCCCGGTTGATGATTGGGTGCGGGGGAGTCAGATCGGTCTCTACTTCGGTAGTGGCGTGGCTGGGTCGCAACATTTCGGGCCGCGCCGCCACCTGCCGAGCCTTCGCCAACCGCACCAACGCGGCGGCTGGAAAAAGCAGGGTATTCAAATAGGTCTGCCGTTCCACTCGCAACCCGTTTTGAGCCAGTCGTTCGGCTACCATTTTAGCATTATAACGCCGTCTTCCGCGAATCGCCAGGTCGTGTTCGCTATAAAGAAACTGGTAGGCCGGTAGATTAAGCACAAATAATCCGCCATGCTTTAACACCCGGCTGATTTCGGAGAAGGCCAGATTGTCGTCGGGCAGGTTGTTGATGACATCAAGGGAGATCGCAATATCAAAACTGCTGCTGGCGAAAGGTAGTTGGGTGATCGAAGCCTGGGCCAGTCGTCCGCCTAAGCCGCGCCTCCGGCAAAATTCCAGCCCGTCACTCGATAGATCAAAGCCGAGGGCGTGGCGGGTCGGCAATTTGCCGCCAAACCCGGTCATAAATTGTTGCAAGTTGGCCCCGGTTCCGCAGCCTGCGTCCAATATAAGCGGTTGGGGGGTGGCCTGCCAATCGAAATGGCGCTCCAAAAGAACTTGCAAATTGCGGCGCATTACCCGGTACCACCAATGTACATCTTCAACTTCATACATCCGTTGATACTCACCCTGCATCATTTCGCTTTGGGGGTGGTTGACGGTAGGTCTTAGTTGGGACTCGATTGCATCCGGCGGCACGCTTTTCTCCTTTATATGATTGCCAGGTCAATTGGTCACTTGGTTGATCCATTTTGCTTATAGCCGAATGATAAGTGAAATCGAGGGTAGTGTCAATTTTCAGCCAGATCGATCTTTTGGGTATATACAGAGCCTAACTTTAATTACTAAACTTGAGAGCCAGGTATGAGGTATCAGGCTGACTATTTACCAGATACCTGACACCGGATACCTGACTATTATATTTACCCTCGATAATACGCCTGACCCATCAGTCCTAGACCTCTTGCAATGAGTTAAAGAATAGGATAAACTAGCAATGTAACTCAACATAAATGAAAGCACCCGGTAATTTACAGTCGTTTTGGTTCAAATTTTCGTGTAGATCGCACTAGGTTGCTAAACCCTAAAACCTAAAGAAAAAGGACGGTCCTATGTCCGATGGCCCCACCCTGTCTCTAGCCGCCACCGATCTGGCGGAGGCGGGCGCTGTGTCGCCCACCACAATGTTCGGTTCCGCTATCGCTGAATTAGATAGTTATGTCGCCCGGCAAGCTTCTGCCTGGGTCGCCGATCCACCGACTACTGCTACCATGCTCAAACGTATGCAAGCGGCAGGCTTGATCGTCAAACAGTGGCGCGGAACTATCTTTGCCCGCAGCAAAGCCGCCAAAGACAAGCCTGCCCTGTTGGTCTATTTGCCGAGCGTTTCCGGCGCATCGCACAATCTGGGGGCCGTAATCGCCCTGGCCGAAGCCTGGCATACGACGGCGGCCGGGTCGTCTACCGCTCTCAAGGTCTTGATTGGTTCACTCAACCAAAACTTGCTAGAACAGCACGCCCCAGACTTGACGGCGGAGGCCATCGTCTATGCTTTGGGCGAATATAGCAACGGGCGACCTCTGGTCAGTTTGGGCTTAAAAGGGCTTTTGGAAGTCGAATTGCGGGCTAAGACTATGAGCCACGACGCGCCCAGTGCCTATTCCGAGATTATGCCGAGCGCCGCCTGGTTGATCGTGCGGGCCTTAGAGTCGATCAAAAGCGATGTTCAAGAGGTCAAAATCGAACATTTCGAGGAGAGCCTGGCAGCCTTGCCGGGTGAGGAAAGCCGCCTTTTGCTAAAATCAGTTCCCGATCATGCCGACCGGCTGTCCCAGAAATTAAAAGAATATGATCTGAATCATTATCTATTTGAATTGGGTAATGCGCTGGTCTTGCAAACTAAGTACCGGGTTCCGACCGTCAATATCTCGGCTATTGAGTGTGGTAGTTTGGGTAGAACCGGACGGATGAAGTTACCTTCGGCGGCCCGCGCCCGCTTAGATTTTCAGCTTGTACCGGATCAACACCCCGAACGCATTTTTGAGTTGCTTCAGGCCCATCTGGAAGAAAAGAATTTTGAGGGCCTGGAAGTGGTACAGTTGCCGGGCGCGTTGGCTCCTAGCCGTACCCCCCTCAGCGAGCCTTTTGTAAGGCGGGCTTTGGAAGCGGTCGAGGATGCTGCCGGAAAACCGGCCTTATTAGTTCCTATCTCACCCTTTTCCGGCCCACTGGCCCTTTTGAAAGCCGCTCTGGGCGATCCTCCGGCGATCTGCACCGGACTAGGCGAGACGCAAACCGACCCGGCGGATTTTGCTACCCACGTAAAATTTCTGGCGCGTCTCTCGCTCCAGGTAGGAACCAGACCGCCCGAAATCGAGGCTCCCCTCTTATTTGAGATCGAGCCTGATATCGAGCCGGTCATTTACGACCGACCATCGATCTTCCAGGAATAATTTTGTGTGGGCCTGGTTGAACCACGCATATAGGCCCTATTGGGTCTTGTTTGGGGGAGGGCTGGCCTTTCGGTTGTTGCTTGGCCTGCTCTTTACTCAACCGGGCTATACCGACGCTTATTACTACTCGAACGTAGCCGAAGCCTTGTGGCAGGGTCGTGGCTTTCGGGAAGATTACATCTGGAATTACCTTTCCAAACCGCTCCCACCGGGCGTGTTAAACAACCCCAGCAGCACCTATTGGATGCCCCTGACCTCCGTCTTGATCTATGCCGCGTACCTTGTGGCGGGCGGGCCGTCCTTTCTGGCTTCCCAAATTCCAAATATGCTGATCTCGGCGGCGCTGGCTCCCCTCGCTTTCTACCTGTGCGTGGATGTTGTCGGGCGCGACGAACGTGGGCGACGCTATGGTTGGCTAGGTGGTGCGTTGTTAATTTTTTGTGGCCCTTATGCCCCGCGCTTTGTATTGCCGGACAATTTTGCCCCCTTTGCCCTTTTTAGCAGCGCCTTTCTGATCTGCAACTACAAAGCTTTGCGCTTACCCACTTCAAAGACTGCCAACAGGCTTGCTTTGCGTTGGATGGCAGCAGCAGGCTTGTGTGCGGGTTTGGCCTACCTGACGCGGGTGGATGGGGTGATTTTGTTGGCGGTCGCTGGGCTGGCAATGCTGACCCAACGTTATCTGCTACGTCGTCCGACCGCGCTCGGTTGGGCCGGGTTGGGCCTGATGGCTCTCGTATTCGGGCTGACTATTGCGCCCTGGCTTTTCCATAACTGGCAGGCGACCGGGCAGGTCTTTCCGGGTGGCGGTCTCAAGGTGCTGTTCTGGCGCGAGTACAACGATTTTTTTAGCTATAGCCGCCCGCTCGATCTGCCTTATTATCTGAATATAACCGAGCCTTCCTCCAACTGGGGTCTTGAGGCGCTCCTGGGCAGCAAGTGGAACGCCTTGATCGAAAACGTCCGCATCGTCGGGCTGGGCGCTCTATTCCTGTTTCCCCTCTTCCTGCTCGGTCTTTTCAGCCGCCTACCTTCATCAAAACCTGCTACCCCCAAAGAGCCTCAACCATCCGCAAGCCCCGATGAGAACAAGCTTGTCAGCCGTCCGCTTTTGTTCAAGCAAGCCGAGTTTTTGCCTTTTGTAATCTATATCGTCGTACTGTATCTGGCGATGTCGCTGGCTTTTACCTTCCCAAGCACGCGCGGAAGTGTGTTTCATTCATCGGGCGGGCTGTTGCCTTTTATCTATCTAATTTGCTGTATAGGTCTGGATCAGGCCATTGGCTGGCTCAGTAAATTTTCGCGACCAAAGGCCCAAAGCGCACGGCAGCGTAGCTATAGTGTGCTTATCGTAGTCGCCTTCGCCCTGATCTCGGTCGGGTTTGGCTTTACCGTGCATAACGATGAATGGGACGTGGACTACCGAGAGAACCGGCTAGTCGGCGAGTGGATGAAGTCCAACGCTCCCAACGATCTCATAATGGTTCCCGATGCCCCGGCTTACTGGTATGTCAACCACCAACCGGCCCTCGCAATCACCAGCGATCCCTTGCCGGTCAACCTCGAACTGGCCCGCCGTTATGGGGTACGCTACTTTATGGCCCAACCCAATCACGGTGGAGTAGCTTACCTGGCTCCTTTGCTCAGGGGGGACGGCGCTTCCGGCTATATATTGGTAGCGACTTTGGGGGAGATACAGCTTTACCGATTGGCCTAACGCTCAGCCAACTAAAGCTTCAATTTAGGAAAGCAAATAAAAATGATTGTTCCAATCTAAGTAGGGGCAACCCTATGTGGTTGCCCTCGAAGCCCCGACAGTGGTGTTCACGGGTAGCCACATAGGGTTGCCCCTACCGGGATATTTTATTATTTTTGCGTCCCTTAGAGTCTATCCCAACGAGTTGACAGTCCGCTTCTACTGAAATCGCTTCTTAGCGGAGTGCTTCTTGGGTAAAAGTATTTTAATATAACTAAAAAGTAACTGAGTCTTCGCTCACAGAGACCTTTATCAGTGTATAATGTTATCAATACAAGGATTTCGTGTGCTTAGATTGTCCTGAGCTTAGGCAAGAGGTCTGACGCGGTAGTTACTATGTATAACCATAACCGACCTCATTAAGCAAGCCAAGCTTGCAATAAAACAGCTATAAGGTGTGGCTCACCATTTTAATAATTTAATGATAAGCGGGAGTTAAGGGTCTCAGTTATGTTAAACTTTCAAAAGCTACCGTTGGTTTTAAGAGCGGTCAGACAATCCTCGGCGACGGGGAAATTAGTAGTTAATAATGCTGAAGAGCAAGCTGTATTAGCCTTTAAAAACGGTCGTCTGCTGGATGCCCGTCTTAAAGCGGATCAGGAGCAAACGGCGGGTGAAGTGGCCCTCTATCGGCTACTCAACTGGCAAGCCGGGCAAATGGAATGGCAAAGCGGGCAACTCGGCCCCGATCAGACTATCGACGACCAGCAAGAATCAGATTTTTACCAGGCGGCGGAAGATTTGACCGGCCTGGGTTTTTTTGACAAAGCCGCTATCCCGGCGGAAACCCTACAAGCATTTTTAGCCGCCCCATCCTTGAGCGTGAACCGCTCCCGGTTGCCAGTCCCCTTGCCACCCGGTAGCCCTTTCAACCTCGGAGTAGCTGTTACTAGCCTGGGAGAATTGGTCGAGAAGCTTCGGCAGAATCGCTTTACCGGCTATCTTTGCTGGCAGGATCAGCCTGAGAACGCCCTAATGATATTTGAATACGGGCAGCCCAAGATGGCTTTTTTGCAGCAGGAAGGCCAGGAATATCGGGGAGCGCTGGCCTGGCAACGTTTGATGAGCCTGGTAGTCCTACCACCTTGCACTCTCGCGACGGTTGAGATAAAAATACTGGCCTCCTACCGGGCCTTGTTGGGTGATTACAAGCCTTATCAGGCTCTGCCAGCTACCTTTAACAATTTCAAACGGCTGGAAACCGCTTTTGAACGAGGCAAGCATAGTGGGGTAATCCGGCTGAAATTAGAGCTGGTCGAGGTTTTTCATCTGATTTACGAGGGTCGGGCGGTCGGTACTTTCGGGCTGGAAGCCGATAGCACCAAATTAAAACTGCTTGGCGGTGGGCTAACTTTGCTGCTCGAAAATTCGCAGGCTCAGATCGATGTCTTTGTAGTACGCGCGGAAAACCTCGAAAAACCGGCCCAGCCTTTTACAGCGACCGAGATTACGACCCTCGCAAGCACCTTGAATGCGGTCGTCGGGCTGGCCTCAGAATTAATGATAGGCGGTCAGGCCACTCAAAAATTGGGCGAGACGGTCACCCAGCTAAGTAGCCAGTACCCTTTTTTGAAAAGCCTACCCCAACAGGATTTACCCCCTGACAGCGACCGCCGCAAGGAGACTTTTAGCCGCTGGTTAGGTCAGCTTAGTAATGTCGAGCGAGATGTGGCGTTTCGAGGCTTTGAACAACTTTTTGAAAACTATTTGCAACCGACCTGTCTGAAAGTCGGCCCAACCATGTTCCACGAAATGATCGTCCGGGCGCTTGGGCCAACCGATGCGACTGCTTTGCAACAGATGGGCTTAAAGGTTGATTTCTTTGACCCGCCCCCGCTAAGTCCAGTCGCCCCTAGTGGGTCGGAAGCCAGCTTGAAGGACGAGCAAAATCCTTATGATTTTTAGCCGCCCGCCCTATTATCAATTTAGCTTTATGGCTTTGAGTGCCGCTAAGTCTTTTGCTCTTAGCACCGCCCCACGTCAAACTCTATTTATACTCAGTACTTTATTTTGTTTCACTCAAGGAAGGAATATTAGAACATGCCCGGCCTGATTTTAGACACCCGCACGATTGCTAGAACTATTCGCGATCAGCTTAAAGCTGAAATAGCCGCTTTTAGGCAGAGTTATACAGTTACCCCTAGCGTGGTGGTAGTCTGCGTAGGTGATGATACCTCTATCTATGATTATATTAGGGTGATTACCCGGCAGGCCCATCTGGTTGGTTTGCGGGCGCTGGCCCACATTCTACCAGCCGATACCAGTCTGGAAGAACTAAAAAGTCACCTGGAAGAATTGAACCACAACCCGAACATCCACGCGATTTCGCTCCAAACGCCGCTCCCACCCCATCTTAACGTGCTTGAAGTGGCTAACTTGATTGCTCCCGCTAAAGATGTCGAAGGGCTGAACGCTCAGAACTCCGGTAACATTAGCCTGAACGATGCCCGGTTGGTGGCTCCGCCCGCGCTTGGCGCTATGAAGTTGCTCTCGCTCTACAGCATCAATCCGGCAGGCCGTTACGCAGTCGTCGTCGGGCGCACTCCGATTATCGGCAAGCCTCTGGCGGCCCTACTGACCGAGGCCAATGCCACCGTCACGATCTGCCACCGCCAGACTTCGCATCTCTCGGCCTTTACCCGCGTCGCCGATATAGTGGTGGTCGCCGTCCAGCACCCCGGTCTCATCACGGGCGAAATGCTCAAACCGGGTGCGGTTGTGTTGGATTTTGGGATCAACTACCAGGGCGGGTCAGGTCGTACCAACCAGATCGTAGGTGACGTGGATTTTGAGAGCGCTCGGCAGGTTGCCGCCGCGATCACCCCCATGCCCGGCGGAACTGGCCCTATGACCGTCGTATCCCTCCTCCAAAACGTCCTCAAAGCCGCCAAACTTCAAGTGCAAGAAGTAGGTTAAAGAGGTTAATTAGCTGGTCGGTCAGGTGGTGTAGCTCGTTGTAGGCATACCTGATCGGCATGACACTGCCAGTCTGCATCGTCTGCCGGTTGCCGACCGCATTGTTGAGAGCTTAACCGTAAGTCACGGTTAAGCCGGTGACAAGTTGGATGATGATTAACTAGCTGGTCGCACTGGCTAGGTTTGGTGTCCACTGTCACCGTCATTACTCTCATAGACAACTAACCCGGATTTTTCTGTCGTTGTTTAATCTGATTGATAGCTATAGTTACATAATCTCTCATATAAGGTACGGTATCATTTTCCTGTATACTATATAAAGTTGGTAACAGTTGCAAACTGCCTATATTGCCTAAAATGTCAATCACAGCATAACGTATATTATTGTCCTTACTTTGAAGTAGCGGAAGCAACAACTCGACTGTTTTCTCAGCGTAAGTGTCCTTCAAAGCTTCAATAACGTCAAACCGCACCAAGTCGCCATCACTGGCAAGAATATGCACAAGGGCTTTTATGGCCTGCTCATTTTCCTTATTTTTGCCTAATGCGTAGATAATTGAAGGATGATAGTGATTTTTGAACGCTTGGATTAGTGCTGCAACTGCACGATTACCGCCAATAGAGCCTAAAGCCAAAGCAGCATTTTGGCTTATCACTCCATCACTTCCATCAGAAAGAAGTATGATAAGGGCATCTACAACTTTATCACAAAGTTTCACATCACATGACCAAAAAAAAGCTTTATCTAAATCTATAAATACAGCCGCTGCGTTGGTACGAGCAAAAGCAAAATCGTAAGTACCTAAAAGTAAATCTACAAGAATCTGTAAGCCGGAATTACCCACTTCAGGTAAGATTTTTTGAGCATCTTCGCTTCTTCCTCGCCTGACTGTATCCATAAACAATTCAACTTGTTCATCCTGTAGTTGAGGGAGACCATCAATATTTTTCTCACTCATGCCTCACCCTTGAAATAATTTGACATATATCAAAATTACTCATTTTAATTACTTCACGGAATAAATGGATAAGCACTAATTACTCTATTAGAACCTACCTCATATTCTACCTTTATGTTGAAATGATATGAGTTCCAGCTAACCCTGCCGATTAGCTTGCCATTAGAAGGTGAGAAAGTAACTTATTTTGCTACAAATATCTTGATATCTTTCACTTGGTTTATGTCTAGTTCCCAGAATGTTGCCTGTATTGATTTATCTTTTTTACTTTTTTCGGTGCTGTAACCCTCGTTATCTTCCAAAGCTAAATCGAAAATTCGTTCCCAACTTTCAACTATTCTTTTATGATACACCTTTTCAGGAATAGGTTTCATATTTGGAGTTAAACCCTGATTTATCAAATCCTTCTCAAAAAGTTCAGCATCATCCTTATTCAAAGGCAGATACCAGTAATTAAGTACATAATGCCATAAATGAAAGTCAGATAACAAAACTTGGTCATCAGCTATATCACAGGTTAATAATATTCCTTTACTACCATACGGTAAATGTCTTTTATAGCGTAAATCAGGTTTTTTCTTTTTTTCATTGTTCCATTGATACCAAGCCCATAAGGGAGTTTCAGCGTTTAAGGGTTTGTTTTTCAACCTCATCTCCATTTGTTCAATTAACCATTTGTAGGATGGGATAAAAATATCTTCTACGTAATCTAGTTTTGGGCAAAATTTGCCAGTTTTTTGCAACTCCTCCCAAACCTCATAATTTTGAATAGTCCACAAAATCATAATTATTTTTCTCAATTTACTTTCTTTCAAAAGTATCCTTTAATTTCTGGCCCAGGCAAGCTAAATCTCTCATCATGGAGTTCATTGTTCCACCAGGTAGATCATGACGGGTAGCATCCACTATGGTAGTACCTTTTCCTCAATACTGTCCAATACATCTAAAACGTCTATCCCCAAGATTATAACCCCAAGCTTGCAAGTTGTATATACTACCACTCAGGGAAAATTGGAAGCGGTTCCAAATATTTATCGCTTAGAGCTACTCAGGATAGCACCTTTTGAAGATATAAATAACTGTATCCAGCGCTTTTCACAAACAAGGAAATTAGCTTTATCCTTTTGCAAAGCCCTATATTCTTTATTCTTAAGATTGTGAGGTATTTTTAAGCTGCCTCTGAAATGCTTTACAGATAAAACAAGCTATGATAAAATTGCGGAAGAATGTAACCTTTATGGAAATGGTTCCACCGCCTACCAACCACTAACGAGAAAATCGAGTAGAAACGAATGCAGAATGTACTGTATATGCTGCCCCCTGTGCGGGACGCATTTTGCCGGTTCAAAGACGAACTGGAACCCGGCCTACGGGCCTTGCCCGGCCTGAGCGAGCGTGACAAAGACATTTTCCTCTTGCGGTTGGAGCGCCAGTTTGCCGATTTCTATGAACCCCTTTCGCGCCTTTATGCCGGACGTGCCGATTTCGAGAGCCACCTGAATATCATCGGGCAGGCTCTGATCGAAACCTTTGCGGCCCGCAGCGATGAGCTAAAGCGGCTTGACCTGGAACGCGAAATGACCCCCGACTGGTTTCAGCGCGAGACGATGGTGGGCGGTATTTACTATGTGGACTTGTTTGCCGGAACTCTCAATGGCGTGCGCGACCACCTCGCTTATTTGCAAGAGTTGGGCTTGAATTACATCCACCTAATGCCCCTGCTCAAGCCGCGCCCCGGTATAAACGATGGCGGTTATGCCGTCGAGGATTATTACGCGGTCAACCCCAGCCTCGGTACGATGGACGATCTGGCAAAATTGGCGACCGATTTGCGAACAAACGGGATGAGCCTGTGTATTGATCTGGTGGTGAACCACACCGCCAAAGAGCATGAATGGGCCAGACGTGCAATGGAGGGTGAGCCGGAATATCTCGACTACTACTTTACTTTCGATGACCGCACCGTACCCGATGCTTACGAGAAAACCCTGCCAGAAGTTTTCCCGGATTTTGCGCCGGGCAATTTCACCTACTACCCCCAGATGGCGGGAGGCGGCAAGTGGGTCTGGACCACCTTTAACGAATTCCAATGGGATTTGAATTATACCAACCCGGCGGTCTTTCGGGGGATGCTGGGTTATATGTTTTTTCTGGCTAACCAGGGGGTCGATATTTTGCGGCTGGATGCCGTCCCCTTTATGTGGAAGCGGCTAGGTACGCGCTGCCAGAATGAGCCGGAAGTCCACGACCTTTTGCAAGCCTGGCGCAGTCTGACGCGGGTCGTCGCGCCCAGTGTAGTCTTCAAGGCCGAGGCGATTGTGCCGCCCCAGGATTTAATTCACTATCTCGGTACCGGTATTCATGCCGGGAAAGAGTGCGAAATCGCTTACAACAATTCGTTGATGGTGCTGGCATGGAGCGGGCTTGCCAGTCGCAAGGTCAATATTCTGACCCAATCTTTGCGCCAGATGCCGTTAATCCCTGCCGGGACGACCTGGGTGACGTATGTACGCTTGCACGACGACATTGGCTGGGCCGTAACCGAAGAAAATGCCGGGGCGGTTGGCGAGAACGGCTATTTGCATCGTCGTTTTTTGAACGAATTTTATAGCGGCAAATTCCCCGGCTCTTTCGCACGGGGCGAGGTCTTTCAATTCGAGCCGCACACTGGCGAGGGCCGTATGAGCGGTATGACTGCTTCGCTGGCCGGATTGGAAAAAGCGGTCGAGGAGAGCGACCCGGCAGCGATTGACCTTTCGATCCGCCGCATACTCCTCCTCTATACCATCGCCTTTTCTTATGGTGGGATTCCGCTGATCTATATGGGTGACGAGATCGGCCTCCTGAATGATGTCAGCTATTTGCAAGACCCAGATAAGGCCGGTGACAACCGTTGGATGCATCGTCCGGCGATGGATTGGGCCAAAGCCGCTCAGCGTCACGACCCTACCACCCTGGCAGGCCGTATCTATGCCGAGATGCGTCAGCTTATCGAAGCCCGCAAGCATACTCACCAACTGCACGGGGCCGGGCCGGTCGAAACGCTCTGGACTGATAGCCCGCACGTTTCGGCCTTTTTGCGCCAGCACCCTAGCGGTAAGCTGTTAGCCCTGTCCAATTTCTCGGAGTGGAATCAATCGGTTAGCGCCGATTTGCTCTGGCAGAATGGATTTAACGATAATCTACGCGATGCGCGGCTACCGAACCGCCCTGCCGTCTTATTCAGCAATAACCGCCTCTGGCTGGAACCCTACCAGACACGCTGGTTGATCGAGGTTTAGTAGCGGTATTAGCGATTACGCTTCAACTCGAAGAACTCCGGGCGAAACATCAGCCAGTAGACTCGATCCCAGACTTGTCCGGCATCTTCCCCAGTTGGAACTGCGTTGATAACCGGGCCAAACATCGCTTTGGTAGTTGGCTGCCCGTTTTCCTGCACCACCAGGGCCGGAACCCCAAAGCCGCCTTGCCCGACCGCTTTCTCGTGGGCCTGTTCCAGGTCGCTCAAGGTCGTTGGGTCTTCCATAGCGGCTTCCAGCAGTCCTGCATCAAGACCGACCTCTTGAAGGGCGGCCAAGACGGTCGCATCCTCGCCCAGGTCTTCCTTGCGTTCGTGAGTGGCCTGACCGAGGGCCAGGTAGAGCTTATCAATGTACTGGTTGGCCTCTTCCGGCCCATAGTGACGGCGAAGTAGGGTCATTATCCGAAAGCCCTTTTCGCTCTTAAAGTGACTGTCCTTCAAGCTCTCTTTGCCGGAATTGATCGCCTTCAGGCTAAGGAAATCCCAGTCGATTTGGAGGGGGCGAACCTTCGCCACTTCCCGAATCCAGAGCGAGGCTCGCCAGGCCCAGGGGCAGGCCGGGTCAAAGTAAAAGCGCAAACTCACGGGGGTCTCCCCATTAATTTGAGTAGTCATTCTTCTTAATATCCTCTTTCTTGATAAAGTTGATCGTATCAATAAGCAGTGTTTTATAGGGTAGCGAGTGGATTGTACTTTCTGATGATATTACCTGTCAATCCACCTGGAATGTAACTATTCAGCCTATCCTTTTGGGCGACCACATAGGGTCGCCCCTACAACGGATTTTGGGTAGGGGCGACCCTATGTGGTCGCCCAGCCTGAGTAGCTACACTAAACCTTAGCTTTTCTCTGCGTTCTCTGCGGTGAGTAGTTACTATGGAATAACAAAAGGCCGGGCGAAAGCTTGTATATTCCTGCCCGGCCTTTTACCTAAAAGCCAGCCTTACTTCAGGCTCTTGACATAGGCCGTAACGTCTTCTAGCTGCTGTTCGTTGATCTGCTCGGTGGTGTAAGCAGGCATCTGGCCCTTGCCATTACGAACATTGTTTTTGATGTAGGCTTCGTCGCGAGTAGTAGCGGCCAGTTTTGGCCCGATCCCGGCGCTACGACCATTAGCCGGATGGCAGCTAACGCAGGCATTCGCTTGGAACACTTTCAAACCGGCGGCAGGATCGCCTTTGCCAGCCGCAACCGGGGCGGCCCCCCCACTTGCCGCGGTGGTCGCTGCCGCTGCTGCCGCTGTAGTCGCCGTAGCACCGCTACTTCCAGTGGCAGCGGGTACGGTCGCAGCGGCTGCCGTACCACCACTGGCCGAAGCACTCTTGTTCAAGTCGTTGACGGCAAAGACGGTCAGGGCGATTATCGCCGCGAAGATTGCCACCATTGTCAGGGTGGTCCAGGGACGGTTGAGCGGGTTACGTTTTGGCCCTCGGTCGAGAATGGGTACCGCAAAGAGCAAGATTACCAGAACAGTGGGTATGATAACCCCGCCTATCGCATCCCCCGCTATCTTAAACACCCCCAAATCTACTTCGCTGGGGAAGAGCTTGAGGAATTGGAACAAGAACAGGAAGTACCACTCTGGCTGCGGCGGAATCTGGACGACTTTACCATCCTTGAGAATCTCTTCGCCCTTGTTATTTTGCAAGACACTGACCGGGTTGTTGGTATTGACCGGGTTGGAACTTTCGACCGGCCAGAAGATAGTTGCCAGCACAATTAAGACTACTACCGCAAGCGAGACGACCGCATCTTTGAAAATGATGTAGGGGAAGAAGGCTTTGCCGGTCTTTTTGCCGCTGACGCTGGAGCTTTCAAAGAATTCACCCGAAAACTGCTCTTTCGTGGGCGATTTGGGCATGCCACTGATCCCTATTTTAATAATAAGGAATAGGTGAACGCCGATTAAGCCCGCCGTTATAGCCGGTAACAACAACACGTGGATCGCATAAAAGCGGCTGAGAGTGGCTGCACCGAGGGTTGGCCCACCTCGTAAAACGTTGGAGACGGCATCCCCCAAAAGCGGAGCCGAACCGCCAATCTGCACCCCCACCTGGGTCGCCCAATACGCCCGGTTGTCCCAGGGTAGTAGATAGCCGGTAAATGAGAAGCCCAACACCATCAACAAAATAAACACGCCCGTAAACCAGGTTAGTTCGCGGGGATACTTGTACGACCCCATGAAGAAGACCCGTAGCATGTGCAGCACTACCACGATCACCATCATGTTAGCGCCCCAATGGTGGAAGCCCCGGATCCAAAATCCAAAATCCCCAATCCCTTCCCCGGTAGTGTGGCGCAGACTTTGGAGGGCCTCGTTGCTGAGTAGTTCAGGCGGACAAGGGTTCAGCCCGTTTTGAAGGCAGACGGAGGCAGTCGAAGGGGTGTAACCCATCGCCAGGAATATACCGCTCGCGGCCTGGATAATAAATACTGTCAGGCTGGCGCTGCCCAGCGTAAAAAACCAGTTGACACTTTTGGGGAGCCGCCGGTATAGTACGTAGTCCAGGGCCGGTTTGATCCCGGTACGCTCGTCTACCCACTCGTAAACTCGGTTTGCCATCTCTCTATCCTTCTAATGTTATATTCACCCGCTAGGGATATACGCCTCTAGCTTGCCGTCGCTCCAAATACGTTAATCGCCAGCTTACCATCTTTTAATTCAACTTTGTAAGAGGGTAAGGGTTTTGGCGCAACCGCCAGATTTTTACCGTTCTGGTCAAAAATGCTACCATGACAGAAGCAGTAAAATTTATCTTTGGCGGCGGGTGGGGCGGCAGGCGGGTTATAAAAAATCGAACAGCCCAGGTGAGTACAGGTCGAGTCCAATACGAGGAAATCTTCCGGGTTGGCGGCGTTGGGTTTCAAAGCCCGGATAAAGACTTTTTTAGTACCGTCCACCTCTTTAAAGGTATCGATATACTTGTAATCGGTCTGGACTTCTTTAAAAGCAGTTTGATTGGCAAAATCGGCGGGAGCGCCCAAAGGGGCCAGTACTTTGCTCGAATCCGAGGCTTTAAAGGCTGGATTAATAAAATATAGAACAGTAGGCACCCCAATTGCGATAGTTACCGCTCCGGCTACCCCATAAATGCCCCATTTGAGAAATTGGCGGCGGGTATAAGTCGGGTCTTTTTCGGCTAAATCCAGATCACTTTCACTTGAGGTTACTTCCTGGTTCTCCATAAGAGCCATCGTCGGTCTCCTTCTAGTTTCGGAGCAGTTGCCGCTTCGCAACTAATTGAGAGTAGCGCGAAACGCAGTCAAATAGATTGAACACCATTTGCTTAAATAAGTTGCTAAAGCTCTACAAGCCTTTAACACTTATTTATCCACATACATACACTTCTTAAAAAAAAGTTATGAACTTCCTTAACAAGTATTATAAGCCTCTGGCCCCAATTTGTCATCTCGCATTAAGATAACCAATGCGAGTACATTGTGTAAATTTTTGCAATCTTTGACAAAACTTCTATAGCATACTTGTTATCGAATAACGTTGGCCTATTTTGCGGAACTTTAGTGGGCTGAATATAGCTTATTGCAATCTTATTTGCAAGCTCCTTGCGTTAAGATTTCGGTTAGACAAATTTGGGCCAGCCTTGTATGATGCAGAAGGCAGAATGGGGGAGTTATAACACAGATGAACACGGATAAACAATACAGAATAGAGAATGCAGAATGCAGAATATAAAATGCAGATAGAGAAGTAAGCGCGAAGCATGTATTGTAATCGTAAATCGTAAATCGTAAATCGTAAATCGTAAATCGCGGCCTCGCCCCCTCAGGGGGTAAATCGTAAATTCTTCTGATTTGTAGTAAAAGGAATTTTATGTTAAGACAGCTATTAGTCAAATGGCCGGGGTTGGCCCTGTCGCTTTTGTTGGGGAATTTGTGGCTGATGGCCCTAAACCCTGTCAGTGCCGCTTCGGTCGTGGCCGCTCCAGAGGTAGCCGCTTCCAATGCTACCACTACCCTTCAGGATATGCTGGTGCGGGTGTCGAGCGAGAGGTTGGTCAAACAAATCGAGGCGCTGTCCAAAACCTCACGTTGTTTGGTCGATCCGGGCCACGAGCAAGCTGCCGCTTACATTGTAAATGAGCTAAAGGCACTCGGTTATACCCCGGTCGTCCAGAGTTTTCAGCCTCAAGGGGTACGCAGCCCTAACCCGCTCCAAAATATCATCGTCCGCAAGCCGGGCGCTAACCCCCAAACGACTCATCTTTTGGCGGCCCATTGGGATAGCAGCCCGGTACGCCTTTTTCCACCCGTTTGCAATGGGCTGGCCCCCGGAGCCAACGATAACGCTAGTGGTGCTGCCACTCTTTTAGAAGTAGCCCGCCTGTTGGCCCGTGATTATGCCACTTTCCAGGATGACATCGAGTTGGCCTGGTTTGATGGCGAGGAATTTGGCTTTTTGGGTAGCCAGTATTTTGTCAATCATTGGGTCGGCGACCGGACAGTCAACCCTGGCAGCTTGCCACTTGGCGCGGTGCTAAATTTGGATATGGTCGGGGTCAGTATCGGCAAAGCCAAAGGCGAGGTCTGGGCCGTCGCGCAGGGCGATCCTTCGATAGCGCTGGCAAAAGAGAGCGCGACCCTCAGCAAAAATTACTTGCCGGAGGTGCGTTATGGCGTTTACACGATTGGTGATAAGTTTCCGGCCTATCGTGACCCAAACCGTAATAGCGACCAGCGTTCTTTTTGGGATAGCGGGTTGGGTACGGCAATCTTCCTGACCGAAGATGTCGCCGACATTGTGGGCGGAGACTCGCGCTGGCATACCCCCGGCGATACCCTTTACAACCCGGACGGCAGTTTGCGGCTTGACCCGGCCCTGTTAGCCGACTCGACGCGGGTGGCCCTTTTGATAATAGCGAGTAAAGCCGGAATTGGCCCCGGTCGCTATTTCCGCTCGATTGATTTGCCCTTTGAGCAGAATTGGAGTCGGGCTGACCGCCCGGTGCAACTATCGAGCGAGGGCGGGCCAAGTGCCGGACGGGGTTGGCTCTGGGGGCCGCAGCCCAATCTGAGCCGCAACGAGTCTTACGAGCAGGCTATTGGTGGTTCGCGCAAGGTGGTCTATTTTGATAAGGCTCGCATGGAGTTGACCAACCCGTCCAGTGAGCGCGTTACCAATGGTCTGTTAGTGACAGAAATGACGACCGGGCGAGTACAAACTGGGGACAACCGTTTTGAGGCGCTCGGCCCCGCTAGTGTGCCGGTCGCAGGCGACTCGAACGAAAGCGGGCAGAACGACAATAGTCCGACCTACACCAGCTTTAAAGGGTTAGTGGAGGCCGGGCCGGGCTTCGACGCGACCGGCTACGCCGTTACTGCCAGCCTGAGCAAAGCGGGCCAACTTAGCCGTAACGACGCGCTTGGCAAATATGCCCGCAACCGCTTCTATGTCGCGGATACAGGCCATAATATCCCGGATGTTTTTTGGGATTGGTTCGGCAGTACTGGCCGCATCTACGATCCGGCGGCGGACGAATATCGGAGCGGGCCGGTCGTCGATTGGCTCTCGGCGGTTGGGTTGCCCCTAACCGAGCCATACTGGGTACGCGCTAAAGTCGGTGGGGTCGAAAAAGACGTGTTGGTACAGCTTTTCCAGCGTCGCATCCTGACCTACACCCCTTCTAACGCCCCCGAATGGCGGGTCGAGATGGGCAATGTTGGGCAGCATTATCTCGCCTGGCGTTATAGTCAATAAGTATTTAATTCAAGAGCAATCTAATCAAGCTATGTAAGAAGCAGTTTTGCCAGACCATTCTCGATGTTCGCGCTGGCGGATAAGGTCTAGTATGCCTGGATCGTCGGTGAATTGGGGGTCAAGGGCTTTAAGAAAATCGACCAGCGAGGAAGTCGTGACACCCGCTTCCAGGCTTTTGACTACCGTAGCATTGTGCGCGTGCAGCTTATTAAAGGTTTGAGGAACTCGTTCGGCCACTCCCTCTGCAATAGCTTCGAGAGAAACACCGCTTTTAAGAGACAGGGTTATAAATTTCTTTGCCTCATTAATTTCGGTTGCGCCTTCTGCTATTATCTTATCCGTCTTCTCTTGACTCGCAGTATCATTTTTCACCGGGTCTTTGGTTCGGTAAGAACCGCTTTCGGTAATCACGCTGTTACCGGTGAAACCCTCTATATGTACCACTATTAAACCACGTGACTTATCCCTAATTTCCTGAGCCAGGGCTTCTGCAAAACTTGCGTTAAGCTTCGGTACAAAGAGTCCACCTTTACACGCACCCAGCACTATTTTAGTGCCGGTTTGTAGGTTCTGATTTAATAACAATACGGCTAACTCTTTCGGACTCTTATGGGCTACCGTTCCATCACCCCCATGCGAGGTTAGATAAAGAGTTTCATTCAGTTTCATTGAACCAAAGTCAGCATTATCAATATGTACCACCGCATGATCGGGGTAGCGTTCTTTCAGCTTGCTAACCTCATAAAATCTACCTACATCTGGGTTGGAAGGGTTTATAGGGTCAAGAATACAGATCATCCTCTGTATCACAGTTCGATTAGAACTAGCTTGGCTAGTATTGGTTTCGGGTTTGACTGGTTTTGAGCTTTTTTGGTTAAGCAAGCGTTGAACCACATGGTTGCCCACTGTGCGCTGGAGAGCCAAAATATTAGCCGAGGTAAGAGGGTGATTACTATTGAGCCTGGATATTTTAGGGAGATCAGCCAGCGAAATCGGCTGAAATATAACCGCTTCAGTAGCGCTTTGCATACCCTTGTAAGTAATACTTTCTTCCTGCCCTGGTTTGGTGGCGTGTTTTGCTTTAGGAACAATCTGACTATTTCGCTTCATTTATAGCCTCGATCCTGTTTCCCAAAAGTGCTAGGGATATTGCAGCCTGAAAAAGCGATGCTTGTAATTCGGTGAATTGTTTAATCTAAAACTATCTTAGCTTACACTATTACCCCTGTCAAGACAAAAAGTCCTATTTATTACACACGGCTAATGTGTTTAGGCTTCGTAGCCTACGATCCAAACCATTTGTTTAAGCTGAATTTGGGGTGGCAGCTTTTTTAAGAAGAAGTTGCGGGCGCGGCAAATCAGCGGATTTTGTAACTGCCCGATCCTGCCGATTTGCCGGGCCTGCCGGGTGACTTTGGCGGTGCGGGCGCTCCGGCGCTGGTCGTACAGGCGTAGGGCAGGGGCTATTTCAGGCGCTTGCCGCAAACAATCCGCCAGCACTACCGCATCCTCGATAGCCTGACAAGCCCCCTGGCCCAGGTTGGGGGTCATCGGGTGGGCGGCATCCCCCAGCAACGTAACGCGCCCCTGGCTCCACTGTTTTAACGGCGGTCGGTCGTAAATATCGTTACGCAAGATTGCACTCTCATCGGTCGCGGCTATCACCGCTTCAATCGGTTTCGCCCAATCTCGGTAATACTCTAGCAGTTCGCTTTGGCGACCCTCCGGCTTATCCTGTCCGCCTTGCGGCGCATTTTTGGCTGCGAACCAGTAGACCCGCCCCCGACCGATATGGGTCAGGCCGAAACGTTGACCCTGCCCCCAGTATTCGGTGCCGACACCCAGCGGGAAAAGGGCCGACTCGAATTTTGTAACCCCGCGCCAGGCGGTGTACCCGGCATAGACGGGCTTGGTCTCGCCCCACAACTGCCCCCGGATAGCCGAACGTAACCCATCCGCCCCGATCAGGATGTCGGCCTGGGCTTCCCGTCCATCGGCAAAGCAGGCTTTTACGCCTTGCGCGGTTTGCTCGAAGCCGGTACATTTGGCCCCCAACTCTAGTACACCCTCACCCAGAGCTTGCAAAAGCACGGCTTGTAGATCGGCCCGGTGGATAGCGATATGGGCTGCCCCGTAGTTCTTCACCAGTTCTGCCGAAGCGATCTCGCTCAAGAGTTGGCCCTGCCCGGTGCGGAACTCCCCCACCGTTCCCAATGCACTGACCGCCAGTACTGCTTCGTCCAGCCCAATCTTTTGTAGAGCTTTGATCGCGTTAGCCCAGAGCGAAATCCCGGCCCCGATTTCACCCATCTCCGAGGCCCGTTCAAAAACCCTGGCCTTGATGCCAACCTGATTTAGTGCTATCGCGGCGCATAATCCGCCAATCCCCCCACCGATAATGATGGCGCTTCGCCCGCTATGTAAATTCATCAACAATCTCTACCTTTGCTTAACCCTGTGCTTAAATAGGAGGCCGGGCGCGTTGTGTGCCGGTTAGCGGCATTCTCTGGCGCTGCTCAACCAGCATGGTCAGTCCGGCCAAAACTACAGTTGTAAGAGCCAGCCCCACGAAAAGGGTCAGAGCTATATTGGTTTCGAGAATTGGCGCATTGCCCCGGCTTTTGCCCATATCCTCACTATGCAGTAGCGGTAGGAGAGCCAAGATTAGTCCGCTCGGTATGGCCTGCCAGAAGATCGGGCGGGTACGTACCCAATCGCCATCCCACAAAGCCCAGGCGTAAGCCAGCGCCAGGGTGCTAAACCAGACCGCCAAAATCCGCCCGACCAATGGAGTCAACCCCCAGGGCCAGAAATTATTCACGATAGTCGGGTCGATAAAAAGACCCAACCCGGTCGCCGTCGAGACCAGCAACCCAAAAATAGCCGTCCCGCGTGCTATTGGCGAAAGCGGCACTTGAACCGTCAACCGCCCACCGTGCGCTCGTTCTTGCCAGAAGAAAATCACCGGGGCGGCTGCAAACAAAATCAGGTACATCGAAAGCCAATAGACCAGATGATACCAGGGATGTTCCAGGAATTTTGAAAGATGAAAGAAAGTCACCAGCGTGGCGGCAATCGAAAAAGGAGTAATCACGACCATTGTAATCCGCGCCCTGGCCCAATTCGGTTGCAAAAAGCCCAGCACCACCAGCAAGATCGCGTCCAAATACATCACCCCCAAAAGCCGGGCGCTTGCGTCAGGGGTGATTGTCCAGACAAACCAGTCTTTGGTCTGGCCTGCGAGTAGTATTAAGACGATAAAAGCCGGAACCCCGTTTGCCATCAAGACTAGATATACAAATTTAACCCAGGGCGAAAGACCGCTCTTCCACCAGCTAACCAATCTATCCATACATTCTCCTGCCAGCCTACCGAGCAGGTTCGCAATATGCGTCGGTCAGGCTTTTGGTCTATTTGCTGTTTGACTTACTGCTCAAAATTAAGGTTATACTTACACACGAGGTCAGGAAGCGGGAAAGCCTCTCGCTCTGAAAAATAAATTCCCATACTTCAGGGTTGTCTGGTTGCCGGGGTAGACAGACGTTTGTTTAGCAAAATCAGCCTAAATAACGTTTCATCTAATAGAAAATATAGCATAGGGGGTTAGTCCCGTCAACGCAGCCGCCTCGTGTCCTATCGTTCTTTAATCCTTGCGTTCAAAACCAATTTTGAGTCCAAGCTGGACTGTACCGATTATAAGCTTTTGAGGCCAGAGTTTCTACTAGGGAATCCTATAGGTATGCAATTTTACACTTTCTAAGTCGAAAAGTGTACGTCAGTTTTTGCACAGGTTCAAACAATAAGAACGGGTGATCGTGAAAACCTAGACCCAAATTACCAAAATATATATGAGAAATTTTTTCGTAGAAAAATTTCTCATATATCCAAATCTAGTGTTGAGGGTGATAGAACCTGGCTGAGATGCAAAACTGACTCTCACTCTAAGTCGAAAGACGGATTGACGATAGGGTTGCTTGTGTTAAAATTATTCTGACCGGTCAGAATAAATTGGGAGAACACCATGCCAAAGCTAGAAGCAACCGAACGCCGCGATCAGGTAATCCGAGCCACCTATAAAGCCTTTCTTGATAAAGGAGCCGCCGAAGTTACTTTGCAAGATATAGCGGAGTATGCCGGATGCAGCAAAGGGGTAGTAGCCTACCACTTTCATAGCAAAGAGGAGGTTTATGTCGCCCTGCTCGAATGGTTGATTGCCGAAATCGGGCGGCAGATCGAGCGCAATGTCGGTCCTGCGAAAGGGGCCGAAGCCAAACTGCTGGCCCTGGTTGATACGGTCTTTTTAAGCGCCCGCGAAAACCGCCGGTTCTTCCTGGTTTATCTTGATTTTGTAGCGCAAGGTCTCCGCAATCCAAGCTTCCGACCGACTAATATTACTTTTTATAACATCTGCCGCCAGATCGGGGCCGAAATTGTGGAGCAGGGTATCACCGAAGGGGTTTTCCGCCCGGTCAATCGGGAGGAAGCCGCCGCTATCATTCGGGCAGTTTTCGATGGTCTGTCCATTCAATGGCTTTTCGACGAGAGTGGTCCGCCCGAAGAAACCTTCGAGCGTTACAAAGCCTGGGCCTTGTCCTCCCTGCGGGCCTATTTGGGGAAGGCAGAATAGGGGAGAGATAACACGGATGAACAATGCAGAAGTCAGAATGCAGAATGCAGAATATAAAATGCAGAAGAGAATTAAGCGCGAAGCATGTATTGTAATCGTAAATCGCGGCCTCGCCCCCTTTGGGGGTAAATCGTAAATCGCAAATCGTAAATCGCAATGGTGGTGTGTAATGACAGAAGAACAAGACGAAAGTTGGAAACAACCCGGTAGTGTCGGCAACCCAAATGTGCGTCACAACCTGACGACCTTGATCGGGATGCAACATCAGGTGGTTGAACCGGGCCATACGATTGGAGAACTGGAAGTCCGTCCCGATCTGATGCAGCCCTGGGGTTTTTTGCACGGGGGCGCGGTAGTATCGCTGGCCGACTCGCTATGCGGGATGGGTTGCGCTTCGACCCTTGACCCGACCAAAGAGTATTTTTTGACTGTCGAGCTAAAGGTAAACTTTACGCGGGCCGTCCGGGAAGGCAAGATCAAAGGTGAAGCCAAAGTAGTTAACAAGGGCCGTCAGGTACAGTTGTGGGAATGTCGGGTGACGGACGAAGCGGATAAGTTGGTAGCCTTTCTGACGGTAACACAACTGATTCAAAAGTTTTAACTTAGAGCCTATTCCAATAGGTTGTTTGTAGGGGCGACCATAAAAGTCGCCCGGCGTAACCCGAACCGGGCGACTTTTATGGTCGCCCCTATTGGGATCGGTTCTTAGTTGCGCTTAGTAATTTATAGCAAAATGCAGGGTGATTGACCCCTGTAGGAGCGAGCTTCTGCTCGCGATTATCCTGTACCACTGGCCTTGCCTGACGAGGTAAACCTAGTTACGGGCAAAATCGCGGGCAGAAGCCCGCTCCTACAGATAATCGGATGGCCCAATATCTTTGCAATTT
>JBBQWM010000010.1:0-147050 GCA_038210655.1 Chloroflexia bacterium
GCGGGTTTTAACGGTCGAAGCCTGTTGCCGTCAACAGAGCCGGAACTTTGTGGATTATCTGAAAGCCGCTTTAGAGGCCAAATGGGCTGGACAACCTACTCCAGTCCTCTTTCTAGCCTAACTCCGTGAACGGTTACAAATCTACTTCCGCAAGAAAACCGTAATCTCCTGCCGATTGTGGAAAAGTTGGCGGGCGCGGACTTCCGAATAAGCTTCCCGTAAGATCGCCAGCGCTTGCTCCGCGATCCGGGCCGGCTTGAGTTTAGCCGATTCGTGGGGTAATTTAAGGGTCATCAAAGCGAAACCGTCCGAAGCCAAAAGCGGCGCATAAGCTGCCACCAACCGGGCCGCCATCAGCGCATCCATCCGCAAATCGCTGCCGATCAGCGGATAATGACCCAGGTTAGCCTTATCCGCCAGGGTCGTCTCCAAAAACCGCTCGGCATAGCTCCGATAATGTACCAAGCGCGGGCCATAGGCTTCCAAACGCGGGTCGAGCGAGGCCGGATCGATAGCCGTCACCTGCAAGCCTGCCTCTAGCAAAAGGCGCGTCCACCCACCCGGGGCCGCCCCCAAATCAAGCGCCTCCCCACTCGTCGGCAACGCCACCCCAAACACCTCTAACGCCTCTTGCAATTTCAACTCGGCCCGGCTGATCTGCTCCGCCCGTTTTGCAAACCGGCGCATCCCACCCGGCCAGCTACTCAAATTCAATTCCGCCAGCGATAGCCCGATATAAGCCTGCTCCCCGGCGCACACCACCGACAAAACTTCTTCCGGCTCCCGGATATTCTCCTGCGCCCCACTTCGTTCTGCTATAACCGCCACCAACCGCTCTTTAATCGCAAAAGGGGTATAGGCATAAGCCGATGGCTGGCCTTCCTCGTCCCCGATCAACCGAGCCTGCACCGTAAAGCTAATCTCCGAATCCAAAATCGCCAGACCTGGCAGCCCGGCGACACTCTCGGCTAACTTATCAAGATCATCCAGGGTTTTCGTAAGGGGTATAATCGCCTGCACCGGGAAAAGATGTCGGGCATAAATCGGCGGTTCCTGCGCTACGATTGCCGCAAAATCATCTTCGGCGTACTGGCTGCTAACCAAAAACAGACCAGGAGCCAGCGTCTCACCCGGTTGCAACTTGGGGTCGGAGCGGCGCAACTCGGCATGGGCCGCATTCTCGAACTCGTCGGACGACGTTACCAGAAAAGTAGACATCCCGGCTAAATATCCGGCCCGACAATTTTATTGTACACTTTTTCCAACTCTTCTCTCGAAAAAAACTCAATTACCAGCTTGCCGCCGTCCTTGTTGTTGCGACTCAGCGCCACCTTAGTTTCTAGCGCCTCCCGAAACTGCTCCTCCAACTCGCGCGTCTCGCGCTCAGCGGGCGAAAGCCTGGCCTTCTCCTGATTGGGGAATAATCCGACCGTTGCCGCCTCCGCGTTCAATCGACGAGCCATCTCCTCCGTCTGACGCACGCTATAGCCTTTGGAAATAATATCCTTCAAAAGCCGGTACTGATCGTTCCTTGCCCGCACCATCAACAACGCACGTGCATGCCCTTCCGTAATCAAATTCTTGTAAACCGAGTCCAATATTTCGTTTGGCAAATCGAACAACCGCAACGCATTAGCAACCGCCGCCCTGCTCTTCCCGACCTTCTGCGCGACCGCCTCCTGAGTTAGCTTGAACTCCTGTATCAACTGACGATAAGCCTGGGCCTCCTCCATAGGGTTCAAATCGGCCCGCTGAATATTCTCGACCAACGCCAGTTCGAGCATCTGGAGCGGCGAAGCCTCTTTCAGCACCACCGGGATATTCGTAATCCCCGCCAGCTTAGAAGCCTGCCAGCGCCGCTCCCCCGCGATCAACAAATAGCGGGCCTTGCGCTCCTTCTTGAGTAGCCCGGTCTCTTCCTCGTCGGTATCCTTATAATCCGGGTCATAATCAGGGTTATACGAAACGACCGGCGGCTGGATCAACCCATTTTCGTGGATCGATTGGGCCAGTTCCGCCAGAATATCCGGGTCGATATGCTTGCGCGGCTGATAAGGATTCGGGGCAATCGAACTGATCGGAACCTGCATTAAGCCGCTTTCATGCTCCCGGCCCAGTTTCGCCGCCGCCGTTCCATTCCCATTCTCGACCCCGACCGACCCCTTCTCCACCACCGAAGCCGGGTTCTCCGCCTGGGTTTGCGGCACAGCAACCGCCGATGAAGCCGGGAGCGGCCCATTCAACCC
The DNA here is from genome assembly GCA_038210655.1 of Chloroflexia bacterium. GTDB lineage: Bacteria > Chloroflexota > Chloroflexia > Chloroheliales > Chloroheliaceae > 54-19. The sequence continues at coordinate 2,247 of JBBQWM010000010.1, forward strand.
CAACGCCCCCAACCCTCGCGCCAATCCCCGCCCTTTGGATGATGATGTCGTCATCGTTCAATTTCCCCATCAATTATAAAGTGATACATGGCGATTTACGATTTACGATTTACGATTTACGATTTACGATGGTAGGTACGGATTTTCTATTCTGCATTCTGCATTCATCATTCTGCATTCCCATCCGTGTTCATCCGTCCTATCTGTGTTCATCTGTGTTATAACTCCCCCGCTCTCCCTTCCTCATTTCACGCCGTCGCCAGCGCCCGCTGCTCCACCTCTTTGGTGAGCGCCTTATAAGCCTGCGCCCCTCGTGAAGCCGGGTCAAACTCGAATATCGACTGCCCATAACTAGGAGCCTCGCTCAAACGCACGCTCCGCGGTACGACCGTATTAAAAATCTGCTGCGGAAAATACTGCTTAACTTCCTCAACCACCTGCATCGCCAGGTTCGTCCGCCCATCGTACATCGTCATCACAATCCCAAAAATCTGCAACCGGGGATTGAGCGCGTTCACCACCAGATCAATCGTATTCTTTAGCTGGGTCAAACCCTCTAGCGCCAGATACTCGCACTGGATCGGGATCAGCACCCCATCGGCGGCACTCAGAGCATTGATCGTCAACTGCCCCAGCGTCGGCGGGCAATCGATCAGAATAAACTCGTACTGGCTCTTGACCGCCGCCAGCGCCGACCGCAACCGGTAGGCCGGATGATCGTCCGGGCGGCCATCATTAGCTGCCGAAAGCTCCACCTCGGCCCCCGCCAATTCCACCTTCGCCGGAATCAGCGACAAATTGGGCCGACCCGTATCAAGCGTCACCTCCGCCACCGGCTTATCGTCCACCAGCACATCATAAAGCGAAAATTCTAACTCGTTGCGGGTAATCCCCAGGCTGCTGGTCGCATTGCCCTGCGGGTCGGAATCGACTAACAACACCCGCCGACCTTCCGCCGCCAGTCCGTAGGCCACACTAACTGCCGTCGTAGTCTTACCTACGCCGCCCTTTTGGTTGGCAATAGCGATAATCATACTTTTCAAACCCTGTTTATTGCTTTGGCTGTTTTGGTTTTCTTAAAATAAAGAAAAGCTCTCAAAAATTTCATTCGATCTTCTCACGCTATTTTAACAGCTTTAGCCAGGGGGCGCAACGCAACAAAAAGTCCTATTAACCTCTTGCACTCCAAAAAAGCGAAAATCTCATCAACTCCACCCTCATAACAACTTGCAAACTTATCGACCCCCTCCTACACACAATCCTATACCTCAATTACTTTGCCTTCTAAAAGGCCAAAGATTCATCCCTCATCCTTCCTTATTCTGCATTCTGCATTCTTAATTCTTAATTCTGCATTCTTAATTCTGCATTCTGCATTTTTCATCCCTCATCCCTCATCCCTACTTTCTGCCGCTCCTGCTCCTTGAGAACCCGCCGCAAAATCTTACCAGAAGCCGTCTTAGGGATCGCCGCAATAAACTCAACCTCGCGTACCGTCTTATAGCCCGCCAACTTACCATTAGCCCAGGCCAGCAACTCCTCGGCACTCAAATCCTCGTGACCACTTTTCAGCACCACAAACGCCTTCGGAACCTCACCCGCCTCCTCGTCCGGCTTCGGCACGACCGCCGCATCCGCCACCCCCGGATGCTCGAAAAGCAGCGCTTCCAATTCGGCGGGCGCAATCCCAAAGCCCTTGTACTTAATCATCTCCTTTTTGCGGTCAGAGATAATCACATAGCCTTCCTCGTCAATCGAGCCAATATCACCCGTATAAAGCCAGCCGTTACGAAGGGTCGCGGCAGTTGCTTCCGGCGCTTTCCAGTAACCTTGCATCATCTGTGGCCCCGCCACAATCAACTCGCCCACTTCGCCCAACGCCAGTTCCTTCTCGCCCGTCTCAATATCCACAATCTTCTGCTGCGTATCGTGTACCGGCATCCCAACCGTTTCCAGCTTCAACAGCCGATCATCGTGAACCGGATTGATATGGGTCAACGGCGCAGCCTCGGTCAAGCCATAACCCTGAAGCACCTTCACCCCCGTCAAATCCTGGAAGCGCCGCGCCACTTCGGGAGCCAACGGGGCCGCCCCACACATCACATACCGCACCCCACCTAGATCGTGATCCTTCAACTGAGGCCAATTCGTCAACATCACCAGCACTGGCGGAACCGCATAAAACAAGCTGATTTTATGTTCCTTCACCAGCCGCAAACACTCCACTGGCTCGAACCGCTCCATCAGCACCGCCGTCGCCCCCGCCAGCACCGACCCACCCATCAGCATCGTGCCATATATATGATAGAACGGCAAAAATAGCATCATCCGGTCGTCATAATTGATCCGAGCGGAAGCCACATTCTGATAAGCGTTACAGACCAGATTTTTGTGGCTCAACATCACCCCTTTAGGCAGCCCAGTCGTCCCACTACTATACGGCAACGCCACCAGGTCGTCCCAACCCACCTTCGGACGTTGCGGGGCGGTTGAGGGATGACTTCTTACCAAATCCCGGAAAGCCAGCGTCCCACTCGCATCGCCCGGCTGACCAGCACCAACTGTAATCACCTGCTCCAAATCGACCGCCTCCGAACGCACCGCCTGCACCAACGGCAATAGCTCATTCTGCACCACCACCGCCACCGCCTCGCTATTCGTCAGTTGGTAAGCGACCTCCCGCTCCTTGTAAGATGGGTTCATTGGGCTAATCACCGCCCCGATCCGAGCCGCCGCAAACCAGCTAATCAAAAATTCGGGCCGGTTCGTCATAAACAAACAGACCTTCTGGCCCGCCTTGATCCCCAATCCCAATAGCGCGTTTGCCATCGAATTGGTCAACCCCTCCAACTCCCGATAGGTCAAACTCACATCCTTAAAAACTACCCCCACATTTTCCGGGAACCGCGCCGCCGTGCGCGTCAACAACTCATCATATAGATGCACTGGGTAATCAAGCGAAGGCCGAAAAAGCTCAAGTTGCGAATGCACCCGCCCCGCCCTAGTAGTTTCGTTCATATTCCTCTCCTCACCGAGATTTTTTACTAACGTATTATATTTGCCGCCAAAAAGCGTAGATGCTCGCAATTATAACATTTTTAGCTTTTCGATGACCATTCTTCTTCCATCTACCCATGTTCATCCCCGTTCTGAAAAATCCTTCACCCCTCGTAACATTGCACTCTCATCCAGCTTTGTTATAATGAGAGTACTAAAAAAGTCCGGCTTGGCTTGGGCCGGGTCAACTAGATAGGAGTCTTCTAATGACTATCGCTTTTGATAGCGCTGCTCGTCTTGGAACCAATCTCGTAACCGTCGGAGTGGTCGATATTGGTAGCAACACCGTCCATCTGATAATTGCCCGCACCGATGGTCGTCAGGTCGAAGTCATTGCCGACGAAAAAGAAATGGCCCGCCTGGGCGACGATGTAAGCTTTAAGGGCGAAATCACTCCCGCCAAATTCGACCTCGTTTTGCGCTTGCTGGCAACCTACTCCAAACGCGCCAAAGCGACCGAGGCCCGTCTCATCATCTTCGGCACCGAACCGCTTCGCGCCGCTCACAACGCCGCCCGCCTCGTTCAGCAGGTCCGCGACAAACTCGGCCTGACCATCAACGTCTTCTCCCAAACCGAAGAAGCCCTTTTCAGCTTCCGAGGCGCAACCGCCCGCCTCAACCTGCCCTCCCATTTCGTCGTCGCCGACATCGGTGGCGGCAGTACCGAAATCGTCCTGGTCGATTTCAACCAGATCACCAGCATCATCGAACTCCCGGTCGGCTCGATCAAGCTCCGCGCCATCACCAAAGCCTCCGACCCGCTTACCCCCGCCCAGGTACACGCCGCTCAATTCAAGCTCGGCGAAATCTTTGCCAGCGCCAAATGGCCCGCCGCCATGCTCCCCTTCGATTTAGGCGTACTCGCCGGGGGCAACGCCAAAGCCGTCACCCGCCTCTTTAACAAAGGTCGCCGGGGTGAAATCCTCACCCGCGACGAAGTGGCCCAAGCCGTCAACCTCGCCACCACCCGCCCTAGCTCCCAACTCGCCCTCGATTACAACCTCGTACCCAGTCGCGCCCAAACCTTCGGAACCGGCGCACTCATCATGGGCGCACTCATGGACAAATTCGGCCTCGAAACCCTTACCGTCAGCAAACTTGGCATCCGCGAAGGTGTCCTGCTCTCCTACGCTTACTACGGCGAAAGCTGGCGCTCCTCCCTCCGACCACCCACCGGCTAATTTTGTAACTGATTCTGTAACTTGTTTGTAACTGCCAAATGTTACCCTAAAGCTAAATTGGGCCTCTTTCTCATGGCGTAAATCGTTAACACCTAATTCACAAGCAAAATTCTACAAGGTTACACGGTAACCGTTCACGGTCTGTCATTCTGAGGCGGGAGATTACCTCGGTTTTTGCCGAAGTTGGCTCCCCGCCGAAGAATCTCGGTTGGACAGTGGCTCACTCGTGAACAGTTACGTTACACGAAGCACTGATCTGAAAATAATAAAACTCAAAACCATTTTTATTATTTTCAGATCAGGCTTGACTAATTGTAACTACTCAGCCCATTGTCACCCTGAGCCGCAGCGAAGGGTCTAGATTCTTCGGCGGGGGATTATCTTTGGCAAAAATCCAGGTAATGTCCCGCCTCAGAATGACAGGTGCTAAGTAGTTACGACTAATTTACAACTCATCCCTTTCGTCGTTCCTTTCTTTTCAGAGAAAGGCTAATTACTGTCGATCAAAATAATCACTGAAGATCAAAGCAAACCAAAGGAGGTTTGAATCTATGGCTGGCAAACGAAATTCATTTTGCGCACTGGCCGTTTTCGGCCTGTTCGCGGCGCTTCTCTTGGGGACTATTACCTTCGCCCCGCCTGCGGTACAGGCCAGTAGCTTTCTAAGCGGCACCTACAACAATGCCCAGGGTTCCCGGCCTTACAAACTCTACATTCCAGGTAGCTACGTCAGTGGAACCGCCCTGCCGTTACTGGTCGCCTTGCACGGCTGTACCCAAGACCCCGATAATTTTGCCGCCGGAACCCGCTACAACTCACTTGCCGATACCAACAACTTCCTTGTCCTCTACCCTCAGCAAACCAGCACCTACAACTCATCTCAATGCTGGAATTGGTTCCAGACCGGTAGCCAATCACGCGGCAGTGGAGAAGCCGCGATCCTAGCCGGAATGGTCGATTACGTCAAAGCCAATTACACCATCGACAATAACCGCGTCTTTGTAACCGGCATGTCGGCGGGCGGCGCGATGTCCGCCGTAATGGGAGCTTGCTACCCTGATGTTTTCGCCGCAATAGGCGTTCACAGCGGCCTCGAATACAAAGCCGGAACCGATCAAAGCAGCGGTTCGCTGGCCCTCTCTCAGGGTGGGCCTGACCCCAACACCCAGGGCCGTCTGGCCTACCAATGCGCCGGGTCTGCTGCCCGTGTCCTACCCGTAATCGTCTTTCAAGGCAACAGCGATTTTACGGTCTACCCCCTCAACGGCGATCAAGTCATTTCCCAATTCGCCCAGACCGACGATTATGCCGACGACGGCACTGATAACAACACCATCACCGCCACCGCCACCAGCACCCAAACCGGCCAGGTTTCGGGCGGCTACTCCTACACCATCTATAACTATAACTCCAACGGTCAGCTTCTCTTGCAAAAATATAAAATCGACAGCATGGGCCACGCCTGGAGCGGCGGCAGCAACGCCTCCCCCGCCACCTACACCGACCCCAAAGGCCCCGATGCCTCCACTATCATGTGGAACTTCTTCGCCAGCCATCCCAAAGCGGGCGGCGGGCCAACTCCCACGCCCACCCCGACCCCAACTCCAACTCCTACACCAACTCCCGGCGGGCCAACCCCCACCCCTACTCCGACCCCAACCCCCGGTCAACCCGTCACAATCACCCTGACCTCAGTCGCTACCGAGGACGGTTACGTGATGAGCAACTTTGCCTATGCCAACGACCTCTCAGTTGGCAGCAGCGCCGGAGCGCAACAGTTCGGTTTTGTCTCCTTCAACACCGCCTCGATCCCGGCAGGCGCAACCATCGACAGCGCGACCCTCAAAGTCGTTCGCAACTTCGCGTCGGCAGGCAACGCTTTTGGCAATCTGGGCAGCCTCGTCGCCGATATAAAAGGCGGTAGCGGCTTTAGTGGCTCAACCGCGCTGCAAGGCAGCGACGCGACCGCCGCCGCCGATGCTACCAACACTTCCACCCTGAGCGTAGCCAGCACCGCCGGAGCCACCTCGCAGGGTAATCTTGCCGCCAGCGCCTTCCAATATATCAACCGCACTGGCAAAACACAATTCCGCCTCCAATTCACCATCCCGCGCGTCTCTACCTTCTCCACCGATTACGTCGGCTTCTACGGTGGAGAAACCTTCAACACCGCCGCCAATCGGCCCGTCCTGATTATCACCTACCACTAAGAGCCTATCCCAGTAGGGGCGACCCTTGTGGTCGCCCGGCGTGGCCTGAACTGGGCGACCACAAGGGTCGCCCCTACAATCTACCTATTGAGATAGACCCTAAGATAGTTTCTTCAGTCTGCTTTTGCGGGGCGGATTGTTCAACTCATAGCTGGTCTGAATCCAGGGCAATACCGTATCCAACTCCTCCTGAGTTCGCACCTTAGCCCCGACCCAACCGCGATGTCCAAGATATTTCGGCACTTCCACAAAAGGCAACTCAAGCGCATCTTCCCGCTCTCCCAGAGGCAACCGCACATTCACATACAAGTGTTCGTCGCTCTCACTGGCGTACACAAAAATTTTGCCCTTGCGCTTTCTAAAGGCCCGATCCCCAAACGGAAAATACTCTTCAATATCCTTATAACCCAACGCCACCTGCCGAACCTGTTCCAGAAAATCCAGAATTTCGACCGTTTCACCCTCCATATAATCAGCCTTAGTCCGAAACGGTTTGTTCAGATCATAACTCAGCTTGATCCAGGGCAGCACCCGATCCAATTCTTCTTGCCTTCTAATCTTGACACTCACCCACCCCCGATTGCCCATCGACTTGTGCGTCTCCACAAAAGGCAACCCCAGCGCCACCGCCCGCTCCCTCGAATACAACCGAACCAACACCTCCAAATGATCCGGCTGTTCGATCACAAAAAGAAAATTTCGGCCCTTAACCTCCCTAAAAAAAGCCCGCGTCCCCCAGGGGGAATACTCTTCTGCCCCCTCATAACCCAACGCACTCTCGCGCACCTGCTCTAAAAAATCGTATACCTCCGGCGCAAAATTAAGCATAGCCACCGCCTCTATTTCATGTTTATGAAGAATATACCCGATTTTAGTATATCAAAAAGGCCAGGTTCCGGCTCATCACCTTATACCTGGCCCCATCTCTACCTGCTGCTTTATGCGTCACTGCCCACCCAAAAATAATTCTGTGGCACATTCTTCGCCGCCAGCACCTTTAGACCATTCGTCAACGGGCTAGGCTGATATTCACCTAGCGGAATCGCCTCATTAAGCATGCAAATATCGGGCGTGCGACCATAGCGTTCTTTATAACGCAACACCGCCTCATCAATCTTCGCCCCAACCGTCTTACGCGGATTGTCGTCATACCATACAAAATACATCGCTACTACCTCCGTCCAAACTACTACATCATAACCCTATTCATTATCCCCAACCATCCGATATTCGGCCTCAATCGCCTCTTCTTGCTTCTGCCCTCCCCGGCTATTACCAGGACGGGCCGATCTTCGGGAGCGCACCCGTGCTTCCGGCTGCGGTCTATAGCGTGGCTCATAGTCGGTTGGCCCGGCATACTCCTGCTCGTAATACTCCGGCTGGGCCTGCCGGTAATCATACTGAGGCTGGTTGCGGGTCGGTGGGCCGTAATAAGCATCATACTGTTGCGGCTGAGGGGCAGGCGTTTCGTACCGGTAATCATATTCCTCGTCATCATAACCCGCCTGAGCGTAATACTCCGGCCCATAATACAACGCCTGAACCTCTGGTTGACCGTTTGACTGACCGTTCGGCTGGCCGCGATAATAGCCACGCTCCTGCGTCCGACGGCGGCTCGAAGGTAATGTCCGTTCTGGCCTACCTCGCTGTGGCGGCTCGAAAGCAGGCGCATAATATTCCTCGGCATAACCATAACCATAAGCGGGTGCTTCCATATAGCCATAGGCCGACGGTTCCGGCATTGCCTGCGGTTGCTGAATAATGATGATCGGCTGAGGTGCTTCCTGATATTCCCGCTCGGCCTGACGGCGGTCGGTATGCCCACGCCCAATCAACATCATCATCACCAACAAGAGCGGCAAACAGCCCAGCAAGCCCAGCCCAACCCCGACCGCCACGCCCCACCCGCCGGGCGGCATCGCCAGCGCCACAAACACCCCTAGCGCTGCGCCAAAGCCTAGCATTAGACTCGCAAAAAGCTTCTTCATCCCATCAACTCCTATCCGCCTGGCACATCAGGCCCTTACGAACTGATCTTCTTAAAACTACTCTCGCCCTGTTTAATCCGCAAATTCCCCAGCAAATTATCATTCAACTGACCACTCTTGCGTACCGGCTCACTCGACCCGGCCCGATTGGATGTCGGAGGACGCACCGCCGCCGGACGCGGTCGAGCCGGACGTTCTTCCGCTTCCTCTTCCAGCCCATCCAACTCATAATCATCTTGCTCGAAATCGTCTTCCGGCTCATCCCAGGGAGCCGCTTTCCGCCCCGGCCTGGTGATTGGGGCAGGCCCGCGTTGGGCCGCACGGCTCACCTCTTCCGGGCGTGTCCGCCGTGCGGGGGTCTCTCGCTGGCTTTTCGGCGGATAATAAGGCAAATCCGCTCCATCCTCGTCATCTTCAAGATCGGGTTCGGGCCGACTTTGCCCTTTCCGCCGCTGCTGAATACCCGCCTCATAACGTTCCAACCGTTCCGCTACCCCGGCTCCTTCGCGCGTTTCATCCTGGTAAGCCAGCGAAGCCGCCGTCTGAAACTGTCGCTTAGATTGGCCTTTTCTCCGTACCGGTTGGGGAGCATAATCTTCCTCAGCATCGTAATCATCATACTCCGCTTCGTAAGCATCACGTTGTCGGTGGAACTCCTGACGTTGTGGGGCTGCCTCACTATATTCTTCGCGTTCTTCCTTCTGACGACCCAACTGACCTACCCGGCGGCGCGGCCCACTCTCCACCTCTGGAACCCCCCCCAGGTGTTCGACCGTCTGATGCATCTCGCTCGTACTCAAATGCGCCCCTTGCAACCGGATTACCTCACCCCGTGCGAACAACAAAAAGTCGCCCCGGCCCATCAGCTTATCCGCCCCGCTTCCAGCCACCCCACTGGCGACCCGCGCATCCTCCGGCGACACCACCCGACCGACTACTCTGGTCGGGAAATTGCTCTTGGCAATCCCGCCAATCACATTCGCCGACGGCTTCTGAGTACACGCCACCAGATGAATCCCTGCCTCGCGCCCGCGCTGGGTTAGTCGAGTTACCTCGCGTTCCATATCCTTGCCGTTGACCATTATCAAATCAGCCAACTCATCAATAAAAATCACCAGCATCGGACTGTTAATGCCGTTCTCGTCCCGCTTCTCCATATGCCGCACCGCCCACTTCAACCGGTGCAACCCATCCAACGGGTCAGTCACAACCGGACACACCAGATGCGGCAGCCCATTAAAATCACGGTAGCCCCGTCCTTTCGGGTCGATCAGCAAAAGCTTCATTTGCTCCGGCGAATTCTGCAAAGCCAGACTCGCAATCATACTTCGCGCCAGCACCGTCTTACCGCTCCCGGTCGTTCCGCTTATCAAAATATGAGCAATATCCGGCGAGTCCAAACGCAAGAGTAGCGGCACTCCGCTCTCGTCCAGCCCCAAGATCGTCGAATTATCCGGCAAATCACCCGGCAAATTCCGCATCAACGGAAAGAGCCGCACCGCCACCGGGTCCGGTCGAGGTACTTCCACCTTTACAAAATAGCCGTCCCGGGTAATTCGGCAATGCGCCACCCCCAGCGCCAACGCCAACTCATCCGCCAGCGCCGCCACCCGGTTATACTTCACCCCGGCGTTCAGCTTAATATGAAACTGAATCAGCCTCGGCGAAATATTCCCACCCACCACACTGGCCTCAATCCCGTGTGAATGTAGGGTATATTCAATGCCGTCAGCCTGATGGTCAAGTAAAGAGCGCATCTAGCCTGATTCCTTTTCGAATAATCAGCGTTACGGGTTAGCGGAAGGGTCGGGGCTTTTCCGCGGCACCTGCCATGTTCAATCGGCTTCGTCGGCCTGGTCGGTATTCCTTACCGCACCAGGCAAGCAGTCGCCCGGTTCTAATTGTTTGGATTATTAGAGCATGTTTTAGAACCAATGTTTCAAAGTCCATTTTACTAGAACATCTGTGCAGTGTCAAGCCCCAGAAAGCCCCATCTACACCCTTCTAACGATAATCACAACTTTGCTGTGAGCCTGATCCGTATCGTCAGACACCCGAACGAAAAGGCTCTTCTGCCAACTCTCAGTTTTTAATGGCTCGTCTTTAATTGTTTTCGGAAGGGGTAGGTTTCCGTGTTCTAGCCACAGACAACGTTCACTCACTCGTGCAACATTGTTGAACTGAAAATTGTAAGTGTCACTCGTCCCTCTGGAGTAAGTGCCACAATCTGACCATCCTCCCCTAACAGAAAATGATCCGACCAACTTTGGTTTCGAGGGTTGTAAAATGGGGTTGAAAGCCCGGCTTCGGGATCAAGTGAGCCTAAATCTGTACCGAAGCCAGCTTCTTGGAAGCATGACCTTTTGCCAGACGAACCAAATGCTCCAACAATAAACAGCGATGTCGCAGGTGAAGGCTCGGTTGAGCCTATCACCACCTCCGGCCGTCGTCCCAACCGTCAGGCTTTGCAAGCGGGGTAGCGTGCCACTAAAGGTCGAACGCTCGTAGAGGCCATTACCCAACTGGAACTGGCTGGATTGGACGTGACCCTGTCCATCAAGGGTTTGCTGCCAACCCCCGGCATAGCACCCACCCGCCCCCGCATTGGTACAAACCGAGGTATTGCGCCAGGCTCCATCGTAGGTGTAGCTCAAAATCTCATTGTTGGGGTAAGTGGCACTCACGACCCGATCAGCACTATCATAAGTCCAGCCGAAGGAGCGAGAGCCGCTTAGACCTGGAATATTGGAATAGGTAGCCTGCGTAACTCGCCCCCGGTTATCGTACTGCCAGCGCGTGGTGGCACTAGCATTGGAGATCGAGGTGCGCTGACCTTTGCCATTGGTGGAGGCCGCTTCGTCGTAATTGTAGCTGGCGAGCAAGGTGCTGCCCTGCCATTTGGAATGTGTTTCAAAACTATGAATCTAGCCTCAAAAACAGTTGGCTCAGGCTGAACCCGCACTAGCACTTGAATTTTTTGAAACAGGCTCTCGGTTTTGATGTGGATTGTTATTTACCACACGATTTGATTTGGCAGTAGAAATCGAAAGACTGGAATCCTTGCCAGGGAACCATCGATTCGGCACCTGGTACAACAGTAGCCAATTCTTCAAACTTTGACATATTTGCCGCAAAAAATATTGGGGATTTCAAAATTATTTGAGATGTGAAATTAGGTTTATCCAAGTTATAACTTTCCAAAGCGATTCCTAATGGAAGGTATAGAACCCAAAGACTATAAAATTTCTTACTTATGTCATCAGTATTAACAATGCTAAGTGCTATAATATGACTTGGCTCACCATATGATTTAATAACATCTTCTAGCTTAACCGTTTCTCTATATTGGGGTCGGATAAAAATAATAAAATTGGAAGAGGTTTTTAACTCATAAAGTGCATCACCACCCCAACCGCCTAAACTATCCTTACTCTGTGGGCCATCCACCCAGTCCCATACCACAGAGCCACGACTAAAACCCTTCGGAGGGTTTTTTTTAGCTAAATAAATAATTGGACTTTGCTCTAGTACTTTGACTGCTTCATCGGCAGTAGTCTGCCCTGGGGTAATACCTTCCCAACAGGGTGGTTTGCAAGGAATACCTTTTAGCCAGCGATATTGCCAATCATCATTTATTATACTTCCTACACTAACTGAGGGGCTTATGGTGGTATTTTTAGGTGTTAGATTAGCGGTTGGCGTAATAGCTAGAGTAGTTGGGGGAGATGTTGTATCAACCACCTTCAATACAGGTGTTATTGTTAAAACTTTTGTAGTCGAAGCGCCATTTTGCTCTGAATCGCAACCTGTTAAACCTACGACTAGAATAATTATCGCTAATACAAGAACACTGATTTTCATTTTACGCCTCTAATTTAAAGGGGTGCATTTACATCTGTCGGTGACGGTTTTGATGTTACCAAGCTGGTCGTAGGTGAAGGCCCGGTTGAGCCTATCGCCTGCCCCCGCCGTAGTCCCGACCGTCAGGCTTTGCAAGCGGGGTAGTGTACCACTAAAGGTCGAACGCTCGTAGAGACCGTTGCCAAGCTGGACTAGCTGGACTGGACCTAATTGTAGCTAACAGGGGATATTTTGGTTACCAGCCTTGTAATTGGAGATACTAAATATGATTTATATTATCCAGGACAACCCATCGTACCGACACAATAATAATTGAACCCCGTATAGCCCTGCCAACGTGGTATGTTAGATGGTACATCTGAATAATCCCAATTTTTAATATATTCTTCAATGTTTTTGTAAGAACGTGTAAATATAATGCCACTAAAAGACGTTGCTTCATCTAAAGATGGCTTTGTTTGGAATTGGTTATAAAGTAAAATACCTTGATCTAAATATAAGATGTAAACGTAATAAGTAAGCTGCACACCTGCCCAAGCGTAAGTTGGTTCACCATAAATTTGATTTATATCTCTTAGTTTGAAGGTTTTAGGGAACGGCAACTCAAGACTTGTAACAGTTTTCTTAATATCTGTCTTATCGTAAGTTAAACGAGCTAATCCTTTGTTAGGAGTTGGCCATCTCCACTCTATACTAGGAGAATACTTTGCTATAGAAAGGTCTTGAACGAAAGGAAGCTGATGAAGTATTTTCAAGGCATCATCAAAATTGGTACGACCAGGGGTAATGTTTTGCCAGCAAGGAGCGCGACAGGGAGTTCCTTTTAACCAAGAATATTCCCAATCATCAGGAGAAGCTTGTATAGTTGGTGGTATAGAAGGAATTGTAGGTACTAAGGTCGGTTCTGATGCAGAGGATGGTGAGATTTGAGACGGTCTAGCATCCTCCCCACAAGCGGTCATTACCAGCGTTAACAATATTAACAGTAGTAACATTTTGGAGGAAAGTTTTAACAATATAACCGGGCGGTTTTTCATTTATTCTATCCTCATACTATAAATAGCTGAACACTGACGATCTCTTGCTCTAATGCTGATTGTCTTATACTTGCTCGCATTGGTCAAGCTAATTTGTTAAGGGACTCAAAAATAATAAAACATTCCGGGAGACAATTATTTTTATTTGCTTCCCTAACTTTTGTCTTTCTCCAAAAAGAGTGTAACTACCAGTAAAAGTAAGACTGTTTGTAAGGTGGCCTTGTTACTATAAACAGGACTACTTACTCATCAACTCAAGTTTAAGTGAGCCAGTAACACCTTTGGAGGTGGCTGGTACAGAAGAGGATAGCCGAAGATATGAACCGACTAAAACATCCTGTAGTGCTAATCATCATCCTCATTTTTGTGACTATCACCAACAGCCTGTTGCTAGTATCAGCCCACGGCGGTGATACCAGCCAGATACACGGCTGTATTGGTAACGGTACCAGCACTACTTCCATCAAACTAGGTAGCCGCAGTATCCCACACGGTACCCTCCTACGAGTCGTAGGAGCCAGCGAAACCTGTGCCACTGGTGAGCAGGCTCTGGACTGGAATATTCAGGGGGCAGCTAGTTCGAGCTTGAATCCCTTGCAGTTAGCCACCTTACGCTGGTACGAGGCTAACCAGTCGTTTCCGACTATAAGCGTAAGCAGCCCGCGTGGTCTAGCCTTTGATGGCACCTACATCTGGGCTACCAACCAGTTTAGTAGCAGTGTAACCAAGATCAAGGTCAGCGATAGTTCAGTGGTCGGCATTTATTCACTAGATACTCTTCCTATGGGAGTAGCCTTTGATGGCACTAATATTTGGGTTGCTAACGGAGATACTAGCGGCAAGGTAACTAAGCTTAAGGCCAGTGATGGTTCACTGGTGAATGATTATCCAGTTGGTAGTAGCCCTGGTGGGGTAGCCTTTGATGGTACTAACATTTGGGTTGCCAATCAACTTAGTTCAAATATAACCAAACTCAAAGCCAGCGATGGCTCACTTGTTGGTACTTATCCAGCAGGTTCTGGCCCAAATGGAGTGGCTTTTGATGGTACTAACATCTGGGTTACTAATCAATTTGGCTCAAATGTAAGCAAGCTTAAAGCCAGCGATGGTTCACTTGTCGGTACTTATCCAGTTGGTGATTTCCCAGCCTCAATAGCTTTTGACGGTACTAACATTTGGGTCGCTAATTTCAACAGTGCTAGTGTAACCAAGCTCAAAGCCAGCGATGGCTCACTTGTCGGTACTTATCCAGTTGGTAATAGCCCCAACGGGGTAGTCTTTGATGGCACTAGCATCTGGGTCTGTAACACCAGTAGCTCAAATGTAACCAAACTCAAGGCCAGCGATGGTTCGCTAATCGGCACTTATACAGTAGGTTCTAGCCCATACGGACTAACCTTTGATGGCACTAATATCTGGGTCGCCAATAGAGGTTCCGGCACCCTATCCAGGCTCTAGTCGGGAAAAAGCAGAAGACGGGGCTAAAACGCTCTGTCCTCCCAACCAAACCATTCAAAGCTTACACCTGCTTGCGCCAGGGCGATAACAAAATTCCAATTTCACCTGTAGGAGCGGGCTTCCGCCCGCGATCAAGCACCTAAATCAAGGTCACGCATCGCGAGATTCCGCCCGCTCCTACAGAATTTGTTATCGCCCCTGCCGATTCAGCGTCAGGCGGTTGACACTACCCAACGGGTGGTATATGATATATACACACGATAGTGCGTGAAAGACCTGGCTTAGTAGCCGGTTTTTTTAATCGCATCTATACCATGTCAGGTTATAAATAATTGTTCAGGAATATTACCGCAACTCCACGCCGCGCCTAGCGCGGCAGCCGCCAAGACTATGACTGAACCCGGTAGTGTAAACGTCGGTACCTTGCTTAGCTTGAGAATAACGAAGTGGCCTGCTATAAGTTCTTGTGTTGGTTGTAGAAGAACGTTTAGAACAACGCGAACAACGAGCTAACCGCCAAAATTGAGCAAGCAAAAACAGAATCAACAGTCCTTTTGTTTAAGTCGGCTACCCCAGGCTTAAACAAATTACTTTTGGCCCAACCAATCCTTAGATCGGTTCAAACTGACCAATCTAAGCCTTCGAGGTGTCAAAAAGGCTGCTACACTACCGGGTCGGAGGAGAGTGAGTTGCTGGTCAACAGGAGGCGCAGCCTAATGAGTTCACCAGAAGCCTTCAATTTTGGGCGTAGAATCAAAGACCTCAAACGTACCTACAATAAAACCTACGCCGATCTAACCGCTGGCCTTAAAATCAGCCGAGAACGGATCGTTCAGTTAGAAGAAAACGAGCGCGAACCAACCGAAATCGAGCGAAAACGCTTCGCCGACTTTTACGCCCTGCCACCCGAAGACCTCGGTCTATTTGCTGGTGGCCCCGGCCCGGCCCCGCGTCCGACCGGTAGTTACAGCCCCCCGCCGGGCAACGACCGCCCTTCCTACTCCCCACCACCGGCCTATAACGACCGCCCTTCCCCCTCCTACGGAGGCGACCGGGGTAACTTCGGCCCACCTGCCGAACGCGGTAATTTTGGCCCACCTGCCGAGCGTGGCAACTATGGCCCACCTGCCGAACGCGGTAATTTTGGCCCACCCGCCGAACGTGGCAACTATAGTGGCCCACCTGCCGAACGTGGTAACTTCGGCCCACCATCTGGCGGAGACCGACGCGGAGGTTATGAGCAACGTGGTAACTACGACGGCCCCGGCAATTTCAACGACCGTCCCCCGCGTGGTCCCAGCAATTTCAACGACCGTCCCCCGCGTGGTCCCAGCAATTTCAACGACCGTCCGCCACGTGGCCCCGGCAATTTCAACGACCGTCCCCCGCGTGGTCCCGGCGGCTTTAACGACCGTCCGCCACAACGACCGACCGGTGCAGGTCGTCCCCAGGACGAAGCCGACCGACCGCCCCGGCCACCCAAACCGCCCAAGCCGAAAGCCGTCAACACCGGCGAACCCAAGCCTGTCATGAAGTACACCGCCGAGCAACTTGGCGACATCGAGTCGGCCTACTTGCGAAAGCAACGCGACCTCAAAGTACCTTTGAAGTTTACCTTCATGAACGGCAAAGAATATACCGGCGTAGTGGTCGATTTCACGCCCTTCACCGTTCATATCATCGAGCAAAGCACTGGCGAGGAAGTCATCTTGCGTAAATTGGCGATGGCCTATTATCGCAAAGCAGACGCTATCGAAGAAGCCCGCGCCTCCGCAGGCAAACCAGAAGAGGTGTAACTATGAGCCTCGGTTCTTACATCATCTACTTGCGGGCGCAAAAAGAAGGCATCACCCCCCGCGAAGTTGCCCAAGAACTCGAAATGCCCGAACACTTCATTCACGCTATCGAGCTTGAAAAACACGCCGGGGATACCGACTCGCGCACCAAACTGGCCGAGTATTTTGATGCGACCGTCGATGAATTTAGCGAGTACGCCCGCAGTACCCATTCGCGCTTTTTGGAATTGCTCAAAAAAGAACGACGGCCCCAGGTCGGCTTTCTTCTCATGAGCGGCGAAACCCTCATGGGAACCGTCGATGGAGCCGACAGCAGCATTATCAAGATCGTCGAGCTAAACAGCGGCATCAAAACGATCTTGCAGCGCCATGCCATCAAAAAGTGGTGGCCCCTCAAGCCGCGTTCGCGTGGTGGCGACGACGACCGCCGCCGACCGATGGGCGGTGGTGGACGACCAATGGGCGGCTCAAGACCCCCCGGCGGCGACCGACGACCTCCCCCGCAGGGTGGTGGCGACCGACGACCTCCCCCGCAAGGCGGTGGCGATAGACGACCTTTTAACGGGCCAGGGGTCAATCGCCCCATGCCCCGCTACGACCGACCCGAACCCGGCAACGAGCGCGAACGCTAAATCTCGCTCCCTGTGTGCCACTGGTTCGCTCAGTAAAACTCAGCTAGAAAGGATTTTTAACTCATGAACAAACGCAAAAACGTCGCAATCCGCAAGCATCGCGCCAAAGCCAAAAAGCTCCGTGATCGCAAGCAAGCCGAGCGCAACGGCACCGCGGCCCCCCGCCGCTAGAACTTTCGCCCTACCCTGCCATCAGCTATCAGCCTCACCTCGGTGACTGGTAGCTGATGCTTTTTAGTGAGTTTTTGAAAATGTAACAGGTGTAGCGTCCAGGTATAAATGCTTATAAATACCTTGCCATAAATTTCGCTCCAAACCTATTCAGCATTTTATCCTGTTTATCCCTGTTAAACTATTTTTAGAGGTAATCAAAATGCGTCCAGTAAGACTTAAAGAAGTAAGCCCCCAGGACCTGGCCCGGATCAAACAACGGGCCGCAGGCGAATTTGATAAAGTTGCCGAACGCGCCGGACAAATCATGGATGCCGTCCGCGCTCGTGGCGACGAAGCGATCCGCGAATACACCCTTTCGCTCGACAAAGTTGACCTGCCCTCTCTCGAGGTCACGCCGGACGAACTTGAACAGGCTTACCGTCAGGCCACCCCCGAACTACTCGCCGCCCTCACCCAAATGGTCGCCAACCTGACCGCCTTTCATCAGACCCACGTCCGCCTCGAAGAAGAACACGTCTACACCGTCGAAGGAGTCGAACTCTGGCGTGTCTGGCGACCAGTCGAGCGTGTCGGCCTCTACGTCCCCGGCGGACGCTCACCCTTGCCCTCTTCGCTGGTCATGACCGCCCTTCCAGCCTCGATTGCCGGTTGTCCCGAAATCATCCTCTGCTCCCCGCCCGACAAAGAAGGTCGCCTGCCCTTGCCGATAGCGATTGCCGCCGCCCACCTCCGGCTACCCAACCTGCGTATCTTCAAAATCGGTGGAGCGCAAGCCATCGCAGCCATGGCCTACGGCACTCAGACCGTCCCAAAAACCTACAAAATCTTTGGTGCAGGTAATCCCTACGTCACCGCCGCCAAAGTCCTCGCCTTCAGCAAGGGTCTGGTCAACATCGACATGCCCGCCGGGCCGAGCGAAGTCCTCATTATCGCCGACAAAACCGCCAACCCTGCCTTTGCCGCCGCCGACTTCCTCTCCCAGGCCGAACACGCCGACGACTCTTCGCCCGTCTTCCTGACCGACTCGCCCGAACTCGCCGAAGCCGTCAGTAAAGAAGTCGCCAAACAATTACCGCTGCTCTCGACCGCCGACCGTGCCAGCAATTCACTCGAACGCTTCGGCCTGATCGCCATCGTCGATCACCTCGACGAAGCCGTCGAATTCGCCAACGACTACGCCCCCGAACATCTCGAAGTCTGCACCGCCAATTACGAAGACCTCCTCCCGCGCCTCCACAACGCCGGAACCGTCTTCCTGGGCAATTACACTCCCGAACCAAGCGGCGACTATGTCTCCGGCCTCAACCACGTCCTACCCACCGGAGCCAACACCAAAATGTTCGGCCCCCTCTCCGTCGAAAGCTTCGGCAAAAAAATGCAGGTGCAGCGCATGACCAAAGCCGGTCTCGCCGCTCTCCGCCAAAGCGCCGAAACAATGGCCGACACCGAGGGCCTTCCCGCCCACAAACGTGCCATCTCGATCCGCTTCGAGGAGTAGCTTCTAAACTAAAATGAGTCAAAATCAAAATTCAGACCAATCCGCTTCTTCGGCCCGGCCCGATCCGTTTTTCAAGCTAATTACCAGGCAGGAAGCAACTCAACATGGCCTTCAGGCTGTTGACACCGAACTACAATACACCACACGGGCCGATCTAGTGCTGACCGTTCCAAATAATCTCTCTTTAGAAGGCACAATGTTCGATTTCTTTAGAACAGTTAATGTGATAGAATTTAAAGGACAGAGTGACTCGTTTAATTTGCGAGAGTATATCAGAAACGAAACACGGGTTGATATTCACCTGTTACAAGGAAAAGAAGAAAGTTTTGATAACATCCTGAATGTGATTGTAGCAGCGAGGTTGCCCCGAAGTTTTTTAGATTTTGCTCACCAGTATGGGGTTCGCTTCAAAAGGGAGAGAAATAAAAATTGGCTCTGGCGAGGGCGGGTAGGATTTCAAGATGTAGCTATTGTAGTATGTCGAGATTTACCAATAGAAGAACCTTACTATAACTGGTTAGCTTTTGCTCCAGCCGATACTACTAAATGGAAAAGTTTTGTCCGAACTTTACTAAAACAAAATAATCGACCACTACTTGATTTAACCAGTCGATTAAGGCCAAAGGAGTTTGCTATGCTTAAAATGAATGCCGAGGAATTGCTTGCCCAGGCACGGGCCGAAGGACTTCTGACCCCAGAAGATGAGCTACGCTTAAAACAGGAACGAGCCGAAGCCAATCTTATTATTCTTGAAAAGCTTGCCAAACAACTCTCCAAACCACTTTATGAAGTACTCTCGACTGTCCCACCTCAGAAATTAAGCGAAGTCTTTTCCAATCTTCCAGCCGAGAAACTAAACGACTTGATTTCCAGATTCAAGCCCGAAGAACGCCAGGAGTTGTTAAACCGAGCTAAAACAAATTATAAGCAAAACTAAAAGCAAGCTTGTTTTTAACCCTCCCTAACTTCATATGTTCAAGGAGCATTTTATACCTAATAAAAAATAACTATTCAGGCCATGTCACACCCCATACGGGATGTGAGGCGGGGAATCGCCTGGACTTTGCCACAAAGATAACCCCCGCCGAAGAATCTCACTCCGCGCCACTACACAATCCTAAATGCTTACCTTTTACCCTACCAAACTGCTATAATACGATTATCGTTATTGATTAGCTTGATTGGAGTACCTTATGATAACCGGACTACGCTACCAAAACTTCAAATCCTGGAAAGACACCGGCCAAATCCGCATGGCCCCCTTGACTGGCTTCTTCGGCACCAATAGCTCCGGCAAAACCGCCCTGCTCCAATTCCTCCTGCTCATGAAGCAAACCGTCGAGTCCAACGACCGCGCCCGCATTTTACATACTGGCGATGATAAAAGTTATGTAGACGTAGGAACTTTTGACAACATTATCCATAAAAAACAAATCCCCGGTCAGCTTGAGTTTTCGCTAGATTGGAACCTTAAAGAGACGGCAAAAATTGGTCTATCTATTGGTCTATCTAATGGAGTACAAAATGCTCAACCAATTCCCATTCAGGCAAATCAATTCCATTTTGATAATATTATTTCGGGTACTGGTAAAGAAGTTA
The DNA here is from genome assembly GCA_038210655.1 of Chloroflexia bacterium. Lineage (GTDB taxonomy): Bacteria > Chloroflexota > Chloroflexia > Chloroheliales > Chloroheliaceae > 54-19. The sequence goes on from JBBQWM010000010.1 coordinate 22,738, forward strand.
CTCTTAAAAAGTTTAACTATACTTTATCTGATATACATCAATCTAAATATAGATTTGGCCTACATCAGAAAAGTACAAAAACTCCAAAAGCAGAAGCTATCTATGAATTGGTTTCTCAAGGCTATGAGGTAAAACCAGGCTTTCTACCCAACCGTGCCAGCAAACGCCAATTAGACCAACCTGCTAGATTACAGCCAGTTAAGAGTTACGGTTTTCCAGATGCCGCTGGATTGTATTATAATACTTATAACCTTTTCTACGAACTAGCCTTTCAATTTGAAACTGTATTTCGGAATACCTATTACTTAGGCCCGATACGAGAAAAACTACAACGAATCTACTTACTATCAGGAGAACGTCCCGAAAACATTGGTGTCCGAGGTGAACTAGCCATTCCAGCCTTGATAGCATCGGATATTTCTGTAACACAACATATAGCCACATGGCTTAAAAAACTCGAACTAATTCACAGCTTCAAGCTCCAGCCTATAGCTAAAGGTCGCAAAGAATATGAAGCTTTAGTTCAAATAACACCTGAATCAGCCGAAGTATCAATCGCTGATGTTGGCTTCGGCCTATCGCAGGTCTTGCCCATACTGACTCTATGCTACTACGTACCAGAAGGCTCCACCATCATCTTCGAGCAGCCCGAAATCCACCTGCACCCCTCGGTACAGGCTGGCCTTGCCGATGTCTTCATCGACGTTATCAAAACCCGCCACCTGCAAATAATCCTGGAAAGCCACAGCGAACATTTCTTGCACCGTCTCCAACGTCGAATAGCCGAAAATCAGCTACTACCCGAAACGCAGCAGAAAATGACCAGCGACCAAACCGCCCTTTATTTTTGCGAACTCAACGATAATGGTGAGGCGGAAATAAAGGAATTAGACATAGATAAGTACGGCAACATCAAAAACTGGCCTGAAAATTTCTTCGGCGACGAACTGGGCGATCTGATTGCAATGACCGAAGCTGAAATGACTGATCGCATCAAAAAAGAAAGCCCCATTCCCGTATGAGTGTTAGCAAACCAGTAGTTGTAGACACCAACGTCTTACTTGTCGCAAACAAAATGAATGAACAAGCATCACCCCAATGTATTTTATCTTGTATAAAAATAATTAGGCAAATCCGAGAACAAGAATACAAACTTGTGTTAGACGATTTGGAGTTAATTTTATTTGAATATGGCAAAAAACTCAAAGCAGGGCCTTCTGGTTCTGGCAAGGTTTTTTATGAATGGCTAAAAAGCAACAGACATCATTGTGATCGTGTAAGTATCAAACTGATAGAAAATGAAAATAATTTTGAGGAGTTTCCAAAAGATGAGGCTCTTATAAAGTTCCATGACGATGACCGCAAATTCGTCGCAGTCGCCCTGGCCCATCCCGATAAACCGTCGATCCTCAACGCAGTTGATACCGATTGGGCCGACTACGAAGCGGCCCTGACAAAACACGGCATCAAAATAGATTTTCTTTGTCCCGAACATAAACACAAAATTACCCTAAGCGAGGCTAAATAATCATGAATAAAACAAGCGAAATAAACCTGGAAACCCTGATGCGGCCCGACCTGCTCGAACTCGAAGAATACACCCCCATCGAGCCGCTCGAAAAACTGAGCGAACGGCTTGGCATACCCATCGACCGCATCGTCAAGCTCGATGCCAACGAAAACCCCTGGGGTTGCGCTCCTGCCGCCTTGCAAGCCCTCGCTTCCCACCAGTACTACCACATCTACCCCGACCCAAGCTGCCTCTTCCTGCGTGAAGAACTGGCCCGCTTCACCGGCTTCGACAAAGAGCGCTTGCTCATCGGTAGCGGCTCCGACGAACTGCTCGAACTTATTATGCGGCTTTTCATTACTCCTGGCGACAACATTATCGACCTTGTACCGACCTTCGGCATGTACTCCTTCCTGGGTCATCAAGATCAAGCCGAAGTCCGCGCCGTCCCCCGCCGCCCTGCCGACTACGCCGTTGATCTCGATGCGACCCTTGCCGCCCTCGACGACCGAACCAAAATCATCTTCATCTGCACCCCCAACAACCCAACCGCCAACCCCTGCCCCGAACCTACCATCCGTGCCCTACTCGACACCGGACGACTGGTCGTTGTAGACGAAGCCTACCACGACTTTGCCGGATATAGCTTCGCAGCTTTGGCAAACGAATACGACAACCTGATAATCTTGCGTACCTTCAGTAAGCTCAGTGGACTAGCCGGGTTGCGTGTGGGATATGGCATCTTCCCGCCCGCCGTCATCAAGCACCTCTGGAAAATCAAACAGCCCTACAACGTCACCGTCGCCGGACAAGTCGCCGCCTTTGCCTCCCTCCAGGACCCCGCTTGGCTCCACCAAAGCGTCGCCCGCATCGTCGCCGAGCGCGACCGGCTTTTCACCCTCCTGCAAGAACTGGATGGGATCGAACCGCTCCCCAGCAGTTCCAACTTCATCTTTTGCCGGGTTCAGCGGGGCAATGCCGGAGCCATCAAAAAAGAACTCGAACAGCACGGCGTTTTCATCCGTTATTTTAATAAGCCGCTCTTGCAAAATGCTTTCCGCATCAGCATCGGACGGCCCGATCAGACCGACATCTTAATGCAACATTTACCCCAAATTCTGGCTAAGAGTGCTATAAGTTAAGTAGAACCTGTTCAGCGCTAACAAAACGGCTTTTTCTAAATACCGAGGCGGTAATCTGCACAAGGCGCAAGCCTTCCAGCAAAGTTATCTACAGCAAGTTGCAAAGATATTGGACTGGTAGGATCGCCCCTACCAAGAACAGACCAGTAATTCTGCAATTTGCTATAAGCATCAGGGACAGCTAAAACCCATTTATCCTGTTCACGCCCGTATAGGTGTGTACATCCCTGTTAATATTAAAGGAGCAACCAAATGTCCGACCGAATAAAAATTGAAATAGATAACACCGACAATTCGTCCGGCATCCCACCTGCCAGCCCGGTTGAAACGGTCGAAGAATTCGAGACTTTCGATGGCATTCCTGAACCAACCCCCCGTCGCAAAGCCCGTCCCCGCCCCACCGCCGAAAGCCTGCGCGAGACCTTGCGCGGTTTCGTCAACCCCATCGGCTTTTTCTGGCGGGCCAACTACGCCCGCTCCGATCTGCGTGGCGTGGATATGAGCAACCGCGACTTGCACGCCTACAACTTTAGGGGAGCCGATTTGCGCGGCGCAAACTTTAGCGGCAGCAGCCTGATGGGAACCAACTTTATCGGGGCCAATCTACGTGGCGCTAATTTCGACCGTGCCGATGCTCATGCCTGCGATATGCACGGCGCGAAACTCAGCGGCGCAACCTTCCGCGAAGCTAAACTGATCGGAGCCAATGCCAGTGGCAGCGACTTCACCGATTGCGACTTCACCGGGGCCGACCTCCACTCCGCCAAATTTATCAACTCGACCCTCGTTAACGCCAAAATGCAATCTGCCAAAATTCGTGGTTGCGACTTTCACGCTGCCAACCTGACCGGCGTAGACCTCACCGCCGCCCAAATGCACGGCACTAACTTCGCCGGGGCCACCGGCCTTAAAAACGTCAACTGGAAAGCCACCAAATTCTAAACAAAAACAAGAGGCGACCTGTCATCCAACAAGTCGCCTCTCGCTCTCTCAAACCCTTCGCTATTTTCTCTCAAATTTATCTATTCATAACAGATTTTATTTGGAGCAATTATTCAGACCCATCCGGCTAAAAAACTAGATGCGCCAACATCCCCCCCAGCAGCATCGCCAAAAAAGCCACCGCCAGCAACGTCATCCGCAAACTCATCGAAAGCTCACTCGCCGTCCGACGGTATACCCGGCGATTATATTCTCGCTGTCCTAGCAAAAAGTCCTTGCCTACCATCTCCGTAGTCTCCCCGACTTGCTCTATCAAAATTGGTTGTGATCTGCTATCCTGCTTACTTAGATTGCTCCAACTTCCAATATTAGTATAACCTAACTATAATAATACTGTCAAGCTTAATCTACTCCTTACTTCACAAACAAATCCAATCTCAAATAGGCTGCCGCGTGCAACCAAACCTCATCTCTGTTATCATAAACCCGTAATTTTAGCTAAATAAAGGTAACTACTTCACCCTGTCGTTGTAAGGCGGGAAATTAGCTCGGTTTTGCTAAAGATAGCTCCCCGCCGGAGAATCTAGACCTTTCGTGGCCTCACCCCCTTTAGGGGTGGGGGATCAGGGTGACACGGCTAGGTAGTTACTAAAATTTAGCTTTTCTCTGCGTTCTCTGCGTCTCTGCGGTGAGAGTTCCAAATAAAGAGGTTTTGCATAACTATGGAACTAAACGAACAACTAGCCGTCAAGCTCAACGCTCTCACGGCAGTCGCCCGGACTGGCCTGGCCTGGACCGAGCAATACCAAAACATCTACGAACACGAACGCTACGAACGCATCCTTGACCTGGCTGCTGAAATGGCCGAACTACTGACCATCCAGGAGCTAGAATCCTCCGTCTCCCTGGCAGCCGAGCTAAAACAGGGCTGGCTGGCCCAAGTCACACCCGGTGTAACTGGTTACGTCACACCCAAAATCAGCACCGGCGCAGCCTGCTTCAATCCAGAGGGTCACATCCTGCTCGGCAAGCGCGGTGATAGTGGCATCTGGTTCTTCCCAACTGGCTGGCAAGAAGTCGGCCTCACCCCCGCCGAAAACATCGTCAAAGAAGTTCGCGAGGAAACCGGTATTATCTGCCGCCCCCTCCGCCTGATCGCCGTCCGCGATACTCGCTTCTACCGGGTCAGCGCGACCGGCCCCAACCTGCCCAATCCCAACCAGAGTACAATGCACAACATCGCACTCACTTTTTTATGCGAAGCCCTCACCTCCGAATTTCAGCTTCACCCGCTCGAAACCCGCGAGGCCGGTTTCTTCTCCGAAGAAGAAGCCCTCAAACTCGTCCCGGAGCGCGTCGCCTCCGTCATCCAGCAAGGCTTTGCCGCCTGGCGGGGCGAACTAACCGAACCCTACTTCGACCTCCCCTGACCCCAAAATCCTCTACCCCTTCCCAAACCTTAGCAAAATACCTCGATCTTGACCCCCTGTAGGAGCGAGCTTCTGCTCGCGATTGAACACCTACCCGCCCCTTCCATTGCAATCTGTAGGAGCGAGCTTCTGCTCGCGATTGAACACCTACCCGCCCCTTCCATTGCAAGCAGAAGCTCGCTCCTACAGACCATCCTATCGCTCAACTGCCTTGCCTTCTGCTAAAATTACTAACTTCAGCTTTTCTCTGCGTTCTCTGCGTCTCTGCGGTGAATAGCTCCAATCGTAAATCGTAAATCGTAAATCGTATATCCCCCTACCCCAACGTCTTCAACTCCTCCTCAAGTTGGCGAATACGTTCACGTCTCGCCTTAGCCCGCCCAATCCGCAACCGCTCCTCCTCATTGGTCGGTTCTAGCGGCGGAACCGCCACCGCCTGCCGACTCTCATCCAGCGCCACATACACGATAGTACAATTTCCGACCAACCGATGATCCCCACTACGCGGGCTTTCCGCCATCACCTCCACCCCGACTTCCATACTGCTGCGCCCCACATAATTCAGTGAAGCCTTAATCGTCACTACTTCCCCGATATACGCCGGAGCCAAAAAATTCATCTGATCGATCCGCGCCGTCACCACCGGACGGCGCGAATGCTTGATCGCCACAATCGCCGCTGACTCATCGATCATCCGCAAAATCACCCCACCATGCACATTGCCATGCCCGTTGCTATCCAACACTTCCATCAAACGGCTCGTAACGGTCGCCGATTCCGCAATCGTCTTCACCACATTAATATCTGCCGGTTCGACTGGCGCACGTTGATGGCTCCAGGGATATGTTTGCTTCATGCTGCTCCCTCTCCTACAAATTAAAACATTTCATCTAAGCTCTTCTAGTGCTATAATAAGTCCGTTCCTAAATTATACACGACTGCTAAACCTGACGTTCTCAAATTCCCGTCTGCTTTGCAAACCATGAAAGGATCGACCGTTTTCGGTGCAACAAATCCAAATTCATCCTAAAACCGGCCCCAATGCGGAAGGCTTGGCTCTCCTGAACCGCGAAATCGAAGGCTGCCGTCTTTGCGCCGAGCGTGGCTATGTCGCCATCACCCGCCCAATCGACCGGGGCAACGGCAGTCGGCGCATCCTGCTCATCGGGCAGGCTCCCGGCTTCAGCGAAGGGGAACGCAAGGTCGCTTTTGGTGGCCCTGCCGGGCGCACCCTTATGCGCTGGCTGGCGACGGCGGGCCTGAGCGAAAGCCAGGTGCGCGACTACTTCTATCTATCCGCCATCAACAAATGCTATCCGGGCCGCGCCCCCAAAGGTGGTGGCGACCGCAACCCAACCCCCACCGAACGGGCCTTATGCCGCCCCTTCTTGCTGCGCGAACTGGCCCTGATCCGGCCCCAGCTAGTCATTCTGGTTGGTAGCACCTCGATCAAAGAGGTCTATGGCGACAAAACTCGCCTGGACGACATTATCGGTAAACGCACTACAATGACACTCGGCGAGCTTTACGACCGCCTAACCACCCGCCTCGCAAAGGCCAAAGACCAGACCCACCAACCGCCCACCGACCTTAAAAGCTGGTTCGACCCCTCAGCCCCCGTCGAAGTCTACCATCTGCCGCACCCTAGCGGAGCCAGCACCTGGCTCAACCTGCCCGAAAACCGCCAGCGCCTCGAACAAGTTCTCGCCGACCTCAAAGTCCGGCTCGAAAAATTGTAAAACTTGGAAAACTCTAAATGGTCGATAAAATACTTGGCAAAATCAATAAAGCCCCGCGCAACCGCACTATCGAGCTAACCGCCGAGGACGAAACCCGATATAGCGATCTTTTTCGGCTGGAAATGGGCCGCACCTACCAGCCCGATGAAATTCGTAATCGCCTCGTGCTAGGCGAATGTGTAGCAGCCCTGGCCCAATTACCGCCCGCCTGGGCCGACCTAATTATTGCCGACCCACCCTATAACCTGACCAAACAATACGGGCAAGGTCTTTTCAACCGCCGTAGCACCAACACCTACCGGGCCTGGACCGAACAATGGATCGCGGCGACAGTCCGGGCGCTCAAACCGGACGGCTCGCTCTACGTCTGTATCGACTGGGAATCCTCCGGGTTGGTTCAACAAATCCTGGAACAGCATCTTATCATCAAAAATCGGATCACCTGGAAACGTGACAAAGGGCGGGGAGCCGCCACTAACTGGAAAAACAATATGGAGGACATCTGGTTCGCCGTCGCTGGCGAAAAATATACTTTCAACCTGGATGCCGTCAAAGTCCGCAAACCGATCATTGCACCTTACCGTGACGAAGCCGGACGACCCAAAGACTGGATCGAGCAACCCGACGGCGACCACTACCGTATGACCCACCCTTCCAACATCTGGACCGACCTGACCGTCCCCTTCTGGTCGATGCCCGAAAATACACCCCACCCCACCCAAAAGCCGGAAAAGCTCTTCGAGCGTCTGATCCTCGCCAGCAGCCAGCCAGGTGCTTTCGTCCTCGACCCCTTCATGGGCTCCGGCACGACCGCCTCGGTCGCCCGTCGCCTGGGCCGCGACTACACCGGCTTCGAGCTAGACGAATGGTTCTACAAACTGGCCCTCAAACGGCTCGATACCCAGGTCACCCCTAAATCCCAACGCATCAAAAAAGAATGATTTTTATTCTCTACACAGAAAGGAGCGTTCGTGGCAGTCAACTCCGATAAACCTGACCGTTGGAAGACAGATAGTGCCTTGTCAGTAGATTACTATAATGAGTGGTTTATTCAATTTGCTCCGAAAGCGTACCGAGATACTCGCCTCGAAACTACCAAGCAGGTCGAAATGGCACTAGAGCAAACCAGCTATCTGGCTAATATTACCCCAACCGTACTTCGGCAAAACCCAACCGTATTACCAATGCTTCGTATGAGTACAGCACCACCCATTGCCCGCGACCGCCTAATTGGGTTAGCTAAAGTATCGGCTGGATTAATTAAAAGTATGGAAATTACGCGCCAGCTTCCAGTCAGAATAAACTCATTTATCCTGGATGCTGAACTCCAAAAAATAGCTATAATCATTACCCAACTGGCAGATCGGGATATATTTCCCTGGTTGGAAAGTGGTCGAATACCAAGCGAAACAGAAATTTTTAGAGCCGCCACTATTGTAGCCGACCGTCTATGTGGAGCAGTTGCCGATCCGATTATCCGAAATGCTCAAGAACGTAGACAACTTGCAGCCATCGGACAATGGTTAGAACAACGTGGTTATTCGCATAATAGATCGGTTCAAGGAGTAAAATTAGAAGGTATGCAGCCAGGAACCTTTTCGTTTCGACTCAACGTGCCTATAAAATTAGAAGGCGATTTACTAAAAATTAATTTGCCAATTGATACTGCCATAATGCCACTCACCTCTAAGGTTGGTGACTTACCGTTATTGATTGAGGCGAAATCGGCAGGTGATTTTACTAACACTAATAAGCGACGCAAAGAAGAAGCTCTCAAGATTACTCAGCTACGTAGAACTTATGGCGAGACTGTCCGTTTTGTCCTCTTTTTATGTGGCTACTTCGATAGTGGCTATTTGGGCTACGAAGCCGCTGAGGGTATTGATTGGGTCTGGGAACATCGTATAGACGATTTAGCACAATTTGGGATATAAACTATGTTTACTCTAAATGAAATTGAACTTAACAGGCAAAACCTTCAGACCCGCCTGGATGCTTCTAAAACGCAAGCAGAACGTAATCGAGCTGGTCAATTTGCTACCCCCATGTCCTTAGCAACACAAATGTTAAACTACGCCAAAATGTTGTTAGACGGACAATCAAAAATACGTTTTCTTGATCCGGCTTTTGGAACTGGCTCTTTTTATTCGGCCTTGTTGCAGAGTTTCCCCCCGACCCAGCTTGAAAAATGTGTGGGATACGAGATTGATCCTTTTTATGGACAAGAAGCTATTAAACTCTGGCACGATAAATCACTACAAATAGAATTGGCTGATTTTACCCGAAGCGATCCACCCCTTTTGGAAAGTCTGAAAGCTAATTTGATAATTTGTAATCCTCCTTACGTGCGACACCATTATTTAGCCAGTGCTGAAAAAATACGCTTGCAACAGCTTACCCAACAAATAACCGGCTTAAAACTCAGTGGCCTAGCTGGGCTGTATTGTTATTTTCTATGCCTTTCGCACGCCTGGTTAGTAAAAGATGGTCTGGCGGGTTGGCTAATTCCGAGCGAATTTCTAGACGTGAATTATGGTCAACAGATCAAAGAATACTTGCTTACACGAGTGACTTTGCTGCAAATCCATCGCTTTGAGCCAAACGACTTGCAATTTGAGGATGCGCTTGTCTCATCGGCTATAGTCTGGTTTAGAAATACACCTCCAACTACCGACCACCGGGTTGGCTTTAGTTTCGGTGGTACACTCGCAAAACCAAAAACTACCAGTTTTATACCTTTAACAAAACTGTCCCCTACAAATAAGTGGTCGGGTTATTCTTCTACAAGGTCTACCTCTGCTAAGACTTTGCAACTTAAATTATCAGAGTTGTTTGAAATCAAACGAGGGGTAGCCACTGGCGCTAATAACTTCTTTATCGTCAAAACAGAAGAAGCTGCCAGACTTCAAATTCCTGCCGAATTCTTGCTCCCAATTTTGCCCGGCCCACGCTATTTGTTAACGGATGAAATTGAAGCCGATCACACAGGCAATCCAACCTTGCCTCCCCACCTTTTCTTACTCAATTGTCGTTTACCCGAAAGTACAATTAAAAGTAATTACCCAATGCTTTGGAAGTATTTACAAACTGGAATTGAAGCTGGGCTTAACGAGCGTTACCTTTGTAAACAGCGTTCCCTGTGGTACATCCAGGAAAAACGACCACCCGCTCCCTTCCTCTGTACCTACATGGGTCGTCAATCTAATAGCACTAGCAGACCTTTTCGTTTTATACTCAATCGGTCTAAAGCGACTGCTCCTAATGTTTATTCAATGATGTATCCTAAACCAATTCTTGAAAACCTACTGAAGCGCCAGCCGGATTTAGTTAAAATGGTCTGGCAAGCTCTTAATGAAATATCATTCGAGACCCTAACCCAACAAGGTCGGGTATACGGCGGCGGATTATACAAAATGGAACCAAGAGAATTGGCAAATGTTCCAGTCGATAGTCTTTTAGCAATTTTGCCGTCTGATATATTAAGGCAACCTGATAGGCAATTAACTCTCTTTTAAATTCCTAATTTAGGCTGAAATAAGCTATCCCCTGCGCGACGCGATCCAGGCATCTATAACCGTCCGCGAGAGGCTAATACTACCCGGTAATTCAGGTAACGCATTTACATCAAACCATTTCGCATCGTCCAATTCGTTCTCGTCAATCGCAATCTCACCCCCGGTATAGCGGGCCATGAACGCGACCATGATTTGATGCGGAAAAGGCCAGGGCTGACTACCAAAGTAAACCGGGTCGGTCAGTTCGACCCCTGCTTCCTCCAAAACCTCCCGCTGCACACATTCCTCCAGCGTCTCCCCCGGCTCGACAAACCCGGCAATGATACTATACCGATTGCCCCAACCCGCCTTATGGGTCAGCAAAATACGGTCGCCATCGTAAACCAGTGCCAGCACCGCCGGATTGACATGCGGATAACTAACGTGTCCGCAACTGGTACACCGCCGCCCCCAATCGCCCTTCATCGGGCCAGTTGGTTGTCCGCAACTGCTACAAAAACGGCTGGTGCGTTCCCAATGCAACAGTTGGGAAGCATAACCCGCCAGCCCGTAAGCCGGTTCTTCCAACTGCCCATACAAAGCTCGTAGCCCCAGCACCCGCCAATCTTCTGCCAATTCCGCCGCCGGACTTACCTCGCATGCCAAACACGGCAAACCATCCAGCGTCCCCAAATAGAGCGGTTCACCCGGTTCCAGCCCCGCTACCAAATCAGCCTCGCCCTGTAACAAAACCACCCCTTGCGGTTGACTCAACGCCACTAATTCGCCCTTCCAAAAAGGTAGCCAAAAAGCCGCGCCAGCCGCAGGCACAGCAGGCGGATAAGCCCGCACGAAATTACTAGCCATTTTAGTTCCTTTGATTATTAGATTACTTTATAAAATGATCGTAACTACTCAGCTTGCCTACTTTGGGCGACCACAAGGGTCGCCCCTACCCAAAATTCGTTGTAGGGGCGACCCTTGTGGTCGCCCGGTCTGAGTAGGTTAGAAATGATTACTTCTCAAGCTGGGAGCGAAAGCGCGAATGTTCGACTTTCAAACAATAATCCACCACCACTTCCAGCTCCGCTTCCTCCGCCCGCTGGATCGCCTCCGGGTTTATCACCCCAAGCTGGAACCAGATCACTTTCGCCCCGATAGCAATCGCGTCCTCCACCACCGGCAACACATAATCCGGGTTGCGAAAGACATCAACCAGATCGACCGGCCCCGGAATATCCCGCAATGAAGCATAACACTTTAGCCCCATCACTTCGCTAATATTCGGGTTGACCGGGATAATATTGTACCCTGCGTTCCGTAAATAATCCGCTACTCCATAACTGGGTCGGTACGGGTTATCCGACAGCCCCACCACTGCAATATTGCGCGTCTCCCTCAATAGCCTAATATAATCCTCATTGCTTAATGATTTCATTTTATTTTATCTCAACCTTGTTCATTTGGGATATTTTCAATAGGTTGCATCAAAATCTCCAGCTGACTTTCACTTACAAAGCCTTTGGAACTTCCACTTTCACCAATTTTATAACCTGCAAACCAGACCGCCTTTTTAAGAGCCTCGTAAGGAGTTTTGTACTTGTGATAAAAATGGATAAACGAAGCAAATAAAGCATCGCCCGCCCCAACTGTATTCACCACCGGGCGTACTGCCACTGCCGGAACTCTTTGGAACACTCTGTTTTCTTTAAGTGCCAACAAAGCACCCTCCCCACCCATCCCAACCACCACGATCTCAGTCCCAAAACGATTTATAACTGCCTTTGCCCAGTCCTCCGGCGGAACAGGCAATCGCTCGTGGCTCATAAATAAAATGTGGGCCGCCTCAAAGAAATCCCGATTATACTCATCGTCAAGACTACTAATATTCTGCAAATCAAGCCCGATTAATTTGCCAGCTTCGAGCGTTGGTCTAAGAAAAGCCCTCGAATAAGCAATATTGGTCAAAATGGCAAAATCACATTCGGACAAAGCTACTTCAAACCGATCTAGCGGATAGCTTTGGTCTAAAATATTTTTGAGATCGCTATAGACCTGACGGCGACCCTCTTTATCATATAACACTACCGAATGAGCACTCTGTTCAACCGTCCCTAAAACAAAGCTCGTCTCAATCCCAGCCGCTTTGATAGTATCCAGAATAAGTTTGGCAGCTAAATCCTGACCAATAATAGACAGAAAATTGATCGAACTACCCAGGCTAGTCAGAGCTTTAGCAATATTAAACCCTACCCCACCCAACCCGCTACCAATCCCGTAAAAAGGGAAATTCATAGCGTTGTACTGGATCGGAAAAGCCTCCACCTGTACGGTCATTTCCAGATTAGCCGACCCGCAGACCAAAATTTTCTCCAATAAACACCATCCGCTTGTTGTCTCTAACTCCCTCTAACTGCTTAACCCTGGCCCCGCCGTAGCACCCGCCCGGCTTTAGCCCCACTACCCTGCCCAGCCTCGATCACAAGCTGACCGTTTACAACCACATGCAAAACCCCTTCGCAATACTGGTGCGGCTCCTGGAAAGTGGCCCGATCTATCACCCGTTCTGGGTCAAATATAACCAGATCAGCCCTATTCCCCGGTCGCACCAACCCCAGGTCGTAACGGCCCAACCGCCGGGCCGGTAGCGAAGTCATCTTGCGAACCGCCTCTTCTAGCCGCAACACCCCTTCCTCCCGTACATACTTACCTAGCACACGGGCATAAGTGCTGTAGCTGCGCGGATGAGGTTTGCCGCCGCTCGATGGGTCAAGCGTCCAACCATCGCTGGCAACCGCCACCGCCGGATGCCGCATCACCCGCCGCACATCCTCCTCCGACATCCCAAAGCTTATCATCTGCACCCCGCCCGCTTCGCTCACCAGCAAATCCAGCGCCGCATCAACCGGATGCTGACCGCGCCGCTCGGCAATCTCGGTCAACATCAACCCTTCATAACCCTTGTTCGGGCCATTCGGCACAGAGCTAATCATGACCGTCTCCGGGGCGAACTGGCTTGCACCCGACCCGGCAGCCTGTTCATCACCCGTGATTTCAACCCGAATCCGAGCGCGACTTTCGCTATCCCGCAACCGGCTAACCATCCCCGCCGTCCCGCCTTCCAATGCCCAGGTCGGCAAAAGAGCCGCCAGCGTCGTACTACCCGCCGTATAGGGATATTGATCGGCTAATACATCCTGACCTGCCGCCCGCGCCTGGTCAAGCATCCCCAGCGACTCCTCAACCCGACCCCAATTAGCTTTGCCCATCGCCTTATGGTGGCTCAGTTGTACCGGCAGTCCGGCCTCCCTTCCAACCGTGATCGCCTCGCCGACCGCCTCCAACAACGTGCCACCCTCACCCCGAATATGGCTCGAATAAAACGCCCCATACCGCGCCGCCACCTTTGCCAGCGCCACGATTTCCGCCGTCTGACCGTAGCAGCCCGGCACATAGATCAACCCGGTCGAAAGCGCAACGACACCCTCTTCCATTGCCTGCGCCACCAGCTTTTCCATCGCCTCTAATTCTGTCACCGACGGCTCCCGGTTATCAAAACCCATCACCGCGATCCGCACCGTCCCATGCCCGACCTGCAAAGCGACATTCGAGGCCAAAGGCAAGCTTTCCAGCCTCGCCATAAAATCAGCCGCTCCCAGCCAGTCCCAATTCAACCCAGCATCAATAAAGGCCGCATAACTCCGCAGCATATCCAACCGTTCGGACGCGACTGGGAAAGGCGAAAAACCGCAATTGCCGACCAACTGGGTCGTCACACCCTGTCGCACCATCGAGTCGGCCCTGGGATAAAGCGGGAGTGTAAAATCGGAATGGGTATGCAAATCTATAAAACCAGGAGCCAGCACCAACCCATCCAAATCGAACGTCCGACGAGCGGTTGCCCCCGTCAGATCGCCCAGACCCGTAATGCGGTCGCCCTCGATCCCTACATCCCCCCAAAACCAGGGATTACCCGTCCCATCCACAATTTTAGCCTTCCGAAAGAGCAGATCGTACAAAGTTTAGCCTCCTGTCAACTTGGCCTAAATCGCTCTCGACTATCGGCTCTGTTCAAGCAGCCAGCGATACAGCGCCGGATTTTCATAAGTCTCCGTCCACGAGTCATGCTCGGCTTCCGGGTAGATCGTCAACCGGGCCTGACCGCCGCAAGCCTTGATCGCCTCAACCATCTCGACCGAATTCGAGAGCGGCACCACACTATCTTTTGCCCCGTGAAAAGCCCATACCGGCATATTCTTCAACACACAACCCTTATTCGGATAGCTTAAGCCGCAAATCGGAGCCAACGCTGCAAATCGTTCCGGCCTCTCGACCGCCCAACGCCAACTACCCTGCCCGCCCATGCTAAGACCCGTCAAATACACCCGCTCAAGATCAACCCGATAGCGGCTCACAATCTCAGCATACAACCCATCCAGAGCCGGAACATGCTCGGCCCACCGCTCGTTAACCTGACACTGAGGCGACACAATTATAAAAGGAAAAGCCTGCCCCTGCTCAATCCGCTTCGGCAGGCCATAGAGCTTGACCCGTTCCAAATCGTCGCCGCGCTCCCCGGAACCATGCAAAAAGAAAACCACCGGCCAGCGTCGCGCTAGGTCCGCCTCATACTCCGGCGGCAAATAAAGCAAATACTCCAAACCAACCCTAACGCTCACCGTCCCCTCAAAACTCTGCGCCCGTTGCTGACTGCCTTGCATCACCCCTCCTAACATCACCCAAAAGAACCACCACCTGTAGGAGCGGGCTTCCGCCCGCGATTGTCCTGCACCACTGCCCTACTCTTTACAACATAAATCTCTGCTATGGCCCACATCGCGGGCGGAAGCCCGCTCCTACAGGGGGTATGGATAAAGCCAGGGCCAGTCAATTATATTTTCGACGTAACCTGCTTTCACTGGATTGTTGGCTATATAATCATACGCTTTCTGTAACTCATCCTCATTTCGGATGGCCCGGTCATAATAACCCTTTTGCCATACAATGCCAGACCGTTCTAACTTCAAACCAATCTGCCGTCCAGTGAAACCAGCGAATCGTTGCATAACTTTCTGTAACCCCTCCTTCTCCCCAAGTTGAAACAATACATGAACATGATCTGGCATTATCACATAAGCAACCAATTCGATACTACCTTCATTTTCTAACCATTGTAGACAATTGACGATAATTTCCGGGACACCCTCTGCCATTAAAAGCCCTTGCAAAAACGGGTCTGCTTGCCCCAACCGTTCCTCAGTTGTTTTGGTAATGAAATAAGCCGTACCAGACAAAGACACCCGCCCCTTCCTAAGTTGAACTAATCCTCTAGGCGGTAAATTCATCACCACCTCCTCCTCCCCATTGTAGGAGCGGGCTTCCGCCCGCGATTGTCCTGCACCACCATCTTCCCCATTGTAGGAGCGGGCTTCCGCCCGCGATTATGCCTTACCACCATCTTCCCCATTGTAGGAGCGGGCTTCCGCCCGCGATTATGCCTTACCACCACCCTACCCATTTACAACATAAATCTCTGCTATGGTCCATATCGCGGGCGGAAGCCCGCTCCTACAACTGAGTTTACCCCACCACTAAAGATCAATATTATGATCGGCTGTTTAACATTTTGTCAAGATAATTGAACTATTTGGAAGCTACAAACAAAACTCTAATCCGAAGCAAACCCCAAAACATACCCCGGCCCCAGCCGTTGACGCAACGCCAACCCAATCGCACTCCGCGCCACCAATCCCAACTCACGCTCTTGCCAGGCCGACCGCAAAACCACCACCGCCCGACGCTCTCCGGCCTCTTCCTCCAACCACAACCGCGACTCTTCCAAAAGTCCTAACGCTGCCCCTATTCGGTAACGCCCAGCCAAATCCTCACAAACCTGCTCCCACAACCCCTCTAAGAACCCGCTACTACTACCGTAATCCTTCTCTAGGCCCTCTCTCCCCTCTTGAATACTTTCATCCTCATCATCGCATGTATAGTTATAACTCCCCAGGCCCGTTAAAGCCTTCTCAGCAACCCCCCTGCCCGCGCCGCAGCTCGACCGAACTGGTCGTCCTCGGCTCCCCGGAGAACCCTCGAACACCTCATCACAAGATGTTCCTCTCTCGGCAGCATCCGACCACCCGCCCGGTCGATAAATTGGCGGCAGCGGCGCGGCACCCTCAGTGTTAATTTCTTCCGACCCCTTTGCCAGCGCCAGAGCTACCGGGAACCGCCGGTTCGTCTCTTGCGTCTGGCCCTCACTCGTTTTTCCGGTCCCTTTTCCCCTCGGCTGATAATCTTCCTCAATCGCCCTTCGCAAATAGCCCGTTACATTCCGCACCGTCCGTTGATGCGTATCCCGTCCGGCCTGCTGGCGGGTCAATTCGATCTTCTCCCACAAATACTCTTCCGGGTAAGCATAAGCCAATTCTTTTGCCAGCTTCTCACTCAAACCCAACTCCATCAAAGCCGTCACCAGCTTGCGAAAATTGATGTAAAGCAAATCCCTATCAATCTCGACTTCTACCGGTTCCAACTCTCCTTTCCCACTTTCCTGCAAAGCCAATGCCCCATCTGCCTGCAACAACAAGTGTTGTTGATTGACTGTCTCTTGTTTTCTGAAATGTTGTAAAATGCCATGTTGTTGGTAAACCAGCTTTACCCCTTCCACTCCACGGTCTTTACCCCCTTCGTCAACCGGCTTTACCCCTCCTGGTAAACCAACTTTACCCCTACCGTACTCCCCTGGTAATCTTCCTTTACCCCCCTCGTCAACCGGCTTTACCCCTGCGCTTTGGCCTTCCTCTTTACTGTTATCTCCGCCCCTTATTTTATCCCCGGCCCAACTCTGCTCGTACCCTCCAGCGCTATTCTCCGAAGCTCTCGAAGTCACACTTGGATTTTTGGTACGAGCAGGGGCAAACCGGGGGTCGGGAGCAGTAGAAAAGGTTTGTTCGTTGTCGAAGTATTCATTCGTTGAATACCTGGACGGGTAAGAAATCGCCTTCTGATCTTCCTTACAGCCTCGCTCCTGCTCATCCAGGAACCGCAACTGGTAGACATTCACTTCATTCCGACCATCATAACCCGTCCGCTTCTCCACCATAATAATACCCTTCGCCTGCAACCCACTAACCGCTTTCAAAACGGCGGGCTTCGATAGGCCCGTGCCGTAATCCAGCATCGAGCCATCCCGCCTGCGAATCCCACCCGTCAATTGGCTCAACGAAATTGCATCGGCCTTTTTCTTGAAGCCAAAAGTTCGGCGCATAATATAGAGCAGCACCCTTAGCTCGGCCTCGCTCAGCTTTACCGCCAGCACGTCAAAGAATTCGTCCGGGATCGGAGTCGAGTTCAAATTTTTGAAGCCGGGGAAGCTAAAATCGGCTTCCACCGCCGGTCGTCCTTGCTCTTTAATTGTGCCAGCCTGTTTATCGGTCATTAGCTATCCTATTGAGCGTTTGTGCATGCCTCTTCCAGTCTAATGGTAAACCCCGGCAAATAAATAGGCAAGCTCCGGCCCTATTCTCTATATCACTACTTGTATTAATACTTTATAGACTCCCCAAAATCAGCCTACCTCGTTAACCACACCCCACACATCTCTTTACTCCATACTACACATGTCTTTACTGCATACCACAAAGGGAAGGGATCAGGGAGATTTACGATTTACGATTGTAACTACTCAGGCCATGTCATTCTGAGGCGGGGAATAACCGGGATTTTTCCAAAGATAGCTCTCCGCCGAAGAATCTAGACCCTTCGCTGCGGCTCAGGGTGACACGGCTGAGTAGTTACTTACGATTTACGATTTACCCCCAGAGGGGGCGAGGCCGCGATTTACGATTACAATACATGATGCTTCGCGCTTACTTCTCTTCTGCATTTTATATTCTGCATTCTGCATTCTGACTTCTGCATTGTTCATCCTCTATTTACTGCTTACCACACGGGGCGGTAAATTTATCCACAATGAATCTTTACTGCTTACCACACCAAGCCACGAAAGCGGTAAATTTATGCCATGAAATTTACCACAGACCACACGAAAGCATGAAAGTTCTGATTCATATTTTACTGCATACCACACCGAGCAAGCTTATCAACTTGTTTTCCGACTCAAAGTCTTTACCGCTTACCACACAGGCGGTTAGAAATTGGGGATTAAGAGGGGGATTGAGTGGTAAGCGGTAAAGACAATTAAATACTCAGCCTCGTCATTGTGAGCCGCAGCAAAGAATGTGGTGGCGAAAGCTGGCTCTAACCCACCAGTCTGGGATTCTTCGCTGCGGCTCACAATGACAAGGCTGTTGACTTACGTGGTGTTGTAATCAAGGTCAGAGGGCTGAGTAGTTACAAAGAAAAAGGATAAGGGCAGAGTTTGTGCCTACCAGAGGGCGATCACACAGCAGTTAACGGATCGATATTACCCTGCCTTTGCTAAAGCTGATAATTGAACTGTTCGTATAGCAGAGTACAAATGAGTTATTAATAGTCTGTAGGAGCGAGTTTCCGTTTGCGATTGAACACCCAGATGTTGCTTTAATCGCGAGCAGAAGCTCGCTCCTACAGGGTTCAATAACTCTGCAAAAATTAGGGGGAGCGGCCCGTAAGACTTTACTGCTTGCCACACGCGCGGTAAATGGGAAGGCAGAAGTCAGAAGGCAGAATAGAGAATGCAGAATTATGAGGGAGGCTAGGATGGTCGGTGTAGACAATCTGTGGATAATATAATGTAGCTATCTTTGGCTTTGGTTTTCTACGCGGCGGCGCTGGTAGAAGGCTGTTTCGTTGAGGTCAACCACAAAGCTTTCGTTGGGACGGAGGGGGAGCGGCTTGGGGTTGTAGTCGGTAATGATGCCTTTGGTTTGCAGCTTGTCGAGCGCCTTTTGGAGAATCTGGGTTGCGCGGGTTACGTTTTTGGTGGTTACTCCGGCTTTATCAAGGGCGGTGCTACGCAGGATACTTATATTCAGCTTGGAATATTTCAACTCTTTATAGCGAGTATAGAGATAATTTTCAAGGCGGTCTTCGGTACGGCTATGGCTGGGGTTGGTCAGGGTGCGCGGGTCGCCCAGGCGGGGGACAAGCGTA
This sequence comes from Chloroflexia bacterium, assembly GCA_038210655.1. GTDB lineage: Bacteria > Chloroflexota > Chloroflexia > Chloroheliales > Chloroheliaceae > 54-19. The sequence goes on from JBBQWM010000010.1 coordinate 42,091, forward strand.
TAATTGTTACCGCGTGAGCCATCGCTACGCCGGACTCCTTCGTACCAATCCGGCCCGATCCGCACCTGGATAATATCGCCCGGTACGCCTTTCTCGAACAACTCCCAGGTCGAAAGATGGCGGTTGGCTTCCTCATCGTTATCGTAAATCGTCCGCAACCCGGTCAAGAGTGGCGACATAATTACTTCGCGGTAGTTCTTACCTTTATCATAGACCGGGCGTTCGGCGATAATCTGGGTGGTCTGCAAAGCTACCAGCGCTCGCATTAAGTAGCGGCGGTTCTTGCTGTAGTGGATGCCCCGTTTGTCGCGGGCGTAACCCAGCCGATCTAAAAACTCGTTGACCGATAGGGTTATGTTGGGCGTGCGCCAGTGCGGATAGTCGTTGGCGACCTCGAATAGCAGGTGCATGACGCGGGCGGCGTAATCGCCCAGGGCGGCACGGGCTACCTCGGTAACGGCGATCAAGGCCGGGTCGCTTGCGTCTAGTTCGGTGGTGGCCCAATCGGGGGGTGGCCCATCCTGACCATCGAAACCGGGCAACGGAATTTGCAGTTCGATCTTGCCACCCTTGCGCCGCACGATCAGTTTGCCACTTTCTATCGTACCTTCCCCGTTATCGAAGCGGTGAATATCAGGCCGATAGACCGTGTAAACCGTATCCATCGCAATCAAGCCCTTACCAGCATCTTCCTCGATTTCGCGTCGCAACCGGGCTTCATCTGGGCCGATCACTTCCTGACCTCGCAACCGGGCCAGGAAATTTTGCAATTCGTCGATTTTGCGCCGAACCGAATCTAGCTCGTGCTGACGGGCTTCCTCGTCCAGCGTCCGATCTTCCAGCAAGCGGCTTTCCTCGACCTGACAATCTTCCAGGTAATTCTCGACCAGTGCCTCAAATTCGGCCTCAGATTTACTTCCGCGTTGCCAATCAATCATGTGAACTTTACCCCTATCTTAGATCGGTTTGCGCCTGCCATTGCAATCAGGTTCTCAGGCTTGTCTAAAACTATCACACCCGTAAGCCACTGTGAAGTATCTCGGTTGCCTTTGCATTGTAACCTATGTTAAGCCAAAATTCAAAACTCAAAAAGCTCTCTTTGTGGTACAATAGTTCCATCAGATTATAAGAATGTATTTTTAGGAATTGGTTTTGTCCATAGTGTTTCACAGGAATTTAAACCTGTTGAGATGAGTTTTACAGTTACTCAGCCCGCAATTCGGATAGCGAAAGAGGAGTTTACCAAAAATGCCAGCCGCTCGTTCAACTGCAAATCGTAGCCCCAAACCCCCCCGGCCCGTCATTATTTCGGTCGCCCAGAACAAGGGCGGTACGGGTAAAACGACTACCACAGTCAATCTAGGGGCAGGTTTGGCGGCGCGAGGTGCTAAAGTATTGTTGATCGATCTTGACCCCCAGGGTAACTTGACCAGTGGTACTGGTATCGATCTAAACGGCCTGGATGCCTCAATGTATCAGGTTTTCACCGACCGCAATACTGGCCTGCTCGACATCGCCCAGGAGCGGATCGGCCTGACGGTCGCCCCGGCCCATATCTCGATGGTCACGCTCGAAATGGACTTGGTCAACCGCAATGGGCGCGAGTGGATTTTGAAGCGTAAGCTGGAAGCGATCAACGATAAGTTTGATTATGTGTTGATCGACTGTCCGCCTAGCCTCGGCCTGACTGTTACCAACGCTCTAGCGGCCAGCCATTACGTCTTGCTGCCAGTACAGACCCAGGCTTACGCCCTCTACGGTGTACCGCAATTAATGGAAATGATAAACGTTATTCGGGATGATTTGAACCCGGCTTTAGATGTGTTAGGGGTCTTGCTGACGTTTACCAACCGTACCCGGCTTTCTCGCGAGATCGAGGACGAAGTAAAGAATTATTTTCAGAAAACCGTTTTTACTAATCCAATCCGTCAAAATATCAAAATTGCCGAAGCACCTCTGAGCGGTCAGTCGATTTTGACTTATGCGCCGGAAGCTGCCGAAGACTATATTAACCTGGCTGAGGAGGTAGACCAGCGTGTCCACACCAAGTCAAAGTAACCTGGGCGGTAAACGCAAATTGCTTCCCCAGGGCCATTTCCAAAAACTGACCCAGCGTACCGAGGAAACCGGCGATAAAAACCTGCAAGAAGCCCGTCAGATTGACATAAGTAAGATAGACACTAATCCGCGCCAACCGCGCCACACTTTTGACGAGCTTAAGCTCAAAGAGTTGTCGCAGGACATCCAGGCGCGGGGTATCTTGCAACCGCCGATTGTGCGGCCTATTACGGATGACCGCTACGAAATTGTGGTTGGAGAGCGCCGTTACCAGGCCGCTAAAATGGCTGGTCTCAAGGAAATCCCGGTGCTGGTCAGAGAACTGAACGATCAGGAAGCCGAGATTACTTCGCTAGTTGAAAATATCCAGCGGGAAGACCTGACGATTGCCGATGAGGTTGGCTATTTCAAGATGCTTCAAAAGAAGCACGGCTATAGCATCCGCGAATTAGCCGAGGAAGTAGCCCACAAAAGTCCTAGCTATGTCGAAGTTCGCCTCAAATTGGCTGATTTCCCCGATATTTTGATCGCGCTGCAAGACGGACGGGTTAAGCTGAGCGAAGCCAACCAGTTGATGCGGTTGGGCCTCAACCAGAAGGATTTGCGCGAGAGGTTGGAGAGACTCAAGTCGTCGTTAGATAAATCACAAAGTGTCTTTTCAAAAGACACATCGTTAGAAAAATCACAAATAGATGTGGCTAAGAAAACCCCACCCGACCCACATTCGATTGACAGCCGTCTGGCCCAGCCTTTTCTCAAAATCGCCCGCGAAATCCAGCTTGCTATGAAGCTGCTCCAAAATGTCGAGCTATCCGAAAAACAAGCCGTTCTCGAAAGCATCGAACAGGTCGAGCGTGAGCTAAGAGAATTAAAACGTCAGCTAAAAGCAAAATAGTTATTCTATAGATCACAAGATTATTTTGGTAGGGGCGAGTTTCTGCTCACAATTGGAACAACAGCTGGGCGTTCAATCGCGAGCAGAAGCTCGCTCCTACAGGGGTCAATCACTGTGCAACATGCTATAGAAAGGTAGGGAGTACAGATGTCACCAAACGAGGAATTGATCGAAAAGTTCTATCGGGCCTTTCAAAAGGCAGACTTGGTTGGAATGGAGGCTTGTTATCACCCCGATATTTTCTTTTCAGACCCAGTCTTTCAGAACTTAAAAGGAGATCGGGCCAGGGGTATGTGGCGGATGTTACTTGGTCGCGCCAAAGATATGAGCATGACTTACAGTAATATCCAAGCTACTGACCAGGCTGGGCAAGGCAATTGGGAAGCTACTTATACTTTTTCGCAGACCGGTCGCAAGGTACACAACAAAATAAGCTCAAACTTCCGCTTCAAGGATGGCAAAATCATCGAACATCGCGATAGTTTTGATTTATGGAAGTGGGCGGGAATGGCTTTAGGTCTTAAAGGGACTTTGTTGGGCTGGCTACCGGCGGTTCAAAATTCGATCCGGGCCAACGCTATGAAGGGCCTCAACGATTTTCTTAGTAAGAAAAAGCCGGGTTAGGCTGCTTCTTACCGGGTATCGCAAAAGCCAGCCTATTATAGAGATTATAATAGAATGTAACACGTGAAACGACGAACATTTGTAACGAGACGGAAAATCTATGGGCGGAACCATATCCAACAGAACACCCCTACTTTGTTGAGACATTGCTCCGCCAATGTACGTTCCCCCTCATCCCTCATCCCTCATCCCTTCTATGACACTGCCCCTAAATTAGCCTCTAAGTGCTTTAGCCACTTCATTTGCGTTTGCCATTCTTTTACCTCATTTTACCGTCCTATTTACCCAGTGGTCTTATAGTAATTATGTAAGAACAGGTGTAAGCCAGCTTATATGTTTGCCAGCTAACCCAATTTTTAGATAAAGGGAAACGGAGGAAAATAAAATGGCTGCCATTATCAAACCCCTCGCAGATCCGAATAACCTGACGCTCAATTCCACCGAAGGCCAGCCACCAATTTTGTTGGCGACAGATGGCAGTGGCTACGCAGGAGCGGCAGTTGATTTTGCAATTAGTCAGGCCCGTCACGAAGGTGCCAGGCTAATTATTACTTATTTTGCCGACCCCGATGATGTTAGCCTCTTTCATGGCGCTCCTTGCCACGATAATCAGGCGTGGCGTGAACAGGGCCGCGAAGTATTAAGCCATATAGAAGAACGAGCCAAAGTAGCCGGAGTTGAAGACATCGAAGTTATTTTGGAAGATAGTCAGTTATCCGAAACCCTGCCCGAATTGGCCGCGCGGCTTGGCGCTGGACTAATTGTACTGGCTTCCCATCAGTTTGGTGAGTGAGGCTTGAAAAGAACCCTCCTGGTATCGAGTAGCAACTGCCTATCCCCATCTCCGAGGCCAAAACCCCGGGTAAGGTCAGCCTCTGACTGACACGCCCATGCCTTGTTGGTATGCCTAAAAGCACACTTAATAAGAGACAAAGCTACGCCAGATGATTGGCCCTACCCCCAAAATTTAAGTTGGGAGGTCTCCTATGGAAAAGATGCTTGCAACCGTTTTTCACGGCGAAAACAATATTCGCGTGGAAGAAGTTCAACGGCCCCATGCCGGACCCGGTGAGGCTGTCATCCGCGTTACCCTGACTACTATTTGTGGCACCGATGTGCATATCCTGAAAGGCGAATACCCGGTCAAACCAGGGTTGGTCATCGGTCACGAACCGGTTGGGGTTATCGAAGAACTTGGGCCGGGTGTAACCGGCTATCAAATTGGTGAGCGGGTGATGGTAGGTGCGATCACACCTTGTGGTCAGTGCCGAGCCTGCTTATCGGGCCACCTTTCTCAATGCGGTCATGGCGAAGGGTACGAAGCCATCGGTGGCTGGCGCTTTGGTAATACCATCAATGGCGCACAGGCTCAGTATTTGCTGGTTCCCTATGCTCAGGCGAACCTGGCGAAAATCCCCGACAACCTGACCGATGAGCAAGTTGTGCTGTTAGCCGATATTGCTTCGACCGGTTTTAGTGGAGCCGAGTCGGGTGGTATACGGATTGGCGATAGTGTGGTGGTATTTGCTCAGGGGCCGATTGGACTTTGCGCCACCGCCGGGGCTAAGTTAATGGGAGCCTCGCTGGTCATTGGGGTCGATGGTGATGAAACCCGTTTGAAGATGGCAAAACAGATGGGCGCAGATGTAACCCTGGATTTCCGCTACACCGATGTACTAGCCGAGATTAAGCGTCTTACCGATGGCGGGGCCGACGTAGCAATCGAGGCGCTTGGTACTCAACTCACTTTTGAAAATTGCTTACGCTCCTTGCGACCGGGTGGCACGCTGTCCAGTTTGGGGGTCTACTCCGGCAAGCTCCAGATGCCTTATGACGCTTTTGCTGCCGGGTTGGGCGACCATCGGATCGTCACCACACTCTGCCCTGGCGGTAAAGAGCGTATGCGCCGTCTCATGAGCATGGTTCAGTCTGGCCGCTTTGACCCGTTGCCACTCCTGACCCATACCTTTGCGCTTACCGATATTAACGAAGCCTATCGCGTCTTCAGCAATCGGTTGGACGGTGTCTTGAAGGTTGCGATCAAACCCTAAAGCTGTACAACTTTCGCGTAAAGCAAATTACAGAATTATTGACCCATTTTGGTAGGGTCGCCCCTACCAACTCAATCGGTTTGCATTTCACCTAAAGAGTCTGGCTTAAACAGTGTCGTTTAAGCCGGAAAAGCAGGGGAGGTTGCCATTACTGACAACCTCCCCTGCTCCTTTAACTCTATAACCCACTACCCTGTTCGGCATTCATATTCAGCACTTATATACTGCCATCCACCCTCTGCATTCATATTCTAAATTCTGCATTCTGACTTTTGCCGTAATTATGCAGGCCTGTCACCCTGAGCCGCAGCGAAGGGTCTAGATTCTTCGCTGTGGCTCAGAATGACAGGTCTGAGGCTGGCTGAACAGTTACCTTTTGCCTTCTAACTTCTCTATTCCCCCAAAAGTGGCAACTTGACACAAAAAGTACTACCCAGTCCAGCTTCGCTTTCGACCCAGAGCTTGCCAGCGTGCAATTCGATCAGGTTACGAGCGATAGGCAAGCCCAGACCGCTACCAGCAATTTCGGGGCTGCGTTCGTGCATAGCGCGGCGGTAATAGCGGTCGAAAATATGGCTCTGTTCTTCGGGTGGGATACCCGGCCCATTATCTTTGATCCGAATTGTAACCCATTGCTCGGCTCGTTCCAGCCAGACCTGGATCGTTTCCTCGGCAGGCGAATACTTGTTAGCATTAGTCAGCAAGTTGACCAGGGCTTGTTCAAAACGATGCCGGTCAAGCTGCACCAGGTAAAGCTGTTTCGGTTTCTCCCAAACCAATTGCTGAGTTTTTTCTTCAAAGATAGGCATCAACGGCTGGATTACATTCGAGATAAACTCGCCAAGTTCCACCTCTTGCAAAGTCAGACGCAACCGACCCTGTTCGAGCCGCAGTAAATCCAGCAAATCCTCGACCAGATTGCCCAACCGCTCACTATTGCGACTAATGTTGGCGATCAGGCGGGTTATTGGGGCTGGTAGGTCTGCCACCTGATTAACTTCGAGCAATCCGGCACTCATCTTGATCGCGGTCAGGGGCGCACGCAGGTCGTGGGCCGTCATCGAAAGAAAATCTTCTTTTTGTTTGTAAAGCTGGGCTTTTTCGAGAGCCAACGCTGCTTGTCCCGCAAAGGCTTCCAGCAACGAAATTTCTTCAAAGCTAAAATCGCGCTGTTCCGCCGAATAAACCTCGATTACCCCGGTCAAGCGCTCATTCTGCCGGATCGGGACGACCAATAACGCTTTTGGCATTAGCCCGGTTTCTAGTGGCAAGAAAAAGACCTGTTGTAGTTGGTCGGTATCACTAACTACGACCGCCGCATCCTTCTCAAAGACCTGCCCGGCTACCGAGCCTTGTAACGGAAGCGGGCATTGAATAGCCGGTTGACATTGTAAACCAACCTGAGATTGCAAATCAAAATGGGTTCGCTGATCGTCCAATAAATAGAGGGCCGAAGCGGGCAGTTCTAGCAAACGACAGGAAGCCTGGGTAATTTGTTGGAACAATTGTTCTGGTTCGATAGAGCGATTGAGGGCGCTGGTTAGTTCGGCCAGAGTTTGCGAACGCTGCTGGGCCACTTGTACCTTCTTATAAAGGTAGGCGTTTTCGACGGCGATAGTCGCTTGCCGGGCAAAAAGCGTAATCCACCATTCATCTTCGGCGCTAAATTCGTCCGCCCCAATCTTATCGGTCAGATACAGATCACCCACGATCCGCCCTTGCAACGAAACGGGAACCCCCAAAAGACTGGTCATGGTCGGGTGGTGGGGTGGGAACCCGCTGCGGCGCGGGTCTTTGGACATATCCTGCACTCGCAAAGGCTCACCCTGCTTGATAAGCACCCCCAAGAGGCCGTGACCGCGGGGTAGCTCCCCGACTAACTCACGCTCTACCTGGGAAATCCCGCTTGTAATAAAAGAGGTGATAACCCCTTGCTCATTTACAATACCCATCGCTGCATAGCAAGCGCCTGCAAACTGGCGGGCGGCATTAGCGATCCGTTGCAGAACCATTTCAAGTTCAAGGCCACTGGAAATAAAGATATTAGCACTGATTAAAGCCTGCAACTGTTGAATTATTTTGCTTTTATCTGTCCCCGCATTCGCTAGAGTCGTATTCTGATCGATATTTTGCAGATCATTATCGAAATTTTGGGATTGTTTTTCCATACTCATTGGCTTTCACATTTCCCTATCCAAAGCCTGACAGCCAGGTTCTATTAGCCCAGCCTGGAAACCCCTCCCCAAAACTCTGAGCCTATTATGCCAAAACACCCCGCCCGCAGTGCCGGAATGGGGTGTTTGCAATACTTTTACATGGCGCTCTCTGCCAATATAGAGTGGCTTATCTACCTCTAAACAGCTTTGACCAATTCTTTAGCGCCATCCTTCTTTTCTTCAGCCTGCTTGACCCGGTGCAGCGAAGCCGCATCCACGATCTTATCTGTGAAAAGAATACCGTCAAGGTGGTCAATTTCGTGCTGAAGAGCGCGGGCAGGCAACCCCTCGGTTTTTATTCGGATCGGCTTACCAAACACATCCTGACCGCGTAGCGTAATAAATTCGTAGCGTTTTACATCGCCATACCAGCCCGGCACGCTCAAGCAGCCTTCTTCGCCGATTTGCTCACCACTGCATTTAATAAGTTCCGGGTTCACCACCACTGCCTGAAACGGTTCGCTACCCTCAAATTCCAGATCAGCCGGAATATCAACCACGATCAGACGCTGCAAAATACCCACCTGGGGCGCAGCCAGCCCAATCCCGTTTGAAGTCCCCATCGTTTCGACCATATTTTTTGCCAGATCACGCAGGTTCCTATCGAATTTTGTTACCTTCTGCGATCTGAGCCGCAACCGAGGGTTATCATCTGTTAATATCGTTAAAAGCGCCACTTCTCAATACCTCCACCGGCTTCCCAAACTTGGGGCCGGGCAATGTCCGTTCTTAATACAAAAAAGTTTTAGTAACTACTTAGCCTATTCCTTTGGGTCACCACCTATGGTCGCCCAGCCTGAGTAGTTACAAAGTTTTAATTGTTACAGTTTATTATAACACTCACCATTTTACTACAGCAAGCTTTGCGGGTCAACGTCTACCGCCCAACCGTGTAATTGGGGTCGGAGTCGCCCGACGACCCGCCGGATCAAGTGGTCGGCGGCCCGGTCGCTATCCCCGATTCGGTCGAGGCCCGTACCATATATACGCAAAACCAGTTGATAACGATACATCCCGCGCAATTTATGTTGAAAAGCCGGGGCCGGGCCGATAAAATCATAGTGTCCGGCTTCGGTTTCCAACCCGGCCTCCTCAAACTGAAGCTCCAATTCGCGGGCCAACCGGTCGGCTTCCAACTTGGCTCGTTGCTCGTCCTTATGATTGTAGACAAATTTTATCAGCCGGGCGAATGGCGGATAGCCCCGCTCCAATCGGAAAGCCAACTCCTGTCCATAAAAGGCGGCATAATCGTGGCGGGCTGCCGCCTGGATCGCATAATGGTCGGGGGTATAACTTTGCATCAGGGCGCGACCCGAACCGCTCCGCCGTCCGGCCCGTCCTACCACCTGGGTCAGAAGCTGAAAAGTTCGCTCGGTCGCCCGGAAGTCTGGCAGATACAGCCCCGTATCAGCCGTGACAACCCCCACCAGCGCGACCAGTGGCAAATCCAACCCTTTGGCAATCATTTGCGTCCCGACCAATAAGTCGGCCTCATGGTTCGCCATCTTATCGTACAGCACCTGATAGCCATCGCGTCCACCCTCCGCAATCGTATCCTGGTCCCAACGTATCACCCGCGCCTGGGGGAAAAGCTTTTGCAATTCCTCTTCAACCCGCTTGGTTCCAATCCCAAAATGGCGGATGCGCTGGCTACGACAGTTTTCGTTCGGGCAGATTTTAGGACTAAGCGTGCGCTTGCCGCAGCGGTGACAGATCAGTCGATCCAGGTCGGCGTGATAGACCAACGGCGTGTCGCACGCCTCGCACATAATAACCGTCCCGCAATCGCGGCACATCACTATCGTAGCCGTCCCGCGCCGGTTCAAAAACAGGATCGACTGCCGTTGCTCGTCCAGCGTCTCTTTCAGATAATGGCGCAAAGCCCGGCTAAAAATACTACTGTTACCCGCCTTTAGCTCCTGACGTAAATCTACTATTTGCACCGGGGGGAGCGGCAACGGTTCGGCTCCCAGACCCAGATCGCTACCGGCCTCGCGCGGTGTCACCCGTTCCGGCAAGCTCAACAAATTAAACTCGCCCTGCTCGGCCTGAAAAAAGCTCTCGACCGCCGGGGTCGCACTCCCCAAAATCAGCTTCGATCCCGTCAACCGAGCCAGTTCGATAGCGACCCGCCGAGTGTGATAAAGCGGGCTACCTGTAAAAGAGTCGTCCTGCTTATAGCTCCACTCGTGTTCCTCGTCGATAATAATCAGGCCCAGCTTTGGCAAGGGCGAAAACAAGGCGCTCCGAGCGCCGATCACAATATCGGCCCGGCTATCCCGCGCCCGTCGCCATTCGTCAAAAGCCTCACCCGCCGAAAGCTTGCTATGACGTACCGCGATCCGACCCGGAAAGCGGGCCGCAAAACGGTCTACCGTTTGCGAAGTCAGCGCGATTTCGGGAACCAGCACAATCGCCTGCTTGCCTTCCTTCAAAACGCGGGCAATCGAGCGCAAATATAATTCGGTCTTGCCACTGCCGGTCACGCCATGCAGCAAATAAGTACTCGCTCCAGGAGCCAGAAAGCCGTCCAGCAGTTCACGCCAGACCAACGATTGCCGATAGGTTAGCTGAGGCGGTTCTTCGGCCCGTTCGCGTTGAGGGCGGTTTGCCAGTGGGTCGCGCCTGACCTCGCGTTCCTCGATCTCAAGCAACCCTTTAGCTGCCAGAGCACGGAGCGTCGCCAAATCGGTCTCGGCAGCCAGACACACCTCGTCGGCTGGCATCAAATAGCCCGGCTCTAATTCACGTCGCAATACTTCAAAAACCTGACGCTGACGGGCCGACCGACTCAACTTCTTTAATATAGCCGGGTCGTCGGCGGCTAATTCGAGCAGATAAGGAGCCAACCGCACAAAAGGTTTTAGCTGAGGTCGCACTCCCGGTCGAGGCAGAAAAAAGCCGCGCCGGGCTAACCCCCCCTCTTCCAAACTTCGGACGGTCTTCTCAAAGGTCGTTTTACCCTGTCGTGCTACAAATTCCTTCTTTAATTCGCTCAGAAGCGGTTCGGCGCTATCGGGGCCGGATTCCGGCCCTTCGCGTTCACGCAACAAATCGAGCAAAAAAAGCTCGTTAGAACCGAGGCCGGGCGGCAGCAAAAAACCGCGCCCTTGTGGAGTACGCGCCAACGTCGGACGGGCGACCCGGCTCAAACCGGGCGGCAGCATTAATCCGGCCGCTTCGTACAACCCGGCATAATAATATTCCGAGAGCCAACGCAGCAGTTCAAGCTGATGTGGCAGCAAAACAGGCTGGGTATCTACCACATCTATCAACGAGCGCACTTTAAAGCCTGCCGCCGCTGGCTCATTCCCAACTGCCAGCACCAACCCTTGCGCCTGCCCCTTCTTGAGTGGCCCCCAAACCAACTGACCGGGCCGGATTACACTTTGCAAAGCGGGCGGCACCGCATAAGTCAGGCTCTCGCTCAATCCTGGCGAGTCCATTGCTACTTCGGCATAGAGCGCTAATTGCGGCTCGACGCTCCCGGCCCCACTATAAGGCTGCTCGGTCAATTCCTCTTTATTCACTTCTATGTCGGTCTTCATAGAACTATTATACTGTATTGCGCTCGGCCCCGGTAAGTTATCCACTTTCTATGATCGGGGAAGCAAATAAAAATAATTGTTCCAACGTAGGGGCAACCCTATGTGGTTGCCCTTGTTGACCGTGCCAGGTGTTCACGGGCAACCACATAGGGTTGCCCCTACCGGGATATTTTATTAGGTTTGAAAATTCCTAAACGCACAATCAAAAGCCGGAGGCCGACACATTGTCGATCTCCGGCTAACTTTTTTGCTCTTGTATAAGCTTGCTTAACGCGGGATGACTTTGAACAAGAAGCGGTTTTTGACTAGCGACCACAAGAACAAGATCGCTGCGATATGGCCCAACGTATGCACAAAGGGCGAAGCCGCGCCGTAATCTGGTATATTAAAGAAGACCGAAACGACCAACCCGTGCAAAATATAGACATAGAGCGAGTTCTGACCCAGCGGGTTGAACAACCAACCTAACGCCCGATTGACCGGCTCCCAGAAGTAGGTCAGGGTTAGATAGAAAACCTCGAAGAAAATCAGGAAAGTCAGCACCCGCCCCGGTCGGAGCGAAATCTTCTCAAAAGCTTCCTGCAAGAACCAAACCAGATCGGCATTATTTGCAAAAGCATCGGCGTAAATCCAGGTAATACCGAGGGCCAGTAGTGCTACAAAGCTGGCAATCAAAGGTACGTAAAGCGTCCATTTAGGCCATTTCGAGAAAAACACCCGGATAGACTCGCGGTGAAAACCAATTACCAGACCGTTTATAAAGAGTAGCTGCCACGCGAAGATCGGGAAGGTGCCAATTTCCGGGCTAAAGTTTTGCGGGAAGACCTGATAGCCCAACCACAACGCCCAGGACAGCCCCACTACCCACCAGGTTTTCTTTTGGGTTATGAAGTACAGTACGATAGGCGAGACCGCCAGCAGCACTGCATAGGTTGCTAACAGGTCCGACCAACCAAAGTTTTGACGCAGGGTAATCATTTTGACAACCAGATCAAAATTGAAATCGGGTGGAGCAGCCACCATTTCGCGTCGGGTCCGCAAAGGCGTAAAGTAGGCAATAGCCAGATAAATAAAGGCTACAATCAAATTCCATAGATATAACTGCCAAGCTCGGTGCAAAATTTTACTGGTAGAAGCCTGCAATCCTTCTTTTATAATGCGCGGGCCGTAGACCAGACCCAGCACCAACCCGGAAATAAAGATAAAGCCTTCGGCTGCCGAAATCAGGAAGTAACCGCCCCCGGTCAAGAACATTGTAAATGCTGGGTAAAAGCTGATGTGATCGGCTACGATTACGAAAAGGCAAAAGCCTCGTAAAAAATCTAATCTTATATCGCGGTTGCCGGCCTGATTATATTTCCAGGTTTGGGGTAGAGCTAGTGACCAATCGCCCTTTATATTAACTCCAGCTTTTACTTGTTGAGCCGGAAATGTCGCACGTGCCATTTTTCAATCTCCTACTAGCAAATACCGCTGACTGTATCGCCATTGAATGCCAGCAAGTCGTTGTACCTTTATTTTATATCCCGGATTTTTTGGAAGATTTTAATTATTTAATCAGGTCTTCCAGATTAGTCAGGTTGTTTCCTACCCTTATCTTATACAATTTTCTTGCCATCAGAAACCGGAAATCTTAAACTTTTGTAAAATCGCTGTAAAATCCTCAACAATTTTTCTTAATGGGCCGTCTCACTAAACCATATTAGACCCAATTTTAAGCCGGGACAGCCCTTTACCGCTTATTTGAAGCTGTTTTAGACCTGATTTAATGATAGTTCAGATCAAACTAAAAAAGGGTGATAATCGTGTGAAATTTCACATTAGTTTAGGTTTTGTCTAGGTGACCCCTTTATTCATTCAGATCGCCGCTAACTACCTTTATAAAAGCTCAAATATTGCCTCTGATTTTGTAATTATTCAGACCGGGCGACCACATCGGGTCGCACCCGACAACGGATTTTGGGTAGGGCGCGACCCTGTGTGGTCGCCCAAAGGGTAAGGCTGTGTAGTTACATAGATTTTACCTAAACCCTTCATTGTAGCTCAGGGTGACAGGGCTAAATAGTTACGATTTTACAAAGATAGCCCAGACTAAGGTTCTTTCAAACAGGCAATTATGATTTTTAGCAAAAGCCCTTGACAGATTATTAAAACCACGCTATATTTAGAACAGATATTCTGAAAGAAAATCATGGTAGGCACAAAGTAGTCTCTACCAATCTCCCTTCTCCTGACCGGTTGGGGCGGCCTCAAGTAGGCTGTCCCGATTGCTTTTTTATAGACTTTACTTTTAGCTTATAAAGTACTATCATGATAACGACCTATTATAAGAAAGAGTAAGAGAGACAGTAATAATTCAAGCAGGAGATTTAAGAGTTTTGGCTGATAGTAGTAATGAGAATGGGCAATTGGGCCAGCTCGCATCCACCACCCTAGCGAATGGCGAAGTCGCCGCCCCCCTTGAGCAGGAGTTTTTTTCCACCCCCTTTGGTCGGAATTATAGCCCGGAAGCCTACGAAGAACTGGATTTGGAAGCCCCGGCAGATACCGATGGCCCGGCTTTGGTCGAACGCTTCAAGGCTCGCTATCCTTTTCCGCTGGACGATTTTCAGCAGCAGGCGATTGAGGTATTGGCTCACAATCAGTCGGTTATGGTAGCCGCGCCGACCGGGACGGGTAAAACCGTTGTAGCCGAGTATGGTATTTTTCAGTCGTATAGCCGCCGCAAGCGGATTTTTTATACTACTCCTGTAAAAGCCCTCAGCAACCAAAAATTTAAGGACTTACGCGCCCAATACGGCGACGCGGTCGGCCTCTTGACCGGCGATGTAATCGAGAACCCCAACGGCTTTATCATCGTGATGACCACCGAGGTCTTACGCAATATGCTGTTGCAGTCTCCGGACGAGTTCAAGCACGTCACCTGCGTGGTCTTTGACGAAATTCACTACCTAGCTGATAGCGAACGCGGCACGACCTGGGAAGAGTCGATTATTTTATGCCCCAAGAATATTCAACTGGTCTGCCTGTCCGCCACGATCAGTAACGCCGGGGAGGTCGCCGATTGGATCAGCAAGACCCATCGCCCGGTGCAGCTAATCACCCATACCAAGCGCTCGGTTCCGCTTTCGCTGTATTATTTTATGGACGGGCAGCTTAATCTGATAATCAACCGGGAAGGCAAGCAAGTCGCCAATTTCCGGGGCGTGGGCGGCGAGGCCAAACAGAAGTTTCGCGGCAAAATGATGCGGGGTGGCTCGGATAGCGACGAGCGTGCCAAGCGCGAACGCCCGGAACCGACCCAGCGCGACATCGTCGAGGCCCTCGAAAAAGCCAAAATGCTCCCGGCGATCTATTTTATGTTCAGCCGCAATGACTGCGAAGTTGCCGCCGAACTGGTTGGCATGACCAAGTTGGAGCGCAATCGTTCCCCCAAAGTGCGGGCCGAGATCGAAGAAGTGATTGCCCGTTACATGGCCCGTCTGGAAGAGGACGACCGCAACATCCAGCAGGTCAAGACGATAGTCTCGCTGACCCGGCGCGGCCTGGGCTATCACCACGCCGGATTATTACCGATCCTCAAGCAACTGGTCGAAGAACTTTTTAGCCGGGGCCTCATGAGCGTAGTCTTTGCGACTGATACCCTCGCCCTGGGCGTGAATATGCCGGCCACGACGGTCGTCATTGGGCGCATGTCCAAATTTGACGGGGTAAGCCGTCGTCCGCTCTTGCCAAACGAGTTTCAGCAGATGTCCGGTCGGGCCGGGCGGCGCGGTCTGGATTTGCAAGGCCATGTCGTAGTGCCTTATAGCCCCTGGATCAGCTTCGATGAAACGGTTGAGATTGCGACCGGGCCACTTTTGCCGGTCGAGAGCGCCTTTACGGTACGCTACAACTCGGTCTTGAACCTGTGGGACCCGCCCGCCGGGGAGCGTGTCTTGCAGATTTTGCGCTATAGTCTGCTCGAATTTCAGCAGGGCCGTCGTCTGCGCGAATTGGAAGCCGAAGTGCGTGATTCTCAATTGGCTTACGACCGCGCCCAGGTCGGCTGTTTGATTGGTTATCCCGAAGGCGAAGAACTGTTGCACGAGTACGAGCGGATCGGCAACAAGATTGTGGAATCCCGCGACGATGAGAAACGGGCCGCCGAAGATAGCCTGCGCTGGCAGCAAAAGATCGAAGAACGTCCCTGGCGACGACCCCAGCGCGAGACCCTCAAGGCCGTCTTTAAGTCTATCGAGCCAGGTTTGCTGGTGCATAGCGAAGAACAAGGTTGGGGTATCTATCTAGGGCGCGGCAGCGAAGGCGGAATTGGTCTATTTTTGTTTGGCGACCGAACAGTCCGGCTGGAAGAATACCGCTATATCGACTATTTGCCACCCGAACGTTTTGCGGTGGCCTTGCCCGCGACGCTGGCGAATGTAGCTCGTTCGGGCATATTAGTCGAGCAACTGGTAACACCAGAAGAGTTACAAGGCTTGACGGCCCAGCTTTCAACCTTTACCCTACCCGACCTCGGTTCGTGGCAGCGTCAGGCGCGGGTCGAAGCCCAGAGTAAATATGGCCCGAACCTCGAAAAAGCTTTGGCCCGGATCGAAGAGTCGAAGTTGACCCTCAAGGAGATGAAGGAGCGCGAACGCAACCATCCTTGCCAGCGTTGCGAAGTTCGTAAGAAGCACCGCAACCTTCAGCGCGAAGCAGCCAAGTTGCTGGTCGCCCGTGAAGAGTCTCAGGAACGCTACGACGAGCGCAAACAGTATGAGGAAAGCCGCCTCCAACAGACCCTCACCGGCATCATGAATGTCTTGCGTCGCTTTGGTTATTTGGACAAGTCGGGCTATCTAACCCCCAAAAGCCCTCAATTGCGGGATGTCTTTGATACCAACGGTCTGATTATTGTCGAAATGGTTAGCCGGGGCTGGCTCGAACAACTTGCGCCCTGGGATTTAGCGGAAGTCTTTACCTGGTTTGCCTACGACCGCGATTTTGAATTTATGAACCGCTTTGTGCTGCCCAAACATCTCACTGATCTACGCAAAAAGCTCGATGAACTGGAACGCGAGGTCTTTGCCAGCGAACGCCAAAACGATCTGGTCATTACTAACGGCTATAACATCTACTTTTATGGCGCGACGCGGGCCTGGTGTCGCGGAACCAGTTTGTTGAGTATTTTAGAGAAAATGCAACTGGCCGAAGGCGACATCATCATCACCTTTAACAAGACCCTCGACTTAATGCGTCAGGTCTATGATATGCTGGTCGAGCATGATCCTGAAAATCCGTTGATCGCTAACCTGAAGATCGCCAAAACGCTTTTACGACGCGGTGTCGTCGAGCAGGTCTATAACATTGGTTTTGGCATCCTCAAAGATACGCTCGAAGGTGATGACGAGGCCGAAGCCGCTGTTAATAATCTGACCGAGGCCGAGATTGCCGCCGCGCCCGCTTTCCTGCGTCCGATCCCCGACCCCGAAGAAGAGGAAGCCGAAGCCGAAGAAGCCGAAGCTACCTCCGAAGACGGCAACAGCGATGCTCCCAAGCGGCGTTTCAAACATCGGGGCAACCGTCCCCGCTTCATGAACAATGTCCGGCGCTAGTCTCTCGTTTTGGTAGGGGCGACCCTGGGTGGTCGTCCTTGAACATTGGGCCGAGTCTCTGAGGGCGACCCGATGTGGTCGCCTCTACCAGCGACTGTTTTTCGCCAGGGTCAGGCCCAAGCAGTTACACTTCAAAGTGCTGATGAATTGGATGGCGACGCTGTAATACCCGGCTTCAAGTTGCCCGTGCGTAAGCTGTTTGAGGATGAAGAATAGAACTTTGCCAAAGATTTCTACTGTTCTACCACAACCCGCCCGGCAAGTAGCCCGCTGCATACCCGAAACCTACGAGACCCATCGCTACTTGCTCGAAATAAAGCTGGTTGAGGGTTTGCAACTTTCGCCCCGGCTGACCGTTATCCTGAAGAACCCTTCGACCGCCAGCGCCGTCAAAAGCGACCCGACTATCGGCAAGGTCGAAGCCTGGGCGCGACGGCGGGGCTTTGCTTCGGTGGTCTATGTCAATTTGTTCGCCCTACGCTCGACCAAGCCTGCCCCGCTCAACGATTATGACTACGATTTTGCGGTTGGCCCTCTGAACGATTTTTACATCCGAGAGGCGGTCGCCAGCGCCGATACCCTTATCGCCGCCTGGGGCAACAGCAACGGGATCGAGCTGGTTCGCTACAACCGCCGAATCAACGAAGTGCTGGCTCTGCTCGATACCAGCCGCCTAAAAGTGGTCGGTGCGCCGACCCGTCTGGGTTATCCGCGTCACGGTTTACTCTGGAATAACCAGCCGGAAATGAGCGACTTTGGCTAAAATATAGCAACTACTCGTAACTATTCACCCGTGTCATTCTGAGGCGGGAGATAACCTGGATTTTGCCAAACATACCTCCCCGCCGAAGAATCTAGACCCTTCGTGGCCTCACCCCCAGGGGGCTGTGGCTCAGGGTGACAGGACGGGATAGTTACCTGATTTTAAATCAAAAACAGGAGGTTATAATGGATTTTGAGGTAATTACGCCGTCAACCGTGCATCCGACCAGAGGTTACTCCCATGCGGTTAGAATGGGTGATTTAGTCTATGTCGCGGGGCAAGTTGCCCAAAACCAACAGGGCGAAACGGTCGGAATTGGTGATGCCCGCGCCCAGACAATTCAAATTTTCGAGAACATGAAAGCGGTGTTGGAAGCGGTGAATTCGGGACTGGAACTTATCGGCAAAATCACGATTTTTACCACCAGTCTTGAATATCGTCCAGCGATTGCCGAAGGGCGCAACCAGTTTTTTGAGGCTATCGGCCATTATCCAGCCAGCACCTTCGTCGTAATCAGCAGTCTGGTCAGCCCCGATTGGCTGGTAGAAATCGAAGCCGTTGCAATGGTTAAGAAGTAGTGTAACTATTCACCCTGTCATTCTGAGCGAAGCGAAGAATCCAGAGGGGCGTGACAAATTTGAGGAGAGTAACGTTTGAGTCTGGTAGAGCGAGAGACACAACAACTAGAAATAGAACCGCCGACAAAGATGGGAAGACTAGCCCGAATTTGGGCGCGAATGCCGGACTGGGTACGTCGGCTTGACCGGGGGATTTTGGCCCTGCTGATCGTGTTTGTGCTGACGCTGCCGCTATTTACGCCTCGCATCTATGCCAGCGACGAGATCAAATATTTTTCCTACCTGCACTCAATCTTTTTCGACCGGGACGTAGACTTCACCAACGAATACACCCATTTCTACGAGTCGAACCCCAAGAAATATGCCGACTTCAAAAAGCAAGTGCTGGACAAGCCCAACGAAAAGGGCCTGCCGGTCAACGAAGGACCGGTTGGCTCGGCTTTATTATGGACTCCTTTTTATGGCGTGGCGCATGTGGTGGCCCTGGCGGGTAACGCGGTCGGCCTAAAGTCGTTCAAGCCGGACGGCTATTCGACCCCTTATACCTGGGCTGTCACGCTCGGTTCGCTTTTGTATGGCTTTGCCGGGCTGATCTTTGCCTATTTGTTTTGCTCTAACTTTTTGCCGCGCTTCTATGCCGCCTTTGCTACGATTATAGTCTGGCTGGCTTCGCCGGTTATTTTTTACCTCTCGCTCACCCCACCCATGTCGCACGCTAACTCGCTCTTTATGATCTCGCTTTGGCTCTGGCTGTGGTATCGCACACGCGGTTGGCGGGTCGAAGCAGACGGTACTTTTGTCCCCGGATTGCGGCGTGGTTCGATGTGGCTTTTGCTGGGTGTCCTGGGCGGCCTCATGACGATGGTGCGCGAACAAGACGGCACCGTCCTGATTATCGCCGCCGTCGAATCGCTCTACCTCTACTGGCACGCCTGGAAACAACGCTCAAAAAGCAGCCCTCAGTCCCCAACGCTCAGTCCTCAGTCCTCAGTCCTCATCCGTAACCTGCTTTTCCTGTTCGGGCTAGGCTTAGGATTGATACCGCAATTTATTGTCTATCTGGCCCTGAACGGCAAGCTAGGGCCGAGCAAGACGGTCGGTGATAAGTTGCAGTTTTTCAACCCGGAAGTAGCTTTGCGTTTGCCGGGGCTGTTATTTCACCCCGATCATGGGTTGTTCTGGTGGTCGCCGGTACTGCTTCCGGCCCTAATAGGACTGCTATTAATGCTAAGGCAGCGCCAGTTGCGGCTAATCACAATCGTACTGCTGGCGGCGTTCCTGGCCGAGCTTTATATTTCAGCCTCCTTCCAGACCTGGACGATGAAAGGCTCTTTTGGGCCGCGTCGCTTGATCGGGATCAGCCCGGCTTACATTGCAGGATTGGGCTATTTGGGTTGGTGGCTGGTGCAGCAAAAGCGCGGTTGGAAATTGCCGCGTCGGGCCTTGCTGGTTATCGGGGCCTTATTCGTAGCCTGGAATTTCGGCTTAATAATCCAGTTCAGCGCGATACGCACCGAAGAAGATCGCCAGAGGCTCGACCCGGCCCGCGTCGTCGTAGACCAGTTCACCGCCGTTCCCGGCAAATTGGCCGACACTACTTATAAATTTTTGTTTGATAGGGAGAAATTTTACAAGAAGTAGTTCACATAGGTATATATAGAAGCGACGAAGTACCGCTCAGCTCGGTTTGAAAGAGAGCAACCTATGAAGAGTATACAATGGAGATCGCAAGACCTGGAAGCCTTCCCGGATGACGGCAAACGTTATGAGATTATCGCTGGAAAATTATATAGGTCGAAGCAGCCTCATTACAATCATTAGGAAGTCTGTGGTCAAGTTTACATCCTTTTGAAACTATGGAACAAGCAAACCGGCCTGGGAGCGGTAACTTTCGCGCCGGGTATTATTTTTCCGACGACGATGATGTGGCCCCGGATGTAACCTGGATCAGCAAGACCAGATTGGCAACTGCCATGCAAGCTGATGGCAAATTCCATAGCGCCCCTGAGCTTGTGATCGAGGTGCTTTCGCCCGGTAATACCAACGAGAACCGTGACCGAGAGGTAAAGCGCAAGTTGTATTCGCGGCGTGGCCTAAGTGAGTACTGGATCATTAGCTGGCCCAAACGCCAGCTTGAAGTTTATCGCCGCGATTCAACTACGCTGACTCTGGAATTGATTTCCACCCTCTACGAGCCTGATACGCTCCAATCCCCCCTGCTGCCCGGTTTTTCTTGCCCGGTCAACGAAATTTTCGAGGAAATTGTTTGAGGGTGAAAAGCAAAATTAGTCCTGGATCGCCCCTAGCAGGCTGTGGTCAAGCTGACTAAAGAAGCTAACCACTTTGGTATCCAGCGTCAGGTCGGTCGCTTGAGCCGAAACCTGAGAAGCCAGTGCAAAAGCCCCTTGCTTGTCCCCGGCGACCGCCCGCAGCAACGCACTCCATAGCACATAACATTTATTCCGAGCCGGATTGCGCGACTCCATCAAGCGCTCTTCCAGCCCTTTCAAGACGTTAAAGCCTTCTTTGCGCCGCCCAAGCCGCATCAAATCAGCCGCCAACCGCAATTGAAGCTGATAGCGGTTAAAGCCGGGGCTGGTTATTTCGGCACTCACGACCGCCCGCCGCCGCAAAGAGGCCAGATCATCATAAAGAATTATGGCAGGCGTAGTCGTAAAATCACACAGTTGTTTGTAATAAAAGCTCAGGTTAGCGACCAATTCGGCATAACCTATTTCGGCAAAGGCCGGTTGACTTTCGCTCTGAAGGTTGGCATTCATCAACGGAACGGTTATTTCCTGCATCGATGATATTTCGGTGGACATTATATTCTTCTCCTTTTCGCTAGTTTTTCGCGCGATCTGCGTTGCGAGAATCTTTACCCAACTGCTCAAGCGTTAAGCCCTACCCAGGCTTATTCAAGCTAACAATAAGCAAAAATCAAACCATAAAACCACTATTTAGGATAAATCCACAAATCTTTAGATAAGATAAGCACGGCAATTCGTTATCTACTCAGGTACTGTCCTTATTAAACGGGATTTGGCAGTTTTTTGGTATGAAAAAAGACAACTAAATCAGGTGATTTGTGTCACAAAAGTAGTTTTCAAAACAAGTCGCGGGTCAGGTGGATAGCGCAGTGATTTGGTGGTAAAATCAGGCCGCCAAAGATTTATATAAGATTTTGTTTATCAAGATTAAAAAGAGTGCTTAGGGAGCGCGTAAAAAAATTGGATACTTATACCCACGTTAAATTGACTTCGCTGGCGGCTTGCGCTGGCTGAGCGGCCAAGATGGGTCCAAAAGACCTGGAGCAAGTTTTGCTTCCGCTAAAAAAATATGATAATCCGAACCTGATAGTAGGTCTCAAGATAAGCGATGATGCCGCCGTCTACCGCCTGACCCCAGAAATAGCAATGGTGCAAACCGTCGATTTCTTCCCGCCAGTCGTGGACGACCCCTATTTGTACGGGGCGATTGCGGCGGCTAACTCGATGAGCGATGTTTACGCGATGGGTGGCGAAGTGCTGATGGGGATCAATATCGTAGCTTTCCCCGATGATTTGCCACACGAAATTTTGAGCCGTATCTTGCAGGGCGGAGCCGACAAGATGGCCGAGGTCGGGGCGGTGGTCGCCGGAGGCCATACCGTGATGGACAAAGAGCCTAAGTACGGCATTTGTGTTACCGGTACGGTTCATCCAGAGCAGATTTTCACCAAAGGCGGAGCGCTGCCCGGCGACAAGCTCTATTTGACCAAACCGCTCGGCACGGGTGTTATCACGACTGCCCATAAGCGCGATGTGGTAGACCTCGCTGATCTGAAAGTAGCAACCGATAGCATGACGAAGCTCAATCGGCGGGCGGCTCAACTGCTGCGCGGTATTGGGCCTGAGAATGTTCACGCTTGCACCGATATTACCGGCTTTGGTATTTTGGGGCATGGCTCGGAGGTAGCCGACCATAGCGAAGGAGTAGACCTGTTACTCTATAGCGACCGCCTGCCGTTGCTGCCCGGTGCGCGACGTTATGCCCAGGAAGGCTGTCTGCCGGGTGGGGCCGGTCGCAACCGCATCTTCTTGCAAGACGAGGTTGACCCCAAAGTACGCTTTTTGAGCCAGCTTGAGCCTGACCTGGAAGACCTGGCCTTTGACCCGGAAACCAGTGGCGGGTTGTTCTTCGCCGTTGCGCCGGATAAAGGGCTGGAACTCGAAGCGGCTTTTGCCCAGGCAGGCGAACCGCTCTGGCAAATCGGCGAAGTTCAGGTCGGTTCAGGGCTAGTCCTGGTGAAGTAGGAATGTAGGATGCAGAAGAGGGGAGAGATAACACAGATGAACACGGATTAACAATGCAGAATGCAGAATGCAGAGTGCAGAATATAAAATGCAGAAGAGAAGTAAGCGCGAAGCATGTATTGTAATCGTAAATCGTAAATCGTAAATCGTAAATCGTAAATCGTAAATCGTAAATCGTAAATCGTAAGTAACTACTCAGGCCGGGCGACCACATAGGGTCGCACCCTACAACGAATTTTGGGTAGGGGCGACCCTTGTGGTCGCCCAAAGTAGGTAAACTGAGTAGTTACAATCGTAAATCTTTTTCTGAGGCTCTTCGATGCAAGTCTTGACGGTAGATGTAGGGACGGGGACGCAGGATATTTTCCTGTATGATAGCCACAAGAGCTTCGAGAACGGCTATCAACTTATAATGCCGTCGCCGACCTTGCGGCTGTCTCGGCAGGTGCATGCCGCTACCCGACAGGGCCGACCGCTTTTGCTGGAAGGGGTCTTGATGGGTGGTGGGCCGGTGGCCTGGGCGGTGCGCGATCATGCCGCTGCCGGGTATGCGGTCTATTGCTTGCCCGATCCGGCCCGTACTTTTGATGATGACCCGCTGCGCGTCGCTGAGATGGGTGTGCAGGTTATTTCCGAGGATGAGGCCGCCCGGTTGGTGTTAACTCAGCCTGATCTCGAACGGCTACGGTTGGGTGATTTTGATTTGGAGCCAATTGCACAGGCGTTTGGTGCTTTCGGTCTCCAATTAGAATTGGATGCGCTGGCGGTAGCGGTTTTCGATCACGGGGCGGCCCCGCCTGATCTATCTGATCGTATTTTCCGCTTTGATTTTATCGCCGACAGCTTGCGTAAGGTTAACGACCTGGCGACCTTTGCCTATCCCGCCGAAGCGATCCCGTCGCGCCTGACCCGCTTTGAGGCGGTCGCCCGGACTGCCCGCGCTCAGTTGCCTGCTTGCCCGGTTTTGCTGATGGATACCGGGCCTGCTGCCGCGCTTGGCGTGTTGGACGACGAGAAGGTCGCTCAGGCCATCCAGGGGAGCGCTCTGGTTGCCAACCTGGGTAACTTTCATACGCTGGCCTTTTTGTTCGAGGGCGGGCAGGTGCGCGGTACTTTCGAGCATCATACTGGTGAAGTAACTGCCGGGCAATTGGTCGGTTTTCTGGAACGGTTAGTGGCTGGCACGCTTACCAATGCCGAGATTTTTGATAGTCAGGGACACGGGGCAGTTTATCTTGGCAAGCCGAGCCAACCGCCCCAATTGTTAGCCGTGACCGGGCCACGTCGGGCACTTTTGCAAGGCCAGTCGGTCGCTTTGCCCGGAGGGTCGGCCTTGTCCCCTTATTTCGCCGTCCCGAATGGGGCCATGATGCTGGCGGGCAATTTTGGTCTGCTTCGGGCGATGGCTCACCACTTCCCCGCTTTGCCGCTCAATCTCCAACAGGCGCGGGGCAATCTCGCTCTGGATTGGTAATTCAGGCTGGTATTAAGGCATAAAGCATCCCTTTTTGGAGTGTATAGGTCAAAGGTCTAATAAGATATAGGTCGGAAGACTTATAACTTTTTTAGTCTAAATCTGGCATTCTTTACCTCAAGCGACCATTGGCTAATAGCCGGTTGTTAGATATTATAGAGATGTGAAATTTATTACAAGGTTGACGGATAAAGGTTTGTCTTTTTCTTTTATTCTTCCGTTTTCTGCTCAGTAATTCTGATAAGTAAAGAGCCTTGTATAGTGAAGTTATTGAAATAATCATTAGTATTTGGTGGGGTCGCGAGTCCAGGGAGTTATGTTGAACCAGCTAAACATCAAACAAATGGCTGCTTACGTGCCAGCACAACCGACAAAGCTTGAAATGGCAAAATCCTTTATCAAAATCCTGATCATCGATGATCGGGCGGCAGTCCGCGAAAGTCTTAGAACTATTCTAAGTCTGGAAGAAGATTTTGAAGTGGTTGGCGAGGGAGCTAGTGGTCGAGAGGCCGTCGAATTGGCTCGTTCGTTACATCCTGATGTAGTATTAATGGATTTGGAGATGCCCGATATGTATGGCGAACCTTTTGATGGCATCATAGCCTGTCAAAAGATCAAGGAGGCTCATCTAGCGCGTGCGGTCGTCATTCTGACCGTTCATGCTGACCAGGCTTCCCGCCAACGGGCCAGCGAAGCCAATTGTGACCTTTTTTTGGAAAAAGGGATTAATTCCTTCGAGTTGCTCAATCGTCTGCGCCAGCTTGGGAACGGCAAATAAATTTAGCGGCAAGCTTGTTTTGGCTTTGGGTTAATCTTCTCCAAGACTGCTATTTATCCTGGATGAACAAAGGCGAACTAATAATAAAGTCAGCACTGGCCGGATTGGTCGCCAGTGGCACATTATGGACGTTGCAAATCCGCAGTAGCATTCTCACGTCCGGGTCGTGGGGCATAGCGCTAAGCGGGTCTACAAAGAAAATAACGGCATCGATCTCCCCGGTCGAAACCAGCGCCCCGATCTGAGCATCACCTCCCAGCGGCCCATTCAACAAACAGTGCATCGCTAATCCCGTATATTGGCTAATGCGTTGCCCGGTCGTGCCGGTCGTGTAGAGCTTAAACTGGCTCAAGATGGCTTTGTTAGCCTCGGCCTATTCCACCGTTGTCTGCTTTTTATTATCGTGTGCGATTAAGGCTACCGCCTTCATAAATTTCCAAATATCCTCTTCATAATTAAAAAACCTCTTGAAATAATTATGCCATATAAATTGCTCGGTTGTCTAAAGCCTGGCGAGCAACTTTACAGTTCACAGTTGTAAAAATGCTTTCTACCGACCGCTATCGACATTTGGCTTGTGAAGGTATGTACAAGTGGGATTTGGCTTGTTAGAATAGTGTAAAGTGGGAGGCTAATTTTCCGCTTGAACAGATTGAAGAAACGCGAGGTGAAGTATGGGGAAAATAGCAATGAGGCTGTTTCCTAAAAAAGAAATACATTCAGCGCCGAATGTGAAGCGTAAAAGAGGGCCACGACCGTTGATGCTGGGCGTAGTGGGGGATAGCGGCTGTGGTAAAAGCACGCTGGTGCGCGGTTTGCACCAGCTTTTTGGTAAGAACCGGGTGACGGAAATTTGCCTGGATGATTATCATCGCTACGACCGGGCCGAACGCGCCCTTCGCCAGCTTACCGCGCTTGACCCTGTCGCCAACAATCTGGAACTGATGACCGAACACCTCGCTCAGTTGCGGGCAGGCCAACGCATTCTCAAGCCGGTTTACGATCATTCGACCGGGCGTTTCGCCCACCCGGAAGCGGTTATGCCCCGCCCAGTGGTTATTGTACATGGCTTGCTAACCCTTTTTACGCCCGAACTTGCCAACCTGTTTGATCTCAGGGTTTTTTTAGACCCGGAAGAAGCTTTGCGGTTGGACTGGAAGGTAGCCCGTGATATTCACAAACGGGGCTACCGCCTCGAAGAGGTTTTGCGCCAGATTGAAGAGCGTCGGCCTGATGCTGCCACTTATATCGCGCCCCAGAAGGCGGCTGCTGATCTGGTGGTAAGCTTTCGCCGACCAATCTCGCTGTTATATAATCAAGGGCTGGATGTACGCTTTTCGCCTTGCGACGGTTGGCACTGGCCCCGCCTTCAGCCGGACGGGACGGCCCGTTCGCTGGCTATTCCACCGGGGCGGGCAGTTGAAATTTCCGGCAGGATCGACCGGCTTGCTGCCGAACGATTGGCCCGCGCTTTTGGCCCAACCGAGCCAACTTCGGCCCTGGCAATGCCGCTTAATCAGGCCGACCCGATCAAAGGCTTGGGCCTCTACACTTTCAGCGATGGCCCATACCCTAAACAGGGTCAGAGCTTTCCCCTTGCTCTTACCCAGTTGCTGATTGCCGGAAGATTAGCCGAGCCTGCCGCCGAACTGGAAGAAGTGCGGGTCGCCTGACCTTTTTGGATATAAAAAAGGCCCCAGACCGGGGCCATTTTTTATGGTTACTTGTAGAAGAAAATTATTTCACCTTCTCATTATTCACTCAATCTTAGCTTTGTCATTCTGAGCGAAGCGAAGAATCTAGATTCTTCGCTTCGCTCAGAATGACAGGACTAACTGGTTATTTTACTTTCTTCTTTTTGCTGGCGACGTAATCGACCAAAATATACTCGCCCAGGCTTTCGGGACTGGAATAGAAGGCCCGGCCTTTGTTGATCTTGGTCATCTGCTCGACAAAGGCGGCCAGCGAGCGGGTCTTTTCGAGCATAAAGGTATTGATAACGATGTTCTCGCGGGTGCAGCGGTTGACCTCTTTGAGGGTTTCCTCGAAGGTGCGGCGGGTAGGAGGGTAGGCGAAGGCGACTTCACCGTCCTCTTCAAGGTGTGCGGTCGGCTCCCCGTCGGTAATCATGATGATTTGTTTGTTGCCGCTCTTGTGCTTGCCAAGCAGTTGGCGAGCCATCATGAAGCCGTGCTGCATGTTCGTGCCATAGACATACTCGTTCCATTGCACCTGGTTTAGCCCTTCCGCCGTCATCCGGCGGGCGCGGTCGCTAAAGCCGATGATATAGAGGTTGTCTTTGGGGTATTGGGTCTGGATCAATTGGTTGAGGGCCATCGCTACTTTTTTGGCGGCCGCCCAGCAATTCCGCAAGATCATCGACCGACTCATGTCGAGCATCAAGACGGTCGAGGACGAGGTTATCAGTTCGGTGCGGTAGACCTCGAAATCCTCCGGCTTGATATGCACCGGCGTAGATGGCCCTTCGCGGAAGACCGCGTTCATCACGGTCTCTTCCAGGTCGAGCAAGAAGGGGTCGCCGAACTCGTATTTCTTGGCGATATCGGTCCGTTCGCCACCTGCGCCAACGAAGTTAGTTTTGTGCTTGCCAAAGCTATCCTTCTTGAGTTGCGAGAAGATGTCTTTGAGGGCTTTCTGCCCGACCTTTCGCATGCCGCGCGGGGTTAGTTCGTAGCGACCACCGCGTTTTTCGATGTACCCGGCATCTTCCAGAACGCGGGCCAACTCGCTCAACTGCTCGACTTGCGAAGCGGCTTCGTCGCCCATCAACTCACGTACCCGTTCCGGGTCGATCTGGCCGAGACCCTTGTTGCCGTATTGGACATCCTTGAGGTCTTTTTCGAGCATGTCCATTTCTTGCAACTGGCTCATCAAGTCCATCGCTTCGCCCAGGCCCAGACTTTCGTCGCCCTGGAAAGGATAACGCTGTCCCATCGGGCTACGCATCGGGTAAAGCTGTTCGAGGTTGGCAGCGAGGCGGGCCAGATCGAGGCGCATGCGGTCGTCGCGGAGCATGGCGTTCATCATGCTTTCGAGTTGGCGGCGCTGTTCCGGCGACATGCTATTCATGAGCGACTGCATCCGGGCCATCTGCTTTTGCATGTGCTTGATAAGGTCGTCCAGGCTGTTGATGCCGGGCGGGAAGTACTGACCGTACTTTTGCATGAACTGTTGGAATTTCGGCTCTTTGCCTTGCGCTTTATCCTGAAGCATCTGGTTTAGCTCCTGGATCATCTCGCGCATTTCCTTCATCTGCTCCGGCGTGACGTTCTCCATAGCCTGCTTCATGCCCTGGAAGTAGCTGCCCAGGATTTGCTCCTGAACCTGCTTCATAAGCTCCTGGAACTGCTGCCGAGCATCATTGTCCATGAACTCATAATCGTTAAGCTGGCGGATCTGCTGACCGGGGTCGCGGGGCAGTTTGTCGAGATGCTGCTGCTTTTTGCTGATTTGCTTTTCCAGCATATTACGCAGTTCTTTTTGGTCGCTGGTGGAGGTCTCATCCAGGCGGCGCTGCAAGCCCTGGCGCTCGGTCTGCACCACTTTATCCAGCTTTTCGCGGATTTCCTGCATAACCGAATCCAGGTCGTAGCGGTTCATCTCCGCCTGACGCTTAGCCCGCAGTCGGTCTAAAAGCTCCTGCAAGCCCTGCATACGTTCGCCCATTTGGTTGTTGAAACCCCAGCGATAGAGCTTTTGCAAGGCGTTCATCAGGTCGTTATAATTATCGTTCATCAGGTCTTCGCTCAGAGCCTCCATTACCTCATCGGCATCGAAGGGGAAAACCTGCTGGGTTCCATCCCAGCGCGAATATTTATATAGCATGTGGTTACTGCTTTCTGAGTTACAAACTTTTTATGGGAGCCTGCTCAAACAACGCTTTTACAGCCAGCCTGAAGCCTGGCAATACATCTTCTCCATCCAATTCGTCCTCAATATCCAGAACTCGCGGTTTGAGTTTGCCAGGATGATAAACCGAGACAACCTCGCTGCGTGGGTTGACTACCCATACTAGCCGTGTTCCGGCCTTTAGGTATTCCTCCACCTTTTCATCGGTCTTGTAGATGTAATCAGTACGAGAAACCACTTCGACTGCCAGGTCGGGTGGCCCCGGAAAGGCACTATCAAAATCGGCAGCTACAAGCCGTTCGGCAGCTACAAAAGCCAGATCAGGCAGTGGCGCATTGTTTGGATTGAGTTCAAAAGCTAGGTTGTTTAACACCTCACCAATTGGATGAGCCGCCAGGAAAGTATCAAGATAGTGAAATAGGCGGCTAGTTATTCTTCCGTGTCTATAGCTAGGGCCTTTCATTTCAACCAGCTTTCCTCTGATTAATTCATAACGATTGTCGTCATCCGGCAAGCTCATGAACTCCTCGACCGTGTAAGAACGGTCGAGGTCAATTATAGGTGTTGCTAATTCGATACTCATACGTCAGGCTCTCCTAGACTCTAAATTTTGGACTGAGATCAAATCCAAAAAGGTTAGCGTCGATAGCGAGCTTTGCCTTCGTTGCGGTCCTTGTTGAGCTTACGGTTGAGGTGCAAGCCTTCCAGGACGAACTCGACGGCAGAGGCAACTGTGACCGGGCTACCCTGGGCCTGGAGCTTGGCGACGGCCTTTTTTAGCTCCTCTACTTCGGCGGCCTGATGGACGTATTCCATGGCGGGCATCAGTTCGGCTACTTCCATATTTAGCCCGGCATCGAAGCCCCGGATAACCTGCTCGAACTCGACTACGCTAAAGTAACGGTTGAAGGTGGCGACGATAGCCTTTTGGATTAGCTTTTCGACTATCCGCTCCTCTTTGTTGTCACCTAGCGTTTCCAATTCGATCTTACCGGCGGTGCTGCTGACAATCGCGTGGAGGTCGGCAATTCGCGGTGCAGCGGCCCGTTCGCCCAGGCGGATGGCGCGACGCAGGGAGTTGCTGATGATGTTCTCGTAGTTGCTGATGGTGACGCGGGCGCTAACCCCACTGCGCTGGCTGACATCCGGGCTGCGGCGGGCTTCATGGGTCACTTCGGCAATGATCTCTTTCATGAAGCGCGGGACGTGCAGTTCGATCCCTTCGGTCTTGAACTGCATCGACTCTTGCTCGATGATTGCTATTTCATGCTCGATAGTGCGCGGGTAGTGGGTCCGAATCTCGCTACCAAAACGGTCTTTGAGCGGGGTTACGATCCGACCGCGATTGGTGTAATCTTCGGGGTTAGCCGAAGCGACCACAAAGACATCCAGGTCGAGTCGGATTTTGTAACCACGTATCTGTACGTCGCGCTCTTCCATAATATTTAGCATACCAACCTGGATACGTTCGGCGAGATCGGGTAGTTCGTTTAGGGCGAAGATACCCCGATTGGTACGCGGGATCAGACCGTAATGGATCGTCAGTTCGTCCGACAAGTAGCGACCTTCGGCAACCTTGATCGGGTCAACTTCGCCGATAAGGTCGGAGATCGTAATATCGGGGGTAGCCAGTTTTTCACCGTAGCGGCGTTCGCGGGGCATCCACTCGATGGGGGTGTTATCACCCAATTCGGCGATGATCGCTCGCGCCTGGGCCGAGATAGGCCGAAGCGGGTCGTCGTTGAGGTCACCCCCGGTTACTACCGGCACTTCGGGGTCGAGCAAATTTATCAGGCTGCGGGCGATGCGGGTTTTGGCCTGACCGCGTTCGCCCAAAAAGACAATATCCTGACCGCTGAGGATGGCATTTTCGATCTGTGGGATGACGGTTTCTTCGTAACCGATGATGCCAGGGAAGATGTCATCGCCCCGTTTCATCTTCTCGATCAGGTTTTTACGCATTTCTTCTTTGACGGTGTGCGATTGGTAGCCACTGGCTCGCAATTCCCCCAGGGTGGTGGGGTTTTTAGAAGTATCTGGCGAAGTCATCTACAAAAATCTCCTTAATGAGGCCAAGCACCGACACTTAAATAGTTATCCGAGTGAAAAGAGGACGGCAAATGGCAATGTTACTAATTCTTATAATTAAGCTGTAATTACTCAACCCAGCAAGCGTCCGCGCCAGTTTTAGGGCCTTGAGAGTGGCGGGGTGAGTATTTACATTAGATTAAAATTTCTGGTGGCGGGAGGGTTTAGGAACAAAATAAAAAAGCCTTACGCGGCGGCCTTGCATGCTCCTATAGGCCAAAACTAATGCCCGCCTTCGATCCTGTACGGCGCTGTCAAGGCCGGGACTGACTGATTTATAGTGTTACTTTACTCTATTTCGAGGAAAAGTCAAATACAAAGCGAATTAAAATATAGAATTTAGGTTACTCCAAAAGAGTTATTTTTCGACTTTGACCCCGTGCCAGAAGGCGACATAGTCGGTGATATTTTTGGCGGCTTCTTTGGGGGCCGGGTAATACCAGGCAGCCTGTTTGTTGACTTGCCCGTTGACGGTTATGTCGTAATAGTTGGCGGTTCCTTTCCAGCTACAGACCGTGTGATGGCTGCTCTCCTGAAAATAGTCTCGATTGATAGCAGTGGGAGGGAAATAAACATTACCTTCGACCAGTTCGCACTCGTTGGCATTGGCTTCGGCTAGTACTACACCGTTCCAGATAGCTTTTGACATCCAAATCTCCTTGACCATAGTTTCGGTTGGTTTTGCTTAATACAATCGGCTAAACAATTACGCCGATGGTACCAACGAATGTTATTTTAGCTGAAATTAGGCGAAGTAGAATTAGAATTGTTGCCCTAATCAGGTAAGAATGCGTAAACATACATTATAATTCGCCGATTAATTTGCGTTTAGGCCGGATTGACGGCATTATATTTTGCCTGGAGCAGTAGGCGAGGGCAATCAATTAGAGTTGTGTCAGATGATGAGCAGGAGATATATTTTATGGAGCAGAAGGACAAAGTTCGTTGGGGTATTTTGGGAGCAGCCCGGATCAACCGGCGGACGATACCAGGACTGCAAGCAGCAGCGAATGCCGAGGTAGTGGCGATTGCCAGCCGTGACCGGGAGAAGGCCGGAGAAGCGGCCTTGCAGTGGGGTATCCCGAATGTGCATAGTAGCTATGAGGCGTTGCTGGCAGACCCGAATATTGACGCGGTTTATATCCCGCTCCCGAACGGGTTGCACGTAGAATGGTCGGTCAAGGCAGCCCAGGCCGGGAAGCATGTGCTGTGCGAAAAGCCGTTGGCGCTTACGCCCCAGGAGGTGGCCCAGGTGGAAGCCGCCGCCCAATCTAACAAGGTGCAAGTGATGGAAGCCTTTATGTATCGTTTTCATCCGCAGCAAGCCCGTGTGCGCGAGTTGTTGGCGGCGGGTGAGATTGGCAAGCCAAAGGTTTTGCGGGCTACTTTTTCTTTTCCGCTAAGCGTTTTCAGCTATAACATTCGGTTGGATAGCAGATTGGGTGGGGGCGCGACCTGGGATGTCGGGTGTTATGGTATTAATATTGCCCGGTGGTTGTTTGGGAGCGAACCTCATTCGGTCTATGCTCAGGCTACAATAGAGGGTGATATTGATATTGCGGCGGCGGCAATTTTCGATTTTGGGAATGACCGGCGGGCGGTGTTGGATTATGGGATGAATTACGGGCGGCGCTCTTTTTACGAGTTGATGGGAACCGGCGGTACGCTTTCGGTCGAAAATATGTGGCAGGAGGCCGATACGCCGGGCTATCTTTATCTGCGTAGCAACGAAAAAGGTTTGATTACGGAGGAATTTGCGCCGACCAATCATTTTCAGCTACAGGCGGAGGCTTTTAGCGCGGCGATTTTGGCGGGTCAACCGGCCCCTTATTCCCTAAAAGACTCGGCTGCCAACGCTCGCGTTTGTGTCGGGACGCTTCAATCTATCAAGCAAGGCCAGTTGGTCGAGCTTTAGCCTGGCTTAGAGCAAATTGCGGAAGGGTTGACCCGTTCTTGGGGGCGACCCTTGTGGTCGCCTCGTTGCCCGTACTTGGTGTTCACGGGCGACCACAAGGGTCGCCCCATAGCCGTCAATTTATAAATAACATAGTATAAGCCAATTATGAGTATAACTATTACAGGCTCAAAACTAAATACCGTTACATTGTTTCAGTCTCTTACCAGAACTTACTGATTTAAGCATTTGAACTCAATTGCTTTACGCTCACAATTTGTTAATAGTATATTATTCTTATGTTGACGGCTAGGGGCGACCACAAGGGTCGCCCCTACCAGTTGAATGTCTTTGCAATTTGCTGTAGGTGCTTAAAGCTTTAGCTCTAAACCGTCGGAAGCGGATAGGATTTCCAGATCGCGGCTACCCAGGGCGATAGCGCGTTGGCGGGCCGAGGCCAGCAAGCTATCCAGGGCCTTATCATCGTGGCCGGGGTCATGATGATAGAGTACCAACCGCTTGACTCTGGCCCGGATTGCTACGTCCACCGCGACCTCGACCGAGCTATGGCCCCAGCCTTCTTTGTCGAGCAGTTCGACCGAAGAGTATTGGGCATCGTGGATCAGGACATCGGCTTCCTGGGCCAGTTCGATCAAGTCCATGTCCAGCACGCCCTCACCCAACAATGCTTCGTGGTGGGCGGGCGGCAGGCGGTGTGGTTCGTGGTCGGTAGCGTAGACGATCCGCTTGCCGCCGAGTTCGAGCCGATAGGCGGTGCTGGGGATCGGGTGTTTGAGTTGGACGCTGTCGATTTTTGCGCCATCCAGGACCGCCTGACCTTCGTGCCGGAGCGAGTAGAACGAGAGGGTCGAGGGTAGGGCTTCCATACTGACCGGGAAATAAATATGCTCCATAAGACCGGCCAGGATGCTGCCGAGGGTTTGGGAAGGGTTGCTCCAGCCGATAATATTGAAGCGGTTGTCGGGCTTAAAGATTGGTGCGAAAAACGGGAAGCCCTGGATGTGATCCAGATGGGTGTGGCTCAGGAAGATATAGCCGCTTATCTTCTTGGAGTCGGCTGCCGAAACGTCCGGGCCGTTGGGCGACCATTGGGGAGAAAGCAGGAAATTGCCCAATTCGCGTGCGCCGGAGCCGCAATCGAAAATAAAAAGGTGGCCTGTATCGCTGGTCAGGCTGATGCAACTGGTGTTGCCCCCATAGCGGGCGTAGGCCATGCCCGATACGGGAGCCGAACCCCGCGTCCCCCAAAATCGTAGCTGTAGCTGAGTGGGGGGCTTGAGTGGGGTCGGGTGCGGCAGTTGCATGGCCCGTTGCCGCTCTTCTTTCCAAACCTCCAGATCAGAGGTTAGACCGCTCCACTCACGTGCTTGCTGCAAGACTTCTTCGACTTCGAGCGAGGAGCGGGGTTGGTTGGCATCTAGCTCAATTCTTAGCTGCCGGATAATCCCGCCTGGGTCGATCAAAACCAGAGCCTGTTGGGTCAATCCGCTTACGGTGTCGAGCAGGCCGTAAGCTTCGGCAACCTCGTTAGTAGGGTCGCTCAAGAGCTTGATATGTTCAAGGCCGATTTCGTGGGCGAAGGCCCGGTGGCATTCGATAGTATCTCCACTGATCCCAAACGCTTGAAGTTCTAATCCGCCCGACATGCCAATAAGTTCTTCCCAGAGTGGTAGTTCGTCCCGACTGACTACAGTCCAGTCCGCCGGATAAAACAGTAGCAATACGGCCTTGTTCCCAACATAATTCCCGATGTTAACTACTTCTGTATGCGTATAGTTCGCCGACCAGAGTGGGGTGGTATCTCCCACTTCAATGACTCGTGTATTAATTTGTTGACCCATAATCTACCCCTTTAACTGCTTATTCTTTGTAACAATAGTCGGACACGCGCTGTCACTAAATTGTAGTATAGCACCTCATGAGCATTTTGTGATTAGGCAGAAAATGAAGGCAGAATAGAGAATGCAGAATGCACAATGGTAAAAGGCGATAGGCGGTAGACCCCCAAGATCGCCTGTGAATAAGGTGTTAGATTTTCGAGGGCGACCACGAGGGTCGCCCATACCGGGAGGATTGGTTGGCAGTCAGGCCGGGTCAGGTGCGCCGGGCTACGAAGCAAGTAAAGGTACTATCTTTGCCGTTTGGTAGGAAGATTTGCCGCCCGACGAAGCCGATCACCTTTAGCCCATTGATGAGCGCCCGACCATTGACCAAAATACCGTTGCCGGGTGCGCCGTTGCCGTTGATGGTGAGGCCGGGGCCGGTTGGCCCACAGGGGCCGTTGATGGTAGTGGTCACGCCGAGGGTCAGGGTCAGGCCGTTCGTAAGCGTAATAATGTCGGGTGGGACGATGCTAAGGCTGATCGTAACATCGGTTACGCCGGGAGCGGGGGGAGCGAGGGCGTTGCGAAGAGTTCCGCAACTACCATCGTCGGTCTTTTTGGTAACGACAAGCGGGTCGCACTGGGCGTTGATCGCTAAGGGTAGCGAGTTAGAAGAACCGCTGGGCAGTGGGTTGACCACTGTAATATCGGGCGTGCCGACCGCTGTAATGTAAGTGGCAGGAACCGTTACCTGGATGCGGGTGGAGGTTAGGCTGATCGGGGTCAGGTCGGGCTGAGGCGGATTTGTCCACTTGACGATAGCACCAGTGGCAAAGCCTGTCCCGTCGATAGTCAGGGTAAAGGAAGGGTCGTTGGCTACGACCGCTTTTGGATAAAGTGCGGTCTCGGCTAGAGGCGGGACGACATCGACCCGGCCTGTCATACCGGGATGGATCGCACAATGATAGGCGAAACTGCCGACCTGGTTAAAGGTAAAGGAGAAGGTCGCGTTTTGGGCCAGGTTGCCTGAATCGAATAGACTTGTATCGCTTGTAACGGTATGGTCGGAAGCGTCTATATTGGTCCAAGTGACGGTGGTTCCGACTGTGACGGTGATGACCGCAGGGGTGAAGGCAAAGTTCTGGATAT
Organism: Chloroflexia bacterium; assembly: GCA_038210655.1. Taxonomy (GTDB): domain Bacteria; phylum Chloroflexota; class Chloroflexia; order Chloroheliales; family Chloroheliaceae; genus 54-19. Next base: position 77,813 of record JBBQWM010000010.1, read on the forward strand.
TTACGTTGGTGACAGCGTTTGGCACGATTACGCCAGAAGGGGCGGCCTGCGAGTGGGTGTGGCCTGCGTGCGAATGCTGAGGGGCTTCGGGTGCGATAGTAAGCGGGGCGTTTTGGGCCGGGCTGACCGCAACGGTCAGGTTGATCGAGAAAAGCAAGAGAGCAATAATACCAAAGGTACAGATGGTGCGGATCAGTAATTTAAGCTTTTTCAAAGTACCGGCTCCTTTCGGTTGCTGATTATTATTAACCGTTAGAGGACCGAGCGAACAACTGCTTTTAATCTGAGTCGTTATAAAGATACGGCTGGTGCTAAGTTTTGGACAACTGGTACGAATACCTGAATGGAACGGGAGGTGCTATAATTAGAGAACAATTTAGGTGTTGTGTCTGCTTATAGCTCATTCAATTTTAGGTATAGAACAAAATGTTGCAGAAAGGTCGTTTTTCTAAAATTCAGCTGGCTGGCTGGGTCGGAGCGGTTTTGGTGTTGGCAGGGCTGATTTTAACTTTTATATTGGTAGGCAAAGCGCAAGGTGAACCGGCCCGGTCTGAACATTCCGACCCGACCTTGAGTATTAGTGGGGAGAGCTTTAACCTGACCGCCCATGCTAATCTGACCGCGATCAGTAATTACCAGACGTTTGGGGCTTCGGGTGAGCAAAGGCAGTTAACCCCGACGATTAGCTTTACCACTCTTAGTGCGGAGGAATTGAGCCGGATCGGGCAACTGACTTATCAGACTTTCGGTTGTACGATCAAGGGGAATATAACTTTGGATGATCCACCGCTTTATCGCTATCATATTCGCAGCCAAAATTATTATAGTACGGTTGTGATCGAGCCAGAACGAGGTGAGCGCTGGTTTTGTACCGAAGCGGATGCGGTTAAAAACGGTTGGTCGAAAAGCCGGGAGTAAGAATGCCACAAGGCAGATTAGCTTGAAAAAGCCCCTGGAAGAGACTATACTGGCTTCGGTCGCGGAAGCGAACCCCGAAGTTGTGGGTTGGAATAGCAGGTTTAGCTAAAGCCCTGACTGGGTTTTAGGTTGTTCTCGAAGGGCGACCGTAATGGAAATCGCCTGACCGGGGGATGGTTGCGCCAGACCCGGGCCAGGTCAAATCAAGGAGGAATCGCAAGTGACGACTCTTGCTCAACAAACCTATGTTGCAAAGGATTTTAACCTGAGTGGTCTGAACGGTATTTCAGACAAAACCCTCGAAATCCATTTTGCGTTATATAAAGGTTATGTAACCAACACCAATACCCTCAACGAACATATTGCTGGATTGATGAAGGATGGTAAGATTGGAAGCCCTGAGTATGCCGAACTGACTCGGCGGTTGGGTTTCGAGTATAACGGGATGCGGTTGCACGAGTATTACTTTAGCAATATGACCGCTAACGGCAGCGATAAGCCCGCCACTGGTAAGCTAATGGATGCGATCAATGCCAGCTTTGGTGATTTTGATACCTGGAAGTCCGATTTTACAAAAGTTGGCGCGATGCGAGGGGTTGGCTGGGCGATTGCTTTCCAGGACCCGTTCACGAGCCGAATTTCGAACCATTGGGTTACTTTGCACGAGGATGGCAACCCGGCTGGTTTTGCTCCGATCTTGGTAATGGACGTGTGGGAACACGCTTTCTTGCTCGATTACAAGCCCGCCGAGCGCCCTAAGTATATTGAGGCTTTCTTCTCCAACATCGACTGGAACGCGGTCGAGGGTCGGGTAAGCTAAGAGGGGGAGGGAAGTAACACAGATGAACACAGATTAGCTCGGATAAACACAGATAATTTTAAGAAGAGAAATTAAAATTTATTCTTCTATCTGTGTTTATCCGTCCCATCCGTGTTCATCTGTGTTACTTCCCTCCTCCCTCCCCTAACCGCTTTTATGCAAATCTTTGAATATACCCGCCGCCATTTGAACAAAGAAGAATTAGCTACCCGCTTCGACTCGGTCGTCAAGGAGATGGGCGAGGTCGGTTGGGAGTTGGCTAAAATTGTGCCGACTTATGGCTACGTTCGCACCTTTTGGGAGCAGCAAGGGCGCGGCCCTTTTCAGGGCAGCTATTTGGTTTTCCGCCGCAAAGCTAATCAAAATTGAGAAGTAGGTATCAGGTGTCAGGTGTCAGGGAAATAGCCCCAATACGATATCGGTTGATTTGCTCGGAATGTACAGTCTATAAGTACTTTCTATAAAAGGTCAGACCATTTATTTTATCCCTGGTTTTCAAAAATAAAATAGGCTCAAAAGAGGTTGCCGAGTAGAGTTCCGGCCAGGGCTGCGATTAGCCCTAGCGTGTAGTTGCTCAGGAGGTAGCCGAACAGAGCGGTGAGATAGCGGCCTTCGCGGAGCAGGGTTAGCGTTTCGTAGGTGTAGGTGGAGAAGGTGGTGTAGCCGCCGCAAAAACCGACTGCAATTAGCCAGCGATAGGCTTCTTCGGTCAGGATGGCGCGGCTTACCAGTGCCAGAAATAACCCTAGCAGGAAACTACCACTTACATTAATAAAAAGCGTGCCGTAAGGGAAAGTCGTTCCGAACCAGCGGGCAAAGATGGTGGCACAGATAAAGCGGGCATTAGCTCCTAGAAAGCCGCCCACCGCTACGAGTAACATATCCCACAAGGTTTAGACCTATGAGCCTAAGACACGTTTGAACAGGGCGACCGTTTCGGCCCAGACGCTATCTGCCGCCGCCGAGTCGTAGCGTGGCCCTTCGTCGCGCATGAAGGCGTGTTCGCCGGGGGTGAGCCGGACGGAAAAGTTTGTGCCAGCCGTTTCGAGGGCGTTGATGACTTTTTGTCGTCCGTCTGCCGGAACGTGGGGGTCGGCTTCACCGTAGACTAGCAGCACTTCGCCTTTGATCTCGCCGCTACGTTCGAGCGTTCCGGCGTTGGCCTCCTGGCCTAGCTTGCCGTTGTGTATGCCGGTCGGGTAGCAGCAGACCGCCGCTTTTACATCGGGCTGAAGCGAGGCTCGAAAAGCCAGATGACCGCCGATGCAAAAGCCCATTGTCCCTAGTTGGCCTTTGCTAACTTTGGGGTGGCTGGTCAGATAATCGAGGATGGCCCGGCAATCGGCATCGAAAGCGGCGACGGGGGTGCGGCGGGCATCGTCGTTGCCACGCATTCGTCCGAGGTCGTCATAGGCAATTGGGGTTCCGACCGGTTCGATACGATGATAGATTTCGGGGGCGGCTACTACGAAGCCATGCCCTGCCAAGCGTTCGACCGAGCGTTTGATTGGCCCGGTCAATTGGAAAATCTCGGAATAAAGTAGTAGGCCAGGGTAGGTTCTTTCGGGTTTGGGTGAGGCCAGATAGACCCGCATAAGGCTATTGTCTACCAGCAACTCGACTTCCTGAGTAATGATTTGCATTTGGTTCCTTTCGCTCTTATGGCGTTAAATCAGGTTAGCTTTAGGACCGGGTTGACCAGCCGCCCAATATTTTCGATCTCGATTTCGACTATATCTCCGGCTTGCAGGGTAAAGGTATCGGGTGGGACGATGCTAGTTCCGGTCGAAAGCACTACGCCGTCCGGGAAGCTGTTGTAGCGGCCCAGGTAGCCAATCAGTTCGGGTAGGCTGCGCTTGAGTTGGGCGGTGGTTGCGCCGCCGTGAAAGACTTCGCTGCCGTCGCGCCGGATGGTACATTCCATACGTAGTTGGGGTCGGTCGGGCAGGGTTTCGAGCAAAAGAACGGTCGGGCCGAGGGCGCAACAACGGTTGTACATTTTGGCCTGGGGCAGGTAAAGCGGGTTAGCGCCTTCGATGTCCCGCGAGCTTACGTCGTTGCAGATGGTCAGGCCGAGCGGTTTTAGCTGGCGATCCAGTACGACGGCCAGTTCTGGCTCCGGGACATTCCAGGCGCTATCGCCCCGGATGCCGATGGCTTCACCTGGCCCGACGGTACGGTGCGGGGTGGCTTTGAAAAAGATTTCGGGCCGTTCGGCTTCATAGACCAGATCGTAGATGCGCGAGGCTACGTCCGACTCTTCCATGCGGGCGACTCGGCTACGTAGATAAGTTACGCCCGCCGCCCAGACTTCTTGTCGGTCGAGTGGCGATAGCAGGCGGCCCTGGCTTTGTAGCTCGTCCAGGTGGCCCAACGTCTCGCCCGCGTTGGCTGTGGCCTGGGCAAATTGGTATAAACCGCCATCGCCCGCCGCGCTTTGAGCGTCGGCCCAACTTCGGAGATAGGTCCCGTTTTCTAAAAGTGGCCTGACCTGTTCGTCATCGCTTACGAGGGCCAGCGTTATCGTGCCATCTTCGAGCCGTACCCGGCAAATTTTCATGGGGATCGTTCCTTCCTGCTTTGTGTCGGATTGTAGTATAGCTTGATTTTATCACAGAATGGTCGGGGTCGTTGTTACTTAACAGCCAGAAGGTGCTTTCGGTAGCTTTTTACAATTTGCCTCAATCTGGTATCATAGGTGATAGTTAATTGCTGATACCTGAGACTTAAAAAGAAAGTGAGAGACCGATAGATATGATGGGAAGAAATATGTTTGGCGGCGGGCCGAGTCTTAAGGAGGTAACACCTGCCGAGGCTCAGAAGATGGTCGAGACTGGTGAGGCGGTGCTGATCGATGTGCGCGAACCGTATGAGTATGCTGAGGTGCGGGCCACCGGGGCTAAGTTGATTCCGCTTGGCAGTGTGTCGCAACGCCTCAACGAATTTCCGACTGATAAGGATGTGTTGCTGATCTGCCGGAGTGGGGGTCGGAGCGCTCAGGCTTGTATGATTGCGATGCAGGGCGGTCATAGTCGGGTTTTCAATGTGCAGGGCGGTACGATAAGCTGGGTCAATAGTAAGTTGCCGACAGAGCGGGGATGAGTAATGCAGAATGCAGAATAGAGAATGCAGAATAGGGGATACAGAGATGCTTTAAATCGTAAATTCTCTTCATCCCTCCTCCCTCATCCTTTCTTTGTATTATAGCTACGTTTGAATACTTGCCGGGCCGAAACTTGGGGTGGGGTTGAGCGTAGAATCTTTATGGGAGTTTTTGGACTCTTTATCCAATTTTAAGTTAGGAACAATTGGGAATTCTGGCTCAAAGAGGTGAAGGTTGGCATGGCAAACGAATATAAGGATTATTATAAAATTCTCGGTATTGAGAAGAGCGCCGATGATAAGGCAATTAAGAAGGCTTACCGCAAGTTAGCCCGGCAGCATCACCCGGATGTTAACCCGAATAGTACGGACTCGCTAGATAAGTTTCGGGAGGTTAGCGAGGCTTATGAGGTACTGGGCGACCCGGAAAAGCGCACGCTGTATGATAAGTATGGCGAGCATTATAGCGATTACGAGAGCTGGAAAAAGGCCGGGGGCGAGGCAACTGGCGTGCCTTTTGATGTGTATATGAGCGGCGGGGTGCGGGCCGGAGCGGGCGCAAGGGCCGGGGGCGGTGGTGGTGGTGGCAGTAGCCAGTACCGGACGGTCAACCCGGAGGACTTGCAAGATTTGTTCGGTGATGATAGCCCGTATTCGGATTTCTTCTATTCGATTTTTGGCGGGCAGCAAGCCGGGGCAGGGCCGCGTCCGAGCGGGCCGATCAAGGGACGTAATCAGGAGTATTTGGTGCAGGTGAGTTTGGAGGAAGCTTTTAGCGGAGCCAAACGCACGCTGGAATTGAGCGGTGGGCCGGGTCAGCCACGCCGCCGGGTGGAGGCGAGTATTCCGGCAGGGATCGACGATGGCGGACGGGTAAGGTTGTCCGGGTTGGGCGAACCGGGGCGGAATGGTGGCCCGGCGGGTGATCTTTTCCTGGTGATCGAGATTTTGCCGCACGTCTTTTTTGAGCGCAAGGGGGCCGATCTGTATGCCAAAGTGAGTGTGCCGCTGACGACGGCGATTTTGGGCGGGGAAGTGCCGGTTCCGACTATCAAGGGCGGACGGTTGGCGATGAAAGTGCCAGCAGGGAGCCAGAACGGGAGCCAGATTCGGTTGCGCGGGCAGGGTATGGTGCGGCGGGTTGGGGCCGAGGAGCGGGGCGATTTGTATGTCCAGTTGCAGGTCACGTTGCCGACCGACTTGAGCGCCGAGGAACGAACGGCCTTTGAGAAATTTGCGCGGTTGCTTGAAGAACGCCAGCAGGGTAGCTCGAAAGGGGGCGTAGCGTAAGCATGAGCGAACGATTTGATAGCGGCGAAGAAAGCGAAGCGGTTTATTATACGCTGGAAATTACGACCCAAATGACCCGGCTTGGCCCGACTGTGATCGAACGTTGTGTGCAGGTGGGGCTGGTGCAACTGACCCGGCCTAGCACGGAACCGGCCCGTTACAGCCTGTCCGACATTAGCCGCTTGCGTAAGGTGCGCCGCTTGATCCAGGAACTCGGTCTTAACTGGGCTGGGGTGGAGGTCGTGATGCGCCTGACTGACGAGTTGGATAGGCTTCAGGTCGAACTTGAGCAGCTGCGGTCGCGCTAAGGCGGTCAGGCGAGGTTGAACTCGACCGCCATGCGGCGGGGGATCGGTGCGCCATCTTCGGCTTCGAGCGGTTCGGTGGTCAGGACGACTACGCACATGTCATCCTGGGGGCGGCGGTGGTCGGCGACCAGGGCCAGTTCGAGCAGTTCATCGGCAAGGGGTTGGGCGGCGTAAGGGGGACGAACGAGGCGTTGGTGCAGAAAGGCGACCAGGTCTACTTTTTCGCCATAGCGGTCGCCCGCGCCACTCAAGCCGTCGCTAAAGGCGACCGCTACGAGGCCGGGTGTGAGGGGGAACTCCTGGATGACGGGCCGGGTGCGTGGGTAGAGGCCGAGCGGGACGGCAGTTTCATTTAGAGCCAGAAGAGATGCGGTGGCGGCTGGAATTATGGCGGGTTCGGCGGGTGGTGGCTGATCCTGGGGCAGGCCGAAAAGGTAGACCGGTTCGGGGTTGTTGCGGGTGATAACGAGAGTTTGGGTTGTGAAATCGACGGTCAGCAGGTTGAGGGTGGCGGAGACCTGGCCGTTTTTGTGGTTGTAGAGTTGTTGGTTGGCGGCCCGTGCTACTACGCCGTCTCGCACGCCCTGTTTGAGTAGGGTCAGGCAATGGCCTGCCACGAAGTTGCTAAGGCTTTTGGCTGACCGACCGCTACCCTGCCCGTCTACCAGTACGGCAGTAAAGCCGCCGACCCCGGTGGGGCGTTCGACGATTTCGAGGGTGTCGCCACTTTCGCGGCTGGCGTATTTATTAAGCTTGGCTACCCCGAACTGAATTTTTAACATAAGCATAAAATTGAGGTAACTACTCAGCCTCCCCTTTGGGCGACCACATAGGGTCGCCCCTACACGGGATTTTGGGTAGGGGCGACCCTATGTGGTCGCCCGGCCTGACTAGTTACAAATTGAGATTGAAAATCCGACTTCAATAGGTTATAATAGGCTCGCTATAGAGTGGGCCTATGGCGCAGCGGTTAGCGCAATCGACTCATAATCGACAGGTCGCTGGTTCGAATCCAGCTGGGCCCACCTCCCGTTAGTCAGGACAATCTACCAAGATCACCCGTAAGTATTATACCTCATTGACCCCGCCCGGTTTTGCTTTGTTGCGACTTGGGTACTAGGATACCAATCGGCGGAGTGCCACGTGCCGGAAGCTGAATGTGTTGGAGAAAGCCGTGACACCTTCGGAAGAGTATCGTCTTAAACTACTTGATAATCTCAAGGAAGCCTACGACCTTAAAGGCAGTATCGAACAACGCCTTCTTTACACCACCGACCCTTCCGAACAGGGCCGTCTAAACCTCGATCTGACAAAGCTAACCCTTCAAATCAACCAACTCCAGACCCAGCTTGAAGCCCTCGAACAACCTGCTCCCTCAGCACCTACCGCCCAACCCGCCCAACTCGAAACCCAACGAGTCAACCTCGAACAAATCCGAACCGAACTTCAGGCTGCGCCTGCTCCCTCCAATGCTACCGAAGTCTCCTCGACTCGCCGTCTGCGCGTCTTCCTTGCCCACGCTCACGCCGACCGCGCCGCTGCCCTTGAATTGTACCACAAGCTCAAAGCCATCGAGGTTGAACCCTGGCTCGACAAAGTAGACCTGATTCCCGGTCAACGCTGGCAAGTTGAAATCCCAAAGGCCGTCCGCGCCTCCGACATCGTTCTCGTCTGCGTCTCGTCCGTCCTGACCCAGCCCGGTTATATCCACAAAGAAATCAATTTAGCTCTCGACAAAGCCGACGAGCAGCCCGAAAGCTCCATCTCGATCATCCCTATTCGCCTTACCGATTGCGAAGTTCCCGACCGTCTGGCCGATTACCATTGGGTTGATCTTTTTGAAGAGGGCGGTTTTGCTAATCTTTTCCGGGCTTTCGAGTACACTGCCAAATCCCTCAGCCTGACTCTTCCCCGGCTTTCCACCTCAAATCCCGCTCCCCCGGCCTCGCCAGTGCCTAGCCCAGAAATTGCCACCCTCCAGACGCGCTTTGAGCAAGCTATCACCCGCGAAGAATGGGATACCGCCATCACTCTGGGTGAGTCCTTACTCCTCCTTGACGGCTCGAACCAGCTTGTCCGCTCCTCTCTCGCTCTGGCTTACAACAATCGGGGCTTTGCTTACGACGACCTCAAGCAATACGAACGAGCGATCAGCGACTACGACAAAGCGATCCAGCTTGACCCTAACTTCGCCATAGCCTACAACAATCGGGGCTTTGCTTACAATCTAAAAGGCGACAAAGCTGCGGCCCGCCGTGATTTTCAAAAAGCTGCTGACCTTGGCGATCCCGATGCCAGCGAGGCATTAAAGGGTCTATAATTTCCCCACATTCCCATACCACCAACCACCTTAGCGCATCCTTCATTATCCCTTCTTGCATTGCTCCATCTCTTTATTGATGGAAAACTCGCCGCTATTAGCTCGTTATGTTGTGTAATAGAAGGAAGTGGTAAAGTTGGCGGTAAATGGGGAAGCCTTGAGGTAAAATAGAAGATTAGTCCCAGCCCATTTGTTCAAGTTCAGCGTCGTCGAGGCCGAAGAAGTGAGCGATTTCGTGCAGGACGGTACGGCGCACCTGTTCTTTGAGTTGGGCGCGGTTGGGGTATTCGTCCTCTAGCGGCTCTTGAAAGATCGTGATTTTGTCGGGCAGGGCCATGTTGTAGCCGCTAGAACGTTCGGTGCGGGGTGTGCCTTCGTAAAGGCCAAAAAGAGTTTCCCGATCTGGGTTCATTTCCAACTCGCGCAATTGTTGGCGGGATGGGCGGCGCACGACCAAAATTTGGACATTCTCGCGCTGGAGGAAGCGGCGGTAGCGGGCGGGCAATTCGCGCAGGGCCGCCGCTACCAGTCGCTCAAATTCGGGTTTGGATAAGGCTAAACTCATAAGGGCTAAAGTAGACCTTCGCGTTTGAGACCGGCCAGCGCTCCGGCAAAAGCGGTGACGGTCTGGTCGATGTCCGATTCGGTATGGACGGTCGAGACAAAGCCGCCGATCCCGGCCATGAGTTGAACACCTCGATTGTCCAGTTCGAGCCGCAATTGGGTTTTGAGCGGTTCGGGTAGGCCGTACTTCAGGCGTTGGAGGATTTCTGGTCGGTCGAAGAGGGGCCGGTATTGTTCGGTGTAAAGGTTGCCGTCGGCGGGCCATTCGGCGGCAGGCGTGCTGACGGTATCGAAAAGCAGATGAAAGACCGAACCGCGCCCGTAGGCAACCGCTCGTCCGCTCAATCCGGCTTCGTTTAACTCGGCATTTAGGCCGTCCCGTAAGCGTTGGGCCAGTCGTTCAATCGGGTGGTAGATTTGTTCGAGCGCGTTCGGGGCGGCGACCATCGAGAGGGCGGCAATCCCGGCGGCGGCGGAAAGCGGATTGGCGTTAAAAGTGCCGTGATGGGCGATAAAGTTTGGGCCTGCTTTTTGGCTAAAGGGGAACAGCAAGTCGGCCCGACCCGCCACGACTCCACCGGGCAAGCCGCCAGCGACGATTTTCGCCAGACAGGTCAGGTCGGGTGTGACGCTTTCGAGGGCCTGGATACCGCCTGGCCCATAGCGAAAGCCGCTTACAATTTCGTCGAAGATTAGGATTACACCCCGGTCGCGGGTAAGCTGGCGCAAGGCGGTCAGAAAGCCGGGCGGATTGGGGATCGCGCCCCAGCCTGCGCCATCCGCTTCCAAAATTACCCCGGCTATATCGTGGTCGCCGCTAAGGGCTTGCTCGACCGCTTCGATTTGGGTGGGTAGGACGATGACGTTGTCGGCGATGGCCTGGGGGATGCCGACCGGGGCTTTACCGCTTTGTTCGACCGCATTGTAGTCGTGCCAGCCGTGAAAGCGTAGCCCAAACTTGATAATCTTCTGACGACCGGTGGCGACGCGGGCCAATCGCAGGGCCATCAAAGTGGCTTCGGTTCCACTGCTGAAGAAGCGTACTTTTTCGGCGGAAGGGATCAGACGGCAGATCAGTTCGGCCCAGTGGATTTCGCCGGGGTGGTTGCCGCCGTAGTGGGTTCCGCGTGCAAGCTGGTTTACGGCAGCCTGGGTGATAGTAGGGTGGCTGTGACCGAACAGAAGCGCCCCGTGTCCCATCCAATAATCAATGTAGCGATGCCCGTCTACATCGTATTTGTAAGCGCCTTCGGCCCGGTCGATATATACGCCGGTCGGGTTCCAGCGTCGTCCGTTGTGGGTTACGCCATCCCACATCAGTTGCTCGGCTTCTTCGTGGAGTTGGAGCGAGGTTGGGTTGGCTTCCAAAAATTCGGATAGGGCCGTACTTTCAAGCGCGGTTTGGTTCAGCATAATCTTTTCTCCCAAAATATCTAGTAACACTCAGGGGTTGGCCTGAACATCTTAACAAGTGAGAGCAGATTTAGCAATGTTATCGATCAGGCTGGTAATCGTCAGTTTTTTGCACACTAGCCAGGCTGCGGCACTTCCTAAGCCGGGGTTGAGTGTATGTTAGAAAAATTTTCGCCGAAAATTTTTCTAAGATAGTTTGAGTGGTTTGGGCCGAGGTTTTTACAATCGCCCGTTCTTAGTGGTTGAGCCGGTACAAAAATGACGGTTTCCTGGTCAGGCCAGTTTGTCCCGAATGATTTCTGGCCCGGTGGGAGCCTGGGCATCGGGTTTTTCTATCGTAATCCAGAGGGTAGTATAGTTTGACATCGGCTCCGGCACGTTGATGATGGCCTGAGCGAGACTCTGGTTGGATAGAGGTAACAGCTTAACCGAGCCAGCCGAGATTAGTTTGCCGGTGGTATGGTTGAGCCAGACCCGATATTCCTGACCTTCGGGCAGGCTGGGCCAGGATTGGGCAATAAGGGCGACGGTTCGTTCGTCGGGAACCATCAGGACGGTCAGGACAACCTGTTTGTCGGTTGCGCTGCGGGTGGTCGCGCCGGGTCGGGTGAGCAGGAGCGAGATACTCTGGGCGAGATTGGCTCGTTCGTTGGCTCCATTAAGCTGGCTGATTTGCTGTCGGAGGCCGTCGCGCTCGTTTGCAACGGTATTGATTTGCTGTCGAAGGCCGTCACGTTCGTTGGTAACAGCGTTGATTTGCCGTTGAAGGCCGTCGCTCTCGTTGGTCAGGGTTGCTATTTGGGTGGTGAGGGCCTGCCCATCTTTGACAAGTTGGTTGTTGAGTTGGCGAATAGTATCGACATCAAGGTCGCGTTGGGCTACTCGTGTTGCAAGGCTTTGGTATTGAGCCTGTTGCTGGCTTAGTTCGTTTTGCAAGTTGACCAGCCAAACCCCCATAGCTAGTACTGTCAGCAGCAAAAAGGCCGCGACCGGGCGCAAGGCCCAACCCCAGTTCCATCTTCGGCGGACGGGCGGGGTTGGCGGTGGGGCTGGACGGCGGACGCGGTTGGCTTCGCGCAAATCGTCCGAATTTTCGGCAGTAGGACGCAGTTGGGGGCGTTGGCTTAGTTTGGCGCGGAAGCGTTCGGTATGCCCGGCGGGTGGTTCGAGCCAGTTCATTTCAGCACCTGCTTCGAGGGCCAAGTTTTCCATAGTGGCATTATATTTTTCTACAGCGGCCCGGCATTTGGCACAGCTTTTCAGATGTTCGTTGATGCCGTTTAGCTCTTCTGTCCCTAAAGCTCCCAGGATATAGGCTTCGATTTCGGGTTCGACTTGTTCGCATTTCATCATGTTAATTTCTTCGATAAATAAAATAGATATTGACCAATGACCTTTAAAACCTATCCTGGCAAGAGGTGACGCTATCCACTGATGGAGCGATGTCTCACAGGAAATTTGATTGCTTGAGATAGGTGCTTAGCTGTTTCAGGCCAACTCCGCTTCTGATATAAATTCGGTATCGCTATGGTGAGCCTCAAGCAACTTTCGTAATTTTTGCATTGCCAGCCGTACCCTGGTTTTGATTGTCCCCAACGGTTCGCCCAGGTGCTGGGCCACTTCACGCTGGTTCAAGCCGTTAAAGTAGGTCAGTTCGATGACCTGCCGTTGAGGGTGGCTTAACTGGTCGAGGGCCTGACGAACAGCGGCGCGTTGCTCCTGCTTCCAGACCACTTCGTGTGGCCCCGGCCCATTGTGGCTCAACTGGCTTAGTAAGCCTGCTTCGCCGAGGTCGTGGCTACCATCCCCGGCAGGCTGATCGGCGGAGACATTTAATCGAAAACCGCTACGCCGTCGTTCGTTGATCGCCCGATGATGAACGACGGTCAGGAGCCAACTTACGAAGCGACCTCGTTCGACCTGATAGAGGTCGGGCCGTTCCCAGAAGCGCAAAAAGGCTTCCTGGACTACTTCTTCGGCCAGTTCCAACTGCCCTATAATGCGGTAGGCCAGACCAATCGCTTGCCGGGAGTAGCGGTCGTAGAGCAGTTCGAGCGCCGCTGCATCGCCTCCGGCTACCAGTTGGGCCAGTTCTTCATCGTTGGGAGGCTGGTGTTCCCGTTTGGTAGGCTTTACTTCCGTCATTCTATCAAGTTCCACACTCGCTCCAAATTTGTCCAAAAATACCAAATTATGGTTTAGGTTTGCCTCATTCTTGTAGGGTGTTGCCAAGATTGCTACAGGTTTAATATACACGATTCTGGGCCTTCAGATGGCATTTTATAGGTCAATAAGAATTAGATTCAGCTTATTTTCCTCATTTCTTAACTTTCAGTAAAACTAATAACTTATCCAAGAGGTAGGGGCGACCCGATGTGGTCGCCCTGTAGACCGTACAAGGTGTTCAAGGGCGACCACATCGGGTCGCCCCTACCCCGGATTATCTCGATTGTTCGGTAGAGATTTAGACGACGGGCGGGATGTTGCCATAGCGCCAGACGAAATAGTGTTGCCCAACGTTACCCCATTCGACCTGATAGCTTGCCGGGTTGGAGGGGGTGTAGGTTAGGACGCGCCGCTCGAACGCCTGGATTAGCACGTCTTTGACCTGTCCGCCGACCTTTACTTTGGCCCAGTAAGCTTCGCTGATCGGTAGACCGGGTGCGAAGAAGTAAGGGTCGTAGAGTTTGCCGGTCTGGGTTTTGCCCGCGACGGTGAACTGGAAGTCGCTGCGGTTGAGGAAGTCCCAGAAGGGTTTGGCAATGGTGTGCTTGGTCTGGGGTTCGGTGAAAGCGCCAGTCACATTGTATTTGTTGGCAGTAGTCTGATCGGTAGTAAGCTGTCCGTCCCGACTAATGGCCTGATTGATGAGGTTGCCAACTGCCAGGGCCGGGTCGGTTAAGCGTTTGCCAAAGGCGGCATAGGTCGGGCCGCTAGTATCGTCGGCATCCCCGGCGACCGGGACAGTGGCCGGTTGGCCCTGGATCGCTTGCTGGGCATCGGCGGTGTTATCGCCAAGTTGGAGTTTGCCGGTTATGAGTTCGACGGTCAAGAGGCCGTTGGTGACAAAGAAGGCGCTGGTTTTGTCGGCGGTGGGGTCGGTAATTTCCATGCGGCTCTTGTCCCAGTAGAGTATGCTACGGTTTTGGCTGGTTTTACCGTCCGAACCTTTAGCCTGGAAGTAAGGTTCTACGCCGGTGGCGAAAGGTTTCTCACCCCAGGTATAACTGCGCGACCCGGCAGCCAGCAAATCGTAACGCGCCCAGACGTTGTAGAAGGGGCTATCGGTGCTGATTGGCTGTCCGGTGGGGGCCGGAGTTTTGGCATAGGGAGTGGCCCAACTCGGCAAGATCAGGGCCGGGGTAAAGACCTTGAGCAAGACGGTAAGTTTAGCCAACTTGTCGGCGGCAAAGGCGGTATAGACCTTGCCCGCTTCGAGCTTGAGGCCGGGAAGAGCCAGGGCGACGGTGGTGGTTCCGGCGACTCTTACTTCGAGGTCGTAAGTACCGGCATCGACACTTAGGGTATCGCTGGCTTTGCCAAAAGCCAGATTGCTAACCAGCACCGGGCCATTTTTGACCGCAATATCGACGGCAGGCGCATCCGGCGAAGCATGGACGACCCGGACTTTGGCTTTGCCTACGGCAGGAGCGATGTTGTCATCTACCAGCACCAGGGGTGCAATATTCGCCAGGGTGTTGATGGCGGCGACGGTGTAGTCTTTGCCGCCTTCAAGGGTAGCGGTTGCGTCGATTACGGCCTTGCTATCGGCGGCGGCCCCGGTCGCCCGCACTTCAAAACGATACGAACCGGCGGAGACCGACAGATACTCGCTGATGGTCTTGAAGGGGACGTTGGTTAGAGTTTTGCTGCCGTTGACATAGACATCAACATTGGGGGCATCGGGCGATAGGTGGGCGACCCGTAGCCGACTTTGCGCGACTGGCTCGGAGACTTTGACAAGGGCGGTGATTTTAGCCAGTTTGTCGGCGGCAAAGACGGTGTAAATCTTCCCGGCTTCTAGTTTAGTAGCGGGCAAGGCTAGGGCGACGGTGGTAGTTCCGGCGACTCGTACTTCAAGGTCGTAGGTGTTGGCATCGACGGTCAGGGTGTCGCTGGCTTTACCGAAGGCCAGATTGCTGACCAATACCGGGCCGCTCTTGACGGCAACATCAACGGCGGGGGCATCCGGCGAGGCATGGACGACGCGGACTTTGGCTTTGCCTGCGGCAGGAGCAGTGTTGTCATCGACCAGCACCAGGGGGGCAATGCTTGCCAGGGTGTTGATGGCGGCGACGGTGTAGTCTTTGCCCGCTTCGAGAGTAGCGGTCGCGTCGATTACGGCCTTACTGTTAGTGGCGGCCCCGGCAGGGCGGACTTCAAAACGGTAAGAACCGGCAGGGACGTTTAAGTAGTCGCTGATGGTCTTGAACGGGACATTGGAAAGGGTTTTGTTGCCATTGACATAGACATCGACGGTGGGTGCGTCGGGTGATAGGTGGGCGACCCGCACCCGGCTATTGGCGGTTTGGGCCTGAACATCCGCGATGTTCAAGCTAAAGACGGCTGCCAGCGCGTTTAGCAGCAGACCAAGCGTCAGGGCCAAACCGAACAGCTTTACGTTTTTCCTCATGCTTTAACTCCTCATAAATTAACAGGGATGGACAAGATTCACACGCTCTGGTTGGCGTGAAATCTATTATCGGTTCCCGGTCAATTGGTCAAATTCAATGATATTTTCCGACCGGGCTTTGGCTCAAGCAAAGTCGGCAAGCTCCTCTAATTGCTGTGTTACATAGAACTTACAGTTGGGTTTATAAGGAGGCTTTATAACAAAAAGGTTTTATCGGTGAATTTCAGGTGAAGAAAAGGTAAAGCTAAATAACCAGACCCCTTCGAGATCAAAAGTTTTTCTCAAAGGGGTCTGGTTAGAATCAGACAAGCCTGCCGGATAGCTTCCGGCTAATTCCCGATACGCTTGACCGTCCAGGCGATTTCGGTCGCATCGAAAGCATAATCACCGTCCCGATCTACTGCGAAGTAGAGGCGATCACCGGCCTTTAGGCCACTGAGAGTGTAGACGTTGCTATCAGTGACCCAGGCTCGGTCGTTGGTTGCCTGTAGGTTTGCCAGCAAAACTTTTTGCTGGTTAAAGACCTTGTAACGGGCGGTCGCCGGGCCAGTCGGGTCGATTCGTCGAACCGCCAGATTACTGATGGTGTACGTTCCGGCCTGGGGTACGATAAAGGCCGCCACGACGAGATGATTATTGTTGTTGGGATGAATTTGTAAATCTCGCACTCCGGCAGGGGCCGGGGCATTTGTCTCGCCTACATCGGCCCCTCGGTTTACCGTACTCTTGCCGACATAAGGATAGGCGTTGGTACCAGTGCTGGGAGACCAGAATTTCTCGACCCGGTTAAAGGTCTCGACATGCGCTCCGGCGGTGTATTTCGAGAAAAGAGTGCCTTTGGTTACACCGGCATTGTCGGTAGACTCGTAGAATTCGAGGGTGGCGGTAACGGTTCCGGCAGCATCCAGGACGGTAGCCTGGGGCGTGGTGGATTTGGGCGTGATGCTGTAGGAGTTCCAGACGGTTTCGGGCGTTTGGGCGACCTGGCTAAAATTGGCGGTCAAAGTCTGGGGAGCCTGGGTGACGACCAGATTATGAGTTTGCGCTCCACCATCCGACCAACTGGTAAAGCTATAGGAGTTGTTATTCAAGGTTTGAGGCGAAACCGCCGAAATGGAAATCTGACCGCCGATGACCGCGTTAAAGCTGAAAGGCGCAAGTTGACTTATCCCATAGACCACCAGGTTCAGCCCCGGCGGATTGGTCTGGAAAGTGACGGGCGAGATTTGAGGGTAGAGCGTGACTGATTTGGTATCGGATAGTCCACCGCCAGTCCCAGCCAGATCATAGGTGATAAAAGTATCATTCATAGAGAGATATTGGGCGGCTTCCCAACTGGCAGAACGGGCTACATTCGAGATACGTACCTCGTCCAGAGTGCCTTTGAAATATTCGGTCCCATCCGAACCACCGCCGAACCACAACATGCCAGTTCCGTTGGCGTTGACCGCCGGGCCACTTCCCACGCTCAAGCCATCGACATATAAATTGCGGGTGGCGGCTGGCCCGTTTTGGGCCAGCGTAAGATAGTGCCAGCCAGTTGTGACGGTAGGGCCTGTAATATCGTTGGTAGTGCCGTAAACCCACTGGTTGGATTGGCTAAGCCAGATGCCGTACCAGGGTGTTTTATCGACCGATTTGACTACTGCACCCTGCCATTGGTTCGGCAAGGCCGGAACATTGAGCCAAGCTGAGACTGCGTAACTCTGGGCGGCGGTAAAGGCCAGCGAAGGCGAATGGTTGATTCGCACGCTCTGGTTGGAGCCGCTAAAGGCGCGTCCACTGGCGAATAAGCCGGGGGTGTCGGTCGAACTAAAGTTTGTGCCATTGTTAGCGTTGGTAGTGCTGTCGGTGAAAACTTTGTTGAGATGCCACACGCCAGCGTAGCCATCGCTCCAGACGGCGGGTTTGTTCTGCCCATCCGGGGCGCTGGGGTTGCCATAATACATAAAAATGGAATCGGTAGTAGACCTGGCTCCGATCCGGGGGACTTTTACCCACAGATAGGAAGTACCGGCTGGGTTCCACTCTTCGATGTCGTAAGCGAGAAGTTGGTTGTTGCTATCGACAAAACGCAAGTCCTTACCGCCTGCCTGGGTCTTGGTGTAATCTATCCGGCTGCTATTGAGTTTGACCAGGAGCGGGAAGTTATCGAGATTTTCGGTTTGCGCTCCGTTGTTAAAGGTTAGTTTTGTGCGGCTATTCCAGGTGGTGTCCCACCAATTGACCGTATTGGCCTCGGTTGCGGTCAACTGAATCTCGATATTAGAAGGGTACTCGTGATCCTGGACTGTAAAGGAACCTCGATCCAGACCGTTAAAATCTTGAATATAATGGACGTGACAATCCTGCGGGTTGGTGCGCGAACAATGGTGCAGCAGGACGCGCCAACTGAGGTTGCTGGCAGGTAAGGGGCCGGTATCGGGGTCGTTGCCGGTTCCCATAAAGTTGATCGTATCGCCTACTTTATAAGTGGTGGTGGTAAGCGGGCTGAGAATCGTGGCGACCGGGGGCGAATTACCAACTGTGATAGAAAGGTTGGCAACCCCGGTCGCGCCTTGGTTGTCGGTTACTTTTAGACCGACGTTGTAAGTACCTTTGGTAGTATAGGTGTAGGAAGGGTTTGGCAGGGTCGAGTCGTTGTATTGACCGTTGCCGTCCAGGTCCCAGGCATAGCTGATGGTATTGCCGGGGTCGGGGTCGTAGGAAGCACTGCCGGTAAAGTTGACCGTAAGGGGAGTTGGGCCGCTGGTAAGGTTGGCCTGGGCGACCGCGACCGGCGGGGTATTGGAGCTAAAATACTGGATACGTTTGACCTGTCCGGCGGCAATATCAACAAAATAAATATCGCCACCAATACCAACTTGAAGGTCTACCGGGAAGACGCTGCCCGATAAGAAAACCTCGATATTTTGAGGGTCTGGCACGCCGTTGGCATCGGGTAGCATCGCCTTGATCGTGCCGCCGCCGGTTTCGCCATAATTTCCAAAAAAGAGGGCGTTGACGTATTTAGCGGGGTAATTGCCGCCATTATAAAAGGCCAATCCACTAATCGCCGAACCACCCACATTGGAGAAAACATAGTGCGGCATAGTAGCCGTCCCGGCAGCATAGAGGTTTTGGCAAATTGGCAAATTAGCGGCCTGATAGCCGGGCTGAGGGGCCGGGCCTTCGTAGCAAGGCCAACCAAAATTTTTGATTTGAGGACTCAGCGGGTTGGGGATGCGGTTGATTTCCTCCCAGGTATTCCAGCCTACATCGCCCAGCCAGATTTCGCCTTTGGTCGGGTGGATCGTAAAACGGTAGGGATTACGCAGACCATAAGCAATAATACGGTCGTCGTCGGTACGTCCGCCAAAAAGCGGGTTGGTCGGCAACGCTGCACCCGTATCGGGGTTTACGCGCAGGAGGGTTCCGCTCAGTCCGACTGGGTCGCCGGAGGTCGCCAGGTCCTGGGCGCGGAGAGCGCCTCCTTCGTTGGGTGGGTCGCCGCAGACGCTGTTCTGCCCGTAATCGACGTATTCGGGGTGAGCGCCTTCTCCGGCACTTAGATAGAGGGAGCCATCGCTGGCAAACATCAGATTGCCGAGGCCGTGAGTACCGCTTTCCTGGCACCAGCCTTCGATCAAAACCACCTCCGGGCCAGTCATGACATTTCCAGAAGCTTGCAAGCGCGACAACCGCCCGCTTGGTTGTTTGGTCTTCATGACGTAATCTACATAGATATAGGGTCGGGTCGGGAATTGGGGATCGACCGCCAGGGACATCAGGCCCAGGTCATCAAAATTGTAAACCTGGCTGCTAAGGTCGGCGAAGAGGGTCGGGGTTGGAGAGTTGATGTTGTTATAGACAAGTATTCTGCCGCCTTTTTCGCTTACAAAAACCCGTCCATCGGGGGCAAAACGTGCTGAAGTCGGCTGGTTTAGCCCCTGAAAGATTACCGAAGTTTGGAAGCCAGTCGGAATAGCCTGGGTTGGCTGTACCATCATACACGAGAATAAAACAAAAAAGGGTATTACAAACGAGGCTCGTTTAATTAGAGCCACTAATAGTCGCCTGCGTTTCATTATTTCTCCTATCCTTACTTTATTCGATTAGTTTGCGGTTGAATGCAAGGCAAACCAAAACTAGCCAAGCTTAAATCCTGCTGCTGCAAAATTGGAAGGGCTAATCACTTTGAAGAACTATTTAAATATATTTAAGAAAAGTGTTCGCTCATCACCCAGAAGGCCCGTTACTAAACCGGTGACTGATTGGTTGACAGCACACTCAATAAAAAAAGCCCCGTAAGTAAACAGAAGTAGAGTATTATAGTAGAAAAGCTGAGGCGCAATTAAAACTTAACACGAATGAAAACTGCTCTATTGAAAATAGCAAGGTGAGTTGTACAGAAAGCACCCACAATGAGGGTGGCTAACTGGGCTTACTCACATCAAATTTTGTTGAAGCAAAGTCACTACTAGAGGACTAAAGATGCGACAGTTTTTGAAGCATCCAGACTCAAACCATTAAGAAAATTTTATTAAGAAGATTATACAATATCTATTAGAAAAAAGTCAAGTGGTTATCAACTCGACTTTACGCATTTTGAGACAAACTTGGCTACCACGTCGAACTCGAATTCAGTATTGAATAGAGACTTTTCAAACATGGTGGGTAAAACCGCTTGTGTAAAAAGTCTTTTAGCTAAATACTTTGAATCTAGCTTTTGTGATTGCTTTCGAGCTTAGATTTTTCGGCCTCAAGCGTGGCGTTACTCCCAGCCACACAGTGTTCCTTGCAATTTTTGTGTAAAATCGAGATCAGTATTAGTTTTATAATTCGGGTATTTTTTAAAGCTGAGTAACATGCTAAATTTTTATTTAAGTGAAAACCTGTAACCGTTCACGGAAGTCTAGTGCTTTGAACTGAGATTCTTCGGCGGGAAGCTTACTTTAGCAAAAATGGTGGTAATGACCAGCCTCAGAATGACACGGTGTGAACGGTTACGAAAACCTTACTCAAATACTAAAAATAGGAGCTGCCTACGCCAGAGTTGACCGCTATAGCAAGTTGCAGAACTACTAGCCCGTTTTTGTAGGGGCGACCCTGGGTGGTCGCCCTCGGAGACCGGGCCGAGTGTTTACGGGCGACCACCCAGGGTCGCCCCTACAGTCCAATGCCTTTACAATTTGCGGTCGGTTGAGATGCTCTGTGAGGAAGGTTGGTTAGGGTCATAATATAGTAATAGGTTGTAATTGGTAAATATCGTGTGAAGAAAAGGTTAATTCAACCGCGAAGTGGCCCGAAATGGAGTAATATATACAGGTAAGCAACGACTTTCCCGTTGCAGGAAAAGGCAAAGAAAATGCGAAATCTAAAAAATCTGTTACCCTATCTGGCCCGCTATCGGGCCAGCCTTTTTTTGGGTCTGGTAGTGTTATTGGCGCTGGCGGGGGTTACGTTGACCCAACCCTATCTTTTGCGGGTGGGTATCGACAGTTTGCAGGCGGGGAACTTTAACGGTTGGGTTTGTTTGTATATTGTGCTGTTTGGGGTGGCCCAACTGGGGCTGGGCTTTTTGCAACGCTGGTCGATCAACCAGGTCGGTCATCGGGTCGAGGCTGATATTCGGAGCGATTTATTTGCCCAAACCCAGAAGCTTGATCGGCAGTTTTTTGACCAAAATAGCGTTGGCGACCTGATCGTCCATTCGACTTCGGACATCAGTATTCAGCGCAATTTTATTGTGCAGGGGGTGGTGAGCGGCTGTAATACGGTCTTTTTGGGTTCGATTGCGTTGTATTTGATGTTCACGCAGAATTGGCGGTTGGCTTTGATCGGTTTGGTCTTTCTGCCCTTCTTGATGATGGCCTTTGCCTGGATCAGAAGTCGGATGGAGCAGTATTATCGGGCGGCGCAGGAACGGTTGGGTGATGTGAGCAACCGGGTACAAGAGGTCTTTAGCGGGGTGCGGGTGGTCAAAGCCTATACTCGTGAGGAGGTCGAGACCGAACGTTATGCCGAAGAAAACCGCTCTTATGTGGGTGATCGGCTGAAGTACGCCCGGCTTAACGGGCTACTTATCCCCTTGATTCAGCTTTCGACCAGCCTGACTACCGTTCTTTTGTTATGGGTTGGGGCGCACGAAATCGAGGGTGGCAACCTGACTATCGGGCAGTTTGTCCAGTTTAACGCTTATTTGCTGCTACTGGCAGGGCCACTTTCCAGTCTGGGGATCGTTTTTGGGATCGGACAGCAAGCGGCGATCAGTATGGGCCGCTTGCAGCAAATCTTTTTGTTCAAGCCGGGGATTACCGACCCGGAGGAAGTTGCGGTTGGCTATCACGAGCCAGGCCCGGATGAGCGTCCTCGGTTGGAATTTCGGGGGGCGGGGCTGCGCTTTGGGGATCGCTGGGTGCTGCGGGATATAAATTTCCAGATTGAGCCGGGCAAGACGGTCGCGGTGGTTGGGCCAACCGGGGCGGGCAAAAGCTCGCTGGCGGCTTTGGTCGGACGGGTTTACGATCCGCAGGAAGGGAGTGTGCTGCTGGACGGCTTCGATGTGCGGGCGCTGCCCCTGGCAGAGTTAAGGCAACGGATTGCCTATGTACCGCAGGAGACGCTCTTGTTCTCGCTGACTTTGCGCGAGAATATCGCTTTTGGCAAGAGCGAGGCCGAGGACGACGAGGTAGAGGATGTGGCTTATCTCTCGCGGCTGTCGCAGGACTTAGCCCAAATACCGGGCGGTTTTGATGCGCTGGTCGGCGAACGGGGTGTGACGCTTTCGGGCGGGCAGAAGCAACGGGCCGCTATCGCCCGCGCTTTGCTGCCGGATTCTGCCGTTCTGATTCTGGACGACTCTTTGAGTAGTGTAGATGCCCGGACTCAGAATATGATCGCGGCTAATTTGAAAACGTTGACCAATAATGGTCGTACCATGTTGATTGTCACGCAGCGGTTGACGCTGGTCAAGGATTCGGATTGGATTGTGGTGCTGGATCAGGGGCGGGTGGTGGGGCAGGGAACCCACGCTGATTTGATGCGGCAAAGCGATGGGCTGTACGCCCGGATGTATCTGCACGAACTGGCAACGGCTGAAAATCAGTTTCTGGATGATGCGATCCCGCTTGATACGCCGGACGCGCCGGTAGTGGCCGACGCTAGAATAGAGAAAACGGGTGAGGTCGAAGCAAGCAAGGTCAAGAAGGGCCAGGACGATGAGGACGAGATAGTAGGGCGGGGCTATAGCGGTGGGCGGTTGAGCCGATTGGGAGGTTATATCTGGCGTTACTGGCGGATTTTGCTGATCGCGGCCCCGATCATTATCGGCGGGTCGTTGCTCGAACTGGTCGGGCCGCTTTTGAGCAAGATCGTGATCGATGAACATATTATTCCGCGTCAGCTTGGCGGGATCGAGTGGCTTTTGGTTCTGTTTGTGGGGTCGGCGCTGGGTAGCTTTTTGCTGCGCTACTTGCGAACCTATCTAATGGAGATGATTTCGCAGTATGTGGTGCGCGATTTGCGGGTGCAGCTTTTCAAACATTTGCTGCATAACTCGCTGGCTTTTTTCGACCGCTATCCTTCCGGCAGTTTGATCGGGCGGCTGACCAGCGATATGGATGCGATCAACGATTTGTTGAGCCAGGGGGCGGTGGCAGTGATCGCCGATTTGCTGACGCTGGCGGCGATTGTAGTTACGATGATAGTGCTGGACTGGCGGTTGGCGCTGGTTAGTCTGGCGGTGTTGCCGGTGCTATTTGGGTTATCGCTGTTCTTCCGAAGGTTTTTGCGAAAAGCCTGGCGTAGCGCCCGTCGCAAGTATTCGATTTTGGTTGGCTATCTGGCCGAGAATTATTCGGGGATGCTGACGGTGCAGCTTTTCAATCGGCAAAGCGCGAACTTTGGGCGGTTTACCGAATTGAACCAGGATTATTTTCGGAGCAACCGCCTGATTGTCATGCTCAACGGTATTTTCTTACCGTTGGTGACGCTCCTTTCGTCGGTGGCGACCGCTTTGCTTTTGCTGGTAGGTGGCTGGTTGTATAGCAGTAATGGGGCGGTTACGTTTGGTCTGCTGGTGGCTTTCTTTCAGTATACCGAGCGGGCCTTTCAGCCAATCCGTGATCTGGCCGAGCGGTATACGGCTTTCCAGGCGGCCAGTACCAGTTGCGAACGCATTTTTGGGCTGCTCGATCAGCAGTCGGTAGTGCAAGACCCCGAAAAGCCGCGTCGATTGGTCGGGGCAGAGCGGACGGGCGACCGAAGTTGGGCCGAGGTACGCTTTGATAAGGTCGGCTTTGGGTATAACCCGGAATTCCCGGTTTTAAAGGAGATTTCGTTTCGGGTGCGGGCGGGTGAAAAGGTCGCGATTGTCGGACCGACCGGGGCGGGCAAGACTAGCCTTATTAGCCTCCTGGGGCGCAACTACGATATTCAGCAGGGGCGGGTCACGATTGGCGGGGTGGATATACGCGAAGTGACGCAGCAGGATTTACGGCAGCATCTGGCTTTGGTGTTGCAAGACCCAGTGCTGTTCAAGGGGACGATTGCCGAGAATATTCGGTTGGGTCGGCCTGGGCTGTCGGAGGCGGATATGCGGCAGGCGGCGACTTATGTGGGGGCGGATAGTTTTATCCAGCAGTTGCCGGGCGGTTACGATTATGAGTTGCAGGAACGCGGCTCGAATATTTCGGCAGGCCAGCGCCAGTTATTGAGTTTCGCCCGTGCGATTGCTTACAACCCAGACGCGATTTTGATTTTGGATGAGGCGACTTCGAGCGTCGATAGCGAAAGTGAGGCGACGATCCAGACGGCGCTTCGTAAGTTGCTGGAAGGTCGCACTGCGATCATTATCGCGCACCGCCTTAGCACGATCCGGGATGTAGACCGGGTGATTGTGATCGAGCGGGGGAGGGTGGTTGAGATGGGAACTCAGGAGGAGTTGATCGAGCAGCGCGGCTTTTATTTTCAGCTTTATCGTCACCAGATGAGTCTGGTAGAACGGTAGGGGATTTACGATTTACCCATAAAGGGGGCGAGGCCGCGATTTACGATTGTGAGTGTTCGGGTTTGTCATTCTGAGCCGCAGCGAAGAATCTCAGGTCTAGCCAGGCAGACGAGTGATCGGTGCAGTCCAGATTCTTCGCAGCGGCTCAGAATGACAAGGGTATATCATGACTTACGTATGTTGTAATCAGGGTCAGAGGGCTGAGTAATTACTTACGATTTACCCCCAAAGGGGGCGAGGCCGCGATTTACGACTGTAACTACCCAGCCCGGTTGAGAATAGCAAACTGAGATGGGTAGTTATCTTTGGCAAAAATTGGGATAAGCGCCAAACTTGTCATGTAGAATGGAAAAATCAGGCGGCCTGGAAATCGCCTTCCGGCCAGTCTTCCAGTCCGAGGGCTTGGGGTAGTTGGTGGAGCGAGTCGATGATGCCAAAATCGACTTCCAGGCCGTTTTTTTCGATCAGGTCGAAGATGCTATCAACTTGGCCCCGGTTGACGATAATAACCGGCACTCCGGCAGCACTTCCGGCCCCGATGTCGTCCAGGCTATCGCCGATCAGGACGGCTTCGTGGGGTGCGATGCCTAGTTGGGCGAGGGCCAGTTCTACACCATCGGCAAAAGGCTTGGTGCGCGGTACATCATCGTTGCAGGAAACGACGACTTCAAAGTGATGCCGGGCGATGGATTGTTCGAGCAAGGTTAGCTTGCAGCCTAGCGATATATGGGCCGAATTTGAGACGATGCCCAAGCGCAGGTTGAACGAACGTAAGAGAGCCAGATTTTCGCCCACGTCGTCAAAGGCGAAGGTGTGGGTCATTTGCAACTGAAGCAGGCGTTCGCAGTCGAAGGCTTTCCAAAAATCGGGCCGGGCCACGCCCCAACTATCGATCAGTGAGTAACGCTCGGAGGTAAACCAAAAGCGGTCAACCAGCGTATCGTCAGTGATGGGGGGTAGACCAAAGTGGGCCAATGTCTCGTCCAGGATTATTTTGCGCCCGGAAGGGTGTACATGAACCAGCGTGCCGTCCATGTCAAACAAAATGGCTTTGAGGGGTGAGGCAAGCAGGGGTTGCTTGTTGGTGTAGGTAGAGAGAAATGTATCCATAGTTACTAATCCTTAGTTCCGTTATTATAATCCTCGCTATCAGATTGCTACGTTGCAACCAATTTAGAGGCAGCTATTTATCATATCATAAATCGGGCCAAGTTGCTTGGGTAATTTGGCCCGATTTTATCTATTTCAATTTGTGAAACGGGACTATGCTATATTAGGAGGGATGAGGGATGAAGGGAAATCGATTGGCGGAGCAGTGTCGAACAAGGGGGCGGGGGAATTTTGTTGGATATGGCTCCGCCCATAGATCGTCCTTATAGGCTTTAAGGGAAGCACATGAAAATTAATCGTCCCAATGTAGGGGCAACCCTGGGTGGTTGCCCTCAGAGACCCAGCGGGTGGTCACGGGCAACCACCCAGGGTTGCCCCTACCGGGATGTTTTATTATTTTTGAGTCCCTAAGTAAAAGATAGGATAAAGAGGGAGGTCAATGTTTGGATGGGCTGGTAAGTTTTCTGGCAGAGTATTTCTTTATAGTAGTGATCGTGTTAGCCGCCGGGTTGGTTGTATTGCGTTATCGCTCTCGCCTGGTCGAATTGGGTATTGCAGGAGTCTGTATTGGGGGGGTGGCTTATTTACTGTCTAAGCTTGCGACTGATTTGGTTAGCGACCCACGCCCTTTTATCGAGACTGGCCTCCCGGCCCTTATTCCGAGTGCTACCGATAACGGTTTTCCTTCTGACCATACTCTTTTGTTAGGTATAGTTGCGGCGACACTTTACTTGGTTAGCTGGCGGGTCGGCTTGGTATTTCTGGGATTAGCGGTGATAGTCGGTTTGGCGCGGGTCTATGCCAGAGTACATCACCTGGCGGATGTGTTAGGTAGTTTGCTAATCGTGGCTATTGCGCTGGGTTGTTATTTAGCTGGCAAGTATTGGTGGCAACGCTGGCGAAAAAACAGCGCTCTTCGTCCTTAATAAAAAAGCCCTGATCTACCAGAGATCGGGGCTTTCAGGGTAGGACTAATTCTGATTCACCTCACTTTCGCCAGGAACCGCTCCACCAAAGGTGCTAGTTATGAGTGAGCGGTTCGGGACAGGTTAGGCGAGTATAAAGGATCGCTCCCTTGCTAACTAGCAGTTGGGATAGCCTCTAGGGAATGGGTAAACCGGTCATAGAAAGAGACAGCACTCAACAGTTCGGCTATCGTAAAGGGTTTTTCCAACCCGAGAATGGTTTGAGACGTATAGTGTGCTATAAGGCTCGGATCGCCAGAGGTTATTACGACAGGAATATAGATTTGCTGTTGATTTAGGCGGTCGAGAAACTGCTGACCATCCATATCAGGCAGGTTCATATCCAGGATAATCAAATCAAAATCGGTGGAACGGACAACTTTGTCGAGTCCTTCGCTGGCACTGTAAGCGCAGGTGATGCGATGACCTTCTCGCTTGAGAATTTTGCTCATAAGACTGCTCACACCTGTGTCATCCTCTAGTACAAGGATTGATAATGTGGGTATATTCATAAAATTACCACCTTTGTTACCAGCTTTACTAGCTGGTTACTACACACCTCATAAAAAACGCTTGGTTTGGTTATAGTAAGCCACACTTTTGGTGGGTTATTGTTATCTTATTATTACAATTCTGTTACATTTATCAATAGAGTGGGGGCGAGTTTAATACACTCTTAAACAAATGCTGAACAAATGCTAAACATAGGATGATTTATTTGAGGGTAGCCTATTGAATGGCTTTTTGCTGTAGTTCGTAGAGTTTGTTGATCGCTTCGAGCGGGGTAAGTTCGGCGACGTTGAGGGTGCGGAGTTCGGCCAGGGCCGGGTTGTCGGGGGTTGGCTCGGTGAGGGTGGCGACGGGCGCGAAAAGGCTTAGTTGGGATTGGTCGGTAGTATGGGGTTGGTTGCCGTTGCGTCCGTTCCCGTTCGAGGCGGCGGCGCGACGGAGGGCGGAGCGGGCTTCCAGTTCGGTTCCGTGACTTTCCAACAGCAGCAGCAGTTCTTCCGAGCGGCGGATGACGGTGCGGGGTAGCCCGGCAAGTTGGGCGACATGGATGCCATAGGAGCGGTCGGCCCCGCCCGGCAGCACCTTTCGCATAAAGATGACTTTGCCGTTTTCCTCGCGCACCGCCATATTGAAGTTGCGGACACGCGGCAAGACCTGAGCCAGTTCGATCAACTCGTGGTAGTGGGTGGCGAAGAGGGTTTTGGCCCCACATTTCGGGTTGTTGTGGATGTACTCGACGACGGCCTGGGCAATCGCAAGACCATCGTAGGTGCTGGTTCCGCGTCCGACCTCATCGAGGATGACCAGCGAACGGGGGGTGGTATGGGCCAAAATATAGCTGGTCTCGACCATCTCGACCATAAAAGTAGACTGTCCGGTAGCGATGTCGTCCTGCGCTCCGATGCGGGTGAAGATGCGGTCTACCAGACCGAGGGTGGCGCTTTCGGCTGGGACATAAGAGCCGATTTGGGCCAGCAGCACGATGACGGCGACCTGCCGCAAATAGACCGATTTGCCTGCCATGTTGGGGCCGGTGATAATCAAAATCTGTTCGCGTTCGGTATCGAGGTTGCTATCGTTGGGTACAAAGATCATATCGTTTCCAGCCTGCTCGACCACCGGGTGTCGTCCGCCTTTGATTTGCAAGGTTCGGGTTTCGTTCAAGACCGGGCGGCAGTAATTGTTGAGGATAGCGACTTCTGCCAGGGCCGCGAACACGTCCAGGTGGGCCAGGGCGGTCGCCACGTCCGAGAGTTGGGGCATCGCGCCCGCCACACTGTCCAGTACCTGTTTGAACAGATCGGCTTCCAGTTCCTCGATCCGCTCCTGGGCGTTGAGAATCTGGGTTTCCATATCTTTGAGTTCGGGCGTGATAAAGCGTTCGCCGTTGGCAATCGTCTGTTTGCGGATATAATCGGCAGGGATTTTGGACAGGTTTGAGCTTGTCACCTCGATGTAATAGCCAAAGACCGAGTTAGAGGCGACCTTCAGGCTGGTAATGCCGGTGCGGGCAATCTCGCGCTTTTTGAATTCTTCGATCCAGCTTTCGCCGTTGGTCGAAATCTGACGCAAACGGTCGAGTTCGGCGGAGTAGCCATCGCGGATCGCGCCTTTAGTCCATTTCTTGCCGGGTGGATTGTCCGGGATAGCCGATTGGAGCAAGCCGACCACCTCATCGCAGGTGTGCAGTCGCGCCAAAAGGGTTCGGAAGATTTTTTGCTCTTGCGGGGTGGCCTCGACGAAGAGGGCTTTGAAAGCCGGGATCAGTTCGAGGGTTTGGAGTAGGCCCTGCATCTCGCGGGGTGAGGCAGCCTGAGAAGCGGCCCGCGCCCCAAAGCGTTCGATGTCGTCCACCTGTTTGAGCAATTCGCGGATGCTTTCGCGCAAGTAGGTATTGCGGTGAAAGGCGGCGACGGCATCTTGCCGGGCCATAATCTTGGGCAATTCCAAAAGCGGTTGGTTGAGCCAGCGATGGAGCATCCGCCCGCCCATGGCGGTCAGGGTTTTGTCCAGCACACCAAAGAGCGACATTTTGCGTGAGCCGCTGCGCCGATTTTCGCTTAGTTCGAGGTTGCGGCGGGTCTGGGTATCGAGGGCCATATATTTTTGGGTTGAGTAGGTTACGAGCGGGTTAAGGCGGGCCAGGGCGGTCTTTTGGGTTTCTTGCAAGTAGGCCACAATAGCGCCTGCCGCGCGGGTCGCCAACTGTAAAGCGCCACAACCAAATCCGTCGAGTGAGGCGACCTCGAAATGGCTTTTGAGAGTGCGGGTACTTTCCTCGATTTGCCAGCAATAGGCATCCAGGGGCGTGACGTTGCGGCCTTCGTTGTCGCCTGCCATGAGGTTGCGATAGACCTCAAAGGGGTCTTCTTCTTCCTCGGCAAAGAGCATTTCGGGCCGGAAGTTGCGCTTTTCGCGCTTTTTGGGGGCCAAGAGTTCTGCCGGGGCGATCCGGGCCAGTTCGGTCTTGATCGCGCTACGGACTTCTTCTTCGGAAGTCTCGTTGATTTGGGTGCAGAAAAACTCGCCGGTCGAAATATCGGTGTAGGCCAGCCCTGCGCCCTTGTCTTCTAGGACGAGAGCGGCCAGAAAGTTGTTGCGCTTTGAGACCAGCATTTCGTCTTCAAGGATCGTTCCGGGCGTGACGACCCGGATCACTTCGCGCCGCACCAGTTTAGCTCCTGGCTTGGTCATCTGCTCGCAAATCGCTACTTTGTAGCCGCGCTCGATCAGTTTGGGCAAGTAGCGGTCTACGGCGTGATAGGGTAGCCCGGCCATCGGCATCTTGTTGATGTCGTCCTTGCCCATGGCCCGGTGGGTGAGGGTCAGGCCCAGTTCGCGATGGACGATTTGGGCATCCTCGTTAAAGGTTTCGTAGAAGTCGCCCAGCCGAAAAAACAGGATCGCGTCCTGGTACTTCGCCTTTATTTCGTTGTACTGGCGTTGCATTTCGGTTTCGGCCATGTTTAACTTCCTGCTTTTCTGATAAAAAGAGTAGCTTGCTAAAAGTATCCTCAGTATACCATTTTTGAGCCTGCTGGTAAAGCTAAAATCGAATTTTAGTTCGTTTAAGCTTGGCGCGTAAAAGTGGGGCTACTGTCATTCGACGGTAGCCCTGATTTTTGGTAGAGTTGATCGTGCGCGAGTCGTGCGGCGTAAAACTGCGTGGGCAGATAGTCTAGGACTATAAGATTGGCCCGGTCGGGTTTTCGAGCAGCAAAGTCGCCAAAAGCGGCACGGGTGGCATGCCATAGGCCAGACATTGGTTATGGAAGTGGCGCAGGCTAAACTCGGCTCCTTTTTCGGCCTGATAGCTGGTTCGCAGCCGATAGAAAAGTAACTTGCCCAAAGTATAGTTGAGGCCGCCGGGGTCAAAGGTGCTACGGGCGGTTTCTTTGCGGGCGGTGATTTCCTCCATCCAGGCGTTATCCTGATAGAATTGCAAGGCTTGTTCGACCGTCCAGCCCTGGGTATGCAGGCCGATAGAGCAGATATAACGACAGTTGCGGATCAAGGCTTCCTGAAGTTGGGCGAGACGTAGCTTGGCATAAGCCTGGGGGTTGTCCCGACCGTAGCCTTCTTCGAGCATCATCTGTTCGCAGTAGTGCGCCCAGCCTTCCACAAAGCCATAGCTGACCAGATTTTTGGAGGCTCGTGAGGGCGAATGGCGGGCGTGAAGGTGTTGCAGGTAGTGGCCCGGATAGGCTTCGTGAATCGAAAAGACCTGGATGACCCAGTGGTTGAAGCGGCTTAGCCAGCGTTCTTGTTGGTCGGCAGGCCATTCGGAGTTGGCCGGAGTGATATAAAAATGGGCTTCGGTGGCGATAGTCTCGAAGGGGCCGGGGGTTTCCATATCGGCAAAGACCCAGCGCATAAAGACCGGCATTTCGTCTACGATACAGCGCACTTCGCTTGGCACATCTACGAGGTCTGCTGCGATCAAATGTTGGCGGATGCCTTCGAGATATTGGCGGGTGGTGCTGACGACCGCTTCGTTGGAGGGATGTTCGGCCCCGACCGAGGTCAGTACCGCTTCGACCGGTTTGGTGGGGTCGATCTCGGCGCAGACTGCCCGCAAAGCAGCCTGATTACGAGCCATATCCTCAAGGCCGATCCGTAGCACTTCTTCGAGCGGCAAATCGACCATATCACCCCACTTGAGCATGGCAGCGTAGTTTTCGGGGCCGATAGCAAAATCCTGGTCGGCGCGGGTCAGGTGTTGCTGGAAGAAATCGACATAACGGTCGAGGGCCGCGCCGGCCTGGGTAGCGGCTTGATTGAGGCGGGTTTGGAGGGGTGGGTCGGTCAGGCCGTCCACTTTGGCGATGTCGTTGTGGTAGAAGCGGGCAAAGCCGCCAAAAGTTTCGAGGGCAATTTCGACGACCGCCTGGGGGAGGGTCGGGGCCAGTTTTTGCATAAGCTGGTCGATCAGGCGGGGGATGGCTTCGAGGTGGCGGCAAAGGGCTTCGACCCGTTGTTCCAATGGCGCGTACTGGCGTTTGATATAGTTGCTGACATCGAAAATGTAGAGGTAGGGCATGATCGGGTTGCGTTCGTAATAGCGTAAGGAGCCGTGTCGAAGCCGGTCGAACTCGATTTGGGTTTCGAGCAGGCGATAGTCGAAGCGCTCCATTTTGTCGAGCGCGTCGAACTCGATAGTGCTTTTTAGCTCCTGGGCGAAGGCGGTCAATTGGGCTTTCCAGCGCTCGACCGCTTCGGTAGAGAAGTCCGGCACTTGTCCGTCATATTCGTGGATACCTAGCAAAAAAGAGGCGTTGTGCGGATAAAAAGCATTGTAAGCGTTTAAAAAGCGGTCGGTCAGGTCGGTCAGTTTTTCGCCATTAGATAATTCAGCCACGCGCTTTCTCCATTTCCGTTTAGAATTAACAGGGATAAACAGGATAGACAGGATAAAATATGGGTTTCGGTATTCCTTAAAATCAGTTGACTTGCTTTGGTTTACCTGTGTTTTGCTTAGCCTGTTTTGTCTGTGAAATATAAAAAAGGGCGTTAGCGTTGGCTCCTGGAGCGATCCAGGAGCCAACGCTAACGCCCTTTCAAAGCCTTTTTATTACCAATTCTGAGCAGTCAGGATTTCGCCCGGTTCGCCAACCAGGGCTTCCAGGTATTTTTCGGCATCAAGGGCGGCTTTACAACCGCTGCCTGCTGCTGTAATGGCCTGCCGGTAGCGGAAGTCGTATACGTCGCCCGCTACAAAGACCCCCGATATACTGGTTGCGCTCTCGCCGAGGATGGTGAGGTAGCCTTTCTCGTTCATATCGAGCCAACCCCGAAAGATTTCGGTGTTCGGGCTGTGACCGATAGCGACGAAAATACCTTCCAAAGCCAATTGGTTTACTTCGCCGGTTTTTAGGTTGCGTACCATCGCTCCCTCGACCTTGTTCTCGCCCAGGACTTCTTCGATGGCGGAGTCGAAAACAACTTCGATTTTGGGGTGGTTAAAGACACGCTGTTGCATGATCTTGGAAGCGCGGAATTTGTCGCGCCGATGGAGCAAAGTGACCTTTGAGGCGAATTTGGTCAGAAAGATTGCTTCCTCTAAGGCGCTATCACCACCGCCGACGACTGCGATTTCCTTGCCCCGGAAGAAAAAGCCGTCACAGGTGGCACAACTCGATACGCCTCGTCCACGTAAGCGTTCTTCGCTGGGCAGGTTTAGCCACATGGCGCTGGCCCCGGTCGCTACAATCACGGCTTCGGCTTCGTATACGTCGTCATCAACATAGACCTTGTGTAGCCGCCCGGAGAAATCGACTTTGGTGGCGTTCGCGTCGATAAATTTGCTCCCGAATCGCTCGGCTTGTTGGCGCATGTTGTCCATTAACTCTGGCCCCTGGATGCCATCCGGGAAGCCGGGAAAGTTTTCAACCTCGCTAGTCAGCATAAGCTGTCCGCCCGATTGATAACCGGCAATAACGGTTGTGTCGAGGCTGGCGCGGCTGGAATAGATGGCGGCGGTCAAAGCTGCCGGGCCGCTTCCAATAATAAGGACCTTTTTCTCTTTTTCTTCATGGTCAGTCATTTTGATATGCCTTTCTAAAGTTCTAAATAATTGCTCTCTATATTATATATACGTAACAGGGTTCCCATTCGACGGACTAGCCAATCGTCTCGGTCAGCTAATCGTCTTTAGCCTCACGCGCTTTATTCGGCGGGTTCTTCCCAGTCGAGGGCGCGGGAGACGGCTTTTTTCCAGCTCATATACTGTTTCTCGCGCAATTCCTCAGCCATTTGCGGGACAAAGACCCGGTCGGCTTGCCACAAATTGACGATTTCTTTTTGGCTAGACCAGTAGTTGACCGCCAGACCTGCCAGGTAAGCCGCCCCAAGTGCGGTTGTCTCGATCACTTCGGGTCGCACGACGGATTTGCCCATCATATCGGCCTGGAACTGCATCAAGAAGTTGTTGGCGGCGGCCCCGCCGTCCACTTTTATCTCATCAAAATCCAGGCCACTGTCTTCTTTCAGGGCTTCCAAAACATCCCGCACCTGATAGGCAATACTTTCGAGGGCGGCCCGGGCTAGATGGTTGCGGTTGCTGCCACGAGTGAGGCCAAAGACGGCTCCCCGCGCCGTGCTATCCCAATAGGGAGCGCCCAATCCGACGAAAGCCGGGACAATATAGACCCCACCGTTATCCGCTACACTGGTCGCCATCTGCTCGGTTTCGCTGGCCTGCTGGATTAGCTTCATTTCGTCGCGGAGCCACTGGATCGCGGCCCCGGCGATAAAGGTGCTGCCTTCGAGGGCGTATTCGACTTTGTTGTTATAGCCCCAGGCGATAGTGGTCAAAAGGCCGTTTTGCGATTCGACCGGCTCTTCGCCCGTATTGATAAGCAAGAACGCACCGGTGCCATAGGTGGCTTTGATGCTGCCTTTCTCGAAGCAAGCCTGTCCAAAGAGGGCGGCTTGTTGGTCGCCTGCTACCCCGGTAATCGGGAGCGCCGGGCTGTTGTCATCCAGCAGTCCGGCAGGCACTTCGCCAAACCGAAACGAGCTAGGGTGGACATCCGGCAACATACTGAGCGGGATATTAAAGAAGTTTAGAATTTCTTCGTCCCACTGGGTAGTATGAATGTTAAAGAGCAAGGTGCGACTGGCGTTGGACATATCGGTGCTATGAATGCGGCCTCCACTGAGGTTCCACATCAGCCAGCTATCAATGGTGCCGAATAGTATTTCGCCGTTATTGGCTCGTTCGCGCAAGCCTTCGACGTTATCCAAAAGCCAGGCGATTTTTGTGCCACTAAAATAGGGGTCAAGCACGAGGCCGGTTTTGGCCCGAATTTCGCCTTCGATACCTTCCTGACGTAATTTCTCGCACATTTCGGTCGTGCGGCGGCATTGCCAGACAATCGCGTTATAGATTGGGCTGCCAGTATCCCGATCCCACAGGACGACGGTTTCGCGCTGATTGGTGATGCCGATAGCCGCGATCCGGTCGTAGCCGATCCCGGCGTGGGCCAGGGCCTGACTCATACTGGAGACTACGCCATCCCAAATCTCGACCGGGTCGTGTTCTACCCAACCGGGTTTGGGATAAATCTGGCGCACTGGGGCATAAGCCCGTCCGATAATATGCGCTTCGTGATCGAAAATAATGGTGGTCGTGCCGGTTGTACCCTGGTCTATCGCCAGGATATAGCCATCTACGGCTTCACTCTCTAGCATTACGCTTCCTCCCTATCAGGACGATGTTGGGTTGAGTTGTTAGGTCGGTTGTCCAGATACCCTACTACCTTTGTACTCCCCTGGCCGGTTTTGTCTGCGTTACTATTATAACAAACCCGTCAAATTTCTGCAACGAATATTTAATAAGAATCATTCTTATTTAGGAGCGACTTTGTGAAGTTTTTACTATATTCACACGAACAACGACTTCAAAGCCAGCTTAAAGCCGGGTACGACATCTTCTCCATCCAGTTCACCCTCTGGCTGAATAGTTAGCGGCCAGTCATCGTTGGGGTGAAAGATGGCGGCGATTTTTTTGCTGGGTTGAATAACCCAAATTAGTCTGACCCCGGCCTGTTGATATTTTCTGACTTTCTCTAGAACTTCCGGGACAGTGTCGTCGGGTGATTGGACTTCGATTGCCAGATCCGGTGGTCTTGGTACGGCCCCGTCAGTGTCGGATGGGACATTTGGGTGGGCGATAAAGGCGACATCGGGGGCGAGGACGGTTTCCTGACTGGTGTCAGGGTCGCGGTAGATCACAAAGCGGGTGTTATCCCAGACTTGGCCTAGCTGATTGGTTATCATGGCATAGTTTGTCAGGTAGGTAATCAGCCAGGTGCTAACCTTACCGTGTTTACTGCCGGGCGGTGGGGTCATTTTTACTTTTCCCTCCCACAATTCTAATTCGCAATCTTTTGGCTCCGGCAAAGCCATAAATTCCTTTACCGTGTAGGTGCGGGTGAGGTCGATAGTTTCTAGCCCAATTATCATACTGCACGCTCCAGAGCGATTTACGATTTGCGATTTACGATTGTAATTACTCAGGCCCTGTCACCCTGAGCCGCAGCCCCAAAGGGGGATGAGGCCACGAAGGGTCTAGATTCTTCGGCGGGGAGGCATCTTTGGCAAAGTTCAGGCTATCCACCGCCTCAGAATGACAGGGTTAGGTAGTTACTTACCCCCAAAACGGACGAGGCCGCGATTTACGATTATAAAACTATAGTTAAATTCTCAGGCGGCGGCGCGTTCTAAAAGGCGGTGTTCTTCGATTAGCCGTACCAGATCGTCGTAGCTGCTGATGGTTTTGACTTGTTCGCGCAGGGCTGGCGCACCGGGGAAACCGCTAAAATACCAGGTCAGGTGTTTACGCATCTCGATCATGCCGTGTGGCCCTTTGTAGTGGAGCATTAGGCGGGCGTGTTCGAGGGCGGTTTCGATCACTTCGGAAAGGGGCGGGGGTTCGGTGCGGTCGCGCTCGAAAATCCAGGGGTTGCCCATTGCGCCCCGCGCGACCCAAATGCCTTGAATGCCGGTTTCGGCCCGGTAGCGGGCGATAGCGGCCCGGTCGGTTACGTCGCCACTGCCGCCGACGGGAATATGAACATTCTCGACGATCTGGCGGGTGATAGACCAGTCCGCCGAGCCGTGATAGCCCTGCTCTTTGGTGCGGGGATGGATCGCCAGCGCTTTGGCTCCGGCCTGTTCCATCCGAACCGCAAAGGCGGGTTGGACGATCTGGCTGTCCAAAAAGCCCGACCGCATTTTGACCGAGACGGGGATATTGACGGCGTTTGCCATTGCTTCGATGATCCGGGCGGCGGTATCAGGATCGCGCAGTAGAGATGAGCCGCAGGAGTTCCCAACGATCTTTTTTTCCGGGCAGCCCATATTCAGGTCTACGCCATCGAAGCCCATCGCCTCGATCACGCGGGCGGCTTCGGCCAGGGTGCGCTCGTCTCCACCCATCACCTGAGCGATTATGGGCCGTTCCCATTCTTCGTAGTGCAAAAAAGCCTCGTTGCGAGTGGGGGCGTTGAGCATCATATTGGCGCTTGCCATTTCGGTAAAGACCACTTCGGCCCCGTGTTGTTTGCAAATCTGGCGGAAGGCGGTGTCGGTTACACCCGCCATCGGCGAGAGGCATTCGTAGCCGTCCGGCAAGTCGGCCCAGGCAAATTTCTGTGCCGGGTTAGTTTTGGTTATTTCGGTAGTAAGTTTTTCTTCCACGCCCTCGGTCGTCCTTTCTATCATTATAGCAAGCTTTATTTTATCACATTCTGGCCCGACATATCTAATGAGGGATGAGGGATGAGGGATGAGGGATGAGGGATGAAGGGGGACGGTTTATGGGTGGAGATATATTTAACATATATTTACCTGCCTGTTTTTGAGTGTGGCTCAGCCTGGTTAGTTTGCAAAAAATTGACGCGCACCCTGAAGGTGAGAGATAACGTATCCTTTGCTAAGGGTTCAGTTTGGACAGCCTTTTTTGAGTTCAAATTCGAGCTTTCAAAAGTCAACCCTTAGAGATCGATACGTTATCGGTGAGAGAGGTTATTGACAAACGGAAAAGGGTAGATTACTATGGAAGATAGGTGTAAGTACACCTAATCTCAGGATAAGGTAAATTTAAGATGAACGAGGCTGATCTTTCCAGGACGCGGCGCTGTGCTTGCGGCAATTTGCGCCGGGCGACCCGCGCCCTTACGCAATACTATGATGATGCTTTGCGGCCTAGCGGGGTGCTGATAACCCAGTTTAGCGTGTTGATGAATGTGGCGCGGTCGGGGCCGCTGGCGCTTACCCAGTTGGCTGATCTGATGGTGATGGATCGGACTACCCTGACCCGCAATCTTCAGCCGCTTCAAAAAGAGGGTTGGCTGGAAGTCAAGCCGGGGCAAGATCAACGTACCCGGGTGGTAGGCTTGACCGAGCAGGGGGAGAGCGCTCTGCTTAAAGCGATGCCTTATTGGGAGCAGGCCCAGGAGCGGATTACCGACCGCTTTGGTCAGGATCGGTTGTCGCTTCTTTTGAAGGAACTGGCGGTTTTGACGACGCTGGCCCAGTAGGTGACGGGCCGATAGGTGTATACACACGCTTTTTGGGTTATAAGGTCTGGCAAAAAATCCGTTATAAAACCAAATTAAGCCAAACGGCTGATGTTAAGAATAAGCAGTTGAATTATGCTAATGGGTAAATTCGCCTAATAGAAAAGCTAGTGGGAGAGCAGGAGGGCTGACCCAAAGTTTAAAGTCCAAAATTTTTGCTTAGAATAGAGGCATGTGCCTGGAGGAATGGAATGGCAGTAGAGCAAGTGGTGGCTGAAGGCAGCGCGGAAGGTTCGGCGAAGGGACGGCTTCCTTTTCATTACGCCTGGATTATTGTGGTCGTAACTTTTCTTACTTTGTTGGTTTCGGCGGGGGTGCGTAACGCTGCCGCCGTTTTTATCAAGCCTTTTGAAGCTGAGTTTGGCTGGGATCGAAGTAGCATTTCGTTTGCTATTGCGGTTAGCCTGATCGCTTTTGGGTTGGGTGGGCCGCTGGGTGGTAGCCTGATCGACCGCTTTGGGCCGCGCCGGGTGATGGTCGGCGGTCTTAGCCTGATCGTGCTGGGGTTGGGGCCGATGCTGTGGCTAAATGCGCTCTGGCAATTACACTTGTTGTGGGGTTTGATTGTGGGGATCGGAACCGGAGCGGTCGCCAATGTGTTGGGCGCGACGGTTGCCAGTCGCTGGTTTGTGACCCAGCGTGGGTTGATTTTGGGGTTGTTTAGCGCCGCTTCGGCCTCCGGGCAGTTGGCTTTTTTACCTCTAATGGTGGCGCTCACCTCTGCTACCGGGTGGCGGACGGCTATCGGGCTACTGGCGATTGCCGCCGGGGTAATGCTTTTGCCGGTCGCGCTATTTATGCGAAACAGTCCGCGTTCGATAGGCTTACGGGCGATAGGGGATGACGGGAAAGTGACGGCCCAGACGACGGCCAGGGCGGTTGAAGATGCTCGTAGCACACCAATGCGTGAAGCGGTGCGTACCAGAGATTTCTGGCTGTTGGCAAGCAGCTTTTTTATCTGCGGTTATACTACCAATGGTTTGATCGGCACGCACCTGTTACCGCACGCGGTCGAACACGGCTTTAGCGAGGTAGGGACTGCCGGGGCGATTGGGTTGATGGGCATAATGAATATTTTTGGGACGCTGGCTTCGGGTTGGTTGAGCGACCGCTTTGATAATCGCAAGTTGCTGGCGACTTATTACGGTTTCCGGGCGCTTTCGTTGGTGGCGTTGCCTTTTATTATTGACCTGAGTGGCCTGTTTATTTTTGCGGTGGTTTACGGTCTGGATTGGATTGCGACTGTCCCGCCGACGGTTAACCTGACGGCGGCCCGGTTTGGTCGGGCTTCGCTTGGCACGATCTTTGGCTGGATTTTCTGTTCCCACATGTTCGGGGCGGCGCTGGCGGCTTACGCCGGGGGCTTCTTCCGGCAGCAGTTGGGCGATTATCATATGGTCTTTATTTCGGCGGCGGTGTTGGGCTTTATTGCTGCCGGGATGTCTATGACGATCCGACCACCGCGTCGCGCTCCGCAGGTGTTAGAGGCGTGAAAAGGGATATTAGAAATTAGGTATCAGGTGTCAGGTCAAAGGTAGTTTAGCTGACACCTGATGCCTGATACCTAAATCCTCGAAAGCTCTTGCTGAGGTTGGGTTTGGGGTTGGGCGGGGCTAGAGCGGGTGGTTTTGAGTTTGAGGTAGGTGGTTAGCGATAGCCCGAACCAGACCAGACCCAGGCCGAGGGCGACCGAAAGCAGGTTAGTCGAAAGCTTGTGGAGTTGGTCGAATTCGAGGCGTGGGTTGGCATCGGTCGGATAGGTGTCAATCGGGGCGGTCAGACCGGCCTGAATGGTATTGATCCGGGCCAGTACGAGGCCAAACGCACCGACCAGACCGAGCATGACGACAGTTGTTAGCAAGCGGCCCAATAGTAACCGACTGAGAGGCCGGGTACGTGCCAGCGAGATTACGGCGGTAGCGGTCAAGACAAGCAGGCAGGCCAACCCGACCCACAGCCAGACCCCCAGAATATTGCCAAAGACGCGCCCGGCTAAATCACGCGACTCGATGGTCTTAAAAAGTTGGGGAGCGACCAGTATCCCTAGCGTGAACATACTACCCTCTAGTAGCATGAAAACCAGGCTTTCCAGCCCGACCAACCAACCCCATAATTTACCGTTCATAAGCAGTTATCTTTCTATAGAAATTTGCCAAAGTATTACCCCGACCTAAAGGTTTCCTGAATAGCTATTATAGGCCAAAACCGGGTCAGACTCAATCGTTTTTGATGTGGCAGTGGTCGATCAGGTTTTGGGCTTTGTCGCGCATTTGGAGGGCAAACGGGTCGCCTTCGTTTAGAGCGGTTTCGAGGGCAGCCAGGATGTCGTAGTAAAGGTTCCAACCCTGGCGCTCTTTTTCGTAGGTTTGGCGGAGCGGACTGTTTTCGCCATCCACAAAAGCCAGGGCGTTGGTGATGCGGGGTGCGCCGTTAGAGATAAATTCGACCCCTTGCTCATTTTTGCCGTTTGCAAAGAAGGTTGCCGCTTTGAGGCTGAAGCGCAATAGGGCTACGGTAGTCGGAATAGCCGAAACGAAACAGCCAGTGAAGGGGTCGATAATCTCTTTGATGCGGTTGATGTCACCGGCCAGGGTGCGGGCGTAGGCCGAGAAGTGGAGCAGGCGGATATAATCGCCGACCTGTTTGCCGATTTCGGCAGCTTTCATCGCTTCAAAGGCGAAGGCTTCTTTGTCGTGGCGCATAATCAGGCCGTCCTGATGGGCGTAAGCGAGGCGTGGGCCGGGGTTCAGCAAGACTGAGAGCAGGTAAGCCTGATCTTCGGCCCGACCCATAAAGGAGGGTGTAAAAGGCCGGTAGCGGCGCAAACTATCGACCAGAATGCCGTTGGTTCCACCGGTGACGTGGATGCGCTGGATACATTGATGCTGACCATCCATTTCCGGGCCGTTGTAGCGGGTCATCATTTCGGCTTCGGTCGAGAGGGCCTGGGGTAGGCCGCTAAAGAAAACATATTCGTCGGGGGTCAGGTTGCGGGTGGGAAATAATACGTCGGGATAGAAAAGCGATTTGGAGATGTCCCGTTCGTTGACCAGCGCTCCGGCGAGCATGCCAAGTTCGAGCGGTTGCCCCTGGCTGTCCAGACCTTGCGCTCCCCACAAGGGACTTTTGAAATGTTCGAGGGCCGAAGCGCCGGTTTGCTCGACCAGTTCTTTTTGGGGGAAAACCTGATCGAGGTCGATCTTGAAGGTCGCTTTTATTTCTGGTTCGATCAAGCCGTTCCAGAGGGCCAAAATCGCTTTGAGGAAAGTGTAATGCCTACCGTATTCGCCGTCTACGCCCAAAACTTCCAGCATCTGGGCGGCGTTTTCGTGGTGCAAGTAATGTTGGGCGGCGGGAGCCAGAATCTCGGTGATGATGCGGCGGGTATCGGCTTCGGTGAAGGTGTAGACATCCAGATGCTTGAGACCACCCGACCGCGCTACTTCTTCTTCGAGGTATTGACGAGCGACTTCCTGCAATTTAGCGTGTGTTACCGAGACCGATAGGACGCAGGCGACCCGCGCCCCCTCCGGCAGATTGCCGCGTGTCCGTTCAAATTCGAGGGTGGCTTCCAGCCCACGCAGACCGTAGAGGATTTCGTTCTTTTCGAGTTCGACCCCGATCTGGATCGGGTGGTCAAACCAGTAAAGTTGAGGTTCGGCGGCGCTCTGGCGGAGGGTTTCGAGCAGGTCGGGGCTAAAAGGAAGTTCGTCGATAGCGGTGTTGGCGGCGGGGTTGGTGAGCAGGACGTTCGAGGTAAAAAGAATCTGGCGGGCCGGTTCGGTGATCGGGGCGGGGGCGAGATTGGTCAGGCGGACGGTGCGTTTGGCTCGTAAGGCTTCGACCTTTTGCTCGTGGTTGGCTCGGATGCCGGTCGCTTCCGGGAAGAAAACCGACCAGGTTTTTTCGCTTACTTCGGTTGGGTTTGCCCGGTTTTCATCTTCCGAGAGCCATTCCGCCAGCGCCTTCAACCGGGTTGCAAAGTCCTGGTTTTGTTCGCAGACGGCCTCGATTTCGGCTTGAATCCGTTCTACGCCTTCCGAATAGAAGCGGGCTATTTCGGCCCATTCGGGAGTAGCGGCGGCCTGTTCGAGAAAATGGTTGGCCTGGGCCGAGGCAGGGTGGCGGCTACCAGCCAGGCGAATAAGAAAGGCGGCATTCAGGGCTTTGGCGGTCTCGGTTTTGTCGGTTAGAGTTGTATCAAAGTGGGCGGTCGGGTCAAAGATGCTGTGGCCCTGGGCAGGCTGCAATAGCGAGAAGATAATGGACTCAAACTGTTCGTTCATCAGTCTCCCTCATTCTCTTTTAGCGGGCTGAGTTTGAAGTGTTAATCTTTAAGCCGGGGAATAGTTCAGCACTCAGCGCCAGTTTATTAAGCTTGCTTCGATTACTCTGGTTATATCAATTGGTAGCTCAATTAGAAGTGGTGGCCTCTTTGATGATAACAATTGCAGGGAGCCAATGTCAAGCGGTTGTGGTGTGAAAATAGCCAACACCACAATTTGTGGGACACTATACAACTTGCTGTAGCCAATTTGGGTCATTCGCAAAACCGAGGTTGAATATATATTAGAAAAATTCCCGCAGAAAAATTTTCTAATATATTTTGAGTAGTTTGGAGCTAGATTTTCACAATCTCTTGTTATTACAGGTTGAACCCTTGCAAAAAACTGAGGCTCACCTGGCCCTAAACATCTTATTGACTAATTGGTTAGCTGTTTGTATAATAAGAAAGTTGAAAGGAGATCAGAGATCAGAGCCAAAAAGGTTGGCTAGAAAGTATGTGTAAATTAAGGTTATGAACCGCACGATTGTGATCGGCGACCTGCACGGTTGCTACTATGAAGCTTTAGATTTGTTTGATAAGGTGGGGTTGAACCCGGATGACCGGGTGATTTTCGCGGGCGATTTGGTTGACCGAGGGCCATACCCCCGCGAGTGCGTTGAGTTGGCGATGCAGTACGACTGCATTTTGGGTAATCATGAGGAAAAGCACCTTCAACAGCAATACCGCGCTGCCGAGAAGTTATCGCCCGACCACCTGCGTACTCGCAACGCGCTAGGGCCGGAGCATTATGACTATTTTCGGAAGTTACCCCTCTATATATGGCTACCAGAGTATAATGCGGTGGTGATCCACGCCGGGTTGTATCCGGGGGTTCCAATCGAAAAACAGCCTACCCATCTTTTGTTACACGGTCAGTGCCTTTTGGTTGAGCATACTCCGCCTGAGAATTTGGCGCAGGTGCATAGCAGTTGGCCTTCTAAAGCGCCTGCCGGGTACACCTTTTGGACGAACCATTGGCAGGGGCCGGAACGGGCGATTTTTGGTCACACGGTGGTGGATCGTCCGTTGGTCATGCCTTATGCAGTTGGGATTGATACGGGGGCGGTTTTTGGACGCGGCCTGACGGCGTTGGTGTTGCCGGGTTGGGAATTGGTGAGCGTGCCGAGCCGGAAGGTATATCACGAGCGCAATAGTTCGCGTGGCGAACGGCCAATAAGGTTGTATCCGCTAATGGACGGGGTATCGGCCTTCTCCTGAAAACTTCAATTTATCACTTTGCAAAGCAAATACTATCACTATTATAGCCATTTGGCGGATAGCCAGTCTGTTATCAGTGGTTATAATAATGGTATTGCTTTTTCGATATAATATATAAAAATAAAGTAATTAGAAGGATGGAGAAGGTTGCAAACGATAGATGATGAGACTAAGGCTGCTTCGGATCAGAGCGGCAAATTTCAAAAACTAACCACGATTGCGCCCGCGACGGGGGTGGACGCTTTAGCGACCAATTCGGCCCCGGTTTCGCTGGCTTCCCGGATGGGTTTTCGGCGGGCCGATTTTTTGGTTTTGGCTTGTGTGACGATGTGGGCCTTTAATGTGCCGCTCGTGAAAGCCTGTCTGCAATATTTCGAGCC
Source organism: Chloroflexia bacterium (assembly GCA_038210655.1). Taxonomy (GTDB): domain Bacteria; phylum Chloroflexota; class Chloroflexia; order Chloroheliales; family Chloroheliaceae; genus 54-19. The sequence goes on from JBBQWM010000010.1 coordinate 121,263, forward strand.
GCTCGAAATCTCGATAATGCGCTTTGCGGTGGGCGGTATTTTGTTTGCGTTTTATGTGCAGTTGCGCGAAGGGTCGCTGCGGATCGAGCGTCGCCATTTGCTGCCGTTGATCGGGGCCGGGCTGATGGGTATTACTCTCAACCAGATTTTCTTTGTATATGCGCTCAAAAATACGACTTCTTCGGAAGTTTCGCTGATTATGGCGGCGACTCCTTCGGTTGCGACTTTGCTGGCCTGGCTATTTGGGCAGGAGAAGATCAAGCTGAATTACTGGCTGAGTTTGCCACTGGCGGTTGCCGGGGTGAGTTTGATTATCCTGACTGCGCCGGGGGCGAAATTGGGCGGTAATTTGCTGGGTGATTTGCTGGCGTTGTGTACAGCCAGCACCTGGGCAGCTTATACGGTTATGCTGCGGCCCGTCCTCAAGCATTATTCGGCGGCACGGGCCAGCGCCTATATTCTGTTGATCGGGTCGGTGGCTTTGTTGCCGGTCGGGATCGGGCAGTTTGACTTGAGCCGGATGGGGGCGGTTCCGGGCTATATCTGGCTGGCCCTGGCTTATACGACCCTGGGAGCGGTGGTTATCACCAACATTTTGTGGTTTACGGGCGTGAAGGTGCTAGGCGCACCCCGCACCGCTTTTTATGCTTACTTGCAGCCGTTTATCGGAGTGTTGGCGGCCTTTATTGTGCTGGGTGAGACGGTCGTTCCCTGGCAGGTCGCGGGTGGTTTTCTGGTAGTCGCCAGCATGGTTTTGTACCGGGTGCGGCTTCGGCGGCCTAGTAGTAGCCGACAATCTTGACCGACGGGTTCTTTACATCAAGCTGGACGTACTTGGTGTAAAGGTGCTGGATCAAGCTGTCGTTCGGGTCGAGGTCGTCCCCAAATCCCAGGTTATTCATGACCAGTGGTTGATCTTCAGGAACGCTACCCGGTTTTAGCTCGGTGCGCTGGAAAGATATTTTGCTAAAGGGCGGGTGCGTTTTAGGGTCGGCCTCAAATTCCTGGACGATCATGCGGGCGGTTCCGCCGTCTGGTACGGCTGGCACGATGTCAAACTTGCGATCCTGGCGCAGGCTTTCTTCCATTGGGTAAGCTCCGCGTCGGGTCGCCAGGGCCATGAAGTAACTGGCTTCGGCCTCTTTTTTGTCTTTGGGCATAAAATATTCGTGTCTGACCCCATTGTAATCGACTACGACGCTCTGTTTGCGCCCGCCCAACACGTCATCGACAATCGCATCCCAGTTTGTCCCCTGCGGGTCTACCGAGTGAAAGACGCTGCGTTTGGGTAAGGAGGCGTAGTCTTTGTAAAGGGCGGCATCGACCTGTTGCTCGTAGCCGGGGTATAGCTCGTATTCGGCCCGACCACGTGGGGTAAGGTGGGTGTAGTTGGGCGATTGGGGCGGTACGACTACGTAATAGACTTCGGAGAGGTCCTGGGGTAGATAGACCAGGGACGAGAGGTCGCCCGGTTTTTGGAGCAGGTCTTTAACCAGCAGCAAGTATTCTACCCAGTGATACTCGAAATGGGCGATCCAGGGGTCGGAAAAAGTTTGGACATAATCGGTGCGGCAGACGACCACAAAGTCCCCTAACTCGGTTCCGCGTTGGAGGTTCGATAGCAAACGGCGCTCGTCTTCCAGCCTGGCTAAATCGGTACTGCTTGGCTCCGATTTTCCTCGACCAAATAGCGGCATACATCACTTCCCTTCTTTTCCTCATCACTAATATAATGTAGTTTAGCACGCTTCGCTTCTGAGGGCAATGAAGTTGTCAAAGCTGAGTGAGCGTCACATTTTTGCAAACTAGCTAGACTATACCACACCCGAGAATGGGGTATTATATCTTAGAAAATTTTTCTAACAGGCTGTCTAATATTGTCATTCTGAGCCGCAGCGAAGAATCTGGATTGCTCCGATCACTGGTCTGGTAGGCTAGACCTGAGATTCTTCGCTGCGGCTCAGAATGACATAGTCCACATTATTAGACAGCCTCTAAGATATATCCAAACCCAATTTAGAGAGTGATATAACCTCGCTGATATGCAAAAATCTGGCACGCATCCGTCAAAGCTAAACAAGCTCAGAGGCTAGTAGCGGCTTTCAAAGTCCAGTACGAAAAAGAAATCGAACAATTCAGGCTCAGATCAGCCGCCTGAGCGTGAAACTCTTGACCTGAGCTTAAATAGCTAAATCGGGGTATTCCATCCCGACCAGAAGGTCGCTCCTACAAAGTAGGTTAATTTTGCTCAGATCAATAAATGTCAAGTCGCAAAAATGGTGCAAAGTAAATATTTCTGTTACAATAGCTTTTGTAATAATAATCCTATAGCCAGTTGCAGAATGATTGACCCAATTTGGTAGGGGCGACCCTATGTGGTTGCTCTGGGAGAGCATACAAGGTGTTCACGGGCGACCAGATAGGGTCGCCCCTACCAGACAAATCCCTTTGTAATTTGCTGTAGTATTACGCTATAGATTGCTCAGAGTGATAGCTGTTGAGTGTAGCAACGTTTTCTATTGTTATCACCGGAATGAATAAACATCAGTCACTATTCGTAAAGGAACAATTTCCCTTGCGCCAATTATAGGGCGTATCAGTTCTTAGTACAGAGCAGTAGGTATAAAATGAAAACTTTAGAATCCGAAGCCCTATTTCAACTGGTGGTGGTGGGTTCTTCTGCCGGGGGTATCGAGGCCCTATCAAAGTTAGTGGCCTCTCTGCCTAACCCTTTTCAGGTTCCTCTAGTCATCGCCCAACATCTCGACCCTAAACGTTTAAGTCACCTGGCCGAAATCCTACGTCGCCATACCTCGCTATCAGTGGTGAGTGTCGATGTGCAGGAATTACTCAAGCCCGGCACAATTTATGTCGTGCCGTCCAATCATCACGTTGAGATTACCGACCACGATGTGACCCTCCTGCCGGATGGAGACGGGCGACCCACTCCCTCGGTCAATCTGTTGCTCAGTAGTGCGGCTGAGGTTTACGGCGAAAAGTTAATCGCGGTGATCCTGACCGGCACCGGCACGGATGGTACAGCGGGAGCGCGGATTGTGCATGAGCGAGAAGGGACTGTGATTATTCAAAATCCGGCTACGGCGGCCTATCCTGGTATGCCGCAGTCTATCGCCCCCGAAACGGTAGATTTCGTAGCTGATCTGAGTAATATCGGCTCTATTCTAGGTGACTTGATTAGCGGCAAACCCATCATCTCGTCAAAAATAGATATAAAGTCCGAACTAGGCCCGTTTTTGGCGCAGGTGCGCGAACAGACAGAGATTGACTTTAGTACCTATAAGCCCGCTACCCTGATACGTCGTCTCCAGCGGAGGCTCGTGGCGACGGACAGCCCTGATCTAGCTAGTTATGGCCGTTATCTCCAGGTTAACCCTAGCGAGTACGAACATCTGGTGGCCGACTTTTTAATCAAAGTCACCGAGTTTATGCGTGACGCAGATTTATTTAGCTACTTGCAAACGCAAGTCCTGCCCAAAATAATCGAGCATAGCCGCTTACATAATGATAAGGAGTTACGCTTTTGGTCGGCTGGCTGTGCTACCGGGGAGGAGGCGTATTCGCTGGCGATCCTGCTGAGTGAGCTACTTGGCCCCGAATTGGCCGAGTTCAATATCAAAATCTTTGCGACTGACCTGGACAGCGAGGCCATCGCTTTTGCCCGCAAGGGGTTTTATTCGACCAAAGCGTTAGCCAACTTACCCCCAGGGATAGTAGAGCGTTATTTTGTGACTAACTCGGCTAAAAGTGGTTATGAAGTCAAAAAGCAGGTACGTAGTCTGGTAGTGTTTGGGGAGAATGATTTGGGCCAACGTGCCCCTTTCCCGCGCATAGATATGGTGTTGTGTCGTAATGTGTTAATTTACTTCAACCGCGCCCTGCAAGAACACGCTCTCCAGCTTTTTGCCTTTGCTTTACGCGACGAGGGTTACTTAGTGTTGGGTCGCGCCGAAACCGTTAGTCCTTTGACCGAATTCTTTGAAGTATTAGAGCCACAGCAGCGAGTTTACCAACGCCAGGGGGTGCGGCGATTAAACCCACCTTTTGGTCTGCAAAACGTCATACCAACACCTACATCTACGCCCAAAAATGGTCATCAGGCCCGGAAGTCCACTGCATTGGTCGAGCGGAGTCTATTTCAAATGCAAGAGGAAGCGCGGGCGAACCGGGGTGCGCGGGATAATCTGTTACTCAAGCTGCCGGTGGGGGTAGTGGTGGTGGACGCGCACTTCGATATTCAAGAAATAAACAGTGCGGCGCGTCGCTTGCTTTCGATCCACACGGTAGCGATAGGCGAAGATTTTATCCATTTGTCCCAAAATATTCCGCCGCGCGAGTTGAGTGCCGCAATTACCCGAACGATCCGCGAGGATAGCGTTTCCAGCCTGAACCCGGTGGAAGTGCCGCATCTTATTACGGGAGAAGCCACCTTCTTGCAACTTAGCTGCTATCCGCACCCAGGGTTAGACCACTTGACCGAAGAAAACCACACTGGCGGGGGCGAGGGTGGGGAGCAGGCTAAAAAGGGAGAATACGTCCTTATAATAATTACCGACCTTACCAAACAAATTGTAGCCCAGCGTGAATTAAGGCAAGATAATAGTCAGCAGGCTAAATTAGTAGCCGAATTGAGCCAGCGCATCGCTACCCTGGAGCGTATTAATGCTGAACTACAAAAGAGTAACCAGGAGTTACACCAGACCAATTCTGCTCTGAGCGAAACCAAATTGATTGAAATAACTAGCTTAAATCAGGAGCTAAAGCGGCTTAATGATGAACAGACTGAGGCCAAACACCAGCTGCAGGAGGTTGTGCAAGCCCATACCCACCAGATGCAAGGGTTGGTTGAAGCAAACCAGGAGTTATTGGCCGCGAACGAAGAAGTAACCACTCAAAATGCGGCTTTACGCACGGATAATGAAGAATATTTGCTGCACACCGAAGAAGCTCAGGCGGCTATCGAGGAAGCCGATACTCTCAACGAGGAGATGCAGGCGACCAATGAAGAACTCGAAACCCTCAACGAGGAATTACAAGCCACGGTCGAGGAATTGAACACTACTAACTCAGACCTGGTGGTGCAGGGCCTCGAACTGCGGGAGCGCAGCGAAGAATTGAAAGTCCAGCAGCAGCGCAGCGAACAAGAGGGAGCGCAGCTAAATGCGATCCTGAGCAGTATGGCGGATGCGCTGGTGGTAGTTAATAACGAGGGTAAAGTGCTTCTAACTAATCTCGCTTACCAGCAAGCCTTCGGCGAGGGGAAGCCGGAAATAACGCTACTGGACGAGGTAGACGAACAACCAATCCCTGCCGAGGCTACTCCGCAGGCGCGGGCAGCCCGAGGTGAAACTTTTAATATGACTTTTAGTTTTCGAGTGGCAGACGGTGGTCGTCATTGGTGGGAGGCCAGTGGTCAGCCTGTGCGGGCCGAGGCTATGCCTGATTGGGGCATGGTAGTCATGCGGGATATTACTGAACGTAGTCTGCGCCGCTTACAAGAACAGCTTTTCTCACAAATTGCTCACGAACTCAGAACTCCCCTCACTATTATCAAGGCCCGAAACGACCTGGCGGCAGATTGGCTCGGAAAACAAGAGGGCGACTTTGAGAAACCGCTCAAGCACATCCGACAGGCTCTCCAGTATGTGAACAATCTTGAGCATTTAATTTCTGATATGGTCGATACAACCCGGTTAGGAAGTGGCAAATTCCGAATGTACTTCAGCCCGGTGCGCCTCGATAGTTTACTCGAGGAGTTAGTTGCTGCGGCCCAAACCCTAACTAACAAGCAAGTGGTAGAATTGAGCATTGATAGTCAGGCTCTATCAGTACAGGGCGATCCGCTACGATTGCAACAGGTAGTATTAAACCTGATCGGCAACGCCATTACCTACGCTCCCTCTAGCCCGAAGATAGTAGTGGGCCTACGGCAAGTGGCTAAAGAGCAGGTGGAAATCTACGTTCAGGATTACGGGCCTGGCATCAAGGCCGAACACCTGGGTGATATATTCTCGCGTTATTATCAGGTGATGCACGATAGCAGCTTTAGTAATAAAGGTCTTGGTCTAGGTCTATTTATTTCGCAGCAAATCGTAGAAGGACATGGCGGTACGATCAGGGTCGAATCGACCGAAGGTGAAGGTACGACTTTTATTGTGAAGTTGCCGCTATTGATGATAAAAGAGAAGGCGTTAAGCTAAAAGTGCAAAGACATCTTTTTTAGCCTTGCCTGTGTCGGCCCCAGACTGCCGGGTTTACCAGACAGGTCGGGCGTTCGCCCCGCAAGATAGCGGCGACCTGTTGGCAGGCGATTATTTGCATTCGGAGGATTCCGGCGGTGGTGTAGGAGCCGATATGCGAAGTACAGATCGTATTGGGCAGGCTAAAGAGGGGGTTGTCGGCGACGGCGGGTTCGGGGTCGAAGACATCCAGACCGGCCCCGGCCAGATGGCCCGTTTGCAAGGCTTCGACCAACGCGGTTTCATCGACCAGCGAACCACGTGCCACGTTGATAAGGTAGCTGCCAGGGCGCATTTGGGCCAAGCGTGCGGCGTTCATTAGTTGATAGGTTTCGGGCATGGCTGGGCAGTGCAACGATACGACTTCGGAGGTGGAGAGTAGTTCTTCGAGGGAAGCGACCAGTTCGACCCCTAATGTGGCAGCCCGTTCTGGCGAGACAAACGGGTCGAAGGCTATCACGCGCATACCCAGCACCCGCGCTATTTCGGCTACGCGCCCGCCGATCCGCCCCAATCCGACCAGTCCCAGCACTGCTCCGACCGCTTCGAGGCCAACCTTGAGTATACCGTAGGCCGGAAAACCCTGACCTGAGCGCAAAACTCGGTCGCTGAGGGCGACCTGTTTGGTCAAATTCAGCATCAGGGCAACGGCATGCTCGGCAGTCGATTCGGTTGGGCCGTCGGGGGCATTGACTACCATTATACCGCGTTCGGTGGCGGCATCCAGGTCGATTCGGTCTACGCCGATCCCGGTGCGGCTAATGGCCCGTAGGCGAGGGCCAATTCGATCCATTACGGGGCCGGTAAAATAGGTCTGACCTACGATCATTGCATCAAAGGTAGCCGCCTCGGTGTACCATTCGTCGGTATCCTTGACCGGGCTTGTAACCAGCGTGGCGAGGGGTTCCAATACGGCCTGCGCTTCCGGCTTTAACACGCTATGCGTCCACACCCGCGCTTGCGGCATAATTACCTCCTTCAAGGGATGAGGGATGAGGGATGAAGGATGAAAGGGGATTGAAAACTGAGTAGCTCGATTGCTGGACATTGCTCCGCCAATGGAGGTTCCCTTTCATCCTTCATCCCTTGTTCGACCTTGTTCTGCCAATAGATGATTTACCCTCTAAGCATCAAATTTGCCTGAAACACAGGCTTTAAGTCAAAACGGGTTAGAGCTATACTCTAACCCGTTTTGATTAGCTCTTATTAAATAAAGCTCGGCGACTAGCGACCTACTTTTTCGGAGTAGGGGTGGGAGCCGGAGGAGCAGGCCGGTTGGTCGGTTGCGGGGTCGGAACGGGTGTGGCGGTGGGAGCGGCGCTAAGATTGCCGGCCCGTTCGCGGGCAAAGCGGGCGGCTTCTGGCTGATTATCTCGGTCGTAAAGGGAGGCTAAAGCCAGCCAGCGTTCCGGGCCGTTCGGGTCGAGTTCTAGCCCTTTGCTAAAGGCGGCGATAGCGCCCTTCAAATCGCCCTGAGCCGCTAATGCTTCGCCCAGGCGGGTGTGACCACCGGGCCAGTTGGGAGCCTGCCCGGTCACAAGCCGGAAGGCCCGCACTGCTTCGACAAAGCGATCCACGCCGCTCGGAATGGCGCTGACGGGAGCCGTCAGGTAGGCATTACCGAGACCCAGGTTAGCGGCTACGTTGCGCGGGTCGGACTGCAAAGCGGTCTGGTAAGAACTGATCGCGGCTTTATAGTCACCGCTTGCCAGACTATCGCGGGCCGCTTGCAAAGCTTTGGCAACCTGGGCAGTATCGGCACTACCAGCAGGCAGGGTGGTGCCGGTGGCGGCAGTGGTCGCGGTAGTCGTAGTGCTGGCGGCGGTGGTGGTTCCGGCTACGGTGGTGGCGACGGCAGTAGTGGCGGGTGCGGCGGTGGTGACAACTGCGGCGGTGGTAGCGACTGCCGAGGTTGTTCCAGCTGCAACGGTCGTAGTGACGTTGATGGAGGTAGCGGCGGCAGTGGTTGTGTCGGCAGTGGGCGGCGGGTTGTTAGCCTGGTTAGCATCCTGGTTCTTCTGGAGTTGTTGGAGTACAAAGTAAGCGGCCAATCCGATCAGAATGAGAACAAGAAAAACCAGAAGGATAATACGGATGCGCCGGGCAGTGGCTTGCCCTCGGGGTGGCTGGCTAATCATACGTTGATCCTTATTGTTAATTTTGACTTTGGTCACTTTAGGAGCTTTGGCCTTTTTGCCATCAGGTTCGTCGCTCAAAGCAGCCCGAAGCGGGTCGCTCTGGGTGTAGCGGGGGGCGGTAGATTGCTCACTCTCGCCGATCCGAGGGCTTGTCGTAAAATTGGGGGGTGGCGGGGTGGCTCCGTAGGCCGCTGTACTTGCAGCGGGCAGGTTGCCTTCTTCCGCTTCTAAAGCCCGCAAAGCATCGCTGGCGTGTTGGCTGTTGGGATTGATCTGGAGCGCACGGTCGAGCGCCGCTCGTTTCTCGGTTCGGTTATTGCTCGTTACGGACAACCAAATCCAGGCAAACTCGTTATTGGGGTCGCGGGAGGTTGCTTCTTTGAAGAGCGGGTAAGCCTCCGCCGCCTGGTTTGCCTGCACCCGTTGGATGCCTTCCTTTATTAAATCGTTTGAGCTTCCGGTTGTCACGCTCTCTACTCCTCTTTGATTAACAGGGATAAACAGGCTGTATGGGATAAAGACGTTTCTCTATATTGACATAAGTATTATACCACTGATGTGCAATAGGTGACAGGTATCAGGTATTAGGTATCAGGTGACAGGTGTCAGGCTCAGATTAGATACCTGACTTATAGCCTTTCATTTTGTTTTCCAATCCTATTGTTTTACACTCTTATCTTGATGGTCTTGCGTTGTTGAAGCTTGCTGGGCAAGTTCCCAGGCTTGCGGGACAGCTTCGGTTAGCCACCATTCCCAAAATTCTAAACGCTTATTGAGCTTTACAGCTCCTATATCATTTCCACCAGCATAAGCCAGCATTGCCGATCCTGCAACATCAAGCATTTCAGTAGGCAAGCTATCATCAGTTTGTGTTTTCCAATCCTTTACACTTGCGAGTGGTTTTTTACTAGCAAGTTGATAAAGAGTATTATAAGCAGCATCACTTACACACACTACCTCTTTTGGACCGTTTTCCATATATTCAAAAATTTCATCTCCAACAGCACCTACTACTTCGTGAAAGAGATCAATCTGTTTTTTTACATTATTTAGGTCTAAAACACCTTGAACCGCTTCTTTAGCAATAGATAGTAAATATTCGGGTAATTCTTTTATATTTATGTTCGCAAAATCATTTTCTATACCATCCCATATCCTTAAATGGTGCTGCCAAATAAATAGAACTCGCTGGGTAGACAATATTCCTAACCAGCCCCACGCTTTACAGATTTTATTGTCTGAATAATCTGGTTCCAGGAGTTCATATAATTTACTACGTATACTGAGATTAAGATTATGTTCAGGGTCTCGACGCATTTGACTTAAACCCTGTTCTAACAAACTTTTCAATTCAAATGAAATTTTCATTTTCCTACTTTTTAATCTAGTCAAATTTGAGCCTATACCTGAACTGTATCCTTTTAATTTGTAGGGGCAAACCGTCAATTGATTGGGTAGTGTTCCTGGAAAGGCAGGCTCCAAATCGCCTCCCCTACCTTTTTACAGCAAGTTGCGGAATTATTGAGCCGTTTTTCGTAGGGGCGACCCTTGTGGTCGCCCCTGAACACCCTGCCGGGTCTCCGAGGGCGACCACAAGGGTCGCCCCTACCAGCCCAATGTCTTTGCAATCTGCTGTAAGAATACAGCTCAGAATGGACAAACTGTCATCGGTTAAGGTTTATATTAGCTCTGACCTTGATTAGAGATAGTAGCCGGTTAGTTCTATTACAACGTGGGTGGTCGAATCGGCGGCGACATTGAATTGACCGTTGCCATCGAGTAGGACGGTAAAGGCGGTGCTGGCGAGGCCGCCCCGTGCGAACCAGACGGTCGCTACGCCTTCGGTGGGGGTGGCGGTCGGGTAATTGGTGCCGGTTTGCCAGACGGTCAGGTAGCCAAAGCCGGGGCGTAAGCTGAGATTTTTGGTGCCGGAATAGACGTGCAAATTGCCGGTAATGGCAAGCGCTCCGTTAGGTGCGCCACCCGTGCCGGTCGCCTGATAGGTTTTGGTATTGTTGGTTACATTGCTAATTGGGTTGGGACTACCAAAGCCGGTGATCTGGCCTCCGGTAGGATTAAGACCGGTGGGGTTGACGCTATCGACGATGCGGCGCGGGGCCGGGAGAACGGTGTAATTGGAACTAACCGTACCCACTCCGGCTATTTTGTACCAGGTTTCGGTGTCGTTGCCGCCTGTGTCGATCCGGCGGGTACAAAAGTATAGAGTACGTTTTTGGTCGTTGACCCCGCCAACATTGCTACTACCTTCCGATGAGACGTATAACTCGCCGGGCAGATGGCCGATAGTAGCCGGTGGGTTAGGGGTGGGAGCTTCCAGGACCATTGCCGCTTGTAAGCCTTTAAACCTTGCGCCTATAAAGGTGGAACTTTCTCCGTAAATTCCAACTCCGCCTGTGCTGTAACCGGCTACCCCAGCTACTACCGGTGTTACAGATATAGCTGGCAAGCTGTCACTTATGCCAATAACGCCGGTGGTTCCACTGTAAGTAGACGGTTTGGTGGCGGTGTCAGGCGAAGCCATTATCCCGTAATTCGGGGTAGAAGCACCGCCAACTGTAACATTGGCATCCGCTGAGGCGGTTTGAGAGGTGGTCGCCAGGGCGGTAGTGGCAGCGAGGGTAGCGGCGGCAGCCGCGCCGAGTTTTTTGAGCATGCGGCGGCGACTGGTTGGGGTGGTTTGGGGTTCGGTCGGGGTCGGGGTCGGGGATGCACCGGCTTCGAGCCGCTCGATTTTGGCGGTCTGTCCGGCAAGGTGTTCGCGCAGGGTAGCTATTTCGGCCTGCTGTTGTTGTAGCAGGTTTAGTACCTGAGTCAGTTCTTCGGACGGTTGTGTATAGGCCATAATATAATCTCCTTTAAAGTTAACAGGGATAGACGGGGTTCACAGGATAATTCTTTTTATGTCTGTGAAGTGAGTAATTTCTTGTAACCGTTGGAGAGTGGGCCACTCTCCAACCGAGATTCTTCGGTGGGGAGCCAACTTCGGCAAAAACCGAGGTAATCTCCCCCTCAGAATGACAGACCGTCAACGGTTACAATTTCTTTGATGCTTGCGCCCCACGCAGGTTGCTTTGTGTTTTAGCACATAATGCGAGTTTGCGGCTTGGTTTATTAGAGTAATTTTTTGAGTTCCTGCCCGATAATAAGCCATTCGGCAGAGCGCGGGTCGATTACCTCGAAATGTTTGGCTCCCGGTAATGGCACGAGCGTAACATGATCGCCCAATAGACTAGCCCGCTCGTAGTAAGATTGGCTGATCGAAAAAGGGACGTTTTCGTCGTCGCTGCCGTGAATGAGAAGTTGCGGTAGTCCAAGCGGCAGCAATTCGGCGGGCGAAGCAGCGGCGTAACGTTCGGGAACCTGGGCGGGGGAGCCACCCAAAAAGTCCGCTACTACGCCATTACTCAAGTTGAGTTCGTAGCCCTGGTGTAGATCGCTGACCCCTGCCAGCGAGACCGCCGCCCGGAGGGGCAGTGGTTCGGCGGTAGCGAGGGGGCTATTGGGGGTGAGGCGGGTTCGGGAGGCCAGCCATAAGGCCAGATGCCCGCCCGCCGAGTGACCCAACGTTATTACCCGGCTTAGATCAAGCGAATAGTCGGAGGCCAGCGACCGCAGGTAATCGGTCGCCAGGGCTACGTCCTGGAATGTACCGGGCCAGCCACCGGCGGGGTGTCCGATCCGGCGATATTCGATATTCCAGGTGGCGTAGCCCTGGGCGGTCAGGGCGGCAGCGAGATGCCCGGTGTGTTCGAGATCGTATTTGGCCCGCCAGAAGCCGCCGTGAATTACAATTACGACCGGGTGAGGGCCGGGGCCATCCGGCAGGCGTAGATCACCGAAATGCAAAGGCTGTGGCCCATAAGATAGCCGGGCCGTCGCAGGTGGGGCCGGGGTGTCAAACATCCACAGTTCCATGTTCAGCTCCAAGTTTTGGGGATTTTAGATTACTGCTTTAGATCACTGTTTCTAATCACAGCTATTAGTGTACAAAGTTGTGACAGGCGAGTCAATAACTGCCCAATAAATAGGAATGTAGTACGGGCCGGGTAGCTAGGTTTTATTAAAGAGGTCAGATGGGAGCCTGGAAGGTTCCGCTTTTGCCACCGCTTTTGTGAACTAACCGAATTGCGTTGATCCGCATCCCTCGGTCGGTCGCTTTGACCATATCATAGATCGTAAGGGCGGCGGCACTAACGGCGGTGAGGGCTTCCATTTCGACCCCGGTTTGCCCACTGGTTTTGACTTCGGCTTCGATCAAGACCGCCGACCGTGCTTCGTCGAACTCGAACCGCAGGTCGATCCCGGTCAGCAGGAGGGGATGGCACATCGGGATAATCTCGTGGGTCTTTTTGGCGGCCATAATCCCGGCGATTTGGGCTACCGCCAGCACGTCGCCTTTTTTGGCCCGTCCCTCGCGGATCAGGGCCAATGTTGGGGCCTCCATCAGGACTTCGCCTTGGGCGATGGCCTGCCGAGCGGTCACTTCTTTGTTAGATACATCGACCATCCGCGCTCGTCCGGCTTCATTAAAATGGGTCAATTCGGAGGCTGGTGGGGTGGTCTGAGCAGGAGCGGACGGTTGGGGCGCTTGCCAGAGTTGCAGGAGCTTTTCACGGTCAACCCCGAACTGGTTGAACAAGGCTACCACCGGGTCGTCGGTTGGCTCAAGCATTGCTAATAGCAAATGCTCGATACCTAGACCTTCACGCCGGGGTGGTTGGGTTTCGGTGATCGCTCTGGTAAAGACCTGTTGGAGGCGGGGCGTAATAAAGGCGGTGAAAGTGGAGCCACCCCGATTTACTTCGTCCGCCGTTGGCAATGGCCCCAGGCGATCTTGCACCGCCGTTTTCAGGGCGTTCAGGTCTACCCCTATGCTGGTAAGAGTTTGCACGACACTATCTTTTTCCATCAAAAGGATCGAGAGTAATAAATGCTCGACCTCAAGCTGGTTATGTCTATATTGTCGCAAAAGCTGGTAGGAGCCAGTCAGGGCTTCCTGGGCTTTCGGGCTAAAGTTATCAAAAGGATTTACGGCCATCTTTGCTCACACCTATGTTTAATTATCCACGCCTCTGGGCGGATTATATCATAACTATAGCAAAGTGCAGCGATCCTGGCCCCTGTAGGAGCGAGCTTCTGCTCGCGATGGAAGAGACAGCTAGGTGTTCCATCGCGAGCAGAAGCTCGCTCCTACAGATAATTCTAGCTCTAAATGGCTTTGCCTTGTGCTATAGGGTAATTGGGGGATAGAGGGGGCCTGTTAGTGTTATCCATGCTTGTTTTGTAAAGACTTTAGCTGCCGGGCAAAGTCGTAAATGCCGCACAAGAAGCTTTGATATGATATGATAAACGGGCTGAAATTATAGAGGTTAAACTGGTTATTTTGGTTTGGTCGCCTGATCTATCGATAATCTTGTAGGGGCGACCCAATCCATCGATAATCTTGTAGGGGCGACCCGATCCATCGATAATCTTGTAGGGGCGACCCTTGTGGTCGCCCGTGAAGACCGTGTTAGGTCTGCGAGGGCGACCATAAGGGTCGCCCCTACACATGTGGTTTTTCTGAACGTTTATATTAACTCTGAGTCAAAAAGTGTGACAACCCCAAGTATTAGTTTACTTCATCCTTCTAGCTACCCGGCTTCGCCAGCGGGAGATCGTTCTACGCTGGCGGAAGCCGACTTGAATTTGGCGGCTATCGTGGAGGCGCTCGATTTTGATGGGCGGCATAGCCGTTTTGTAGCCGGGACACTGGCAGCGTTGGTTAGCGAAGCGCCTATAATTGGTTATCGTCAGGATGTGTTGGAAGACTTGCTGAGTTTGCCGGAATTGGCGGCAGGTCTGGCGGCGCTACTGCCGTCTTTGCAGTCGCTGAGTAGCTATGGGTCGGGGGTGCGGTGGGGCGAGAATAACCCGTTGTATCAGATTGCCAGTCGGTTAGCCGAGCTTCAGGTCTATGTCAGTTGTGTGGAGGGCTTAGGGCAGACGCTTGAGGAGGCCGGGGCAGGGTTGCGGGCCGAAGGCTGGCTGGCCTTGCGCGATTGGCTGACGGCAATGCGCCAGGAGCCGGAATACACCCGGCTTGCCGCCGAATTGCCCAAACTGGCCGCGCAATTCGAGCAGGCCGGAAGTATTACGCTCGGTCTTAATTTGGATGGTCAGTTGCGGCCTGAGTCGGTTACGATAGTTTCGGTCAATTCTAGCCGGTTTAGCGGCAAAGGCAGTTTGCTGGAAAGGTTGTTGGGCGACCGGGCTGCCGGGGATACGGTGCGCGGACTGAGCGGCCTGTTTAAGGCCAGTGAAAATCATCCCTATACCCCCGAACACGAATTATTCCGCGATATGAACCGGCTTTTGGAGCGGGTCGCCGCACCGGTTGCTGAGGCGCTGGCCCGCTATAGTCGGTTGAGCAGTGGCAATCTGAGCGGGTTGGAGCCAGAACTGGCTTTTTATCTGGGGGCGGCTAAACTCATCAACCAGTTGCGGGCGGTTGGTCTGGTTTTGTGTCGTCCGGTGATAGCGCCAGTCGAGGAACGAGCAGGCCAGATTTCAGGTAGCTATAGTCTCGATCTAGCTTTGCGGTTGCGGGCGCGGCGGGGGGCCATCGATCTCTCGAAAGCGGTAGTTCCAAATGAGGTTGCTTTTGGGCCGGGCGCAACGATTTTTATCCTGACCGGGCCGAACAGTGGTGGCAAAACTACCTATACCAGAGCGGTTGGGCAGGCTCAGGTTTTGGCGCAGGCGGGGTTGTTGGTGCCGGGGCGGGCGGCGCGTCTTAGCCCGGTGGATGGAATTTACACCCACTTTGCGACGGCGGAACGGCCTGATATGGATGGCGGACGGTTGGCAGAGGAATTGGGGCGGTTGGCCCAGCTTTTCCGGCAGGCCAGCCGTTCGAGTCTGCTGCTGCTAAACGAACCGCTTGCCAGCACCGACCACGCTTCGGCCCGCGCTCTCAGCCGGGATTTATTGGCGGGGCTGCGCTTGCTTGGCGCACGGGCTATTTTTGTGACCCATATTCACGAACTGGTCGAAGAGGCTGCTACGCTGGATGGGCTTGCTTCGGAGGATGGGGTGGTCAATCTGGTGGCGGAGGTCGCACCCCGCGCTGACGATACGATTGACTCGGTTCCGACTTACACGATCAGGCCGGGTCGTCCGCAAGCCCTCGGTTATGCCGCCGAATTAGCCCGGCAATATGGTCTCAGTCTGGCCCAAATCAAACAAGCTCTCCACGACCGGGGTCTGACCAGCGATTAAGCCGGTTTATTAACAGGGATGGACAGGATAGACGGGATAAATTAACTTTTCCGATTGAGGCTGAATTGGCTAATTTCATGGGTAGGATTAACAGGAAAAGGTCTAATTGGTTAGGCCGTTTCCTTTGCAGCCAGCGGGCCGGGTGGTTATAATAGCGGGACAAGCTTCTCATAAATTGTAGAAAAGAGGTTCAGATAATGGCTCAACGACTGGAGGGCAAAGTAGCCCTGATTACCGGTGCGGCTAGTGGCATAGGTCGGGCGACGGCTTTGTTGTTTGTGCGTGAAGGGGCGAAAGTAGTGGTAGCCGACCGTGATTTGCAAGGTGGGGCCGAGACGGTGCGGTTGATCGAAGCGGAGGGTGGAACGGCCTTCGCGGTAGAATTGGAAGTGACCCAGGCAGCCCAGGTTGAGGCGGCAGTGCAGGCTACCCTCGACCGCTTTGGACAGCTTAACGTGTTGTTCAACAATGCTGGGACGGGCGAAGTAACTACTTCAATCTTTGATCTAGCCGAGGAAGAGTGGGATCGGGTGATGGCGGTCAATGTCAAAGGGGTCTTTTTGGGGATCAAGTATGGTGGGGCGGCTATGCTAAAAGGCGGTAAAGGCGGCTCGATCATCAATACGGCGAGTGTGGCGGGGGTGGTCGGGTTTGCCGGGCATAGCGCCTATGCGGCCTCGAAAGCGGCCTGTTTGCACCTGTCCAAATCGGCGGCGGTCGAATTGGCCCGCTCTGGCATTCGGGTCAACGCCATTGCGCCTGCCTTTACCGCGACCCCGATGGTGGATGAATTGGTGGCGGTCTCGCGCGACCCGGAACGCGCCCGGTTGAAATTGGCGGCGGCGATCCCGCTTGGTCGGCTGGGTCAGGCCAACGATATTGCCAACGCCGCCCTTTATCTCGCCAGTGACGAGTCGTCTTTTGTGACGGGAACGGTTATGATTTTGGACGGTGGGTTGACGGCTCAATAAGAATAGGTCGGGTGAGCGTCAGATTTTTGCACAGGCTCAAACAAGTCACCACAGGTGACTGTAAGATTTAGGTCCAAACCACTCAAAAGCATATATTAGAAAGGTTTCCTAATATATACTCACCCCTTGGCTTAAGGCGTGGTACAGCCGGGCTGGTTTGTAAAATATTGACGCTTACCCGGATAGGTTGGCGGAAAAAGGCGATATGTTATAATCCTTGTTAGGGATGCGACTTTTTGTTTGGGCTTAAAAGCCGGTTGGAAGTCAGGAGCGTTGGGTTATGATCTCGAAAATAGAGTTAGAACCACAAGAGCTTGAGGAAGACGAGCAGGATATAACAACCTTTGAACATAGTATTATTTGTGCCAACCTGATTAGCGAATTGCGAAATTTCTTGAAAGGCAAAAATCTGGGCCGGGTGGCGGAAAGCAGCGCCGAATATCGCTTTTTGGAGCCGCCGGGAGATCGCAAAAAGAGATCAGGCTGCCAGCCGGATATATCTTTTGTACGTCAGGAGAAACTGCCCAAAAGGTTTCGTAGCTATCCAAATACAGTTCCCGATCTAGCGATTGAGGTCGAGTCGCCCAACGATAGACCTTATGATGTCGAGGCTAAAGTAGCCGAATATCAAAAGGCCGGGGTGAGCCTGATTTGGAGCATTCACCCTTTTAGCCGGACAGTCGAGGTCTACCGCTTGAATAGTGGTCTGGTTCCGCAGGTTTATGGGAGCGAGAGCGCGTTGGATGGCGAAACGGTGTTACCCGGTTTTCGACTGCCGATTAGCGATATTTTTGATTACCCGCTCGATTTGAACCCTGAACCAGAGAATTGATAAAACCAATTTGGGCTACATATCCCGAACGCGAGATTTTGATTTACTACAAGCCGGAACGGAGCAGGAATTATGGTGCTGAGGGCCAGCAAGAGAGACCTTGAACAACTCTATACAGTCGAAGAGTTTGAGAGATTGCCGGAGTTTGGCGACCGTTACGAATTGGTTGATGGAAGGCTGGTGAAGAAACCCATGCCGGGATACCGTCACGGTTTGATTATTGATATTATTCGGGATGCGATAAAAGAGTACGACTCGCAACGCAAGTTTGGTCATTCAATTCAGGAAGTCAGCGTTAGGATAGGCCCACGCAGCGCCCCTACGCCTGACATGTCCTACTGGAAAGCAGGGCGGAACATTCAAATCACGGATGGGGCCGCGCCTTTACCCGACCTGGCAGTCGAGGTTTTATCACCAAGCGATCTTCAAAGCAAAGCGGCATTGCAAAGTGCAATGGTCAAAGTCTACCGACTTTTGACCGCCGGGGTCGGTATCGTATGGGTGGTCAACCCCAAAGAGGAGATCGTTACGATTTATCAGGCCGGACAAGCCGAGCCAATTAAAAAGCTGGGACTGGAAGAAACGCTTGACGGCGGGGATGTCATACCGGGCTTTGCTATTGGTGTTAAGAGGTTGTTTGAGTAGGGTTGGTCGCCTGTCAACCAAAAATTGGGTTTCTAGCAGAAAATAGCTGCCGCTATAGTTTTGTGGGAGAATAGTTAATGATAATAGACCCGTTACAGATGCCGTCGCGGGATGCCTATCAGTTGCTGATCGGGTCGGTCGTACCCCGGCCTATCGCCTGGGTTTCGACGGTTGCGCCGGATGGTACTTATAATCTGGCTCCATTTAGCTTTTTTATGGCGATTACGGGCGACCCGCCGACGCTGGCGGTGGCGAACAACTGGCGGCGCAACATTGGTAAGAAGGACACGCTTTCCAATATTGAGGCGACCGGCGAATTTGTTATCAATGTGGCGACCGAGGATACTCAGGAACAGATGAATGCGAGTAGCGCCGAGGTTGACCCGGAGGTGGACGAATTTGAGCAGACCGGCCTCACCCCGGTTCCGGCCCAACTTGTTCGCGCTCCGAGGGTGTTGGAGTCGCCGATTAATATCGAGTGTCGGCTCAAGCAGGTGGTGTATGTCGGGCGGGAGGGAGCGCAGGCCGGTCTTATTATCGGGGAGGCGATTTTGTGGCACGTGCGCGACGATTTGCTGACGGCCCAAAATACTATCGATGTAACCAAGCTGCACGCGATAGGCCGCCTTTCTTATAGCTATTACACCCGCACCAACGATTTGTTCGAGATGATCCGACCGAAGTAGTTTGAGAAAGCCAAAGTGTGATATAGCGCACATTTTTGTTGTGACCCGGCGCATAAGGAATAAGTTTGAGGATAGGTATAATGACAGGGTAAGCAACACGGTCACAGACCTGAGCTTACGAGATAATCCTCAAGCAATTATCCTCAAACTTTTCTTCTTTAGAATTCCTCATTTCAAGAGGCCTACCGATGAGCAGCGGTGGCCTTTTCATTTTATAATAACTACTCAGCCATGTCATTCTGAGGCGGGAAGATTACCTCGATTTTTGCCGGAGATAGTTCCCCGCCGAAGAATCTTAGACCCTTCGCTGCGGCTCAGGGTGACATAGCCTGAGTAGTTACTTATAATAATAACTATTCACGGCAGAGAAAAGCTAAAAATTGCAGTTGCAACTTTATAAAAAGCTGTTTTTGCCGGGTTTATCCACATGGGTTGTGGTTATGTATGTTCATAAGATTTGGGGATTTTGATTAGGGAGCTATGCATATCCCACAAATCCCCCAAAAGGGCCAGTTAACGACTAGACGACTGTCATGCGAAATGTTATAATAAACTCATGTGTAAACATTAAAAGAAAAAGCACGTCAGGCTCTATCTCTATTTTGCTCAGTACCACTCTTTGAGAGCCAGCCAAACAAAGAAACCGAAGGAGTTAGTTTTTTCAAAATGAAGGTTATTCTGACCGAGACTCTACAAAATCTGGGTGCTGCCGGAACCATCCAGGAAGTCAAGAACGGCTATGCCCGCAACTATTTGTTGCCGCGTGGTCTGGCGAAACCGGCGACCCCCGGTATGGTAAAAGTGATCGAGCAGCAGCAGGCTGCCGAACAGCGCCGTGTTGCAAAGGCCGAAGACGATAATCGTTCGTTGGCGACTTTGATCGAGCAGCAGACGATCCGCTTGACGGCCCGTGTGGGTCAGGGTGGTCGCCTTTATGGTTCGATTACGAGCGCCCAAATCGCCGATGCCCTTAGCGAAAAGCTGGGCCAGACGATTGACCGCCGCAAGATTGAATTGCCGGAAAATATTCACAGCATTGGCGAGTACGATGTGCCGGTGCGGTTGGTAGGCCGGGTAGTGCCGAAGGTCAAAGTGATCGTCGAATCCGAAAGCGAGCCGGAAGCTCCCGCTGCTGCGCCTGCCTCGGAGACGGTTGAGACCAGCACCGAGCCGGTCGAAGGCTAAGAACAGCCCTTCCAATTTCAGGTAGATTATGAAATTGGTACGGTTTATAACAAAGTATTAGTAAGCAGTTCGATCATATCTTCTTTGTCCCCGACGCAAAGAAGATATGATCGAACAACGCTTCTGAATGCACCTAGCCTGTGGGCAGGTTGCGCCCGGATGCACCGTGATTTTACGGTCGTTCGATAGGTGCAAAGCTGTTCAGGTGTTAGATTCTAGCCAATAAGGGCATGTTCAGGATAGGCTCTATCCAGGCTGTCCGTACAAGGCAGGACTCTATCCAGTTTTGGGCTAGGGGCAAATCGGTCTTATGATATAGTCGGGCTATCCTTTGCGTCAAGACGCAATTTAAGGTAGGAAGCGGCTATGTCAACCGAAACAAGTTACCCTCCCCCTCCTTCTGATAGCTCAAATGCAGGTTTGTATGAGCGTGATAACGGTCGCCGTCGCAATAACGGTGGGGCCAGTTTTGGCGTGGCAAGCGGCACGGGCGGCGAGAAAGCCATCCCCCACAATGCCGAGGCCGAAGAAGCCGTCATCGGTTCGCTCTTGATCGACCGGGACACGGTTATCAAGATTGCGCCGGTTTTACAACCCCCCGATTTTTTTAGCGAAGAACGCGCGGCCGTTTATCAGGCGATCCTCGATCTTTACGAACAGCGCACGCCGGGCGATCTGATTACTTTGCGCGACGAGTTGCGCCGCCGGGGTCGGTTGGGTGAGGGCGAAGGTCAGGTGAAGGCCAGTTATCTTTTGAGCTTGATGCGCTCGACCGCCAGCCCGGTACATGTCGAACATTATGCCAGGATTGTGCTACGCTATGCTGTAATGCGCCGCCTGATTGGGGCCGGGGCGCAGGTGACGGCCCTCGGTTTTGACGAGCAGCTAAACACTCAGGAAATGGTAGACCAGGCCCAGCAACTTATTTACGATGTGGTACAGCAAGGGGTTCGGCGGGATGCGGTCAAGGTCGGCGCGATTTTGGAAGAGTATTTCGACCGCTTGGCTTATTTGCACGACCACCGAGGCGAGGTAATTGGGGTGCCGAGTGGCTATACCGACCTCGATAAGCTGACTGGCGGTTTTCAGCAGTCCGATCTGGTGATTTTGGCGGCCCGCCCTTCGGTCGGCAAGACTTCGCTGGCACTAGGTATCGCCTATAATGTGGCTATGAAGGCCGAGCGTCCGGTAGGGGTTTTTAGCCTGGAAATGTCGCGGGAGCAACTGGTACAACGCCTGCTGGCGATGGAGACTGGGGTAGACTCGCATCGGTTACGCACTGGCTATATCGACGAAAGCGAGTGGGATCGGGTTAGCCGGGCGTTTGGTCGGCTGGCGACTGCTCCGCTCTATATCGACGACTCAGCGGGTATTACGATTCAGGAACTGCGCTCGAAGGCTCGTCGCTTGCACGCCGAATACGGTCTGGAATTGCTGATTATCGACTATTTGCAGTTGATGAGCGGTGGTAAGCAGGAGAACCGGGTGCAGGAAGTCTCCGAGATTTCGCGTAGCTTGAAGGGACTGGCTCGCGAGTTGAATATCCCGGTGATCTGCCTCAGCCAGCTTAGTCGGGCCGTCGAGAATCGCACCAGCCATGTTCCTCAACTCAGTGATTTACGTGAATCTGGCGCAATAGAGCAAGATGCCGACATCGTGATGTTTATTTACCGCGAAGAATTATATAAACCCGATACCGAGAAGAAGAATATTGCCGAGATTCACGTCGCCAAACATCGTAACGGCCCGGTCGATACGGTTTCGCTCTTTTTCCATCATAAGACGACTCGTTTCGCCAATTTGGAGACGTATCAGACACCGGGACGGTAGGATTGCCGATTTGGGATTTACGATTTACGATTGGGGGTTGATGGCAAGCTTGAAAGTTGACTACACAGGGTGGAGTGTAGAAGGTCGGTTGATATGATGGCTAAATACCTAACCGCAAATCGTAAATAAGTTGAAAGGACTCTTGACCGATGCAGCGTAAGTTCGTAGGTTTTGACAGTGGAATAGGGCCGGACGGGGAACGCGCAGAGCGGTTCACGGGGATACCTGGCTCATTCTTTACCCAGCTTTTGCCCCAGATCACTCACCCCAACGAGCTAAAGACACTGCTTTATGTTATGTATCTGGCCGGGCGCAAGCAGGGTGAGCCGAAATGGGTCGGCTACTGGGAGTTGGTCGAGTCGGATGAGTTGTTGGCAGGGCTACGACGGGGGGGCGACCCACGTCCGCCTATCGAGCATTTGCGCGAGAGTCTGGAGCTTTGCCTTGCCAGGGGTAGTCTTTTGCGGGCCGAGGCGGCGCCGCCACCGCCGGAGTTTTTTGGTAATAGCCCGGCCAAAGGCGATTTGGAACCGGTGACAGTGACCTGGTTTTTGCTAAATACACCGGCTAACCGCGAGTTTCTAGCCAGATTGCAGTGTGGTGAAATCCAGATCGAGGAGACCAACCTGCTGTATGGCCTGGATTTGTGGGATAGGCCGTTGCCGGATACCTCGGCAGTCGGCGCTAATTCCAAGAGTGTGGGGCTGGCTGAAATCCGGCAGTGGCGGCAGCAACAGCAGCAACGTTGGAAGGTGCGGTCGTCCCGCCCGGATATTTATACTTTGTATGAGCAGAATATCGGCCCGCTTACGCCCATTTTGAGCGAACGGTTGCGCGAGGCCGAGCGGCTTTATCCGGCGGCCTGGGTAGAAGAAGCATTTGCGGAGGCCGTGAATTACAATCGGCGTAGCTGGGCTTATATAGCCCGTATTTTGGAGAATTGGTCTGCCAATGGACGAGATGGACAACAAGAACGCGACCGGGCGCGAACGAAACCCGCACAAAATAACGCCCCTGCGTACCGAGCAGGAAGAAATGGACGAACGGGTCTGGGTGGAGATGGAGAGGTTGCGCCAGCAGCAACACCCACCGGCAGCACCGCGCCATCGGCAAGACCTGCCGCGCCCGGTCGCCCCCGAGGACCTATCGACTTTACGAAATATACGACCGGGAAATACGCCCACCTCACCCAACCTCACGTCGAGGACGGTCGAGGCGGCTCCCCGGAGTAGTAGCGAGGTAGGGGCTAATCCGACCCCGGTTCGGCGACCAACCTCGGTTGCGCCCCTTAATAGTGGCGTACCTGGCAAGGTGGTACGGTTGACCGATTTTGTGGGAGTAGCCGGTTCTAACGAGCCGCGCCCGGTGGTTGAGCCGTATGTCGAAAAGGATGCCTGCCCGCGTTGCAAGGGGAGTGGCTTTTTGCGGATGGAAGCGCCGGTTGGCGACCCGAATTTTGGCAAGCTGGTTCCGTGCGAGTGTACGATGGCGCTCAAGGAACGCAAAGCCTTTGAGCAGTTGAAAAAGACCAGCAATCTCGATCACTTTCGAGAGCTAAACTTTGAGACTTTTAATGCACGGGTGCCTAAAACCAAAGATGCTTACGAAGCGGCTTTGCGCTTTGCCCACGACCCTAGCGATTGGTTGCTCTTTATCGGTGGTTATGGCTGTGGCAAGACCCATCTGGCAGCGGCTATTGCCAACGATGCGCTTAACAAGCGGGTTCCGCTTTATTTTGCGGTAGTTCCCGATTTGCTGGATTATTTGCGGGCGACTTTCGACCCGAACAGCGATGCCAGCTATGACGAGCGGTTTGATGCTATTCGGAATGTGCCGCTTTTAGTCCTAGACGATTTGGGGACGGAGAACTCGAAGCCCTGGGCGCGGGAAAAGCTTTATCAGATTATCAACCATCGTTATAATGCGAAACTGCCGACGGTGATTACAACCAATAACGACCTGGATAGTATCGATGGTCGGATACGTTCGCGGCTGTGTGATCGGCAGCTTTGCCGGACGGTTTTGATCCAGGCCGACGATTATCGCATGCTCGACCCGAACCAGCGCGAACGCTTGCGCCAGAACCCGGTCGCTCGGAACAAATATTAGCCGCCAAGCTATTTGTGCAAAAGCAGAGTGGTTCGCTCCAAAATGGGCGAACGCTCTGCTTTTCTTTTGTTAAAGCACCAGCAGAGCGCGACCGGTTAGTTTGCGATCTTCCATTAGCTGGTGAACGGTGGCGGCTTGGGCCAGTGGGAATTGCTGATAGACGGGAGCGGTTATTTTGCCTTCGGTTAGCCATTGATAAATCTGGGTCATGTCGTCGCGCAAATCTTGCCCGGTCAAATTCTCCGAGCTATAGCCGGTCAGGTGGAGGTCTTGTAGTAAGTCCCAGGCGATAAAGCAAAGGTTATCGCCAGAAGCAGCCCCCACCAGACAGAGATGCCCGCCCCGCTTGAGTATAGCAACGCTATCGCTAAAGGTGGCGGCTCCTAAAGTTTCCAGCACCGCGTCCACACTTCGTACTCCAAGTCGGTCGGTCAGGCGTTCGTGGCTCAAGTTAATTATTTCGTCGGCTCCAATCGAACGCAAATAATTCTCTTTGTCAGGGCTGGAAGAAGTTGCAATAACTTTCCCACCTAACGCTTTGGTCATGGCTACCGCGACCGAACCTACTCCGCTGCTTGCACCATGAACTACTACCCGGTGTCCTTCGGCAATCGCCAGCCTTTTAAGGCCGTTATAGGCCGTAACTGCGGCTAGACCGAGCGCGGCTACCTCAAAAGGGTTAAGGTAGGGCGGAACTAGGGCTACTTTTTCAGCTTCGACTGTAACAAATTCCTGATAGCCGCCCGGTCGAATACCGTGAATACCACCCAATTTTTGCATCATAGTAATTACGCGGTCGCCGATCTTGAGGTCCGAAACGGCCTGCCCGATCTCGACTAACTCGCCCAGTGCTTCCAGGCCAGGAGTGTACGGAAAAGGTTGAGCGGTCATTACCGGCCAGTTGCCGCTACGGATTTCAAGATCAGCCCGATTTACGGCAGCCGCGATCAATCGAAAGCGCACTTCGTTCGGTTGCAAGGGAAGCAGGGTAATTTCCACCAGCTTTAAGACCTTGCTATCGCCGTACTGGGTCATTTGAATAGCTTTAGGCATTTTATTCCTTTAGAGACCGAGGCTGATGAGCCTTAAAAAACTTATTATTTAGGAGGTAGTCGCCGGTAATTGGATCGTTTCGGCGGCAGTGGTTGCGGCTTTAGCAGCTTTGGTTCGCCGTCTGCTGAGAGCGCGAGCTTTGAGGGGACGACTTTCGCGCTTGTTTTTGGGGTCGAAATTTTTGATATACTCGCGCAATTCTTGCTCACGGGTGAGGAAAATGTGGCTCTTGAGAATGGCTTTTAATCGCCCGGTCTGGCTGGCTTTTTTGAGGGTGTCAGTGTTAATGCCGACAGTCAGCCCAAACTCGGCTTTGTTTTCCTCGATCCACTGGGAGGCTTCGGTCATGGTCATAAGTTGACTGACTACCTCTTCCAGATCATCTTTCTTTTTGCGGGGCATTGGCAATTCTCCTTTTTAACTAACAAGGATGTACAGGATTTACAGGATTAAATCGAAACTGCGTCTCGCGTACATTGTCTTTGAAGGTCGCTATATATTTTAGCTAACAGTTTCAATCCCTTAAAAGGATGAGTGATCTCTCAAACTTTACCGTATTTTTGATCTCTTGTCAAGAGTATAAATCTGGTGATTCTAGCAATTATCAGATTACAAGGGGGGTGAGCGTCAATTTTTTGCATATTAGCCAGACTATACTATACCCTAAACCGAGGAGTGATTATATTTTAGAAAAAATTTCTGTAATTATTCACCCAGCCTCAAATTTGTCATTCTGAGCCGCAGCGAAGAATCTAGATTCTTCGGCGGGGAGCTGTCTTTGGAAAAATCCCGGTTATTTCC